>JBEHXV010000067.1:0-3112 GCA_048498515.1 Bacteroidota bacterium | reverse complement strand
ATGCTATTTCGCTGTATTTCTGCTTTACTATCTCTTTGAGTTGATCCTGAGTTTCCATGTTATTTATTTAAAGTATTATCGAAATATTACGATGATTAAATGCAAAAAAAAAGATCAGCAGCAATTGTTGCTGTCGCCTTTGTAGCTATCAAACAACTGGTTGATCCAAACCTGTGCAGCCTTCCACTCTTTTTCATCAATACAGTAACACACTTTGGCTCCTTCAATTTCGCCTTTGATCAATCCTGCTTCTTTCAATTCTTTTAAATGCTGGGAAACTGTGCTTTGTGAAAGCGGTAGTTCTTCAACAATATCCCCACACTGGCAGGAAGCTTTTTTGGCAAGAAATTTTAAAATAGCAATGCGTGCAGGATGTGCTAACGCTTTTGCATATCTGGATATCCTGTTATCCTTAACACTAAACTCTTCTGATTTTGTTGCGCCCATATCAATCGCAATATTACGATAGTATTCAACCGCTTCCAAATTTATTTTATGGAAAGATGAAAAAACAGTGAGTGTGTTTTGTTGTTTTTATAACTATTGCGCCAATCCCGAAGGGATGCTATTAATATAGCTTACGCCATCCGTGGGTTCGCATGGCACAAACCTATGCAGCGAAACTCGCGAAGGAAAGTAAGCTTTTTACTTTTCAACAATCTGTATATCGAACAAACCGTTTTTGCAGGTGATAACCTGCCCGTCCTGGTTTTTTAGTTCGCCATCAAAAATTCCTTGCAGCCGGTTATTTTCCCGCGATAAAATGGTTAGCGTAAAACTTTTATCTGCAGTACTGGACGCATAGGTGTTAGTGCCGTAAACAACATGGCCCGAAGTGTCAACAAATGGCCGTATGCCGATTACATAATTAATCTGTGCATCCCTGGTTAGGCTTTCTTCTGGCAAAAATGTGTGAGGCAGCGTTAAGGCATTTAAGTTGGTACCGGGAAAGAAAATGATAACCCTGTTCTGAAAATCATCCGGGTTAAGCCTTTGCAATAGTACCCACGACGTTGAAGGTTTCGAATAGCCATAGAAATCCCATTCTGAAGGATTATTGCCAACCGATGTAAAACTAACAGTGGTGTCAACTATTCTTTTTGAATCGGTAAACACCAACTGTATGGGATATTGAAAACTAATTACTCCCGTGGTATAAGGTTGTTTAAAAACCTGGTAAGGGTCGGAAACCATCTCCTCTTTTTTGCAGGAAGTAATGAGCAAGCCGGAAAGAACAATAACAGATAAGTAATAATGAATTTTCATTTGAATGATTTTAGTTGATAAAACCAATACAACTCATACCAAATGCATAACCGCCTCTAAATATAGGCGGTTCGTGTGGCGCTCCAAATGATCTGATTATTTGGTGTGAATTTTAAACTTTTATTATCACCCCGGTAGTCAATGACTTATAATGTAGGCAATTTCTGCCTTCGCCGTGGTCTAGAGACACTCGGCGGCCAACGCATTGAAGCGCTGGGCAGACAGCAATAACTCCAAAACAAAAAATGGCATGGCGTATTCTCAATACATCCATAACCGGCAAAACTGCGTAAGTAGGTTGAGTAAAGTCAATAAGGGAGGAAAATTCCTGGTCTAAATTCGCCATTTTTATAACCAACAGTACATGAGGCTTAGCTTAATCCTATTCATTTTCCTGCTTTCAACTCTTGCTTATTCACAAAACAGGGAGATAACAGGATCAGTTATTGATCAAACCACTTCTGTGCCGGTTGAAGGTGCTACAGTAGTATTATTGCCCGCTAACCAAATTTCATTAACCGATGAAAGAGGAAGGTTTTATTTTAAATCCTTTGAGCATTACAGTCAGCTAAAGATCACTTCCATCGGCCACGAAACCACTACCCTTTCCATCAACGATCTTTTTAAGAACAACAATACTATCCGGCTTAAAAACACCGTAGTACAGTTAAGCAATGTAACAGTATCCGCAGGCGCTAACGATCAATATCGGCCTATCAGCAAACTGGATATAAAAATGCGGGGCATCAACAATTCGCAGGAAGTATTGAGAATGGTTCCCGGTTTATTCATAGGTCAGCACGCAGGCGGTGGCAAAGCGGAACAAATATTTCTAAGGGGCTTCGATCTTGACCATGGAACTGATATTAATATTGCTGTTGACGGTATGCCGGTGAATATGGTGTCGCATGCACACGGGCAGGGCTATGCTGATCTGCATTTTTTAATTCCTGAATTGATTGATAACGTCACATTTAAAAAGGGGACCTATTATGCAGAGAAAGGAAACTTTACCACAACCGGTTTTGTAGATTTTAAAACCTTCAATTCACTTCCCAAAAATTCCATCAAGGTGGAAGGAGGCATGTACCATACTTTCAGAACGGTTGGCATGCTGAACCTTTTAGGCGAAAAAGCAAGAGCAAAAAATCAATCGGCCTATATCGCTTCTGAATACATGTACACAAGAGGATATTTCGATCACCCTCAGGATTTTCATCGTGTAAATGTTTTTGGAAAATATTACGGTGCATTAAACAAATACAACAGCCTTAGTTTTTCTGCCTCTGTGTTTTCAAGCAAGTGGAATGCATCAGGACAAATACCTGACCGTGCAGTAGAAAGCGGGTTGATTGGCTTTTACGGAGCACTTGACCCTAATGAAGGTGGCGAAACCTCGAGAAAGAATGTAAACGCTTTGCTCACTACTACTTTAAAGAACGGATCCTATTTTAAAAACCAGTTGTACTACTCCGACTACCATTTTCAACTCTATTCCAACTTTACTTTTTACAAAGAAGACCCTGTAAATGGCGATCAAATCCGGCAAAAAGAACATAGAAATCTATACGGCTATAATGGCAGCTATCACAAAACCTTTTACGCAGGCAGTACGCAAATTGCTTCTGAGATGGGTGCTAATATTCGTATGGACAGGATAAACAACAGCGAACTTTCAAGAACAAAAGACAGGAGCATCACCACTGCACACTTAACGTTTGGCAATATTGCTGAAAACAATCTTGCAGCCTACATCAGCGAGACCTTTGTTTTCGATTCGAGGTACAGCATCAATGCGGGCCTTCGCTATTCAAACAAAAATTAACACCTACTCCGATGCTTTAAG
>JBEHXV010000066.1:0-3721 GCA_048498515.1 Bacteroidota bacterium | reverse complement strand
TTTTAATATGAGGTTCAAAGATAGGGATTTATAAATAAAAACACGTTTACTTACTTTTAAACTTTTTCTTTTACTTTTTTCCTTGATGAAAAAAGTAAAAGAAAAAATCAAGAACGAAAACCAACCGCCATTTTTTGCGCACAGGCCTGCCCAGGAAACGGAGTAAAAAATGGCGGTTCGCACTTTTCGTTCACACCCTCGCGCTGCTCCGAATAAACTTCATTCTCAAATCCTTATCCCAATAATACACACGTCATCTACTTGTTCCAGCGAGCCTTTCCAGCTGTTGAAAGCTTGCAACAGTTTTCCTTTTTGCAGGTTCAATGGTTCTTGTTGCAAAGACATCAATAATTCTTCGAGTTGCTTGTATTTAAATTTCTTGCCCTTAGGTCCGCCAAACTGATCGGCAAAACCATCCGTCATTAAATAAAATACATCGCCGGGATTATACGCCAGTTCATGCGTTGTAAACGGCTTGGGATCATCTGTTTTGCCAATGGGTTGTTTGTCGGCTTTGATCTCGGTGAGTGCAATATCGTTCGATGTCTTTGGAACAACATCCCCCGGCCTTCGGCCACCCTCCCGAATCAAGTTCGGGACAGGCTCTTCAAAGGGGGAAAGGGAAAGATACCAAAGCGGATTATTGGCGCCGCTCCAGGATATTTTTTTATTGGTTGCGTCAATGCATAGTAATGAAATGTCCATTCCATCCTTTATTTCTTCTCCGCTTTTAGCAAAGGTTTCCAGTACCAGCTCACGGCATTTGTCCAAAATTTTTCCGGTATCGCGCAATTCAAATTCTTTTACACAGCGATTCAGGGCATTACTGCACACCACCGACACCATGGCGCCCGGAACACCATGCCCGGTACTATCGGCAGCGGCTATAAAAAATAAACCCTCCATGTATTCCGCCCAATAAAAATCGCCAGCCACTAAATCCTTTGGCTTGTACAACATAAAGTTGCCGGGTGCATAACGATCAACAAATTCCTGCGGGGGCAAAATGGCTTCCTGCAGACGTTTGGCATAAGTAATGGAATCAACGATCTCTTTTTGTTTTTCTTCCACCAATTTTTTCTGTTGCTGGGTTTCTTTCTCCTTAACTTCTATCAAGCGCTTTTGTCTTTGTGTTATTTTAAAGCGGTTAAACATAAAAGCACCAAACAAAGCCACTAAAGCCAACCCTCCATACAAAGCATAACGCTGGGTCTTTTCCTGTTTTAACTGAACGGCAATTACTTTCTTTTCTTCGGCAACTTTTACACTGTCGGCAGCCGCTTTTTTTTCGTACTCGTAGCGGAACTGGTTTTTAATGCTTGCTCTTTTATTTTCCTGGCTGTTCATGCTATCACGCATCACAATGTTAAGCTCCAGCATTTCAAAGGCTTTTTTGTAATCGCCACTCTGCCTGTAAATAGCCGTTAACAAATTAGCCGCTCCCTGTATCTTTTCGGGATAAGCTATTTGTTTGGAAAGTTCCATAGACTTCAATCCATATTCCAATGCCTTGGGCAATTTATGTTGTGACAGGTATAAACTACCAATATTGGAAAAGATAGTGGCTGTCCCGTACTTATTATCCAATTCCTCCATCAGTGCCAGGCTTTTCATATAATACTCCAGGGCCTTCTCATTATTGCCCTGGCTCCTGTATATACTGCCCACATTATTAAGTCCTTCGGCAATGCCCCGTTTATTTCCCAGCTTTTCCTTTATAGCAAGGCTTTTTGTGTAATAATCCAATGCTTTTAAAGGCTCTTTCTTTAATTCATAAATGCTTCCCAGGTTATTGTATGATGAGGAGATGCCGATCTCATCATGCAGCTCAGTATAGATCTTTAAGCTTCGTTCATAATAATCCAATGCTTTCGCGTCGAACTGTTTTTGGTAAATAACGGCAATGTTATTGAGCGCGTTCGCCACACCCACTTTATCGTTGGCCTGTTCGCAAATCTTTAAGCTCTGGTGATAAAAATCAAGGGCCAGGGGAATATTTCCCTGGCTTTCATATATAAAACCAATATTAATCAGGGTGCTCACCATGCCCTGTTTATCATCTATCTCTTTCTGAATTTGCAGGCTCTGACGGTAAAAATCCAGCGTTTGAACCAAATCGCCCTGGTTCATTTTAAAATAGCCAATGTTATTGTATGCAGCGGCCAGGTATTTTTTATAAAACTTAGCCAGGTAGGGTGAGTTGGCATTATCGCGCAGGTTATCGCCGGCCAGGTTTTTCAATTGCTCATTATAGGCAGGCCATATGTTATCGTCTGTTTCCGCCTCTATCATTTCGTTGAGGATCTTACAGCGCGTGGTATCGTGGGTAGCGTTTTTAAGCAATTGCTTCAATGAATCGGAGGCAGGATTTTGTGACCAGCCCACAGAAATACTAAAAACACAGGTCAACCATAAAAGCCGGGTAGTTAGTTTCATCATTGATAAAAAAGTATTCATTAAAAATAGTAAATAAGCCGGGAAAGCCAACAAAAAATAAAAAACAAGCCGGGAAACAAAATCCGTTGTACAGGGTATTCGCAATTAGTTTAATTTACGGTATATTCGTATTGAGATAATAACGATGCCAACCGAACAGCTAATACACGTATACCTTGCCGACGACCATGAAATAGTTGCCAAAGCTATTGCCAACCTGCTCATGTCATCGGGAAACATTAAACAAGTAAGCACTTTTTTAAACGGGAAAGAGCTGTATGAGGCTTGCCTTGCCAAAATGCCCGACCTGATTATACTTGACATGGAAATGCCCGAATGGAACGGCATGGCTACCCTCAAAAAATTAAAAGAAATAACAGAGGTACCGGTTATTATACTCACCATGAACGATGAAAAGAGGCTGATAGAAGAAACGATAAAAGAAGGGGCCAGAGGTTACCTGCATAAGAATTGCACACAGGAAGAACTTCAAAAAGCAATGGCAACGGTTTTATCGGGAACTATTTTTTTATCGGAAGAAGCTAAAAAGATCATGGTTGGCCTTAAGAAAAGCAGCTCGGAGTATGCAGGACTAACGGAACCATTAACCGAAAAAGACCATGAGGTGTTAAAGCTGGTATGCGAAGGTCTTACCTCAAAGGAAATAGGTGAAAAACTATTCCTGAGTCCGCGAACCGTTGAAACACGCAAAAATAATTTAATGCAAAAATTCAATGTGCAAAGCACCGGCAAATTAATTGCGCTTGCGCTTAAACACAAAATTGTGAAATAGGATGTTAAAACGGTGTTTCCTGGCTATAGTTTTGGTGTTGCATCCCGCTTGTTTGACATACTCACAGGCAACACTAAAGCAGCTGGACCAGTTAAAGAATGACAGCGCCGCGATTATACAACTCGAAAACTACATTGCCACTCATGCCCTAACCCCCAAAGAAAAACTGGAAGTGATGGTCAGGATCTCAAACAGGGCCGGGGCGCTCAGGGATTTTCCAAAAAGCATACAGGTTACCAACGATGGCATTGTGTTAGCCAAAAAAAACAACCTCGACAGCATGGAAGCTGTTTTAACCAAGCTGTTGGGAATTACCTATTATACAATGGGACAAAAGGAAACCGCCATTGGTTATTTTAAAAAAGCGATTACTATAGCCCAGGAGCATGGTCATTGGTTTACCGAGTCGAGGTGTTACAGCAACCTGGGAGCTATTTTCGTGGAAAAAAAACAATAGCTGGGGAAGAACTTGTCGTAGTGACCCTTCGTCGA
>JBEHXV010000065.1:0-3849 GCA_048498515.1 Bacteroidota bacterium | reverse complement strand
TGTAAGTGATATTACTTGAAATAAATTTTTTGTGAAGAAAATATTCAAATAAAAATTCTGCCCGTACTAAAAATTTTTACACTTCCGGCGCTTTTTATACCTCACTTTAAAACTTTGCGAATTGCAGCCAGCTTTGTCGCAGCAGGGTCTGTGTGATTGCTTCGCCTTTGCTGGTCTTCCCAGACAAACAAAACAAGTTGTAACCGGCAAATTTCACTGTTTGAATTACATTGACTTCAATTACGAATTTCTGACGACCCGGCTTCTATCGTTGGTGACAACATACAAGGAAGGCAGGGGCGCGCAACACCATCAAGGCCGGAGACGACCCGGCTACGACTAAAACTATACAAATGTATCGTTCCTTGGCAGGAGGCTATGCCCGACATTAAAGGGATTTTCCGGTTCTAAACTTATTAGCTTTGCTATAAAGACCACGCTGCGACAGAAGACAAATTGAATTGTTTTTATACTGATACCGGGATTAATGACACCACTTACTAAAATCGGTCGCTCACTTTATGCAATTGGCCTTATTGCTATAGGGATACACCAGCTTTTGCTAAAAGATTTTCGCCCGGAAATCTTAGCTCCATTCCCTGCATGGCCGCATGCATATATCGCTTTCCCAATCCTGGCAGGAATGGCTTTAATATGCTCAGGCATTATCATTTCAGGATTGTTTAAAACCAAGTCCGTCACTAAAAAAAATACCTGCCTTTATTTAGGGTTCTGTTTTCTTGCACTTATCATTACCAGCCATTTGCCGTACATTCTGATCTTTAGTGCTGATAAAGCTTCCCGTTTGGATGTTTGGTTTGGTGCCGGTGAGGAACTGGCATACTGCGGTGGTGCATTTGTTATGGCAGGCTCATTTTCAGAAAGTATTTTAAGTGAGAGAAGAAAGAACTTCTTCCACATATGGTTAGAAAAACTAATTCCATTGGGAAGGATTTTTTTCGCTATCCTCATGTTATTGTTTGGATGCAGTCATTTTATATTTACTGATTTTGTTTCAACCATGGTACCCAAATGGGCCGGAGCGCCACTGTTTTGGACCTACTTTGCAGGAGCGGCGCTTATAGGTTCATCTATAGCCATTGTTTTCAAAATATGGATAAAGGTGGTTGCATTACTGTTAGCTATCATGCTTTTTTGTTTCTTTATTTTCTTTCATGTGCCCGACGCCATTGCAAATCCTTATGCGTCCAACGGAAATGAAATTGTACGTGCAATCGTCGCGCTGCTTTTTTGTGGCATTGCATTAGTTATCTCATCAACAAATGGTAAGTAAATAGCTGTCTTCCATGTACAATTTATAATTATTCATTTATTTTTTAGAGCCCGGCTTCTGTCGTTGATAACAACACACAACGAGGGCACGGCGCGCAACACCATCAAGGGCGGAAAATGTGAGTGAAAGTTCAACGCATCGGCCCTTGGCAGGAAACGGTGCCTGACAATAAAGAAATACCATTCGATAAGGTTTACGTACAGATTAAGTGCTATATTGATTTCCATATAAAACCATATGTCCGAAAAGATAAAAAAACAATCAAAACTAAAACGCCTGCTTAAATTATTAGGGCCTGGTCTTATTACCGGTGCATCGGATGATGATCCTTCAGGCATAGCTACCTATTCACAGGCCGGTGCACAATTTGGCCTGGCCACATTATGGACGGCTTTAATAACCTTTCCTTTAATGGCTTCTATACAGGAAATGTGTGCAAGAATAGGTATCGTTACTTCCAGCGGATTAACCACTACCATACGAAACAGCTATCCGAAACCTGTTTTATATTTAATGATATTGTTTACGTTTCCTGCGGTAACGCTAAACATCGGGGCTGATATTGCGGGCATGGGTGCCGTGGGACACCTCATCTTCCCTTTTTTACCTGCATGGTGTTTTACGATCGCTTTTACGGCTATTCTTATAGTGATCATAGTTTACCTGCCTTATCAACGTATGGCTGCTTTTTTAAAATACCTCTGCATTTTTTTACTGCTGTATTTAATTGTTCCTTTTCTTTCAAAACAGAACTGGGGCGATATTGTTAAACATACTTTTATACCCACCATTCATTTTAATAAAGACTTCGTGGGTATTATTGTAGCTATTTTGGGCACTACTATTTCTCCATATCTTTTTTTCTGGCAGGCTACTATGGAAGCTGAAGATGTAAAACATAAAAAAGGTAAATTGTTAGTGAATAAAAGGGTGATACAAAAGATGGAGTGGGATGTAGATACAGGAATGCTTTTTTCCAATGTTGTAATGTTCTTTATTATACTTACCACCGGCACTGTTTTATTTAAGGGCGGCATTCATCAAATTGACACGGTAGAGCAGGCTGCCAAAGCATTACAGCCATTAGCGGGTAACCTTTCTTATTATTTATTTGCAGCCGGTGTTATCGGCACAGGGTTTTTAGCCATACCTGTATTAAGCGGAAGCCTCTCTTATATCTTATCTGAAACGTTTAACTGGCAAAGCGGGCTTGACAAAAAATATTACGAAGCCAAACCGTTTTATCTTGTTATTATCTTTTCGCTTATCATCGGGTTGGGTATTAACTTTATAGGCATAAGCCCGGTACAGGCTTTACTATACACAGCCATTTTATACGGCATCACTTCGCCGGTACTTATATTTATCGTGCTGCATATTTCAAACAATAAAAAAGTAATGGGTAATTTTACCAATGGAAGATTATCTAATATACTCGGCATTATCACGCTGGTATTAATGACTGCTGCTGCAGGTACGCTTTTATACTTTGAATTTTTCTGATAGCATATCCTGCCTTTGTTGGTCTTGCCGGCCAACAAATTCCATTGTACAATTTATGATTATTTATTTTTTTACAGCCCGGGTTCTGTCGTTGGTGACAAGAGGCTTTTGCCATCCCTTCGGGATTCAACTTAAATATCCATACATATTTCTATAATCATTTCATCGCTTCGCGATTTTACGTCGTGCATCGTTTCTCAAAGAGGACGATCCGTTATAATGAAAGATGTGGGCGAACGTTCAACGCATCGTCACTTAGCGGAGACGATGCCGGACATTAAAAGTAACTAAAAAATTATTCGCGATCATGTTTGTTTTTCCAATTGTGCTCATGAATGCAAAGCATTTCAAGGACAAATGATAAGCAACATCCCGAAGTATCGGGACAGGCTATTTGTCCGTATCTTCTATTGAGCTTTTGTACTATTGCCTTCCAGGCTTTTGAACAGATGAAGCTAAATGCATCACAGTTTGTGCGTTGTTACTTGCTCATCGCTCAAAGCTTTTTTATACTATTGCCATCCCTTCGGGATTGAACTTAAATATCCATATTTCTATAATCATTTCATCGCTTCGCGATTTTTTGGTTTTGCCGTTAGTGAAAACACACAATGACGGCATGCGGCGAACAGCAACAAGGGCAAAGAGAAAACTCCCGCTACGACAGGAAATTTTTCTTCCCCTGTATCCCATGTAAATGGAAATCTACGGACGGATGATGATGTACTTACATTTTAGTTTTGGTTGTTTAAAACAAGCATTCAAAATACTTACATAAAAATAGGATGCTAAAAATATAAAAACTGCCTCTTCGACAACGCGGGGTCTCAGCGCTGCTTATGACCCGGCATTGAAGACCCCGCTACGACAGAAGTTCAACGCATCATCCCTTGGCAGGAGACGATGCCGGACAATAAGAGACTACGCCAGGCGTGGGTTGTGTTCCGTTAACCTTAAGTATCCGCCAGTAAATTAAAATATTCATCATCTTCATTTTTACCACCCTGCCCCTTACCTAAAGTTTTATAAGTTTCTACAAATTCAATGGAGCT
>JBEHXV010000064.1:0-7186 GCA_048498515.1 Bacteroidota bacterium | reverse complement strand
GACGCATAAAACTTAAGCGCGTTACCACCTGTAGTGGTTTCAGGGTTACCAAACATTACCCCGATCTTTTCACGTAACTGGTTAATGAAGATGCAGCAGCAACCTGTTTTGTTGATGGTTCCGGTTAATTTACGAAGGGCCTGGCTCATTAAACGGGCCTGCAAACCCATTCGGCTGTCGCCCATCTCTCCTTCAATCTCCGCTTTTGGCGTTAATGCCGCCACCGAATCCACTACTACAAGATCAACCGCTCCTGAACGGATGAGGTTATCGGCAATTTCCAGGGCTTGTTCACCATTATCGGGCTGAGAAATGAGCAAGCTTTTGGTATCGACGCCTAATTTTTGGGCGTAGCTCCTGTCAAAAGCATGTTCAGCGTCAATAATAGCGGCAATACCGCCTGCTTTTTGCACATTGGCAATAGCATGGATGGCTAAGGTGGTTTTACCCGACGATTCAGGTCCGTAGATCTCAACCACACGGCCTCTTGGCAAACCGCCTATGCCTAATGCTATATCCAACCCTAAAGAACCGGTTGAAATGGAGTCCATCGGTTCAACCGACGTATCTCCTAATTTCATAACAGTACCTTTTCCGTATGTTTTCTCTAATTTGTCGAGCGTTAGCTGTAACGCTTTTAATTTCTCGCTGCTCACTGATTTTTTTTCAAGTGTTTCAACTGAATCGTCTGTTTTCTTTGCCATGATTGCTATTTATTGTTTTAAGTTACGTTTTAATATTGAGAGCTATTAAAAAGTTGGTAACAGTGCCTCAAATTCTTTACAAAGTTACATGATAAAACAAGCAAGTTGTTGCTATAATTTGTAGCATTCGCAAAAATACCAGTATATTCAGGAGGTTCAGCGCTGAATAATTTCAAAAAATCATCCAAAAACCAGGGTTAAAAAATAAAGACCTGAAGGCAAAATCCCCGGAAAATATCCCCGAAAATAAATTTAAAAAAATCATCATTTTTTAGCATGAATTAAAAAAAAGTATATATTTGCACTCTCAATTTTAATTTGAGAAGTTCGGGGTGTAGCGTAGCCCGGTATCGCGCCTCGTTTGGGACGAGGAGGTCGTCAGTTCGAATCTGGCCACCCCGACTTAAAAAAGCCTTTCGGTTCTCCGAAAGGCTTTTTACTTTCCAATAACCACCTTGAGTTTCGACTTGTCTTTTTGTTTCTTTTTTGACTTAAGAACAAAGAAATAGAAAAATAGATTAATTTAAACTTCTGCGTGTCATTGCGATTTCAATGTATTCATTTCTTTTTTCATCAGCTGCAAATCCTTTTCCAGCAATTCCATAAAGCCTTCCTTCGCAATCTTAACACAGTGTTGAAAGTCGGCTTTCAGTTCAGGTGAATAAAACCATTCGGGATCAATAAGCATTTCATGCATCAATCCATCTTCCGGATAATACAAAAGTCTCACCAGGATGAAGGGTCTTTCTTGTTCATCATTTACATCATTACTTTTTCTCAGGCTCTTTAAAATTTCCTCATTGTAAGAAATTTTCCTGCCAAGGCCATTGGTTTTTGTTAGTTGTTCTGTCATCATACTGCATGCTTTTAAGTTTTTTTATTGAGTTGACTAACATAATTGGTCCAGTATCCCAGGAAAAATACATCCCTTAGCTCCAGGTGCTTTCCACTGATGTATACAAGAACAGCGGTTTCTGAGATGGTTTCAATTTTAACCAGCTTCATGTTCTTTGGTTTAAGAACATCATCAGCAAAAAATAGTTTTATTTTCTCAGCCACCTCGGGGCTTGTGGGAATTTGAAATTTCATGCTTGTATACAAACTATATACAAATATGAGCATAATATGTGCATTTTGTGACATTTTTGTAAACACATATGCAATTATTGTACAATATCTTTGATTATCAGCACAATAAATTTTAGTTATGGCAAAAAAAGTACACAGGGGCCAGATTTTATCAGAAGCAATATATGCCACCCGCATCCCAATTGTTGCCATTGCAGAACTTGTTCAAAAATCCCGCAGGAAAATTTATAATGATTTTGAAAACCCTGACCTTTCCGATGGCGCTTTGTTATCTTATGGCAAAATCCTTGGGATCGATTTCTCGAAATGGCTTCCCAGCATAGAATCGTCTGTTGTAAGAGATCCTGAAGTGGAATACAAAACCCAGAACAAATACCAACAAAAGTATTTTGATTTGCTGGAGAAACATGTATTGTTAATAGAAGAACTAAACGCGTTAAAAGCCAAATTAAAAAAATCTGAACCTGGTGTTACGGGTACAGCTAAAAAGCGTCAGAGTAAAAGCTCTAAGCAAGCCAAGGCTAAAGCATAGGTAATAAACATTTCCACTTTTAATAAAACACCAAA
The DNA here is from genome assembly GCA_048498515.1 of Bacteroidota bacterium. Classification (GTDB taxonomy): domain Bacteria; phylum Bacteroidota; class Bacteroidia; order B-17B0; family Aurantibacillaceae; genus UBA4416. The sequence continues at coordinate 4,826 of JBEHXV010000064.1, read as the reverse complement.
GCCTTTCGTAACGAAAGGCTTTGGTGTTTTATAGTTCTGCGATTCAATTTTAAACGCTTAAACTGCCTTCAATAGAATCGTCGTATGTTTTACCCATAACAGCTCCGGCAACGCGTTTTACCAAACCAACGATCATGGCATTTTTAGTGTCCCAGTAATATCCTTCTTTGGGTTCAACTTTTATAACTGTGATCCTCGGATCATCTACCCCTTCGGTAAACCAGTCTTTTAAAATAGGTTCCCAGAGCTCCTTTATTTTTTCTTTACTCTTGGTAATTATAGCCTTACCGTATAAGGTAAGAAAATCGGAATAGGAAGAACCCTGGAACAGCAACTGAACCGTATCATCCTTCGATAATTCATCATTTTTATAACTGTCGGCAGCGCTTAAAAACCATAAATTGCCCTCTTCGTCAATTTTTTGCACAGACATTGGCCTGGTGGAGAAAGCTTTGCCGGTTTTAATATTGGAACAAAACAAACATACTTTTGCTTTTTTTGAAAGTTCCTTTATTTTTTGGGTAGCTTCTTCCCCATTTAAGTCTTTTGTGTTGTCTTCCGGTTGCTGTTTGTTAATGCTGTCCATGGTATCATTTTTTAATTTACATTTCACATCTTATTCGTTTTCAATAGTTTAAACGAGTTATAAACTTGATCCCATACTTAATAAGTGGAATGGGGTGCGTACCATAACATTAAATCTTATGCCAGCAAAAAAACCAGGTACAACCGTACCCCGGAATTTTTCCGCAACCTGGCATTCTTTTTCATTTACTGTTTCATGACTTTTAAGCAAATCCCATTCAGACTTATTTTTTCGGTGGCAGCTGGTGTTGCAACAGTGGCCGTATTATCGGTTATTACCCACGAGGTATTACACCTCCTGGGTGTATTTCCACCGGCATTTAAGCCCATGTTCAATACAAGGGTGCTTTGGATAGCGCTTACTTATCATAGCCTTTACACTATTATAGGGGCTTATGTTACCGCCATTGTTGCCCGCGAAAAAGCCCGCAAAGCCGTTATGATCCTGGGCACAAAAGGAGCTGTGATCTGGTTACTGGGAACTCTTTTGCTGTGGAAACATTCGCCCGCCTGGTTCAATATCAGTAAAGCCCTTACCGAGATTCCACTATCCTTATTAGGCGGCTGGTTTTACCACTATTATAAGCGCAAAAAAGCCGGCATGGTAAATATGCGTCCTTAGTTTCTATTTCTTATATTTACTATTATAATGGCAACATGGATAAAATAAATATTGCTGAAAAGCTGGGCTTATTCAACACCCATTGGGACCCAAAAATTGTGGGCGAATTGAATGGACAACATGTAAAACTGGTAAAGTTCAAGGGCGAGTTTGTTTGGCATAAACATGATGATGAAGATGAACTGTTTTATGTACTGGATGGAAATTTTACAATGGAGTTCAGGGATAAGGTTGTGGAAATAAACGCGAATGAATTTATTATTGTACCAAAAGGCGTTGAGCACAGGCCGGTAGCTGTTAATGAAGTAGCAATAATGCTGTTTGAACCTGCAGGGACTTTAAACACAGGTAACACCAGAGGTACTATGACAAAAGAAGCTCCTGAAAAAATATAATTAAGATCATTTTTTAATGAGAACCTTGCTTTTATTTTTTACCGGCATGTTGCTTGTTGCATCTGCAAGCGCACAAACCCTTAAAATAAACATTACAGGCTTAAGGAATAACGCGGGAGTAGTAAGAATGGGATTTTACGCCACTAACGAATCCTTTGAAAAAGAAGAGCCTTTATTTGTAAAAACAGAATCAAAAGCCCCGGCAAAAAACGGTGTGCTAAGCATTACCTACACAGGTTTAAAGCCAGGTACTTATGGTGTAGCGTTGTTTGACGACGAGAATAATAATGATAAGGTTGATTATGGCTGGTTCCTGCCAAAAGAAGGGTTTGGTTTTACTAACTATTACCACACCGGGCTTACAAGACCCAATTTATCTAAATTCTCCTTTATCCTAGGAAACGGATCAAAAGTAGTTGAAATAAAGGTAAAGTATTTATAAAACCAGGCTAAATTATTGACTTGCTAAGCCGGTGGTTTAAAACAAACCGTTCCCGATCGCGCGCGAAATCCAGTTCATTCAGGCAATAATCCAGGTAAGCTACCAGGTGCGAAAAATTTCCGGGTTTTTGAATGTAAATGCTGGCGCCATAGTCGTAACTATGCTTAATATCCTTCTCGGCCAGCGAGGTTGAAAGCATGATAACATGAAAGGCATTGCCCTTGTATTTTTCTTTAATGTGTTTTAAACACTCTATACCATTCTTAACCGGCATGTTAATATCAAGGAACACAAAATGGGGTAATGGATTTTTACCGTTGAAATGGTCAATCACCTTATCGCCACTATCAACCATGGTGAGTTTAAAACCTGTGCCCAGTTCCGAGATCGCGTCCTTAAAAAAGTCGCGGTCATCGTCATCGTCGTCGGCCAGGAAAATAGATATGTGTTTATGATTCAACTTGAGCGGGGCCAATTTGGCATATCGTGAATTTACGGCATTTAATTCACAAATAAGCACCTAATCCATAGGGTAAAACCCTGATATTTAGTACAAAATATTTAAGTAGTTTTATGGGCTAACCCCCTAGGTTCAATTTATGAATGATAAAATAAAAGTTACTTACATTGATGATCATAAAATAGTAAAAGAAGGCGTAAATTTTTTATTATCCCAATATCCTTACATTGAAATTGTACCAAACAATTACGACACCGAAAAGGTTGACGATCTCCTGTCGCATAACCACATCGATGTCCTGGTTCTTGACCTCCAGCTGGAAGCGCACAAAGGAAAAAAGATCCTGAGTGGTTATGATATTTGCGAAACCATTCTGGCCAAATACCCCGATATTAAAGTTATAGCCCACTCCATGTACGATAATGTGGAAAGCGTGAATAAAATCTTTGACAAGGGGGCCGTTGGTTTTGTGTCTAAAAAATCGGGGCATGAGGAGTTGGTAAAAGGCATCAAAATTGTATATGAGGGTAAAAGGTTTATTTGTAAAGAAATCATAAAAAAAACCAAAAACCCGGCAAATTTCATAAACCAGGTCGATGGCGTCCTAAAAGCAATTAATGAGCCTTTTACTAAATCAGAAAAAAGTGTGTTAGAGAAAATAGCGAAAGGTTTTTCTACAAAGCAAATTGCACAGCAACTGGACATATCGGAAAAAACGGTGGAAACCCACCGCAAGCACTTGTTTGATAAGACAGGAGTTAAAAATGTAGCTGAACTGATTGCCTATATCTACTCAAGAAGAATATTTATAGATTAAATCATGGAGAGGCCGGATTATACTTTTATAAAAAAAATAGGTCAGTTAACCGATGATGGCATTATCGTGTATGACCTGAGAGAAAGAAAATTCATTTATACCAACGAAAACTTTTTAAACATTTTTGAAATGGATCCTGATGCTGTTTTAAACGACAGCAAACTGGTGATGAAATTCATACTGGCCGAAGATCTTGACTACCTCGCTTCACGATTCAATGAACTCATAGAAACGGGCCATGTGAACACTACCGAGTTCAGGCTTCAGTTCCCCGATAAAGCGGTAAAACACTTGTTGTGCGACGTGCTTATGCTGGATGAAGGTAATGTAATTACCGCCTTTGTGAAAGACATTACCATGGCTAAAAGGCACGAAGATTATCTTGTAAAGTATACGGCGCAAAAAGACACCTTGCTCGACATGCTGACGCATAACCTGAGTGGACCTTTGTTATTATCAAAAGACATTATTTCTTCCATCCAAAAAGGATATAATGAAAATAACATGGCCGATATCAGCAAGCTCATTGGGATCATGCAGGAAAATACCCAGCAGTGCATTGACATTGTAAACGATTTCCTGGTACAGGAGCATACAGAGTCGGCTGGCACCTATGTAAAGAAAACACGTTTTGACGTGATTGAGAAAATAAGCGTGACCCTGGATAAATTAAAGACCATGAACCGTGATAAGATCTTTATCCTTAATTCAGGTCTTAAAAATTTAAACATCAATTCCGATCCTGTTAAATTTTTTCAGATCATCCACAACCTCTTATCCAACTCCATTAAATACACCAGGGCCAATGGCACTATCATGATCGATGTGCTGGAAGATGGGCCTCATTACATTATTTGTATTAAGGACGATGGCATCGGGATCCCTGAAAATGTAAAACCCTTATTGTTTAAAGGCCGGGTGGCCGGCATTGCGGGTGTAAAAGGCGAAAAATCGTCGGGACTTGGTCTTTCTATGGCAAAAAAACTGGTTGACCTGATGGGAGGCAAGATCTGGTTTGAAAGTAATATTGATAAAGGTTCAACCTTTTGCGTACAACTCCCTAAAGAATAACTTTACCGACTAAATAAGGCGTAATTGATTGAGGCCTTAATCCCTTTTTATCAACCTGTTCATTTCAAGGTACAGCACCAATACATTGTAGCTATCCCCTATTTTACAAACAGAATCTTTAAGATCTTTAGGCGTGCATTTTAGTTTTTGCGACCAGTAAATAATTCCCTGTTCGGTGGTGTCTATTTTACCTTCTTTAAGATATTGCTCGTCTGTCATAATTGCAAAGATAAGTCCCTTCGCCTTCATAAAAAACAGGTAGTACTACCTGTTTTTTTTATAGAGTAGTACTACTCTATTTAATAGAGTAGTACTACTCTATTTTAAGATCAACTATGGCCAAGGGCCTGCGGCTGATTCCCGACCCGCGCTTGCCGGGCGAGTGGGACAAGGCGTGGCTGGCGATCCACAACAAGGGCGACGCCCTGGAGGGC
>JBEHXV010000063.1:0-8473 GCA_048498515.1 Bacteroidota bacterium | reverse complement strand
CCAACAAGTTTATGACTTGTTGAGATGAACAAACAGTAAGATCAGGAACAACAGGTCGCTCCTACGGAGCTTAGTTTTTTCTTTCACTTTTTTGTTTCAACACTACTCCGTAGGAGTAGTGTTGAAACATGGGAAAACTTATGCCAACTTAATATTGTCAGTCCCGTAGGGACGACCTGTTTATAAAAAACAATCCATCAATGGCTGAGCTCCGTAGGAGCGACCTGTGATAATACGACTGATTCTCCTGTTTACTAATTGTGCATGAAATTACTTCGCTTCGCTCGTAATAATGAAATCACTAAAATAACTTCTCACGTCATCCCGTAAATTATACTTGCTGGCCATTACTTCGCCATAAGCGCCCGCGCTTCGAATCACGATCACATCGCCGCGCTTTGTTTCGGGGAGACTAATTGCTTTGCCAAAACAGTCGCTGCTTTCGCAAATAGGGCCAACCACATCATATTTAATGATCTCTTTTGAAGAAGAAGAAATGTTTTCAATTTTATGAAAAGCCTGGTATAAGGCAGGACGGATCAGTTCGGTCATACCCGCGTCTAAAATGGCAAAATTGGTATTGATCCCGTTCTTAATATAAAGTACCCTGCTCACCAGGTTTCCGCATTGCGCCACAATAGCTCTTCCCAGTTCAAAATGCAATTGCTGATTTTTACGGAGCTCTATAAAATCATGAAATACTTTGAAGTAAGACTTAAAATCAATGATGGATTCTTTGTCAGGCTCCTGGTAATTAATTCCCACACCGCCACCTACATTAATAACCGGAAGGTCAAATCCTTTATTCAGAAACCAGGTATTGATCTCATTCACCCTTGAGCATAATTTTTTAAAGGGTGAAAGGTCGGTGATTTGTGAACCAATATGGAAGTGCAGGCCAATAAGTTTTAAGTGAGTTGAATTTTTCAGTTTTTCAATAACTGTTTCAAACTCATAAGGATTGATCCCGAATTTATTTTCTTCCAAACCGGTGGTAATGTATTTATGAGTATGCGCATCTACATTTGGGTTAATGCGTAAAGCAATGCGGGCAATTTTATTTTTTAAACCTGCCAGTTCATTCATCACGTCCAATTCCTGCATGCTTTCGCAGTTAAAACAAAAAATGTTCTGATCGAGGGCATAATTTATTTCATCATCACTTTTGCCTACACCGGCAAACACAATTTTTGCAACATCAAATCCATTTTCAACGGCACACTTTACTTCGTTGCCACTTACGCAATCGGCGCCAAGCCCGGCTTTTTTAATCAGTTCAACAAGCCTGGGATTGGCATTGGCTTTGAACGCGTAATGCACATGATAGCCATATTGTTTGCTCTCTGTATCTACAACATCCAGTGTTTGCTGAAGCAAAGCAAGATCGTAATAATAGAAAGGCGTTTTGTGCTGGTTGATATGTTTAATGTTTAGCATTTTTTTTGATTAATGATTCAGGATAAATGATGAAAGAAATACGCTGTTTCTTTTTTCTTTTGCCATTTATCTTTCATCTGTTTTAATACCCAAATAATCCTTTATTCAACGCAATGAGCGCTTCTTTTTTGTGAACAGAGTTAACCAGCACACTGATGTTGTTTGCGCTTCCGCCGTACGAAACCATTCGTAATGGAATATCCTTTAACGACTCCAGGACCTTGAACCCGTAACCGGCTTTGTCTTTTGGCAGGTTGCCAACTATGCAAATGATGGATTGATCCAATTCTATTTCCACATTGGCAAACTCTTCCAGTTCTTTGGTAATTTCTTTTAAAAACTTAGTGTTGTCAATTGTCAGCGATACAGCAATTTCAGAAGTGGTAATCATATCAATGGAAGTTTTGTAGCGCTCAAAAATGTCGAACACCGCTCTTAAAAAGCCATGAGCCAGCAACATCCGGTCACTCTTAATATTAATGGCGCAAATGCCATCTTTAGCTGCTACGGCCTTCAATCCCTCTACCGGTTCAATATTCGAAATGCGGGTACCTTTGGCTTCGGGCTGCATGGTATTCTTTAACAACACAGGGATGCTCTTTTTTTGTGCCGGCAAAATACAAGTAGGGTGCAGAATTTTTGCGCCAAAATAAGCCAGCTCAGCAGCCTCATCAAAGCTTAATTCATGAATGGGATGTGTTTTGGAAACCACACGCGGGTCGTTATTATGCATGCCATCTATATCCGTCCAAATTTGCACTTCGGTTGCCTTAATGGCCGCGCCTATAATGGATGCCGTATAATCGCTTCCTCCCCGTTTCAAATTATCGATCTCGCCAAAAGCGTTACGGCAGATGTAGCCCTGTGTAATAAACAAATCTGTATTCGGGTGTTTGTTTAATTCCGCTTCCAGGTTTTTTTCAATGTAACTTAGTTGCGGTTCATCGTTCTCGTTAATGCGCATAAAATTAAGTGCGGGCAACAAGGCCGAATTGATATTTATTTCCTGCAAATGAAAATGAAATAAAGCAGTGCTTAATAGTTCGCCCTGTGCCAGGATGGCTTTTTCTTCATTAAGGGTAAACATATCCAGGGTAAAAGACCGGAGGTAATTGAAGTGGTTTTTAATCAGGTCGTTGCCTTTTGTTTTATAGTCGGGCAAACTAAAAAGCTTCTCCACTTCCGAGTCGTAAATGGCTTCAAGCTTGTTAATGATGTCATTGGCTTTTTCATGTTCTTTTTGGTACAGGGCGTTGCAAATCTCAACCAGGGTATTGGTAGTGCCGCTCATAGCCGACAAGACAACAATTTTCCGGTCGCTTCCTGAGATCAATTTTACCAACGCTTTCATGCGCTCCGCAGACCCTACGCTTGTACCTCCAAATTTTAAAATAGTCATATGCTAAAGTTTAAATAATGTTATGCCTGCCTTAAAAGCAGAATTTAAATGTAATAATGTTTATTGATTTTTGTGTGATGTATGTGAACCAATCCCTGATCCTGGCATACGGAATTAACTATGGCCCTGGCAGGCCTTACGCTTATTGTTTTTCTTTATATAAAACGTAGGTGTCATAAAATTCCGGCACAAAGAAAAAACAAAAAATGTAATTAGCAAATCGCCGGTAGCCTAAATATTGAATTTAGTTAACAAAAAATAGATAAAAGCCGGGTAAAAGAAGGTAATTTGAGCTGAGTTATTCGTACTTTCGTGGCATGAATTCTTTGTTTATGTTATTCCTGAATTTAGGCGGTGGCGAAGTAGTGGTTATACTACTGGTTATTTTGTTGCTCTTTGGCGGTAAAGGTGTTCCCAATATTGCCCGGGCGTTAGGAAAAGGCATTCGCGAGTTTAAAGACGCGGCCAATGGGATTCAAAAGGATGTGATGCAAAATACAGGAGGTATTTCACATACTATCCAGGAACACATCCAGGAAGTGAAGAAAGAAGTGGACAATCTTACCGACCCCAATAAATAATTTTTATCTTCATGTCATCAACGTCAGTAAAACATAGCACGGTTTATTGCTTTTTGTTATTGATTACCTTTTTCTGTTTTTCCTGCGGTCCTGATAAAAATACCGAAACAAACAATTTTAACCAGGTAAAAGTTAAGCAGCAGTTCGTAAAAGCCAACCAACAATTGGTGATAAAGGAAAGCGATGAAATGGATTATTACCAGAAATCGCATCACATGCCCTTTATAAAAACCAACGAAGGCATCCGCTATTATGTTTACAAACCTTCAGCAAAAGGCGATTCAATAGCTGACGGAGATATTATCAAAATAAACTACACCGTGTCGTTGCTGGATGGAACAGAATGCTATTCGTCAAAAAAAGACGGGGCTAAGGAGTTTATGGTAGGTATGGAAAATATTGAGGATGGCATTCACAAAGCCATGTTATACCTTAAATCGGGCGATAAAGCCCTGGTATTGATCCCTTCTCATTTGGCGCATGGCTTACTGGGCGATTCAAAGAAAATTCCCCCGCAATCGCCCATTTTGTATGATGTTGAAATCCTTTCGGTAAAAAAGGAGGTCAAACAGGCCGGTCAACCATAAATCCGTTTATATTTACTCCATCATGAAGAAGACCGGTTTCCCCGTTTTAATTGCTGTGTTGTTTGTTGGTTTAGTGGTGATGTCCTGCAAGGGCCCTTCCATTGAGGGCTATACAAGGGATGTCTCGGGTTTTTACTATAAATTGTTAGCCCTGGGCGATGGAAACAACCATCCTGAAGTGGGCAATGTATGTGTGGTTGACGCGGTGATGAGAACGCAGGACGACTCTGTGTTTTGGGATACAGAACATGACGCCATGAGCGGCCTTTACATTTGCATTAACCCAAAATTGCTAAACGGTTCCTGTAACGGGCATTTGTTAAAGCTGGTGGAAGGCGATAGCGCTTCATTCCTGGTTAGGCCATCGGTGTTTTTCAGGGATTATTTTGATACCATTGTGCCTGCATTTTGTAAAAACGATTCATTGATTAAGCTGGACCTTAAATTCAACGAGATCCTATCCAAACAAGAATACATGGAGCTTAAACAATATGCTGAAGGTCATGTAGAGGATACCGAACTGGAAGAATTGCAGTTGATTGACTGCTACCTGGCACAACATTATAGCTTTGTAAAAGCAGATGGTTACGGGATGTATACCCTCGAAAAAAAGACAACCAACCTGGAAAAAGTAAGCGCCGGAAAACGCATTAAAATTGCCTATTCGGGAAGCTTCCTGGATGGAAAACCCGTGGATTCGGGCGAGCAGCAGCTGGAATTTGTGTATGGGACGCCTGACCAGCTGATTGAAGGGTTAAATATTGTTATTGGGTCATTAAAAAAGGCGGAAACTGTAAAAATAATAGTACCTTCGCGACTGGCTTTTGGCGAATCAGGAAGTAGCAACGGATCTATCCCCCCTTATACCCCATTGGTCTACAACGTAAAAATAATAGATATAAAATAACAAAACAATGAACAAAATCACCATGCTATTAGGTGCCGCGCTTTTGCTGGGCCTTGCATCCTGTAACTCATCAGAATATGAAGGTTACACAAAAGCCGAGAGTGGCTTGTATTACAAATTTTTCAATCATGATGAGAATGGCTTAAAGCCGGCAGAAGGTGATGGCATCCGCTTCAAGTATGTATTCAGGCTAAAATCAAACGATTCTATCTTCGTTACATCGGCCGAAAGAAGCCGCGATGGTTCAGGGATCACTAATTTCGGAATGACCAAATCATCTTTTGTGGGAAGTATTGAAGATGCTATGATGATGATGGCTGCTAACGACAGTGCTTCGTTTATTGTTAGTGCCGATTCGTTTTTCTTAAAAACAAGCCGTATGCCGTCGTTACCACCTTGGGTTAAACCAAACGATAAGATCCAGGTTGATATTAAAATGGTGGAAATTACTACCAAAGCGCAAATAGCCGCGAACGTAAAAAAACAAGAAGAAGAGATCGCTAAATTGGCCGATCAGGAAAAACCAAAACTGGATGCTTATTTAGCCGAGAATAAAATTACAACGGCGCCAACTGCAAGTGGTTTAATTTTTATTGAAACGCAAAAAGGAAAAGGCAAAGCGCATCCGGGAGCTACCGATATGGTAACGGTACATTATACAGGAACACTGCTCGATGGAACAAAGTTTGACAGTTCGGTTGACAGGGGCGAGCCTGCTCAGTTTAATTTACAACAATTGGTTCCGGGCTGGATTGAGGGTATTCAGTTAATGACCAAAGGCAGCAAAGCAAAAATGATTATTCCTTCAAGCATTGGCTGGGGAGCAAGGGGCGCGGGTCCGCAAATCCCTCCTTACTCTACTGTATTGTTTGATATTGAATTAATTGATTTTAGCCCAGCACCAGCCGGAGGACCTCAAATGCCAGGACAATAATCTCTGGCAGGTTTAGTTGTCAAATGATTTAATGGCCCTTGAGGCTTAATAAACAAACAAGGAAAATGGATAAAGAATTTTTAGCGAAACAGCCTGATGGCATTTATGCCAAATTTGAAACCAGCAAAGGAGACATTTACGTTGTTCTTGAACATAAAAAAACACCCATGACGGTTGCCAACTTTGTTGGCTTAGCCGAAGGCAAAATTAAGAACACCGCCAAAGCAGATGGCGCGCCTTATTACGATGGATTAAAATTCCACCGTGTTATTCCCAATTTCATGATCCAAGGTGGTTGCCCTTCGGGCACTGGTACTGGTGGTCCGGGCTACAAATTTCCGGATGAGTTTGACTCGTCTTTAAAACACACGGGCCCTGGTATTTTATCAATGGCCAATGCAGGACCGGGAACTAACGGTTCGCAGTTTTTTATTACACATGTCCCTACCGATTGGCTGGATGGAAAACATACTGTATTTGGTCATGTGGTTGAAGGGCAGGATGTGGTAAATAAAATAGTTGGGAACGATACCATTAATAAACTGGTGATCCTGAGAAAAGGCGCGGATGCTGAAGCATTTGACGCACCTGCTGCATTCGAATCTGAAAAAGCGAATGCAGGAGCAAAAGCCGAAGCCAAAGCAAAAGAAGAAGCTGCTGCTCTGGCAAAAGCGAATGAGGCGGCTTTAAAACGTTTTGAAAATGCAAAAACAACCGCGTCGGGATTAAAGTATATTATTGAAAATGAAGGTTCCGGTAATTCGCCAAAAGCTTCTGATAAAGTAAGTGTATTTTACAGGGGAACGTTTACCAATGGCATTGAGTTTGACGGTAATATTGGCCAAAAACCAATCTCCTTTGGTCTTAGCCAGGTCATTCCGGGTTGGACAGAGGGATTGCAATTAATGAAACCAAAAGGGAAAGCCGTGTTCTATATTCCCTATGCGCTTGCATATGGTGCAAATGGTTATCCGGGAGTTATTCCTCCAAAAAGCGACCTGATCTTTGAAGTGGAATTACTAAGTGTAAATTAAAATAGAAACAAAAGATAACATCATGAAAAAACTATTTTTATTCATCTCCGCCTTATCGGTTCTGAGTTTTGGAGCGGAAGCGCAGAAAAAAGAAAAATTAAGCAAGCTTGATAAAGAGTTTTTAGCGAAACAGCCCGATGGCATTTACGCTAAGTTCGAAACCAACCGGGGCGATATTTATACGCATCTCGACCCCAAATTAGCGCCTATGACGGTGGCTAACTTTGTTGGTTTGGCCGAAGGTAAAATTAAAAACGATAAAAAAGCGGAAGGCGTACCTTATTATGACGGATTGAAATTCCATAGGGTCATTCCTGGTTTCATGATCCAGGGCGGTTGTCCTCTTGGAAATGGTGGTGGAGATCCGGGCTATTCGTTTGAAGACGAATTTGACTCAAACAATGAATTTGCAAAACAAGGTTACAAGCGTGGCGTGTTGGCCATGGCTAACCGTGGCCCTAATACCAATGGCAGCCAGTTCTTCATCATGCACAAGGATTATGGCTTGCCTTACAGCTATACTATTTTTGGCAATGTGGTACAGGGAATTGAAACCGTTGATTCTATTGCCGCTACCCCGCGCAATGCAGGTGACTTGCCAACGCAAGACCAAACTATTAAACATATTGCCATCCTGCGTAAAGGAAAAGAAGCCGAAGCATTTGACGCTGCCAAAACATTTGAGTTCGAAAGAGCCAATGTAACGGCAAAAGCCGAAGCAAAAGCAAAAGAAGAACAGGCTAAAATAGATAAAGTACTGAATGAAACCTATGCCTCAGCTAAAACATCGCCAAGCGGTTTACGTTACATTATTGAAAAAGAAGGTGAAGGTAATGCTCCCAAACCGGGCGATAATGTATCCATTCATTGCACAGGATATTTATTAAACGGTACCAAGTTCTGGTCATCATACGATGGCGGGCAGCCTTTGGCTATTCAGCTGACAGTAAGCCCAAGATTGATCCTTGGTATGGAAGAAGGAATTCAAATGCTGAAGCCGGGTGGTAAAGCCAAGTTGATTATTCCTCCGGGAATAGGCTATGGTGCCAACGGAATGCCTCCTGCTATTCCGCCAAACTCATGGCTGGTATTTGATGTTGAAATGATAAAGTAACATTAATCAATAAGCTCATTTAAAAGCTTCGCATACAGCGAAGCTTTTTTATTTTATAAACATCGTGTATTTTAAATAATGTAGGATTAAATTAATCTATTTCTTTTTTCTTAGTCAAAAAAGAAACAAAAAGACAAGTCAAAACGATCGCATCCCGCTCTTTTAATTTTTAAGTTTCGCAGCTGAAAAACACTGAAGGTTTTTCAGCTGCGAAACTTAAAAAATTAAAATTCACCCCTCACCGGCTCCGCGTTTTGACAGGCCTGCGCGCTGCCTTGTAAGGGTTTATGTATCAATATAAGATATAGACTAACAAATTAATTGCTGAAAAAGAGAAAATATCAAGCTTTGTAATAAATAGTATTAGGGCAGCGCGTGGGAGTGAACGAAAAGTGCGAACCGCCATTTTTTCACTCCGTTTCCTGGGCAGGCTTGTGCGCAAAAAAATGGCGGTTGGTTTTCGTTCTTGATTTTTTTGTT
>JBEHXV010000062.1:0-8654 GCA_048498515.1 Bacteroidota bacterium | reverse complement strand
TTGGAAAAATGCTTCAGACAATAAATTATATGTTACTTTTTTCATCAAGGAAAAAAGTAAAAGAAAAAGTTTAAAAGTAAGTAAACGTGTTTTTATTTATAAATCCCTATCTTTGAACCTCATATTAAAACATTAAACCCAGTACCATGAAAAAAATCACATTGATCCTTGCCATTATATGCTGCGCTCTTTTTAGCCAGGCACAACCGCCTGCAGGTAAAGCACAACCCGGCGATACCTATGGCGCTAAAATAACCGAAGCAGATGCTGTTGACATTAAAGAATTGCCTGCTTTATTGGCTGGTAAAGACACCATAAAAGTAAAGATCAAAGCAAAGGCTGTAAGCTCCTGCGAAAAGAAAGGCTGCTGGATGACTTTAAAAATTGATGAAAAAAATGAAGCTTTTGTGAAAATGAAAGATTATGAATTTTTTGTTCCTACGGCCATTGCCAATAAAAATGTGGTACTGGAAGGCATCGCTTTTACAAAAGTAACTTCGGTAAGCGAATTGAAACATTATGCCGAAGATGGTAAAAAACCTCAATCGGAAATTGACGCCATTACCGAGCCTAAAAAAGAGATTCGCTTTTTGGCAAATGGTATTATGGTTGTGAAATAAATTGTAGTTATTATAAAGAAAAAGCATCTGCCGCCTGGTAGATGCTTTTTTGTTGCCTTAATATGTGTCAGTTCGTCCCGACTTGTCGGGACGAACTGACAGACTCACTTACTCCATCACCGTCCAGGCTTCTTTGGTGCTCATTTCGATGTGGCCGTTTAGTTTCAGGTACACAAACAATTCCTTGCGGTAAGCTGCCAGCCACTTCACAGGCGCGTTAATGATGGCGCTACCCAGCACCATTTTTTCTTTGGAAGGCAAGGCTACTTCTTTGGTCAGTAAATCTTCTTCTGTGATCCTGTCCATGTATGTTTTAATAGTTGCCAGTTGTTCGTCCAATCTCTCAGGGAAGTTCTGGATCGTCACTGTTTTTTGGTGTTCCCGTATCTTCACCCATTCTTCGGGTGTGAGGTCGTTATCAATGAACCAGCGAAGCATTACCGCGCCAATGGTGGAAAGGTAACGCATCAGTTCAATCACACTTCTCAGTTTTTCCTGCGGACGGAACTCAAGGTCTTCTTCACGGATAATTTTTGACAATTGTTTCAGCAGGACAATCTCCCGCTCCATATTTTGCAATAAATGTTGTTTATACATAGGGCTTTTTTTGGCCTTAAAAGTAAATGTATTTTCGGGATCCTGCTTGTTTTTTTGCAAACAAAAACGCCCGGCTGCCAACAGGCAAACGGGCGTTTTATCAGGATCGGGCCGGATTCATTTTTTTCGTCCAATCATCATGAATTCATTCACTTCAATTTCGGTCACATAGCGTTTAATACCATCCTTATCGGTATAATTATTATGTTTTAATTTTCCGTCAATAGCTATTTCCGAGCCTTTTTCCAGGAATTTCTCAGCAAACTCGGCATGGCTTCCCCAGGCAGTAAGGTTATGCCAACTGGTTTCGGTTACTTTTTCGCCTTTTTGATTTTTATAAGTTTCGTTGGTGGCAATCACCAATTTTGCTACTTTTCTTCCTCCCGCCAGTGTTTTTATTTCGGGTGCGGTTCCTAAATTACCAATTAACTGTACGCGGTTTCTCAATGTGTTCATGATCTTTTTTTGTTTTTAAAAATTAATATTGCTTTCTATAAATTACTGGCTGTTTTTTTGAAGCGCTTCATCAAATTGCCGGGACAAAGGTAAGTACACCAAAAACCGGGATTCGGTTAATAGTCGTTTACATCCGGATTTATTTAATTGTAATCGTTTGTTGTCGATAGTAAAACATCAAAAAGGCTAAAAAAGAGCAGTACAAACCAGGCAATTTTAAATTGGAAAAATGGCATTCGATTTTTTATGTTTTAAAATTACAAACCTATGGTTTTCCCCAGGTTTTACAGGTAATTCCATAAAACGTTAAATAGTAGAAATACGGCAAAACAATTTAAACAAAACGTTTGGTTTTATGTTTTAATAGTATCTTTACAACCCCTTTACCCCGAAATAATGATACGATCAATTTTACTCATAGATGATAATGACGACGACTGTCATTTTTTTAGCGATACCCTCAAACGTCTTTACCCCGAAATAGTCTTAACCCGCGCCGAAGATGGCAGGCATGGTTTGGACACGCTGAAAGCCATGAGCGTGCTTCCTGATCTTATTTTCCTCGATATTAACATGCCACGCATGAATGGTTGGGAATGCATTACTGAATTAAAAGCAACAGACCGGTATGCCGAAATTCCGGTAGTGATGTTCACCACATCTTCTTTCAAAGCCGAATTGGAAAAAGCAAAACGCATGGGGGCCAAATTATTTGTTACCAAACCCTTTGATTACTCAGGTTTTAAAGATGTGTTGCAAAACGTGTTCGCGCAATTCAATTCTTAATGATCCTGGTCATTTCCATAAAACCGGTCTTCTCAAACTTTACTTTCACAAAGTAAATTCCATTTGATAAATTGCTGGTAGTAACCTTTAAAGCATTTTTTCCCTCATTCATCATCTGTTGTTTTTCATTTACCACTTTGCCCATATAGTCAATGATCTGGATGTTCAGGTTGCCTTTTTGAGGTGTGTAAAAACCAAACGAAATATTTTTGTTGGTTGGATTTGGTCCTATGTCGGTCATGTACACAACGCTGGTGCTACCGTCAATACTCACAACGGCTGAATAGTTATAGGACTGGTCAAAATCGGTTTGTTTCAAACGGTAATACACAATCTGGTCCGAAAAGCCATAATCCCTGAACTCGTAATTGTGCTTTTGTGTAGATGTTCCCGCGCCGTCAACAATTGTCAGCTCATTCCAGTCAATAGCGTTGTAAGATTTTTCAAGCGTAAAATAGTCGTTGTTAAGCTCGGTGGCTGTTGACCATTGAAGGAGGTTGTAACCGGTATTCTTTTCGCCCGTAAAGGATAATAATTCTATTGGTAATAAGTTGCAGTTGAGTGAAGCGGTGCTTCCTGAAAAATCGAGTGTGAAAGGAGTTGAATTAGCAGTGAAATTATCTATGAGCAAAATGTATTTTTGACCGGCCGTTACTGTTAAAGGTGCAACCCAGCCATTGCCGCCAGCTCCTTCACTATTGTCGTTAGCACCATTGCCCAGGCCTGTGCTGCTGGCGCCGGCTGCGTATGAACAGCGTATTGGCGCTCCCGTTGCCCCGCAGTCTGCATTTGGTCCCCAAATGGCAAAATCATAATCAACATTGGTAGTAATGGAAAGAGAGATACTTCCATTACTTTGTGCCTGAAATACATACCAGGACGATTGATGCTCAATATCAAGGCAGCCGTTATTGGCATTGCTTAATTCCTGTGCGCCCGCGCCATTACTGTTTCCCGAGAAAGAAGCAGTGCTGCAAATAGGTGTAGAGAAAGAACAGTTTTGATTATTTGGGGCCGATGATACGCAGATATCGCCGGTAATACTGTTATTTGACGCGTTATTGGTTCGGATAATGGCAATGTAGTAGGTTTGACCGACAACTGTGGCTATGTTCACTACTTCATCCACATTATTACCGGCATCCGAACAACCCAGCAAGGTCAAGCTTCCGCACGATCCGCTGTAAACGGCAAGTCCGGGATCAGGCCCTCCAACATCATCTGTAATGATTATTTGAGAGGTAGAGGATGTTGCTACAAACTTAAAAAAGCCGTCGCGGTAATTTGTGCCGCAACTGAATGAAGCGGTCGACAGGTTTGCCGTAAAAGATCCCGGAAGGGTATAAGCAGTGGTAACACAACCACTGTTAACAGTTAACGTGGGCGCGCCCGCGCAGTTGTCGGATTGCGACAGCAAATTTACCGATAGTAGTAATGCTGTCATTAATTTTAAGTACCTCATTCTTCTTTTACAGTTGTTACAGTTTCCGTATAAGTTTGTTTATTAAACTCCGCTATCGAATAACCATAGTTGCTTAATAAATTGCTCAGTGCTGTTTGTGTTACATCCACATAAGCATTAAACTCAAAGTAATCAGTAGTATCTACAAAAGTGGGGTAGGTTTTAAAATGGTTCCGCAGGGGATCGGTTATCATTTTGGCTTCTGCCAGGTTAGTAACGGCATTCAGCTTAAATTTGTAGTGAACAGAAGGTTGGGCGTTAAGTGCTAAGCCACTTGAAAGAAGGAGTACTGCAAGGCTTTTTTTCATGATTTTTAAATAAAGGTTAGTACAAATAAAAATTCTGATAATCCAAATTATGAATTTTTTCTGTAGAAAACAAATTTAATTTCAAAAATGCTTTCAAAGCTTCTTATGGATCCATATGAGATGATTAAATAAAAAACGCTGCCCGGTTGCGGGCAGCGTTTAAAAAGAAGTGGATTAAAAACTAATCCTTTACCACTTTGTAAATTAAAACCTTGCCTGTTTTTTCAACGGTTACTTTCAGCAAGTAAACCCCGTTCCTGAGCTCGCCCATCGGAACAACCAGGCTGTTAGTACCTTCATCCACAATTTGAGATGATGTATAAACCTGTTCTCCTTTGTTATTAATGATATCAACCAACAAGTTACCTTTTGATTTGGTAAACACATCAAAATTAATATTGTCTTTTGTTGGATTCGGGTACACATTCGAAATGCGCTCTTCATCTTTGGAACGGTCGATGCTGATCGTTTCCGAGTATTTAAAAGCTTTCGAGTAATCGGTTTGCTTGAGCCTGTAATAAGTAATAGGGTAAGGCTGACTATCGTATGTATTATAGCTTAACGCGCTGGCGCTGTTACCCGCGCCTTTTACATCGGCCAGCTTTTCAAAATTAATCCCATCGCCCGATTTTTCGAGCGTAAAATAATCGTTGTTTTTTTCAGAAGCCGTTATCCATTCCAGTGTATTTTGTGGGCCATCGTTCTTGCCTTTAAACGATAACAGTTCAATAGGTAACAATGTACAATCAAGGGTAGCGGTACCGCCCCAGTTTAAGCTAAAGGACGACAAATCGGCCGCGAAATTGTTGATGAGCATAACATATACCTGTCCGGTGGTTACATTCATCTGCGACACCCATTTATCGCCTGCCGCTGTTTCACTGTTATCGCTTGCGCCATTACCCATGCCCGTGTTTCCACCACCCGCAGCAAACGAACACCTCACAGGTGCTACTGATGGCGAGCAAACAGAGGATGGAGTAGAATTGGAAGCATAAGGCCCCCATATGGCAAAGTCGTAATCCACACTGGTTACTAAGGTAAAGCTTAAGGTTCCCCCTGCGCTTGGTTTGAAGAAATACCAGCTCGATTGCTGTTCACCGCTGAAAGAGATGCAACCCTGGTTTGAAGCTGTAATTTCCTCAATACCTTCACCATTCGAGTTTCCTGAGAAGGACGCGTTACCACACACACCCGTGGCGCCCACACAGTCTACACCAGGGCTTGGCGGTGGAGGTGTGGTAACACACACGCTAAAGGTTGTATTGGCACCGGTTGTGGTTCCCCAGGTATAAACCCTTATAAAGTAAGTAGTACCTACAGTTAAGCCGGTTAGGGTACTTGTATTCGGATCGCTGCAAATGAGGGCGCCGCTTATCGACCCACAAGCCCCGGTATATACCGAGTGATACAGGTCGGTGTTGTTCCCATTAACATTGTTCAATGCAATGCTATGGGTAGTACTGGTTGCCACAAAACTAAACCACACATCATCATCATCATAAGTGGCGTTGCAGGAGTTGGTTTGGGCCGAAGCCGTTGCACCCAGCAAGGTACCAGGTGTTTGCAGGGTACAGGTAGCGCCGGTATTTACAGCTACCGCTGTAGCGGCGGTACATTCATCGTTTGCAGGAGGCACTACCGCCGATAAGCAAATATTCTGCACCGTTGTTCCGGTAAAGTAAGTATACATCCGTATTCTGTAAGTAGTGCCAATGGTTAAGCCCGTAATAATACCGCCGGCATCGGTGTCTGTACACAATAACGAGGTCATGGAAGAAGCGCATGCCCCTGAGAATACCTGCCAGTACACATCGGTAACTCCCGACACGTTAGTGGCTGCCAGGTTAATGGTGGCGGCGGTTGCCACAAACGAAAACCAAACATCGTTGGTTGGTGTACCGGCATTACTGGTACAAGCACCTGTTGGCGTAACGTTGGAGTTGGTAGAGTTGGCATTGGATTGGTTACTTAAAGTTGAACAAGAACCATTGGTTGGTATGGCAGGAAACGCCGTAGCCCCTGAACAGTTATCGTTTGTGGGAGGAGTAAAGCCGCTTAAGCAAATATTTTGAACGGTAGTTCCGGTAAAGTAAGTATACATACGCACATAGTATGTATTGCCAATAGTAAGGCCCGATACACTGCCCCCCGCATCCGTATCAGTACATAAAAGCGAGGTCATGGAAGAAGCGCATGCTCCCGAAAAGATTTGCCAGTATACATCGGTAAGTCCTGAAACGTTAGTAGCGCTTAAGGTAACGCCTGTTGTTGTAGCTACAAACGAATACCATACATCGTTGGTTGGTGTGCCGGAATTGCTGGTGCAGTAACCGGTAGGCGTAACGTTTGAGTTGGTGGAACCGGCGTTGGATTGGTTATTTAAGTTAGAGCAGGTTCCGTTGGTTGGAATTGCCGGGAAAGCTGTAGCGCCCGAGCAGTTATCGTTTGCCGGCGCTGGCGGGGGATTTGTGATGCAGATGGAAAATGTTCCGGTTCCTGATCCTCCATAATTCCAGACCCTGATATAATAAGTTGTACCCGAGGTAAGTGGCACTGAGATTTCGGGCATTGAGCCCGGGCCATCATCATCGCTGCAACTAAGTTCGGTCATAGATCCACAGGCGCCTGAGTAAATAGACATACCGCCATCTGTAATACTACCTGCAGATGTTGAAATGACATAAGTACCCGATGCTCCTGGTGTAAAGGAGTACCACACATCAGGCGCACCCGGTGATGCACAGGATGGGGTTCCACCGTTATTGGCATTGCTTTGGTAAGTAGCGCCTGCCGTAGTACCCGCAGTGTACACACAGCTGTTATTGCTGCTTATGCTGGTAGCTGTAGCACAGGTATTCCCCTGCGAGTATAAGGTATTGTATGGAAGAGAAGCACATAAAAACAAGAAGAAAATGATGCTTCTTTTAAAGTTAAAAGTTGATTTCATTAGGATGATAGAAATTTTAAGAATTGGGGGGACTTAAAAATTGATGGTGTTATTATTGGTAACTAATGATGGAGGTTTTAGTAATGGCATATTTATCAAGTACCTCAAACAATTCTTTTTCATTCATATAACGGTTGTGTTTCAGCGTGAATGTTTTTGTTGTTTGATCAATATCGGCTGCAATAACTTTCCCTTTCCAGGCAGCTAGTTCGTCCGAAAGGTTCAATATCAGTTTATCGGAATACGCACTGGTGCTTATTTTCAGCGTTTTATACACAATCAGCGAAGGATCTGCTTGCTGTGAGCTTTGCAAGGCTGTTGTTTGAGAAAATGTGCTGTGCGAGATTAAAAAACACGCAAGAACAAGGGTGAATTTTATCATTTTTTTAAGTGTTGTATACTTAAAGTTAATTATTATTTAAATAAATATTAGTAAAAATACGGGCGCTTTTTTTAGTAATGTTCATTAATTGTTGATAAGGAAAAACCACTCGCTAAACAAGGCATCTTGCTAGATAAAATGCGTTGTTTACACATTTTAATTTCAAATGTTAAAAATGTTAAATTTTCTGAAACGAAAAATTTAAACCGAAACAGTTTGGTCTGATTCCGTAGAAAAAATTGGAAAAGACTGTTTTTTTTTAGAAATTTTTTTAAACCGTTTTAATCAGCAGGACTATCCTTTCAATAGCTGAAGAGTTGCTTTCACTTGTTTTAAGTGCTAAAACCCTGATTTTTAGCTCTTTTTTCGGCACTTTTTTTGCCTTTTTCACCGAAAAAAAGTTAAAAAGCTTGTTTTTTTTATTAATTTCAAATTTTGGATACTGTACAAAAACAATGTAAATCTTACACATGAAACGAAACATTAAATTAATTTGCCTGTTGTTGTTTGTGAATTTTTTAACGAATCAGGCTGAGGCACAAGCTTTAAAAGATTCCATACCGGTTATCATTTCCCCTCAAACGGTTGATACAAAAGCCATTGATGATGTTAAACTGGCAATTAAAGCCGCTAGCAGTGTAAGGTATATTGGATTTTGTTCGAACCACAATGTGTTTTTACTGTACATCAGCAGAAGCGATTATGGCTCCTCGGCTAATTTTGTTTCTACCATTAAAACAACCAGCGGTGTAAGCACGGTTGTTGAAAAAAACGGGAAGCTGGCTCAGGTACTTAAAGCATGCAGTTTTTCCGATCCTGCCGAAGCCGGCTCGGTTAAGGCAAAATACGGCCATTAAAAAAATAATATACAGATAAATATGAAAAGAATATTACTCTCCCTCCTACTATTATTTTCCTTTACTGCTTATTATTCGCAGCTTATTGGTTACACGCTCTCAACAGCTACAGTGGCTTATGCGGCCAATGCAAGTCCTACACAAATATTTGGCGTTAATGCCGATGCCGATGTTGGACGGGGTCGAGGTGATGCCCGACAGGAACGAGGCGCGGTCCTGCCCGTCGTCGAGGAAGT
>JBEHXV010000061.1:0-9246 GCA_048498515.1 Bacteroidota bacterium | reverse complement strand
GAGTTACCTGTTGCTGGATAAATTGCCATTAACACCCAATGGAAAATTAGACAAATCGGCCTTACCATTTGATGAAGAGGCGCTGCTGCAAACTGTTACCGAGCACATAGCGCCTGAAACGGATATGGAGAAGAGTTTGGCGATGATATGGAGCGATGTTTTGGGAATACCTAATGTCAAGATCGGTCTTAGAGATGATTTTTTTAAACTAGGCGGGCATAGTCTTAAAGTTACCCGCTTGGCAAGTCAGATATATAAAACACTGGAAATAAAACTTGACCTGGAAAGTTTTTTCAGAGTAACAACACTAGAAGCACAAGCTAAATTATTATTGCAATCTGTTAAAACAAGATATGAGGCAATTGTAAAAAGTGAAGAAAAAGAATATTACGACCTATCGGCATCGCAATTACGATTGTGGCTCATTAATCAAATATTCAAGAGCCCAACATCCTATAACATTTATGGGCGCTATAATTTAGGATCGAATTTAAACCTGGAAACCTTCAATAAATCAATCAATAAAATAATTGAAAGGCAGGAGGTATTAAGGACTGTTTTCGTTCGGGTAAATGACGTTCCAAAACAAAAGATCTTAAGTTCAGAAGAATGTGGATATGAGATCCAACTAGAAGAATTTACAGATTTATTGGAAAGCAGGGTTGCATCTACAGCATTTGACCTGGAAATATGGCCCCTGTTCAATATGGTAATTACAAAAACAGAAGGCGAATACCAGGCCTTATTTAATTTTCATCATATCATTAGTGATGGATGGTCTATGGAGCTCTTTGTTAAGGAAGCAATGATAATTTACGAAGCTTTCGAAAACGACACAACTCCATTGCTACCTGAATTGCCGGTTCAGTATAAAGATTATGCAACATGGCAAAATAAACTTCTTTTAAATACTAAAGAAGATAAACAAAAAGAGTATTGGATGTCCAAATTAGGCGGCGAATTGCCTGAATTGTATTTACCAACTGATACTATAAGCGAGAATACTGACATTAAAAATTCGGGGAGTTATTACCATTTCTATATCTCAGAGCGGCAAAAAAATAAAATAGATAAATTTATCATTCAAAACAATGTAAGTCTCTTTACTTTATTAATAGCGAGTTTCAAAATATTGTTGCACCGTTTAAGCAGTTCAAATGATATAATTTTAGGCATTCCGGTTGCAAACAGAAACAACGATGAAATTAAAAACCTCATGGGGTTCTTTTTAAATACCTTAATGCTGCGTGATGTTGTTAACCCAAATGAGGATTTCAATACGTTTTTAAAACAAGTTAATTCAACATTAATTACAGCTTTAGAAAATCAATCTTATCCTTTTGAGAACATACTGGATAACCTAAATATAAAAAGAGATAAAACCAAGTTTCCTATAAGTTCAGTTTTCCTTAATATGTTGACTTTTAATGAAAAAGCAACAGAAACATTGGGAAGTTTCGAGGCTCAATACAGCGAAAGCCTGGTAGATGTTAAGTTTGATCTTGAATGTTATTTCAAAATATATGTAAATGGTTTTGAAATAAGCTGTATGTACAACAATAGTTTGTTTAAAAAGGAAACTATTGAGCAATGGATGAATGCTTTTATCAGAATTATTGACCAGGTTGTCAGTCAGCCGGCAATCAGCATTGAAAGCATTAAAGCCTTTGACATCGTTCCAATTAAATTACAACAACCTAAACCATCAGTAAATTTTTCTTTTTTCGAAGAAAAATCAATCCATCAATCGATTGTATCAAGATTTGAGGAGCAGGTAGTGAAATACCCACATCATACTGCTGTTTATGATCAGGATCTATCGGTATCTTATGGTGAATTAAATTCGATAGTAAATGGTGTAGCTTTTAAACTAGCAGATGTTGTGCAACAGTCAAATATTGCGCTTCTTGTTGAACATGGGCTAAATTCCATCGTTTCGATCCTTGGCGTTTTAAAATCCAATAATGCATATGTTCCTTTGGAAGTGGATTACCCGGAGGATCGCTTAAAGTATATTTTAAATGACTCCAGTTGCCAGGCAATTGTTGTAACCAGCGCTACTATTGAATTGGCGCAAAGAATATTGGAGCATAGGCCAGACATTCAAATCATTAATGTTTCAACAGATTCAATTCCCTGTGAAAATAACCCGAATTTACCAATTGATCCAAAAAGCATAGCCTATATCTTATACACTTCCGGTTCAACGGGAGAGCCAAAGGGAGTGATTCAAACTCACAGGAATGTGCTTCATTTTATGAGAGTTTATACCAATAATTTGCATATTAATTCCGGAGATAATCTGAGCTTCTTTTCATCCTACACCTACGATTCTTCTGTTCAGGATATTTTTGGCGCCTTATTAAACGGAGCTTCCGTATCCTGTTACAGCATTAAGAAATATGGTATTGAAACACTCCCTAATTGGATGCAAAACCAAAAGATCACCTTGTTGCATTCAGTGCCAACTATATACAGGTACATTATAAAAAACCTGGATGAATTGATCTTTGAACATGTGCGACTGGTAGTTTTAGGCGGTGAAGCGGTTTTTAAAAGCGATTTTGAGAGCTTTAAAAAACATTTCCAACCTGGATCCATATTTGTTAATGGCTATGGTGCTACAGAATCCACTGTTGTATTTCATAAATTCCTTGATCATGATACTGAATTAACTACCCGAAATATAGCAGTTGGTTTGCCGGTTACAGATACTACCGTTTATTTACTGGATAACAATGATAAAGAAGTAGAACCTTATGCCGAAGGAGAAATTGTTTATAAAAGCAATTACCTGCCATTGGGATATTTAAATAAAGATGAACAAACAAAACGTGCTTTTGTTACCGATCCCATTACCCATGATGGAATTGTTTACAGGTCGGGCGATATAGGAAAAAAATTATTGTCAGGCGAAATAGAATTTGTCAGAAGAAAAGATAATCAGGTAAAAATTAACGGACAGAGGATAGAACTTGCTGAAATAGAATATAATTTATTAAGTATACAAGATATTGAAAGTGCAGTTGTGCTTGTAAAGAATTTAAATGAAGAAAATCAAATTGTTGCTTACTTAATAACAAAAGGAGAGTATAGCGAAGAGGAAATCAATAGTCAATTATTAAAAAAACTGCCACGTTTTATGCTACCAGGCATATACGTTTTCCTCACCGAATTTCCTTTAACCAGGACAGGTAAGGTTGACAAGCTTGCATTGCCGGATCCAATTGCCTCAGCGCTAAATAAAAATGAATACATTGAACCAAGAAATGATATTGAAAGAAGGGTTCAGGAATTATGGGCACAAGTGTTAAACCTGGAAGCTAGCCAGATTAGTATAAATGAGAACTTTTTTAAACTTGGTGGCCATAGTCTAAAAGCAATTCAGCTCATTATAAGGATAAATAATGAATTTAACATTGAACTTGATCCTTTAAAGTTATTTAGCAAACCAACTATTGAAGGCATTAACAATGAAATAGAAAAAAATTATTGGTTAATGAATAAAGAAAGTGACGAAAAAAATAATGATGTGTTTATCATTGATTAGTTCCCTTGAATCACTAATTCAATACCACCACCTTACTCTTCAACTTCTTCTCCAATTCCTTTACCGGGAGCTCAGTCATTACCGATTGCTCTTCGTTGGTAAATATGGCGCAGAATAATATTTTTTTAGTCTTGGCCGATTGCACGACTTTCCAGCACCAGGCCGGCACAGCTACTTTGGTTTTGCCAATGGTTTTGCCTTTAAAGAAACCGCCAGTAATGATGTAAAGCTTTTCTTTTTGCGACCATTCCCTGATCTCTGTTTCCTTTTTCAGCCAGTTGTCGTGGTTGGCACTCTTGGTTTGCGGCAAACAGTTATAATACATAAAGGTCGCTTCTTCCTTATCACAGTCGTTGGCAAAATCCTCGGCATTGGCCAGGTGCCCTTTTTCATAACCCGATTTTGAATAATCGGCCGATTTGGCGCACTCCAACTCAGGTTTGTCATTTTTAAAGGTAAAACCTTCTTTTTGCCGGTCGCAGGGGCCGCCACCTTTATACAGGTAGTAGCTCACATAACGCGGTACATGCAGCTCGTTGCTGAAATTTACTTTATAAATACCGGTATTAAAAATGATCTGTGCCTTGTGTTGCACACTTATAAATAGCATCACAAACAACAGGATGGTTATTGTTTTTTGTTTTTTGCCTGGCATATAAAAATGTTTCATGATCGGGTTAAGGGTTTCGGTTCATTAAGGTAATGGATTTTTTGATAAATAAAAAGGGCAGTTTCCCGCCCTTGGCATCTTATTGATAAATGACCTTTATTGAAATAATACTCATTTAGTGCAGCGCGTTGGCCTGCCAAAACGCGGCGCCGGTAAGCTGTGAATTTTAATTTTTTAGTTGAGCCTGAAAAACCTTCAGTGTTTTTCAGCTGCGAAACTTAAAAATTAAAAGAGCGGGCTGTGATCGTTTTGGCTTGATTTTTTTGTTACTTTTTTTCATCAAGGAAAAAAGTAAGTGAAAATAAATTAAAGATTATATTTTAATACTACAGCATTTGTTATTTTTGTCTTCTCTAGAGCATTAAACTATGAACATCGAACAACTCCGTAACATTTGCCAAAATCTCCCTCACGTAACCGAAGACATTAAATGGGGGCAAGACCTCTGTTTTTGCGTAGGCGAAAAAATGTTTTGCGTTACCGGCCTCGAAGGCTCCATGCAGGTATCATTAAAGGTAAAGGATGGGGAGTTTGATGAGCTAAGCTCATCCCGCGATATTATCCCTGCGCCTTATGTAGCCAGGTACAAGTGGGTATTGGTACAAAATCCTAATCGCTTCAGTAAAAAGGAATGGGAGCATTACATCAGGCAATCCTATCAATTGGTGTTCGATAAATTACCGGCAAAGGTCAGGAAGCAACTGGTTTAATTATACTCTTGCATCAGGCTGCCGGTTCTTTACTTCATTATAGGCCTCATCGTAATCGTTTCTCATGGTACCCAGCCAACGGTCCCACCATAAAAAATACAGGCTGTAATTGCCCTTAAAGAATTTATGGTGCTGGTTATGGCTCACCGAAGTATTGATCCATTTCCCGATCCATGTTTTTTGAAAACCTTTTGGGTAAAGTTCCCAGCCTAAATGCCCATATATGTTGTAAAGCATCTGAAACAGGAAAAACCCGAACATATGCCAGCGGTGCATGGGCATGGCAAATATTAAAATGGCGAAGATCCCGGCTTCCACAATGGCTTCCAGGGGATGAAAGGCAAAGGCGGCCCAGGGCGATGGATTGGTGGATTTATGGTGCAGCAAATGAAAAGCTTTAAACAGTTTAGGATGATGCATTAAACGGTGCGTGAAATAAAAATAGGCATCATGTATTACCAGCATCAGGGGAAAGGCGAGCCAAAAATACAACATGCTGTGATCGTGTATGTTTCTGTAGAACTGAGTGTATTTTACCAATGGTGTAAGTAATAGGGTAGTGGGGACCAGGGAAAAAATAAAAATGGCAAACGATGAGAAGAATACCTCTCTCATATAATCGGTATTAGCGGGGAATTTGGACTGAATTTTTTTGTAGCTAAGGCGTCGTTTCAGGATGATATACCAAATCAAAAAGAAAATGCCGGCCAGTAAAAAATACCGCAAGCCAATTAAAAGTAAAAAATCCTGCCAGGAATTGATGCGTAACATAATCTAATAAAGATACAGAATTAATGTAAACAACCGTAATGCCAAATTTAAAAATAAGTTTCCCTTTTTGGCATCTGTTTTTAAGTAAAAAAACAGGCATGTTTTACAAACCTTAAAAATTGAGATCATGTGTTTTTCAGCTACAGCAAGTTTCACGGCCGGAGCGGTCCTGGGAACTATAGGAACTGCATCGTTAAGCAAAGCCAAAAAAGCCGAACAGATCCCCTTCGCCAATATCCCTATAATCTTTGCCATTCAACAGGTATGCGAGGGTTTTGTATGGCTGTCGTTTTCCAGGGAAACCTTTATGCCATGGCATAACCAATTGGTATATGGCTTTTTATTTTTTGCCCAGGTTCTCTGGCCTTCATTTGTTCCCATTTCTATTTTATTACTTGAACAGGATACTGTACGCAAAAAATGGCTCCGCTTTATCACTTTGTGTGGTGTAGCAGCTTCGGTTATTACAACCTACAGAATGATAAATTATCCTGTTTTAGCAGAAATAAAAGAGCACCATCTTCATTACTCGTTCCAGGCACCACATATTTTTGTACTCGTTACCAGTGTTTTATACTTTATCTCGACGATCTTGCCGGGTTATGTTTCTGGAATTAAGAATATGAAATTACTGGCTTCGTTCATGCTGGGTTCATTGATCCTTTCGAGAATTTTTTACGAAGTGTATTTTATTTCAGTCTGGTGTTTCTTTGCAGCCCTTATCAGTTCAATTGTTATTTATGTTGTAAAAAATATTGAAAATGTACAGAATCCACATCACGATCATTTGAGCCATTTGACGGGTGATTATAAAAAAGATCATGGCCTGGAACATTAAAGGTATTGTGTAATTATTTCCCCATTGCCCTGTATAACATCTGGCAGCAATTTATTAAAGTACAGGTAACTATTACAGGTATGAATACTTCAAAGTCCAGACAGTTTTTTTTATCCAAAGGCCTCGACAGCTATTTCATCGGTGTTAACAAAGCTTACCGTTTTGTGGGCTTGTTTTTTAAAGAAGCGTTTAAATCGCCTTTTCATGTGCGCGAGATCATTAACCAGTGTTTCGAGATAGGTTTACGTTCATTACCTTTAATTACCCTTACCGGTTTTATTACCGGAATGGTATTTACCAAACAATCCCGTCCTTCTCTCGAAACCTTTGGCGCTACATCCTGGCTGCCATCCTTAATTTCCATTGCTATTTTAAGGGCCCTTGCTTCGCTGGTTACAGCGCTTATTTGTGCCGGCAAAGTAGGGTCGAGCATTGGCGCAGAGTTAGGCTCCATGCGGGTAACCGAGCAGATTGATGCCATGGAAGTATCGGCCATTAATCCCTTTAAGTACCTGGTAGTAACCCGTGTCATAGCCTCTACCATTGCTATTCCCATCCTGGCTTTGTATTGCGGGTTTGTGGGTTTGCTGGGTTCCTTTGTCAACATTAACGCGCACGAATCAACCAGCTTTATCAGTTTTTTTGAACATGGTTTCGATACCATTACCTTTCTCGACATATTTACTTCGGTGGTCAAATCCATTTTCTTTGGCTTCACCATTGGCATGACTGGTTGCTATAAAGGTTACCACGCTACCAGCGGAACAGTAGGAGTAGGGAAGGCTGCCAACCAGGCTGTGGTATTATCCATGTTTTTAATTTTTATTGAGGAAGTTGTCATTGTACAGGTGAGCAACTGGATCAGATTATATTAACCATGCATACACATAACCAAAATAAGAACATTAATTATAACGAGGCAGTCATCTCCATTCGTGATTTATACAAATCGTTTGGAGCATTAGAGGTCTTGCGGGGAATTGACCTTGATGTTTACCGTGGTGAAAATGTGGTGGTGCTTGGCCGTTCGGGGACAGGAAAATCGGTGCTTATCAAAATACTGGTAGGCCTGCTTAAACCCGACAGGGGAACCGTGATGGCCTTAGGGCAGCATATTGAGCACCTGAAAGGAAAAGAACTGGATGCCCTGCGTTTAAAAATTGGTTTCTCTTTTCAAAACAGCGCCTTATACGATAGCATGAACGTTCGGCAAAACCTGGAATTTCCCTTACGCATGAATGTGAAGCATCTTAGCAAAAAAGAGATCGACATGGCCGTGGAAGAAGTACTGGAGGCTGTGGGGCTAAAAGATAAGATCAATCAATTACCATCCGACCTGTCGGGCGGACAAAAAAAACGCATTGGAATTGCCCGTACCCTCATCCTCAAATTGCACGCCAGGCATTGCCTCAACTACTACTACCAGCTGGCCAACGCTTTCGCCGTTTTCCACCCTGGCAATAACCGGCACACCCAGTGGTGGCGCCGGTTGCGGGTCCTTGCTCAACGGAAAAGCCGTTGTAGCCAGGGCCTCCAATGTGTTGTTGGTCTTCATTAGGTCCAGGGCCAGTTCTACCAGCACCTCAACCAACTCCTGTTTGCGGGCATTTTTTGCGGCAATATTGCCTTTGCCTCCTTCCTTTGCTGCGGTAAGCGAGGTTTCGTAAGCGTTAATGGACGATTGAACTGTGGCCAAACTAGGGCTTGTGGAAGAATAAAACGTGTTGCCGGTTAAATTTAAAACCACTGTTTTACTGAACAGCAGCATAACGCCATCGGCATAGCGGCGAAATGAGAATAAAATCCTTTTCATAGTTTTTTGGATTTTGGAGTGAATAGATTTGGTTTACGATTACAAAGCTGCAAAGCCTAACCGGCTTATCCAATACACTAACGGCGCATTTTTTTGCGCCACGCGGCTCATTTTTTTGCGCTGCGCTGCACATTTTTTTGAGCCGCAGCGCAACAAAAAAGGGTGGTAACCGCTATTTTAAACATAAAAGCAAGATCCGCGACGGCTGTAGCGAAACCCGCGGAGGCGCAAACAAAACCCGCGACACCGCCAACAAAATTTGCGAAGGCCAAAACAAAACCCGCGAGGCCTCTAACAAAACCCGCGAAGCCTCTAACCAATCTCGCGGAGGCCCTAACAAAACTTGCGAAGGCAGTAAAAAGATTTGCGGAGGCTATAACAAAACACGGGACGGCCTTAGCAAAACCCGCGAAGGCCCTAACCAAACCCGTTAGGCCAATAACAAAACAGGCGAGACCCATCGCGAAACCCGCGGAAGCAATAAAAAAACTTGCGAAAGCAATTGTAGCTGCAGGTTTTGGTGGGGTGAGGGAGGGGTGGAGGCAAACAGTTATGCTACTATTGGGCTGAGCGGAGTTTACCCTGAGGTAACGAAGGGTCGCACACTTGTACGGTTGGTAATTCTTTTGGGCAATGTGGAAGCGGGCTGTTATTCGCAACTGGCAAGTTGAAAGTAAGGCGGCTTGGTCGGGCACGAAATGCAGCGGTAGAAGATTATAAGTCCTTGGGATGATTTAAAACTGACGCCACAGTGTATTTGGGCTACGCAATTGAATCTGCGTATTTTTGGTAAATAGTTGTAAAACAATAGATTTAAAAAATTGTCGCTTGAAATTGCATAGCGTATTTTAGCGTAAATACTACTGTTAGGCGCAATTTTTTAAACACTTTTCA
>JBEHXV010000060.1:0-9967 GCA_048498515.1 Bacteroidota bacterium | reverse complement strand
AGAGCTACAATCCGGGTTCTACTGCGGTTGATACCATACCCATGGTAAACACCCCGGGGCACGAATGGCTTAACTTAAAACTGTCGGTCGAAAAATACATTAAACCCATTAAATATTTCAAGGTGGGTGTGTTTGCCGAAGGCGTGTACTCTACCCAGGACTTTTTCAGGAATTACACCTCTTCCATTTTATCGGCGCCTTCCTTTAATCCCATTCCCGAAAGTCAAACACTTTTTATTGATGATTACAGGGCCCACCAGTATATGGCAGGTGGTTTAAAGCTAATAGCCACCCCTTACAAGAATTTCGATCTCCGGTTCGAAGGTTATTTGTTTCAACCGGTTTACTCAATACAGAAAACGCCTTACAGAACAGCCGAATACTCAACGCCTTTCCTTTACAGGCATTTCCTGGGTATGGGCGCCTTAATTTATCATTCGCCTATAGGCCCATTAAGCATTGGTGTTAACTATTATGACAAGAATGATAACAGTTTCTCCTTCTTCTTTCATTTTGGTTATACTATTTATAATAAAAAATCTATCGACTAGCGTTTACTAGCCCCGGGCTTGCATCCACTCATTTAACATATTTTAAATACCGTAAAACTTTTATTGGAATTAAATTTGAATACTATCAAAGCCAATAAATTAAGCATTTTGTACCCCCTTACTATGAAAAAAATTCTACCAGCATTGTGTTTGTTATTCATTACAGCAAGCATGTCGGCCCAAACAACTGCACCTGGTCACGATATCAGGATCACAATCAAAAATTGCAAAGACACGACCATGTTTTTGGCTTTTTACCAGTTTGACAAGCAATACATTGCCGACACTTGTAAAAAAGTAGTAAAAGGGAACGTTGTTTTTAAAGGCCCAAAAACACTTGATAAGGGAATGTATTTCCTGGTAAGCCAGGATAAAGTAAAACTCTTTGATTTTTTTATTGCCGATAACCAAAAGCTTGTTATTACTACCGATACAGCTGAAACCTACATTAAAAATTTAAAGTCGCCAAACTCAAAAGAGAATGATGATTTTTTTAGCTACGTAAGGTTTTTTACTAATAAAAACAAGGAGTTTATGGCGGTAAGAAAACAAACCAAAGGTATGAGTGCTAAAGATTCGGCCGCGTTTGTTATTGAAAAAGGAAAAGCCATGAATGAAAGTGTCATGGCTTTTGAAAAAACATTTGTTGAGCAACATAAAGGCCTGTTTGTAAACGACTGGATCAACCTGAAAACCGAAAAAGAAGCAACGGATATTCCTAAGGCGTCAAACGGCAGGCCCGACAGTATGTTTATTTATGTGTACTATAAAAATCATTATTGGGATGGCGTTAATTTTCACGATGATGGTGTGATGCGCACACCTTTTTTTGCCGACCGTCTCAAAAAATATTTCAATAACATCGTTATTCAAAATCCCGATTCGGTAAACGTTGAAATTGACCGCATGATGGCTAAGACCAAAGAAGGCACCATGCTTCAAAAACTGGTATTGCTGCATTTCTTCACTACGTACGAATCGTCAAAAGTAATGGGCTTTGACAGGGTATTTGTACACGTTGCCGAAAAATACATTTTAAACTCACCAGCGGGTAAAGAATTATATGATGAGAAACAAAGGGAAACCATTCGCACAAGGGTAAATACCTTAACACCTTTATTGCTTGGCAATGTTGCCCCCGACCTGCTGGTAATTGATACAACCGGCCACCGGGTCATTGCCAGGATGGGTTTTGATACGGTGAAAACCAGCGAAGGTGCCACCAAACTGTACTATAACAATATTGACAAGCTTGCACAGGCATATACCCCTCTGCATAGTATAAAGGCCGATTACCTGGTGTTGGTATTCTGGGATGTGGATTGCGGGCATTGCAAAACCGATATTCCTATCCTCTTGAAAGAATACCATGCCTTGCAACAGGAAAAATACGACATTAAGGTATTTGCCGTTTACACCCAGCACGATTATGAAAAATGGCGCAAATACATCATCGACAATAAGCTCGATTGGGTGAATACTTACGATGGTGTACACATTAATAATTTTAAAGAAAAATACGATGTTTATTCAACACCCGTCATGTATGTGCTGGATAAGAATAAAAAGATCAAAGCCAAGCGCATTGGCCCTGAACAGGTAAAGGACATTGTAAAACAAATGGAAAGAGAGTATAAGAAAGACCAGGAAAAAAAATAACCGGATTTTAATGCTATTTTTATAAATTAGACAAAAATTTTAATAATGAAGAAAGTACTGTTAGCCCTAGGCTTATTTTCAATTGTTGCAGGCGCCTCTGCTCAAACGGCAGGCCACGATATCCGCGTGAACTTTAAGAACTGTAAGGACACCATGATGTTCCTTGCTTTTTACCAGTTCGATAAATCGTACCTGGCCGATACCTGCAAAAAAGTGGTAAAAGGGCAGGTGGTTTTTAAAGGTCCCAAAACACTCGACAGAGGTGTTTATTACCTTGTGAGCCAGGACAAAGCCCGTTATTTTGATTTCTTTATCAGTGATGGCAACCAAAAAATCATGATGAGCACCGATACGGCTGACCTGGTAAAGAACCTTAAATCAAGCACCTCAAAAGAAAATGACGATTTCTTTAACTACATCAAATTCATTACCGCAAAAAATAAGGAGTTCATTGAGGTGAAGAAACAAACCAAAGGAATGAGCTCAAAAGATTCGACCGCGTTTATTGCCGAAAAAGGCAAGCAGCTGAATGAAACAGTAGTGGCTTTCGAAAAAACATTTATGGAGCAGCACAAAGGAACCTTTGTGGGTGATGTGATTAATTTAAAAATGGAAAAGGAAGCAAAGGATATTCCCAAAGCATCCAATGGCCGCCCCGATAGTATGTTCATTTACACCTATTACAAAACCCATTACTGGGATGGTGTAAATTTCCAGGACGACGGTATTTTGCGCACGCCTTTCTTTGCTGATCGCATCAAAAAATATTTCAATAATGTCATCGTTCAAAACCCCGATTCAGTGAACGCTGAGGTTGACCGGATCATGGCCAAAACAAAAACAGGTACCATGATGCAAAAATTATTATTGGCGCACTTCCTGTCTACTTACGAATCGTCTAAAGTAATGGGCTTTGATAAGGTGTTTGTACACATTATTGATAAATACATCCGCACCGGAATGGGTAAAGATGTGTATGACGAAAAAACGATTGAGAATATTGAGAAACGCGGCGACATTTTAAAACCTTTATTATTAGGCAACCAGGCCCCCGATTTGTTAATGATTGATACCATTGGCCATAAAGGTACTGCCAGAATGGGTTTTGATACGGTAAAAACCAGCCAGGGAGCTACCAAGTTGTATTATGATAATGTACAGAACCTGGCGCAGTTGTTTACACCCCTGTATGGTGTAAAAGCCGATTACCTGGTGCTGGTATTTTGGGATGTGGATTGCGGGCACTGCAAAACAGAAATTCCTATTTTGTTAAAAGAATACCATGCCTTAAGAGATGAAAAATACGATATCAAGGTGTTTGGCGTATACACACAGCACGATTACGAAAAATGGCGTAAATACATTATTGATAATAAACTGGATTGGATAAATGTGTATGATGGTGTACACATTAACAACATTAAGGAAAAATATGATATTTACTCTACGCCGGTTGTTTACATACTCGACAGGAACAAACGCATTAAAGCCAAGCGCATTGGTACCGAGCAGGTAAAAGACATTATAAAACAAATGGAAAAAGAGTATAAGCGCGAAAAAGAGAAAAAATAATACCTCGTCATTAGTTGCAATTTTATCGAATCCCGGTTGCCCAGGTAACCGGGATTTTTGTCGCCTGAATTTTTTATTCAACCCCTTCAGGCTTGAAGATCATGTCTTGTATTTCTCCAATCCCGAAGGGATTGAATGTAAATTCCCATCTGATATCCACCATATAACGTCTTGAAACAAATTGCCCGCTTTTTTTGTATTTTTAGACATTAAATTCCAAACATGAGGACAAAATCTATTTTTTTAAGCATCGTTTTTTTTCTGGGCATCAACCTGTACACAACAGCGCAAATTAATATACAGGTAAAGGTTAAAAGCATTTCGGTTACAACAACGCAGGATTGCGATGCGGGTGGCGCCGATAACAGCGATTTTGTTTTCGAATTTAAAGCGGAGGATAATTCACCTTCGGCGTTTACCAACAACGCTCCGGTAGCCGGCAGTATTGGCATGTGTAATTACGCTTATGTCAATGAGCAAAACGGACCTTTCAGTTTTCCGGTAACATCTCCGGGCGCGGCTGTGTTTTCGCCCACAACAGGTTTGTTCTTCGACAGGACGTATAATTGTAAAAGCGATATTCCTACCAGTTTTGTACTTACCTGGACTGCATACGAGAACGACGATTCGTCAACTCCCTCGGTAGCACCGGTTGCCAATGGAACCATTGCGCCACAGGTAACTACTTACACCGTGCCAACAACCAACGGCACTTATACTACGCAGTTTACACAAACCTCTTCCGATGGTGCTTGCCCGCAAACCTACGTCATTGAATTTGAACTCCAAAAAACGCTAGGCAGTTTTTCGCCTTTGGCAATTACTTTTGTTGAAGCGCATACTGTTTGTAATGGCGCTACCGATGGCTCGGTAGAAGCGACAATAGCGGGCGGTTCGGGAACTGTTTTAAACGACTGGAGCTTTGATGGTCTTGGCGATTACGACGATAATTTAACGGAGAGCGGCCTTGGGGCAGGAACTTATACTCTTGTGGTAAAAGATGGGCTCAACTGTACCGATACAACAATAGTCACACTCCTATCGGTAGCTCCGCCAAACACCTTAACTGGTTTTACAGCCTCTTCGGCAACGGTGTGTACCGGGCAAAGTAATGTAGTGTACACAGTTCCTTTTCAAAGCGATGTGCTTTACAACTGGAGCTATTCAGCACCCGGTGCATCCATTAACGGAGCTGGAAATTCCATTAGCATCGACTTTTTGAACTTTGCTTCCAACGGTATATTAAGTGTTTATGGCGTAAATAGTTGTTCTACCAGTCCTACGCTTACCATGGCGGTAACTGTTTTAACGGCGCCAACCATTTCCGTTTCGGGGAACACAAGTGTGTGCGATAATGCGCAGGAAACCTTAACGGCTTCGGGCGCTACTTCCTACACCTGGAGCACCGGCGAAAATACGGCGGGCATTGTTGTTTCTCCAACCGTAGCTACCGTGTATACCGTTACAGGTATTGGCGCCAATGGTTGCGTCTCTTCTTCGCAACATAGCATTTCGGTATTAGCGTCGCCAACCGTTCAGGTATCAGGTTCAACCATGTCCGTTTGTCCTAACGAAACAGTTGCGGCAACAGCTACCGGTAATGGCGACCTCTTTATATGGAGCGATGGTTTTTTTGGTACAAACCATAACGTGAAAGCTTTATCCACTACCATATTTACGGTTACCAATACATTTACTGCAAATTCCTGCTATACGCAAGCCACCTATACACTTAATGTAAAACCTGCCCCTGTTATGGCAATAACCGGAAATACAATTGTATGCGAAGCCACAACGGTATCGTTAACCGCAACGGGTGCCGATTCCTATACCTGGAGCGATGGGGTTACAACCAATACCAACACGTTCCTTCCGGCTTCTACCACAACATTAATGGTAGTTGGCCAGTTGTTAAATGGCTGTAAGGACTCTATTGTTCAAACGATTAAAGTGGTTAGCACGCCAACGGTAAACATTACAGGAACCGATAGCATTTGCGAGGGCCAGTTTGCAACCTTAACGGCAACCGCTAATGGTACCGTAACCTATAGCTGGAACAGTGGAGCCAATACACAAAGTATTTCAGTATCCCCGGCCGGAACCTTTACCTATATTGCTACGGCGTACAATGGCGCCTGTTCGGGAATGGCTTCGCACGAAGTAGCAGTAAAATTGATTCCCACAATTGATTTCGAAATTGGAAACCCCGCATTGTGCCCTGACAGCCCGCCTTTTACGTTCACGGCAAATCCTTCGGGTGGAACGTACACAGGAACCGGTGTCACTGCCGATACATTTGATCCTTCGGTAGGAGCAGGCACCTATACCATTACGTACGAAGTAACGGTGAACAATGGTTGCCTGGCGACAGAAACCGGAACAATTGAAGTAATGACCTGTACAGGCATTAATACTGTTGACCAAACAACTGAACTGAAAGTATTCCCGAATCCCGCGAGTAATGAGATCACGGTTTCATCCGGAAAACAAATTTCGCTTGTTTCCATTTATGATTATACCGGAAAACAGGTGAAATTGATTGAAACCAATACCTTGCAGGAAACGATCAGTATCCAGGAATTGGCAAAAGGACTCTACACTATAACTGTTTTAATGCAAGACCATTCGCAGGCAACAGTTAAGATCGTAAAGGAGTAAATTACTTCGCGAACACAAAAAAGAGCCCGATACAAAGTACGCAGCTTATTAAAATGTTGGCAATGGCCCAGGCACTCATGCCCTGTTTAATGAGTTCAAAGGTTTCGAAACTAAATGTGGAAAAGGTGCTGAGCCCGCCGCAAATACCAATGAGCACAAAATGCCTGTAATTTTCGGGGATCAGATTTTTTTCCTGGTAAGTGTAAATAATGCTGCCAAAAATAAGACAGCTGATGAGGTTGGACGACAGAGTGCCTAAAGGTAAGGCAATGCTTGTTTTACTGATCGTTGACCCGATCACGTAGCGCAGCAAACTACCAATGCCACCACCAATAAATACCAAAAGATAATTCATACTTTTTTGTTTTTTGTTTTGTCAGTTCGAGTAATTCTGCTGCCTCTTTGCAGAATGTATCGAGAACTTTTCCTAAAATCACTTCTCGATACACATTTGCAGAAGGCAGGCAAATGCACTCGAAGTGACAACTTTAACTGCCCAAATAAACACAAGCTCCAACACTGTCTCTTCCCGCTTTTGTTACTGAACTTAATGTATTTATGCTTTCATTGATCCTTAAATAACCAAGATAGGCAAAAATGATCGCTTCCTTAAACTGTACGATCTCATCTGCTGGAATCTCAACCCTGCCTTTATAATGTTGTTTGAGCCTGTTAAGTAAAAACAAATTGTAAGTGCCGCCACCCGTAACCAAAACAGATTGGAGTTGATGTGCACTGAGGCACTCATTTATTTTTATGGCTGTATACTCCGCGCAACTTGCTAATTTGTTTTCCAAACTTAAATCCGAATTAGTTAAGAGCGGAAGAAAATTTCTTTCAAACCATTCCCGGCCCAACGATTTGCTGCCGGTATCAAGTTGCAAAAGCTGTTTCAGCAGTTTCTCATCAATCTTTCCGGCCGAGGCCAGTTTCCCGTTCTCATCATAAGCCTTGCCAATGGTTTCGGCTAAATAGTTCAGGGCCATATTGGCCATGCAAATATCAAAGGCTTTTGTTGTATTATTTTTTGTGAACGAAATATTGGCAATGCCACCTATGTTCAAACAGGATTCATAACGATGGAAAAGGTCCCTGTCGCCAATGGGCACAAGAGGCGCTCCCTGGCCCTTTAAAGCCACATCAAGGCTCCTGAAATCACAAATGGTGGTAATGCCTGTATGCGCGGCAATGGTAGCGCCGCAGCCAATTTGTGTCGAAAAACCCAATTCGGGCCTGTGAAAAACTGTGTGCCCGTGCGAAGCAATGTAATCAGCCGTTTGCTGATGTTTTGAAAGGAATTGAGTTACCAATCCGGCAATAAATTCACCATACAGGCTGTTCAGCTTAAAATACTCCTCAGCGCTGGCGTTAAATACAGCCTGCAGGCGCTCTTTCCAAAGCGTTTCATAAGGGACCGTTTCGGTGGCCACAAGTTTAAAGTTTGCCAGCCCGTTCTCAACATAAAACTCACATAAGGCAATATCCAGTCCATCCAGCGAAGTGCCGCTCATGAGGCCGGCTATTTTTAAGGGTTTGTGTTTCATTGATTTAAAATTAATGAGAATCGTTCATTTTAAATGATAATGTGCGAAAATCTCTCAACAAAATTTATTTAACAAATCGACGATTTGGATGTGATAATTCGAAATATCTTCTATTTTTGTAAGGATAAAATTTACACACATTTAAACAGAAAAGCTATGCAATTCCAATTAACTGAAGAGCAATTGATGATCCAGAAGGCGGCACGGGAGTTTGCCCAAAACGAATGTAAACCGGGAGTGATAGAACGTGATGAGCACCAGAAATTTCCTGCAGAACAGGTAAAAATGATGGGTGAGCTTGGGTTTTTAGGAATGATGGTTGACCCGAAATACGGCGGTGGTGGAATGGATCCTATTTCATATGTTCTGGCTATGGAAGAGATCTCTAAGGTAGATGCGTCTTGCAGCGTGGTGATGAGTGTAAACAACTCCCTGGTTTGTTGGGGGTTAGAGCATTACGGTACCGAAGAACAAAAACAAAAATACCTGGTGCCATTGGCAAAAGGCGAAATTATTGGTGCGTTTTGTTTGTCGGAGCCCGAGGCAGGAAGCGACGCTACTTCGCAAAGAACAACAGCTATTGATAAAGGCGACCACTACCTTGTGAACGGCACAAAAAACTGGATCACCAATGGCAGCAGCGCCTCTGTTTACCTGGTAATGGTTCAAACCAATGTAGAGCTTGGCCACAAAGGAATTAACTGCTTAATTATTGAAAAAGGTATGCCGGGTTTTGTAGTAGGGCCAAAAGAAAATAAAATGGGGATCCGCGGAAGCGATACCCACTCTTTGATGTTTACTGATGTAAAAGTTCCTAAAGAAAACCGTATTGGCGAGGAAGGCTTTGGATTTAAATTCGCCATGAAAACCTTAGGTGGCGGCCGTATTGGCATTGCCTCACAGGCCTTGGGAATTGCGAGTGGCGCTTATGAGCTGGCATTGGCCTATTCAAAAGAGCGTAAAGCCTTTGGTAAACTAATTTCGCAGCACCAGGCCATACAATTCAAGTTAGCCGATATGGCAACCCGTATTGAAGCTGCCCGCTTATTGATTTACCGTGCCGCCTGGTTAAAAAGCCAGGGCTTGCCTTGCGAAAGGGAAGGCGCGCAGGCCAAAGTATTTGCATCGGAAACAGCCATGTGGGTTACCACCGAAGCCGTACAAATTCATGGTGGATATGGTTATGTGAAAGAATACCATGTAGAGCGTTTAATGCGCGATGCCAAGATCACCCAGATATATGAAGGCACAAGCGAAGTGCAACGCATTGTTGTTTCAAGAGCCTTGCTGGCCGATTAATAAAACGCTGAATTCATTTAAAGCCCTCACGACTTGTCGTGAGGGCTTTTTTTAACCTGTACTTTTTTGGAAAATTCCCTGCATATAAAACAAGAACGCATTTTTGGTTTGGATATCCTGCGTTTTTGCGCCATTGTGTTTGTAGTGGCAGCGCATGGGCGTTATATGGTAGAGGGCACATTCCTGTACGAATTTCCATACTTTGTTTTTATTGATGGCGTTGATCTTTTCTTTGCCCTGAGCGGTTTTTTAATAGGAGCGCTGCTGCTTGCCGAAATTAATGCTGCGGGCGAATTTAACAGCCGTGGACTTTTAAGGTTTTGGAAAAGAAGATGGTTCAGAACCCTGCCAAATTATTACCTGGTGTTATTGGTCAACATCATCTTTGTAAAATGGCACATGGTCGAAGGCGATCTTCATCATTTCAACTGGAAATATTTCTTTTTCATGCATAATTTCTCAAGCGCCATGCCCGGTTTCTTTTTCGAATCCTGGAGCCTTTCCATAGAGGAGTGGTTCTATCTATTTACACCCTTGTTGTTGTTTGGCTTCCTAAAGCTATTCCCTCTTAAAAAAGCACTCCTTATCACTATACTGCTGTTAATTGTTGTTCCTGTACTGTCCAGGTATTTAAAATGCGATCCCGGAAATATGCAATGGTATTGGACGGATGAGGAGATCAGG
>JBEHXV010000059.1:0-11841 GCA_048498515.1 Bacteroidota bacterium | reverse complement strand
ATTACCTGTACGTACCAATTTACTTACACGGTCCTGTCCTGCATAATCGTATTGTGTAAAGACACTGGGCGTTATTCCTGCCTGGTTCTTATAACATAATAGCTGATCGGAGTGGTTCCAAATGTAATAACGGTTCAGGTTCGTTGTTATGAATATTTTGGGCGCGCCTGCGGCCAGGCTTTCCGTTCCAATCTTTTTGCAAAGAGACAGCAAAAAGGATTTCCACTACAATCCTTCGCGCGGATTTATCTCTAAAAAAACACTAGATCTTGTAAAAAAGGTAACATTTAACATACAAACCTTTTAATAACCTGTTCACAACAACCCTTAACCATAAAACACAACTAACAATGTCTTTACATTGGCTTCGTACCTTCAGGCCATTTACGCCGGGTTATAAAACCCGCCGCTACTAACATTCTGCCCCGATGGGG
This sequence comes from Bacteroidota bacterium, assembly GCA_048498515.1. Lineage (GTDB taxonomy): Bacteria > Bacteroidota > Bacteroidia > B-17B0 > Aurantibacillaceae > UBA4416. The sequence goes on along the minus strand of JBEHXV010000059.1, from coordinate 11,407 downwards.
CAACAATAGAAAATAATTTTCCCATCTTTAAGCAGCTATTAACTACGGTTCTTTATATTTCTTTACTTTTTTAAAATTTGCTGTTCCAACAAATCGCTTCGACCTACTTAAGAAATTCGGTAACTATTTCTTGAGCTTCGTTAATTGCTTTGTCAAAGGTATCAGAAATAATCATCTTGCTTGGTGAAGCCATTTTTGTTAATTCAACTAATTTTTCTTTATTCATATTTGATGGAACAATAATTAGCCCCTTATTTTTTTCCTCTTCATCTCTACCTACCTCGTTAAAAAAATTGATTGACTTCAAAAGTGTATTACCCCATGTATACTCTAAAGAAGATAAATCCAATATAATTGTAATAGGCTCATATACAAAATAGTGACTAGTAACTGATGAGAACATAAATAGACCATCGCTGTTTCCCTCACTACCCGAACGGTATTTTCCTGAAAATTTGAATACTAGTATTTTATTGTCCTGAATAGAGTGCACATCTATTTTTATTTGGCTAAAGGAATCTATTTCTATTCTATCCATGTTTACTTATTTTGGGATGGTATAAATTTAATAAATGGTTTGTTAACATCCAATGCAACATTTTTCAGAACCTCAGAGCCAGGAATTTTCATTCCATCTTTAGTTGCGTTGGGATTCTTTGGAAGTTGATAAAGTGCTGAACTTCTATCTTTAGATGTACCGCCACTTATTATATAATCCCAATCCGAGTAAGCCCCTGCCTTACCAGAAGCCCTTGAGCCGACAACTGAAATTTCTAAATTATATTTATTAGATATTTCTTGTATTCGTTTCGATTCGTTTCCAATGTATTCTAATTTGGCTCCCCCACCAGCTAATGGTCCAATTTCTATTGGACTTGGTCCATCACTAATTGGAGTAGGATTGATAGATGTTGAATTTTTATCTGCTCCTGGTATAGGCTCTGTTGGGTGAGGAACATAGGAATCTTTATATGGAGTAAAAAATTTATTCTGAACTCCCTGTTTGGCTACAACTGCACCTCCTGCTGCTACCAATACATATGGTGCAGTTTCATTGAAAATTATACTAAACTTAACAAATTTGCTGGTTCCCCCAATGTTTTCATAATTCTTTAAATCCCTATTTATTCTTTGAAGAGCTGCATTAGCATCAGAAGCACGATAACCAGTAGGCCCATCAATTGCCAAAGGGGCGTATATCCCTCCTTGTTCCGTTACGGGAACTTTTGTCACATCTATTGTTGGTTTTTGTACAGGAGTAATTGCTGTTTTCACGGTAGTGGGATTAACACCAGTTGATACAGCCGTATTATCCTGCTTAGCTTGGCCCGCTGGGCTATCAGGTTTGGATAATGTATTCTGCATCCCATCTATATCATAGTCTGTGACAGGGTTATTTGCTGCATAATTATACGAACTCAGGTACATATATTTATTTGCAAGCGGGTCAACAGATATAAACCTACACGTCCATGCAGCATAATACCTTGCCCCATAATAATACAATCCACTTTCGGCGTCTTTCTCTTTACCAACATAGCGGTAGCGTTTATAGGTAAAAGTCCTTAAAGAGGAATCTCCAAAGGGATAATATTCCTCTTCATCAATAATAGTTCCGCTGGTATTTAAACGTACAACCGAAGAACCAATCTGGTCTTCCAGGATATACACCACATCATCGGTAATATCGCCCGGAAAAGCTGTTCCTGTATTGATCCTCACTTCTGCAATGCGACTTTTATCATCCATCATATGGATGTAATTCTTTTTGCCAGAATAGAATCAAAAAAACATTAGACACAGATTTAATAACCTGTTTATAAAAACCTCTAACGATAAAATACAACTAACAATGTCTTTACATTGGCTTCGTACCTTCAGACCATTTACGCCGGGTTATACAACCCGCCGCTACTAACATTCAACTCCTCTGGAGTTATTATGGAAAATAGTTTTTTCCATTTCAAAATACAACCCGCCGCTACTAACATTCTGCCCCTATGGGGCAACAATGGAAAATAATTTTTCCATCTTTAAGCCCTTGCTTCTTTATATTGCTCTTCAAGTTTTTTTTGCTTACGTTCAAGAGTTTTTGATGTTTCATCAATATAATCATCTAAAGACCCAAGTTCTATTTTAATAGACTCAAGTTCCAATTTCATCAAACTAATGCCTTTATACTTTCTCCTATCTACCATGCACAATATTAATTTTTGTTTTTAATATCATTTTGTTTTTTGAATAATCCGTTATCATCGTAAAAAACGAGATTTTTTGTATCTCTATCGATTAACGCATATGCTATAAAGCTTCTACTTTCCAATGTATCTAACTCCATTGAAAGCTTATCACCACTTTGCTTTTCATAATGTTCTATTACATAGTCAAATAATTTATCAATAGCATTTTCCCAATCTTCTTTGCTTAATTCATCATCAAATAACAGTTTGATTCTTTTATTATTTTTGGTCTGAATTATTATTGAAAAGGTTTGAGATTGGGTATAAGTGGAGTCCACCTTCTCTGTTGTTCCAGTTGATGTAAGCTTAACCATCTTAATCCCCTTACATTTGTTCGCAAGCAGTTTCAGTCCTTTTTTTACTGCTAAATAATGGTCTTTTCCCATTTCACCCAAAAAACCATCGAAATATGATTTAGCTATGTAGGTAATTACAGCCGTTGGAACAATCCATTCCATTGAAGCATAAGCTTCTGGTTCTTTTTCTTCAATCATGAGATTTAATCCATCTGCTTTAATCAAATTAACAGCTGAACCAATTTCCACATCTGGAAATCGTTTTAAATAGGAAATTCCTATATGAGGTTGTGATTTATTCATACATTTTTTATTGCTATCTCTAATATAAAATAATTTACGATATTTTTAGGAGGTTCTTATAAACAAAAAGAGAGCTTTCGCTCTCCTTATATTAATCACAAATTAAACAACTTATCTCATTCCCTTTTGAGGTTTCTGTCTGTTTTATAATGGTTTCTTTCTTATCACAAAAGTTCATAAGGTTGACTACCTTAACACCTTCACTTCCATTGTCACCAAGCATTGTTTTAAAGTCACCGTATCCTGAATTTAACTCTTCATCGCCTTTGGCTTCAAATCTTACCACATAGTATTCTTTTCTTCCAGCTTTAAATACATACACATTAGTAACACCAGCATCAATTAGTTTATTATATGCTTCATAAGCATCTTTCTCTCTGTATTGTAACCCGATTTGGTAAGCATACATTTTTTCTTTGTTTGCTCTGTTGATGCTGTCTTTTATTCTTTGTTTTTCAATAGCATCTAAACTAGCATTCAATAATAACTTGCCACCTTCGAATATTAATTCACCATCTGTTTTTGATGATGCTGGCTTTTCTGATTCTGTTGAAGTTTCAGAAGCACCACCATTAGTTTCAGAAGTAGTTGCGTTTTCTGATTCGTTGCCGTTAGGGTTATTGTTATTATTAACCTCGGTATTGTTTTCGGTACAAGCAAATACCAATACCATTGTGGTAGCTGTAATTAAGTAAAGTAGTTTGTTTTTCATATTTATGTTTGCTATTTAGAAAAAACCGCAGCTATTAACTACGGTTCTTATATTCTGTACTCTTTTAATTTTTTTTGTTCCGACAAATCGCTTCACAAACCTATAAATTGGTTAAAACTCTTACTCCTAAAAACTGATTCTTCCTTTGACATGCCAATAAATGGCATCTCGTAAATATCTCCCGTGCTTTTTTCTAATGCAAAAGCGGTATCTCCACCATCTGTGCCGAAAATAAAAAAATCAGGAGCATATTCTTCAACATTATATTCTTTATTCAAATTTACCATATCAGTCACTGCCCATAAAAGAATATATTCTTCATCTGTGTTTATATCCGCACCATTAGCTTCCTTAAAGAAATCTATAAACTCTTTTGGTAACTGAAAATTAAGTTGTTTCAAAAACACTTCTATTTCATTTTTATTAGGTGCAGAATTTCTATCTATTGTCGCCATATTTTAATTATTATTTATTACTTCGCATTAGTGCATTCCAAAAGTTAGTATATTGTGAGTGTTGTGTTGGCGTCAAGAAAATTTTGTTTGAAAGGTCTGTTGGACTACCTCCAAATTTTACAGGTTTTATTTCATGTATTTGCAGTCCTTTAAACATTTCTGGGTTCGCCCTACGCATCGATGCATTTGTTGAATTCGCTAAACTTCTGGCAGAAGTATATTCTGCACCTTCTAATAATCTATATGTTCCCGTTGGTTTTATACCCCCTGCTGGATACCCTTGCCAATCAAACACAGAAAATGTGCCACTTGCAAAAGTTTCACTCTTAGCTGCAATATTTGCTGTAGCACTAGTACCTTTTAATGCGCCACCTGCTATAAGACCTAAACCACCATAGGTTACATTACCAAATACTTTAGCAGCTTCCTCATTTAACCCTAATATATCCCTTCCAACAGCAGTTGTTCCTCTCAAAAAAAGCGGTTGCTGTTCAGTGTTCGTCATTGTTTGAGTAACACCTGCTCCAACTAAATCGGCAGAATATGCTGCTGAAAACAAAAGCATACCTGCCCCAACACCCGTTGCTGCAAGTGCTAAGGTACCAATTAATCCAACAATTCCCCAAAAAGTTTTTGATTTTCCTTGCTCCGATGCGGATTCAATTTTCTCTGTCTCTGCCTTAGGTGTTTGTATTTTGCCAGCTTTCACTAAAGGTTCACTCATCTTTGCATTCCACTCCCTTTTTTCCGTTTCTTTTGCTACTTTGGCAGCACCTGCAATGGAAGGACTACTCCCAGAAGCTCCTGTAGATACAGCTGATATTGAGATGGATGGTGTTGCTGACCCGCCTGATGAGCTGGCAGAACCCGATGATGCTACATTTCCTTGAGCCACGTTACCACTGCTACCTGTGGACACAGCTGAAAGTTTTGGGTCACCTGTACTTTGCATTCCATCTATATCAAAATCTCCTATAGGCTTATTTCCTGCGTAGTTATATGGTGTTAAATAAGCGTATTCGGCTGCCAAAGGGTCAACGGATATAAACCTGCAAGTCCATGCGGCATAATACCTTGCCCCATAATAATACAATCCACTTTCGGCGTCTTTCTCTTTACCAACATAGCGGTAGCGTTTATAGGTAAAGGTACGTAATGAACTATCTCCAAAGGGATAATATTCCTCTTCATCAATAATAGTTCCGCTGATATTTAACCGTACTGCCGAAGAACCAATCTGGTCTTCCAGGATATACACCACATCATCCGTTATATCTCCCGGAAAAGCTGTTCCTGTATTGATCCTCACTTCTGCAATGCGGCTTTTATCATCAATGATATGGATGTAATTCTTTTCGTAAGTTGTGCTTAATGTTTCCAGCTTCACGTATTCAAAAATGCCATCAATATAAATGGTACGTTCATAATCATTACCTGTACGTACCAATTTACTTACACGGTCCTGTCCTGCATAATCGTATTGTGTAAAGACACTGGGCGTTATTCCTGCCTGGTTCTTATAACACAGCAGTTGGTCAGTATGGTTCCAAATATAATAACGGTTCAGGTTCGTTGTTAAGGTATTGCCGCAATTATCGTATGTATAGCTCTCTATGGTTGCGGGCGTGGCATCTTCTATTTTTTGTAAAGTATTTTTTCCGCTGTTATACGTATAATCCCTGGTAAAACCATTGGTTCCCGTTTGCACCACGCTTAATACATTCCCCAACTTATCATAATCGTAGTTGCGTTCATAATAATTGACATTGCTGGGTAAGGGTGTAGATGGTGCCGGCGCATCGTCATACAAATAGTTGTTTCCGCTCTGGGTGTCGCTTTCACGGCCATCGGCATAAGTTAAACGGTAAATGGGATCGTATTCAAAGGTTCGGTCTAACGCGTCGGGTGTACCGCCAATGCCACAATCTGTCACTCGCACAAAAATATTTACAATATTCCCCACCAGGTCGTAATTAAAACCGTCGTCCTGTTTATTGGTTCCTCCTGTATAGGCATAGGTCACAACATCACCAACCACACTTTTGCTGTATCCTTCGGTACGTTGTCTTAACAACCTGAAGGTTTTGTTATCATAGGCATAACGTGTCATCCGGTTATTGCCAAAGGCTATTAACAAACGTTGGCCTTTGGCGTTATAGGCAATGTTCTCTACATAATTGGTGGTGCTTGGCCCTGTCGGGCTGTACAAATCCACTTTTTCCAAAGCGCCCGCGGTATTGTAGGTGGGGATTATTTTTTTACGCTCACTGTCAAGGTCCTGGGGCAGTTCCAGTTCGGTGAGCCGGTTCAGGGCATCGTAGGCCATGTCGCTTTGGTAATCGGTGGCATCTAAAATAGAAGGCAGGCCTGTCCAGTCAATCACATAATTGTCATAGGTACTCAGGGCTGTTTTTAATTCGGCGCTGTCAATCACGTTACGGATTTTGGTAATTAAATTACCTTTAAAGTCATAGAGCGGTGTTGTCACAAGGCCCGCTTCATCATAGCTTTGGTACGCTTTGCCCTTGAGGTTGTAAGCCAATGGCGTAGTAGCTGTTTCGCCGTAAATGATGTGATTTCGTAAGGTACAATCGCTAAAGCTACTGTTATTTTTTGCCCAGCTGTTCACCGGCCGGCTAATGACATCGTAATTGCTCAGGCCCATGGCCCCTTTGGCATCGTGGCTTTCAATGGGCTTTCCGGGCGCGTCAAACAACACCGTGCTTTCGCCTTTATCGATGTGTTTGGTCCATAAGGGTGGTAAAGGTTTGTCTTTTTCGGGTGTTCGTAAATCGTATAGATGTTCAAACACATTGCGGTTGTAAGGGTCTTTTACCAGCAGCAAATTACCACGGATGTCGTAACGGTAATTCATCTCGATGGTGTTGCTGTAGTTGCTGTTATCAAAATACTCTACGGTGGTGAGTGTCCGGCCCAGAACATCTGTTAAGGTACTTTTGGGTGTGAAGTGGTGCGAAGAGGGAACGTTACTGCCGGTAGGGTTGGTCAAAGAAGCCAGGTCGTTGGCGTCGTAGGCAAAATTGATCCAGGGCGTTGGTATCAGCGCTTCGACTCCGCTCAGCGTGACAGGATCAGGAGGTGTTAACAGGTTGGCAGGGATCCCGTAAAGCGCCCATTGTTGGCTATTGTCCGGGTTCACAGTCCTAATCACTCTCCCCAACGAATCGTAGAACATGCGAATGCGTTGCCCGTTTGTTCCGGGCCCTTCGAGAGCCTCAGGGCCCGCAAAGTCGAAGCCTTTATCAAAAAAGGGTTCGTACTGCACCACCACCTTGCCTTTGTTATTATAAATTTTCCAGCCGCTTACCACCACGTTCAAAGGATCGGAAGGATCACGTTCTATACCAAGCGCCGGGGCATTGGGGTCGCTTTGATTAGCAGGCAAACCGGAGCTGCCGAACTTGGTCCCTGAACCTGTCGAAGGGCCAAAAATGACGTCCTCTGCCTGCGCCCGTGTTTGCAGCAAACGCCCGAAACCGTCGCTGTACTCCACTTTCACAATAGTGGAATCGTCCAGCGGAAAATCCACATAATGCTGCTCGCGGCTGATGGTCTTTACCCATACCGGATCGCCGGCGGTTTTAAAGGCAAAAAAATCATACTCCATGCGCACCGAAGGCACGTATCGCTCATAATAGGTCCCGCTGCCGCTTTTGTAATCGCCCTCGTTGCCCTTGCCAATTACTGCTGTTGCCCTTAGTAATCCCAAAGGAGAAAAATCAAAGACCGAGATATTCTCATTCACATCAGTCACTTTACCGGGCTGCATGACCCGGTAATCGTATTCGGCAGAGCTTACCAGGCTGTCGCCGGACCCGCCATAGGTGTACAGGTACTGTGTAGAGGCAAGCGGCATCATTAAATACGCATCGTAGTCAATGCTGCTCCAGGCATCAAACACATCGCGGCTCTCAAATACTCGTCCTAATTGTTCACCGGGATCCAGTGTATTATCCTGGAAGTCGTATTTTACCCTTGCACTTTCGGCATACCAGCCGGGCACGTATTCCGCAGTGGCAGATGTTTTGTCTTTGTAGCCCATGCGGCCCGTGCTGTCCTGCATCAGGCCTTCAAAAGCAGTCGGATAACCGTTGCCCGTGCCCCAGTCAGGCGTGCCACTCACAAAACACTGCGGGGTATCTAGCCCATAAGCTGCGGCAATGATCTCGTCCGTTATAATTAAACTTTCGCTGCGTACCTGCGCGCCATAGTCTCCTATTTGCCCGTAAGCCAACCCGTCAAAAGCGTTGCCATCGTAAAAGCTCAGGCTGCAGGCAATTACCGGGAAAATGATATCTAAAATGTTGGCCGCATCTGACTGCGAAAAAATATCATCGCGGATGCTGAACACCGTTTTGTTCAATGAACTTTGCGTCAGGTCCCAGCTCAGGCTGCGCTTGGTTCGGTTTACCATGTACTGCCCGCCGGCACCGTCCTTATAAATAAAATCACTCCAGGTAAAAGTGGCTAAATAATCAGCCGGTACGCCGTTGAAAGGCCCTGTATAAGCAATAGCGCCCGGAGGCGTTACACCACGTGGTACCCCAATGCTTAGCTGCCCCAGCGCCTGCCCGTAGGCATCATAGGTTTTGGTGAAGCTGAAATTGTGCATCGGGTCATTGCCCCGCTCGTACTGCGTAGTGCGCTGGGCAATGTTGAAAGGGAAGAAGATGAACTGTTCTGCTCCCCTCTCCCCCTGGAGAGGGGCCGGGGGTGAGGTCTGTACTAAAGGATCAAACTCCATACGCAAACTCATTATACTTTCAGTAACGGTATAGGGCTTACCTTGCAGAACTGTGCCATCAAGGGCATACAACTCGCTGCGCAGCAGAGTGCCTCGTAAAGTACGAAGAGCGGCACGCCTCACAGGACGTGGCAAAGAAGCTAACAGTTCGGTCATTTCCTTCGGGCGAGATAAAACATTTTTATCGCCATTCCAATACTCATTGCTGAAGTCGGGTTCGTGCCAGCGGCTACCGCTGTCGCCCACCGGACCGACATAAAACCAGCTTTTGGTTTGCACCGGTGGTGTATAGTGGTCGGGTGTTACGGTTGCCTGGTTATAGGTTACCCCTTCGACTCCGCTCAGGGTGACATTGTCGCTTGGTAAATTGTACTGCGTAAAGGTTTCGGTATCGGTGCTGTCTACATGGGCAAAACCACGAAACTCCCGCTCCAGCCCATCCCAGTAACCATTGTGGTAATTGTATTCCGTTACCAGTTTGCCCCCACTTAAAAAATCGTACACTTCCACCCTGTTCACCACCTGCACCGGGAAAGGCAGGTCGGTCTTCCAGCGGGTAAGGGCATTCGCTTCGTCGCGTAAATAGTGATAGACCGATGAGCCGTAAGTCACCCGCGTGAGGCTGCCCATGTTATTGTTCATTTCCTGCAACACATAAGGCTTGTTGCCTTTAGTAAGGTCGAGAAAAAACAGTTTACCGCTGCTTTCAAAATCGGCGGCAAAGCTCCACAAAATGCCGGCCTGCCCGGTTCCCAGTACATCAATGAGGCGTAGGGCTTTGGGGTCGGCCACACGCGGCGTATTCCTTATTTTCACGGGCGCCGAAAAACCGTTGCCCGATTGATTCACATATAAAGTGACACTGTTATTCTCTACAAAGGCAATGTCGGATTGTCCATCACCGTCGAGGTCGCCCAGCAATACCTGGGCAGGATCGTATTGCTCGGGAAAAACAGGCGCATTGCTCATGTTCACTTTATTGCCAAAGCGGCCGTAACCCATGTTGGGCCAGTACTGCACGCGACCCGAACTGATGAGCACAATGTCCTGCAAGCCATCGCCCGTCATATCCGCAAAGCGGATGCGGGGGTCGGCAAAGGAAAAATTAGCGAAGGTTTTTTCGGCAGTTCGTACTTTGTAAAAGCCTTTCACCGGATCGTTGTAAAAGCATTCGAACTTTGCGCCGTTGCGCAGCACATCGGTAATGCCGTCACCATCCAGGTCGATGAGCTGCACCTCGGGATCGGCAAAACTAAAGGAAGGAATGTTTTGGCAGGTGCGAAAGCTTTTATCGTCCCACACCTTGTGAAAGGTACCTGGAAAATAACCGGCCGTGGTGCCGTTGTTTACAAAGAGGTCGGTGCGCCCGTCGCCATTCGCATCCAAAAACTGAACGCCGGGCGTGCCCAGTTGCACCGAGGGCGATAGATCCAGGTTACGCGGTGGACCAAATTTACCATTGCCCTTATTGGCCCAGTAACGCGCCGTGCCATTGAGCTGTAAAATATCGGGCAGTCCGTTCCCATCCAGGTCTACCAGTTCATAACCTTTGTCGGATAAAGCCGCGAAAGGAATAGGTCCGCTGATGTCCTGTAATTCTCTTTTTGTAGGATCAAAGACGGAGAAGCGGAATTCCAATGGCGGCATGAATTCACTTTCATCGCCATTATACCCTTCCACGCTTACCGATTGCAAAAGTGAAGCGCCGTTGAGGGGCAGGTTGCTTTGGTAATTGAAATGATAGGTCTTTGTTTTGATGAGCGAAGCCGCGTTCGTGTAGGTTTCAATGCTGATGCAACGTTTGGTGCAGCGTGTTTCGAAGCCCTGCTTGTATCCCGAAAAAGGATCGGGACGGTCTTCATAATTAAATTGTACTTTGCAGAGGTATTTAACCGCAGCGCCGTCGGGGTACTGCGCATACTGTATACTATCAAGGTACACCTGGTCGTAACTGCGGCCTTTGGCATTCACCACCAGGTCGCGCGTATAATTATAAAGGATCACATTGCCAAAAGGGTCTTCGGTTTTGGTCAGGTTCCAGGAAAAAATGGCATTTCGGTTTTCGGGATTGGCAGTTACTGCGGGGTCACCACTGGGGGCTTCGAGGGCCTCAGCCCCCGGTGTGCCGTACCAGCTCACTAAACCATCCTTGCTGCGCACTTCCCAGTAATGTTCGCCGTTGCTTTTTTTGTGGCGAATGATGCGGGCAAACAGGCCTTCGGTTCTGGGCTTATAAGTGGTTTGTTCCCAGCTCACCCCCGAATCAAATGACTGTGTAAAAGCAACAGGAACTAAATCCTCGGCGCCCGATAAAATAAAGACATCGATCTTGTCATTATAAACAGGAATGCCTTTGCTGGTTTTGCGCATCACGCCGGGAACACCCAAGGCCCAGCCCATGCCAAACACGCCATTGCCATTGCCCGAGCTATAACCCAAAGTCAGTTCCGGCTGAAAGCCATTTCGACCCGGAGGCAGGGCAATGGGCACCGAAAAATTACCGGTACCGGTAAACAGGTCGGGTGAGAACTTCTCCCCCAGCCCGCTTTGCGCGCCGCCGCCCTGGGGGTTTGATATGACGGAGGTTCCTTTGGTATTTGACATAGTGGTATGTTTCTTTTAATTAATTATCACTT
>JBEHXV010000058.1:0-11903 GCA_048498515.1 Bacteroidota bacterium | reverse complement strand
CGGCGACGTACTTTTTCGGTCAGCTGTCCGCCTTCTTCATACCCAACATATCCCGGAGGTGCACCAATTAAACGGGTTACTGCAAATTTTTCCATGTACTCACTCATATCAATACGAATCAATGCTTCATCGTTATCAAATAAGTGTTTCGCTAAAATTTTGGCTAACTGTGTTTTACCAACACCGGTAGGACCTAAGAAAATAAAGGATCCAATTGGTTTATTAGGATCTTTTAAACCGGCACGGTTACGCTGGATGGCTTTTACCACTTTTTTCAGTGCCTCATCCTGGCCAATTACTTTACCTTGCAACTGCTCAACCATTTTCACCAGTTTCTCACCTTCGTTTTGTGAGATCCGTTGAACAGGAACACCGCTCATCATGGCTACTACCTCGGCTACATTATCTTCGGTAACTGTTACACGGTTCAGTTTGGTTTCGTCTTCCCATGCTTTTTTAGCAGCATCCAGCTGAGCCTGTAACTGTTTTTCGGTATCACGCAGCTTGGCAGCCTCTTCGTATTTTTGAGAACGAACCACCTGGTTTTTCAGTTCTTTAATGTCCTCCATTTTTTTCTCAAGTTCCAGGATGTTTTCAGGAACGTTGATATTGGTAATGTGAACACGTGAACCAGCTTCATCCAATGCATCAATAGCTTTATCCGGTAAATGCCTGTCGGTTAGGTAACGCGCTGTTAAAGTAACGCAGGCTTTTAATGCTTCCGGTGTATAGGTTACATTATGGTGATCTTCGTATTTCGATTTGATGTTTGTTAAAATTTGTAAAGATTCTTCCTGTGTAGCAGGTTCAATAATTACCTTTTGGAAACGGCGTTCCAAAGCGCCATCTTTTTCGATGTGTTGGCGGAACTCATCCAGTGTTGTTGCACCAATACATTGAATTTCGCCGCGGGCCAAAGCCGGTTTAAACATGTTGCTGGCATCCATGCTTCCGCTGGCACCACCTGCACCAATAATGGTATGGATCTCGTCAATGAACAGGATCACATCCGGATTTTTTTCCAACTCGTTCATTACCGCTTTCATACGCTCCTCGAACTGGCCACGGTATTTTGTACCGGCTACCAACGACGCTAAATCCAGGGTAACAACACGTTTACCAAACAATACGCGTGATACTTTGCGTTGAACAATGCGTAATGCCAAACCTTCGGCTACGGCTGATTTACCCACACCTGGTTCCCCAATTAAAATTGGGTTATTCTTTTTACGACGGGATAAGATTTGCGATACACGCTCAATTTCTTTTTCGCGGCCAACAACAGGATCCAGTTTTCCGTCTTCTGCCATTTTTGTCAGGTCTCTGCCAAAATTGTCAAGTACGGGTGTTTTTGATTTGGATTCGCCCGGTTTTTTTGATGCGCCGGTGCTACCGCCAAATGAAGATTCTTCTCCATCTTCATCGTCGCCTGTTGTAGCGTTATCAATACGGTGAGGGTTTTCAAGGTAACCTTCCAGTTCCAGTTTTACGGCATTATAATCAACGCCTAGTTTGGCAAGGCCTTTTGAAACTACGTTGTCGTTATCTTTCAAAATGCACATCAATAAATGTTCTGTTCCAATTTGAGGGGCTTTAAACACTTTTGCCTCCAGGTATGTAAGCTTAAGTGTTTTTTCGGCTTGTTTTACAAGAGGTATGTTGGCAAGGTTGTTTACCTTACGCATGGATACCGGCAAACTTTGCTCAATTTGTTTTCTGAAATCCTGAATATTAATACCAAGGTTTTTAAGTAGTTTAATACCTACACCTTCGCCATCACGAATCATTCCCAGCATTAAATGTTCTATTCCAATATAATCGTGCCCAAGTCGGAGGGCTTCTTCCCGGCTAAACGTTATAACGTCCTTTACGCGCTGTGAAAATTTTGCTTCCATAATTTAAGTTCTTTGGTTAGTTCTAAACATATTTAATGCCACAATCAAAAGTAACCGATAATGTCAGTTTTGTACATTTTTGGCGACCTTTTTTTTAACATCAAAACTGTTGATAACTATACATCTAAAATACATCTAAAATAGGTATTTTCAAAGCCTATTAAATAATTTTTGCTGTAGGAAAAGTGAGCCGTTATCGTTAAATTTAACTGACAAATTTTCTTGATTGAGGGATTGTTTAGTACGTGTTTATACGGGTACAAAAAATAAGAGTTGCTAAAAACCAAAAGAAATTTAAAATAAGAACCAGAATATGAGCGGAGAGAAAATTATTCCAATTAACATTGAACAGGAAATGAAAACAGCCTACATCGATTATTCGATGTCGGTGATCGTGTCGCGTGCCTTACCGGACGTAAGAGATGGCTTAAAACCCGTACATCGTCGCGTACTATACGGAATGCTTGACCTGGGCGTATTGCACAATCGTCCCTATAAAAAATCGGCCCGTATCGTTGGGGAGGTTTTAGGTAAATACCACCCGCATGGCGACGCCTCAGTTTATGATACCATGGTACGTATGGCCCAGGATTGGAGCCTGCGTTACATGCTGGTTGACGGACAGGGAAATTATGGATCGATGGATGGCGACCCGCCAGCGGCGATGCGTTATACCGAAGCACGTTTCCGCAAGATCACCGAGGAAATGATTGCTGATATTGAAAAAGATACGGTTGATTTCCGCCCCAACTTCGACGACTCTTTGACTGAACCAACGGTTCTGCCAACCCGTGTTCCGCAATTATTAATGAACGGTTCGGCTGGTATTGCTGTGGGTATGGCTACCAATATGGCGCCACATAATTTAACCGAATGCATTAACGGAATTTTGGCTTACATCGATGATAACAACATTAGCATCGATGAGTTGATGAAACACGTCAAAGCTCCTGATTTTCCTACCGGTGGTACCATTTATGGATACGAAGGTGTAAAAGACGCTTTCCATACCGGCCGAGGCCGCGTGGTAATGCGTGCCAAAGCAAGTATTGAACCGGTTAATAACCGCGAGCGGATTATTGTAACGGAGGTGCCTTACCAGATCAATAAGGCCGATATGATTAAACGTCAGTGGGAATTATGCAACGAGAAAAAAATTGAAGGTATTACCGAGATCCGTGACGAAAGTAACCGTGAAGGGATTCGTATCGTGTATGAATTGAGGGCCGATGCCATTTCAAACGTGGTATTAAACAACCTGTACAAGTATTCAGCCTTACAAACCTCATTCTCCATCAACAATGTGGTATTGGTGAATGGTCGCCCGGAAATGCTGAACCTGAAAGACATGATCCATCATTTTGTGAACCACAGGCATGATGTGATTGTACGCCGTACCAAATTTGATTTGATTCAGGCAGAGAAACGCGCGCACATTTTAGAAGGCTTATTAATTGCCCAAAGAAATATTGAAGAAGTGATTAAGGTCATTCGTGAAAGCGCATCACCTGATATAGCCAGAGACGAATTAATGACACGCTTCTCTTTATCCGAAATTCAGGCGCGTGCTATTCTGGATATGCGTTTAAGAACACTGACCGGACTGGAAGTTGATAAACTGAATGCTGAGTACGATGAGCTCATGAAAACCATTGCTTATCTGAAAGATATTTTAGGGAATGAAGAACTTCGTTACAAAATTATTCGTGAAGAGCTGGCTGAAATAAAGGAAAAATATGGCGATGAGCGCCGCACGGATATTGTTTACGCGGGCGACGATCTTCGTGTAGAAGACATGATTGCTGATGAGAATGTGGTCATCACTATCTCTCACCTGGGTTATATGAAACGCACCAACCTGGCCGAATACCGCGCGCAAAACCGTGGTGGCAGAGGAAGTAAAGGAACAGCTACCCGCGATGAGGATTTTGTAGAACACATGTTCATTGCCTCTACGCATAACTACATCTTATTATTTACCGAGAAAGGACAATGTTACTGGATCCGTGCTTACGAAGTTCCTGAAGGAAACAAACAAAGCAAAGGCCGCGCTATCCAAAACCTCATTAGCATTGCGCCGGATGATAAGGTAAAAGCATTCATCAACGTGACGAACCTTACGGATGAAGAATTCCTGAATAACAACTATATTGTACTTTGTACTAAAGATGGTATTATCAAAAAAACAACTGTAGAAGCCTATTCCCGTCCACGTGCCAATGGTATTAATGCCATTACGATACGCGAAGGAGATGTGTTATTGGAAGCTGCTTTAACCAATGGCAATAACGAGATCATGATTGCCACCAAATTAGGTAAGGTGTGTCGTTTCCCGGAAGCTAAAGTTCGCCCGATGGGCCGTAATGCGAGTGGTGTAATTGGTATTGATCTGAACGATGAAGAGGGAGGAAACAATGAAGTGGTTGGTATGATCTGTATTGATAACATGCAGGCTAACGTATTAGTAGTTTCGGAAAAAGGATATGGAAAACGTTCGGATATTGAAGAATACCGTATAACTAACCGTGGCGGTAAAGGTGTAAAAACCATTAATATTACTGATAAAACTGGAAACCTGGTCGGTATTAAATCGGTAACTGATGCCAATGACCTGATGATTATTACCAAAAACGGCATCACTATCCGCATGAATGTATCTGACCTTCGCGTGATGGGACGTGCCACGCAAGGCGTACGTTTAATCAATATCCAGGATAATGATAGCATTGCTGCCGTAACCAAAGTAGATCATGAAGATGAGGTGGATGTTGCAACGGAAGGCGAAACACCGGTTGAAAACCCAACGAATGAAACTACTGCAGAAAATACATCTTCGGAAACTCCAGGCGAAAATTATGGAAAAGAAGGGGATGACGCGTCTGACATAAAAGAATAACAGGATGAAAGATGAATGATAAAAGATTTAAGACTGATTATTATTCTTTTATCCTGAGTCATTTATCTTTTATCTGTACTTAATAAAAGTTAAAACCAAAATAACGGTACTCAAATTGACATAGAACCACAAACACAAAAACGCAATGAAAAAAACAATTCAAATACTAGCTCTGGCATCGCTACCTATGCTGGGCTTTGCTCAAAAAACAAAAGTTCAAAACGCGTGGCGAGCTTTAAATGATTATGAATCCACGTTAAAAGACAAACCGGATGTGTCTTATTTGATGAAAGCCAAGGAAAATATTGACCTGGCTTTGGCAAATGAGGAGACAAAAAATCAGGCTAAAACCCATGCTTACAATTGCCGTATTCAATACAACCTGTACCAATATAATTTAAGGGCTGAGCAAAAAAAACTGGAAGCAACCATTCCGGATAAAAATGCACGAATGGAAGCGGCTTATGGCTTAACACCATTAGCTGAGTTTGAAGCTGCAGGAAATGAGCTGGACAAGATCAAAGAACTGGATCCTAAATATTTCGACAATATTATGGAGGTAATGAAAGGTGGAGTTATGCCAAGCGATGATGATCTTAAACTGAGCCTGGTTGCAGGTCAGTTAAAAATGGAATCATCGAACATTGCTGTTGGAAAATACAAAGCCAAGGATTATGAAAAATCTGCTGAGTACTTTTACAAATCTGCTGTTCTTAATTCTTTAATGACCGGTAAAAAAGATACATCGGGTTTTTACAACGCGGCAATCTCTGCACAAAAAGCAAAGAACCCATCAAAAATGTTCGATTATAATAAAAAGATGATCGATCAGAAAATTGCTACTGCCTATAACTACCAAAGCATTTACGATGCCAAAATGATGTTGAAAGACACGATTACTGCAATGGAATATTTAAAAGCAGGTCGTAAGGCGTTTCCTAACGATGTGTATTTAATGAACCGTGAAACAGAAACGTTCCTTCAAAAAGGGAACCAGGAAAAAGCACTGGCTAACTTACAGGCTGCTGTTGAAAAAGAACCGGGCAACGCTCAGTTACAGCTGGTATTGGGTAACGTTTACGATAACCTGGCTAATCCTAAAGGAGCAAGCGGTAAAGATACTACCAAACCAGCCGATTATGACAACCTGGTTACAAAAGCGGCAGAGCATTATCAAAAAGCCATTGACCTGAAACCATCAAACCAGGAAAGCTATTTCAATGCGCTTTATAACTTAGGCGCTTTGTATAATAACTACGGTGGCCAGTTGTATAACAAGTCTATGGAAAAATCAACCATTACGGATCTGGCTAAAAAACAAAAGGAATACGAAGCAAAAAGCAATGAATATTATAAAAAAGCCATTCCATACCTGGAGCAGGCATTAGCTATTAAAGCGGATGATAAAGCATCTATGTCGGCATTAAGAAAACTGTATTACTTAACCGGTAATGAAGCCAAAGGAAAAGAAATGGGCGATAAGCTTAAAGGAGCTAAATAAAAACGCTTAATCTTAAAAACCGTCACGATACATCGTGACGGTTTTTTTATGTCCCATTCAGAATAAACAATTTCTCCTTCAAAGGGGAAATCAAGAAACCTAAGTGAATAACTATTGCAGTACTGTTTGAATACTAAAAGAATAGGTAGTAACTTAGCTCTATGAGTTTTGGCATATGTTCGCTTAGTGTTATTCCATGCAGAAAAGAACCCGCTGGCACCAGCGAAATGGTTACCCAATTATTATTTGGCGAAACCTACACTATAGAAGAAGAAGGCGAAGACTGGCTCCGAATTACCACAACCTATGATAACTATCCTTGCTGGATAAGCGCCAAACAACATACAGCACTGTCTGAAAAAGAATTTGCTGCATTAAAGGTATCCGTGTTGAATACTGAATTGGTACAGGTTATTAACGACCAAACGGCCAGTTCCGTATTTCCGGTTACTATAGGTGCAGTGCTGCCGGGCTTTAAAAACGGCCAACTTCAAATAGCAGGTAACACATTTACATTTGAAGGGAGCACCTGCGACACCAGCAGCCAAAAAACCATACAGGATATTAAGGAAACAGCTTACCTGTTTTTAAATGCTCCTTATTTATGGGGCGGACGTAGCCCTTTTGGGATCGACTGTTCGGGCTTTACACAGCTGGTTTATAAGCTCAACGGTTATAAACTGCCGCGCGATGCCCGCCAGCAGGTAGAACTGGGCACGCCCTTAAGTTTTGTGGAAGAGGCACAGGCCGGCGATTTGGCTTTTTTTGATAACGAGGAAGGTAACATTGTTCATGTAGGCATTATCCTCGAAAACCAACAAATCATTCATGCCAGCGGTTCGGTGCGGATTGATAAATTTGACCATTACGGTATTTTTCATTCCGATAATAAAAAGTATTCGCACATGCTTCGTGTCATCAAAAAACTCATTTAATTTTCGTATTTTTGCAGCTCAATAAATACACAAACTCAGTAATTTTATAATTGTTATGAAAGATATATTCGAAAAAATTGAAAAGAACATGGGCCCTATCGGCGAGCATTCTAAAGAATCTCACGGTTATTTTACCTTTCCAAAACTGGAAGGAGAAATTGGTCCGCATATGAATTTTCGTGGAAAAAAATTATTGAACTGGAGTTTGAATAACTATTTAGGCCTGGCCAACCACCCTGAAGTACGCCAGGCAGACACAGAAGGTGCTCAAAAATTTGGTTTGGCTTTACCAATGGGAGCCCGCATGATGAGTGGGAATTCCGATTATCATGAGCAATTGGAAGCCGGTTTGTCACAACTGGTTCAAAAAGAAGATACCATTCTTTGTAATTTTGGTTACCAGGCAATGGTTTCGGCTATTGATGCCCTGGTTGACCGTCGTGATGTGATTGTATATGATGGCGAATCGCACGCTTGTATCCTGGATGGCGTTCGGTTACACATGGGTAAGCGTTTTGTGTTTAAACACAATGATATTGAAGATTGTGAAAAGCAACTGGAGCGCGCTAAAAAACTGGTAGAAACTACCGGTGGAGGTATTATGGTTATTACCGAAGGTGTATTTGGGATGCGTGGCGACCAGGGGAAACTGAAAGAAATAGTTGAATTAAAGAAAAAATACAATTTTCGTTTGTTTGTAGATGATGCCCATGGCCTGGGAACTTTGGGAGCAAAAGGTGGTGGAACAGGTGAGGAGCAAGGTTGCCAGGATGGGATTGACATTTACTTCGGAACGTTTGCTAAGTCGTTCGCTTTAATTGGCGGATTTATCAGTTCTACAAAACAGGTTGTAACCTATTTACGTTACAATATGCGTTCGCAAATTTTTGCTAAATCCCTGCCAATGCCTTTGGTGTATGGTTTATTAAAACGTTTGGAGTTAATTAACAAGCATCCGGAATATAAAACCAAACTGTGGGATATCACCAAAAAACTACAGTCGGGTTTAGTAGAGGCAGGATTTAATATTGGAGATACAAACACTTGTGTAACGCCGGTTTACATGAATGGTTCAATTCCTGAAGCAACGAACATGGTTATTGATTTGCGTGAAAACTTCGGCATTTTCTGTTCCATGGTGGTTTATCCTGTAATACCAAAGGGCATGATTATTTTACGTTTAATTCCTACAGCGGTTCATACCGAAGAAGATGTGAAATACACCATCGAATCTTTCTCAAAAATTAAAGATAAATTATACGGCGGCCTGTACATGGCTGATAAGATCCGTGAAGGGTTTGCTCAAAAGCTGTAATCACACACTTCGACTCCGCTCAGTGTGACAAAACCATACATTAATATTCATACACACCATCTGCCCAAAGAAGATGGTGTGTTTTTGTTTAATAACCGTTTTGGTTTTGATGCGGAACTTTACACAGGAACCTATTTTTCAGCAGGGATTCATCCCTGGGATTCGGACAGGGAAATAGCGATCAGTAAACTGGAACAACTTGTTGCCCATCACAACTGCCTGGCGGTAGGCGAGTGCGGACTCGATAAATTAAAGGGACCAGATCTGAAAATTCAACAAAAGGTATTTTTGATGCAATTGGAACTGGCCGGTCAATACCAAAAGCCGGTCATTATTCATTGTGTAAAAGCCTTTGATGAGCTCATGAAAATATGCGCGCCTTACAATGGTAAGATCCCTTTAATTATTCATGGCTTTAATAAATCGGAGCAATTGGCCGGGCAATTAATTGGTAAAGGGTTTTACCTGTCGTTAAACCCCTCGTTGTTCGATAAAGCCGATTATGCTATTGATACGTTGCCGCTGGAAGCCCTGTTTTTTGAAACAGACATGAACGATGCAATCTCAATAAGCCAGGTGTATCAAAAAGCGGCTTTTGCTTTTAATAAAAGCGAAAATGAGCTAAAAGAAAAAATTTACAGTAATTTTACCGCCTTATTTAAACATTATGGAAGATAAACACTGGATGCAGCGTACCCGCCTGCTGGTTGGCGATGAGGGTTTGGATGCTTTGCAAAAAGCGCATGTATTAATTGTAGGACTTGGCGGTGTTGGGTCGTATGCCGCCGAAGCATTGTGCAGAGCAGGGGTTGGAGAATTGACCATTGTAGATGGCGATGTGGTTGACCCTACAAACCGCAACAGGCAACTGCAGGCCCTTTCAACTACTCATGGCATGGGAAAAGCTGCACTGATGCAGGAGCGAATGCTTCAGATCAATCCTTATGTGAAGCTGAATGTGATCTCGGAATTTCAGGATCCCGAAAAAATGGTACAATTACTTAAACAAAAGTTTGATTATGTGATCGATGCCATTGACAGTATTACCCCAAAAGTTCATTTAATTAAAACCGCTAAGGAAATGGGGCATAACATTGTATCTTCCATGGGAGCCGGAGGTAAAATGGATCCTACTCAGTTACAGGTAGTTGACGTGTCGAAAACCTATCATTGCCCCATGGCTTACTATTTACGCAAGCGCCTGAAAGAAGTCGGGATCCGAAAAGGTGTAAAAGCAGTTTTTTCAACGGAATTGCCCGATAAAAAATCCATTATGAAAACTGACGGTTCTAATTTCAAAAAATCGGCTTATGGCACCATTTCGTATATTCCGGCGGTTTTTGGTATGACCTGCGCCTCAGTGGTGATAAGGGACCTAACAAACTGGCAGGAAATCAAATAGCCTGTTTCAAGGTTTCGAAAAACAATCTTAACAATTCAAATGTTATGAGATTTTTAACAATATTTTTGTATTGTTTAAATTAATCGTTAAGTTTGTGATTAGAATAAATCCCCATTTATTTAATTTATAAACCATATAAAAAAATGAAAAGAATTTTATTAAGCGCAACAGGTTGTTTAACATTATTAGCTTCTGTTACACGAGCACAGGTTCAGCCGTGTAATACCTACAGGATGCAGGAGATCCATTCCAAAAACATCCCTGGCTATAAGGAAAAACTGGCTGCTGCTGATGCTGAAATGGCTGCAAATTACCAGGCCTATTTACACAAGGCAGCTCAAAGAACATCAAATGTGATCCCGGCAAGCTACACCTTTACCATTCCTGTGGTATTCCACATCTTGCACATGGGTGGTTCCGAAAATGTTGATGATGCAGACTGCATTACAGCATTAAGCTATGTTAATAAAGATTATGCAAGGTTAGGAAACGATACAGGCTTAATTGATCCTTTATTTGATACTGCTTATATTAACTCACACATTCATTTTGAGTTGGCAAAAAAAGATCCTATGGGGAATTGTACGAATGGTATCGTTCACCATTACGATGCAAATACCAACTGGCAACAGGGAGATGCTTTGTTCCATTATATTTACAGCGGATTTGGAAGCACTAATTGGGCGCCAACCAGGTACCTGAACATTTATGTTGTAAAAAGCATTATTGATGATGGAAATTCAGCTGGTACTATTATCGGATATACTTACATCCCCGGTACATCACCTAATTATTCGTCAGACGCGATCGTTTATACCGGTTCAGGCAGCTGGTTAACCAATTATTCCGATGTACGTTCATTAAGCCACGAAATTGGCCACTGGTTGGGCTTAAGCCATACATTCGGCGGAAGTAACAATGCCGGTGTTGATTGTGGAGCTGACGATATCGGCGACACTCCAAGAACCACAGGTTTTTTCAGTACCTGTCCAAAACAAAGCACTAACTATAATACACCGGTTGTAACTAATCCAATTGATAGCTCTGACGTTGTGAAGGTAACTCTTGGAAATATGAAATCCACTACCGCGTTAAATTCGGGAACCAGCACTTTTGTGTACGACTATTCAACCATTACCGGAACCAGCACGGCTGTTACTAATAATACGACTATAATAGCTGCCGATGGTACTGTAGGTGGTTATTCCGATTTTTCCAATAAGACTTACGCAAGCTTTTCTTCAGGTGCAAAAGCCATCAGTGTTACCAGCACAGCAACCTATACAGACAATAACTATGTTGGTGTGTATATTGATTACAACAGGAATGGCTCTTTTGCGGATGCAGGCGAAGCTGTTTATGTTCCTACATCAGTAGTGGTTGGTACCAGCACAGTTGCATTAAATTCTCTTTATGGTACCCGTACTTTTTCAACAATGGCTGTTGCTACTGCTACTCCAGGCGTTTTTACGGCTGCCCAGGCAACCTTAAGCATTCCAACATCATCGATAATAACCAGAATGCGTGTTATAACCAGCTCAAGCCCTATTACTAATCCAAATGCAACGTTAGCTACCGGCGAGTTCGAAGATTATGTATTAAACTTAAATATGTACGCTTGCGACACGATCAGGCCAAATATTGAAAACATCATGGACTATTCAGCTTGTCCTAAAATGTTTACAAGAGGACAGGTTGCAAAAATGAGAAGTACGTTAGAATCTTCTATCGCCAACAGGGATTATTTGGTTGATACAACTAACCTTGTTTTCACCGGGATTTTAACAGCAACTCCGTTTACCAATACCTTAACCAACCAGCCGGATACAGCTTATGCACATACAGTGGTAAGTCCTTGTGCTCCGATTGCCGATTTTGCTTCAAACAAAACTAAAGTTTGTAACGGACAAGCAATTAATTATTCAAGCACCTCTTACAATAACGACCTTCGACCGCTCA
>JBEHXV010000057.1:0-12335 GCA_048498515.1 Bacteroidota bacterium | reverse complement strand
GCGAGAAACTTTTATCTGTTTCGCCTTTGCCAACCGGCATTTTATCGGCCGGGAGTTGCTGCATGTTTCCATTTGAGATAATGACCGGGCTGTTGTTGGCTGCCGCATAAGTAACACTGGCAGTGACTTTGTCAATACAGAGTAAAATGCCATCCATCCCGTCCTGTTGTTCTTCCTTGCTAATACTTTCAATCAACCGCTGCCTCACATAATCAAAAATAGCGTTTGGTGTTGTGATGTTCTTTTCCTTGATGGCTTCGCTTAAAAATCCAATATTCAATAAGCTCATGAACGCGCCCGGAACACCATGCCCGGTACTATCGCAAACAGCCAGGTAAAAATAATTGCCATGTTCGGTTGCCCAGTAAAAGTCGCCGCTTACAATATCCTTTGGCCTGAAATAAACAAAGTGCCGTTCAGGGTCCAGGTTGCTATCCAAAATTTCTTTATTGGCCAAAAGGGCCACCTGGATACGTTTGGCGTAGTTGATGCTGTCAATGATCTCTTTTTGTTTTTCCTCAATTAAATGATTCTTCTCTTCCACCAGCTGCTTTTGCTCCTCCACTTCCTGCTTTTGTTTGGTGATGAGCAGGTTGGCCCGTTGTTTCATACGGTAATTCCTGAAGATAAAAAATACCAGGCCGATAGCCAGTACCAGGCAAAAAATAATGAAATAGGAAAACAATCTTTGTTCTCGGATCTTTTCGGCCGAAAGCGTGTTCTCTTTTTGGAGGATCACATTTTCCTGCTCTTTTTGCTCTGTTTGATACTTTGTATTAAGCTCTTTTTGAATTTCCTCTTTCTCAACACTAAAAATAGATTCGTTGGTGCTAATGTACTGATGCAGGTAATCATTGGCCTCCTTGTATTTTTTATTGTTCTGGTAAAAACCCGCGATCTTAAAATACACATGGTTCAGGATCTTAATATTATCTATGTCCTTTGAAATAGCCTCTGCCTTCTTATAGGTGAGCTCTGCCTTCTGAAAATCCTTGCCCAGGTCGTAACATTCGGCAATATTGCACAGCACAGTAGGTGTATACGATTGGTCATTGATGCTATCCAGTATGTGCCCCGATTTTAAATAATACGGCAACGACATAAGGTGCTTGCCCTGGTATTTGTAAGTATTACCAATATTATTATACAGCAGCGCCAGGTTCAGGGGTTTATTCACCTTTTGTAAAAGCGTGAGGGTTTTAAATTGAATGTCCAGGCTCTTGTCAAATTGTCCCAGGTTATTATACGCGTTGGCAATATTGGTATAATAATTTACCAACGCTTTTTCGTTCCCATACTTTATGGCTTTGTCAATCCCTTCATTAAAATAAACAATGGCTTTTTCGGGCTCGATCTTATCGGTGAATACAAGGCCCAAACCGTTAAGCGCTTTCAGTTCAATCTCTGCCAGACCTTTATCTTTCGAGATCTTATGGCATCTTATCAAAAACGAAAATGCCTCATTGTAATTGCCCTTGTCGAAATGATAAATTCCAATCTCGTAGCAGGCAGTGGCTATGCCTTTTTGATACGCAACTTTTTCCGATAAACGCAGGGCCTCTTCCGAAAATCGTTTCTGAGCTTCCAGATCAATATATTGTTTTTCCTGGGCACTATCGAGCAGGGCATTGATCTTTAACGTGTCATTTTGAGCATAGGCAGAGCCATAGCCTATAAGCCACAACATGAGCGCTATTTTAAACCCTGTTTTCAAAAAATTACAATTTTATGCCTATGATACACACATCATCTACCTGCTCAAGCTTATCTTTCCAGTTTTCAAACGCGGTCAATAATTTTTCATGCTGACTTTCAAACGGTAAGTCCGAAACCGATAGGATCAGTTCATTGAGGTTCCTGTACTTGAATTTTTTTCCTTTATCACCGCCAAACTGGTCGGCATAGCCATCCGTGTAAAGATACAACGTATCTCCTTTAGTGTAATCGATCGTGTATAAATGAAAGGCTTCGTCGCGTTCGCCTTTTCCTACCGGCATTTTATCTTTTGGAAATTCCACAAGCCGTCCACTTGATACCAGGACAGGCGCATTGTTTGCCGACGCATAAGTGACACTTCCTGTTTTTTTATCCAGGCAAAGCAGGATTCCGTCAAAGCCATCCTGCTGCCCCTCTTTGCTAATGCTTTCAACGAGTCGCTGGCGGGTGTAGTTAAAAATTTCGTTGGGTTGCACCATGTTCTTTTCATTGATGGCCTCGCTTAAAAAACCACTATTCAGTAAACTCATAAAAGCTCCCGGAACGCCATGGCCGGTACTATCGCACACGGCCAGGTAAGTCTTATCATTCTTCTCTACAGCCCAGTAAAAATCACCGCTCACAATATCCTTTGGTTTAAAGAGGATAAAATGGCCAGGGAACAGTTTTTTAATAAAACTATCGGGTGTAAGAATAGCTGTTTGGATACGGTTGGCATAATGAATGGAATCAAGGATCTCTTTTTGCTTTACTTCCACAATTTCTTTCTGGTACTCCACTTCGCTCTTTTGCTGAACAATGATCAGATTGGCTTTTTTCTTATCATTATACCCTTTAAAAATAAATACCGCGAGCACCAGGAAAATAACACAGCCTATTAAAGCCATGTAGGTAAGCTTTTGCTGCGTTTGTGTTTTTACTTTTTCCTGCGCCAGGGCTTCCTTTTGTATTTTAGTGACCAATACCTGGTCTAAAGAGTCGGACAGTTTTCGTTTCACGTATTCGTATTCAAGGCCGGCTTTAAACTGATCCTGCTTATTTTTGTCGCTCGAAATAGAGTCCCTGATCGAAATGTAATTCTTATAACTTTCGTAAGCGGCAGCTGTATTGTGCGTTTTTTCGTAAATCCTGCTCAACACAAAATAAGCCGACTCTCTTTGCGAAAGGCCATTGATCCTGTTTGCAATGGTTAGCGACTGCTCTCCATATTTTTTTGCCAGGGGATAATTGCCCAGGTCGTAATTCACATCGGCCAGGTTAAAATAAATATCCGAAAGATTGGGCTGCATATCCAGGTCTTTGAATATTTTCTCAGCTTTAAAAAAACTCTCTATCGCTTGTTGGTATTGCTTTTTCTTTTGGTAATAACTGCCTATGTTCAGGTAGTTGGTAGCGGCTCCTGAAATGTCCTCTATTTGCTCATCAATAACCAACGACTTGTCGAAATAACTTTTAGCGCTGTCCAGTTTTCCCGACTGGTAGTACACACTGCCAATGTTGGAGGTAATTAATGCCTGCCCGTAAGTGTTGCCCAACTGTGTGGCAATGTCCAGCGCTTTTTTATAATGCAGCAAAGCCTTGTCGTAATTATTGACCTCGAAGAAAATATTGGCCAGGTTATTATTCACAATAGCCATGTTCAAAGTGTCTTTTTCTACCTCTGTGGCGTGCAGGCTTTTATAACCATACTCAATAGCCGGCGTGTAATTTCCCTGTTCCGAGTAAGCAAGACTGAGGGTCGAATAAGTGGTATAAAAATAATGGCTCGACAATTTATGCGCCTCAGCTATCTTCACCGCCCTGAAATGGTATTCGAGCGCCTGCTGAAAATTGCCCGTCTTGCGGCTTGAAATACCCAGGGTGTTCCAGGCATCCACCTGGTATTCATAAAGCTTATCTTTTTCTGAGAACGTGAGGGATATGCGTGCGTATTTTTCCAACGAGTCATGCACATCAAGGTATTCCCTCGCCAGTTTGTCGTTAAGATAGGCCTGGCGTTTGGCGGAGCTTTCTGTTTTAATAAGCTGTTTTAAGGAATCAATCTCACGAGTTTCACGGGTTTGTGAAACCAAGCACAATGGCAAAAAGCTTATAAATATGATTATGATTCGTTTCATGAATTAAAATTTCAAACCAATGACACATACATCATCCACCTGCTCCAACTCCCCTTTCCAATTATCCAACTCGGTTTCCAGTATGTTTAACTGATCGTTTACTGGTAAGTTGTAATTAGCCAACAACAGGTTATTTAAAGACCGGTACTTGAATTTCTTTCCTTTAGGTCCGCCAAACTGATCGGCATACCCATCGGTATATACATACAGGGCGCTACCTGGCTCAAGTGCGATGGTTTGCAATTGAAAGGGCTTGTTTTGCTCACCTTGTCCAACAGGCGTTCTGTCCTTATTAAGTTCTCTCAGCTCATCGTTAAACACCATTACCGGGGCGTTGTTTGCCGCGGCATACTCTAAACGGGCATTGGCTTTATCGTAGCAAAGCAGTACACCATCCATGCCATCCTTTTGCCCATCGTTGCCAATTGAACTGATAAGCCTTGCACGCACATAATCAAACACTTCGTTTGGCTTTACAATGTTTTTTTCCTTAATGGCCTCGCTCAAAAAACCCATATTCAATAAACTCATAAAGGCTCCGGGCACACCGTGGCCTGTACTGTCGCATACCGCCAGGTAAAATTTACCCTTATGCTCTGTAGCCCAGTAAAAGTCGCCGCTTACAATATCCTTGGGCTTGAATAAAATAAAATGCTCGGGCAAATTTGACCTCAGTAATTCCTTATTGGCCAGCAAGGCTGTTTGAATACGCTTTGCATAATGAATGGAATCCAGGATCTCTTTTTGCTTTTCGTCAACAATGTGCTTTTGTTTTAAAACCTCTGTGCTCTTCAGCGCCAGCTCATTGCTCAAGTCGCGCTTTTGTCGGTATGCTTTATAAATGAAAACTCCCAGTACGATCGTGACTACTAAAATGGTTAAAATAGAGCCAATGATAACGCGCTGTTTCTTATGTTCCTCTTCCGATCGCAGTTTAATGGTTTGTTTTTCAATTTCGGCTTTTACTTTTATGGCATTTTCTTTTTCCTGGAACTCGTAAGTATATTGTTGTTTTATAGCGGCTTCTTTATTCGCCAGGTTAATCACACTGTCTTTCATTTGTACAGCAAGCGCATATAACTCAAACGCTTTTTTATAATTTCCTGTCTGTACATAAATTGATTTCAAATCGTTGGCCACATTTTTTATGAGGCCAGGATAACCCAATTCTTGGGCTATCTTCAAAGCTTCTTCCGTAATATTAATGGCTTTCGGGTAGTTCTTTTTCTTCGCGTACAAATATCCTATATTGGATAAGGTATTGGCTAAGCCTTCCTGTTCATTGATCTCACGACGAATAGATGCTGCCTGTTCGTAAAAGCCAAGCGCTTCATCCAGCCTGTTCTGTTTATCATAAGCCGCTCCTTTATTATGATACAACAAACTCAGGTACACCTTATCATTTGCTTTTTTGCTATTTGTTATTCCTTCGTCAAAGTATTGCAATGCCTCCTCATATTTTTTTTGCCCCAACAGCATACTGCCAACATTATTATAGGCTACGCCAAGCTTTGCCGGATCGTTGATCTTCTTGCGGATCTCCAGGCTTTTTTTATAATAAATGAATGCGTTTTCCCTGTCATTCTGCGACTCGTAAAGAAACCCAAAATTATTGTATGAGTTGGCAATGCCTTCGCGGTCTTTAATAGCCTCCCGTATCTTCAGGCTTTTTTCATAATAAGCAATGGCTTCCTTAATATTGCCTTTGCTCATGGCAAGATAGCCGCGGTTATTTAAAAAAGCGGCCTCGCCCGCAGGATAATTTACCTTTGCGGCTTCCGCGGCCAGGGTATCCCAATAACCCTCTCTCAGAATGGGCGCCATTTCGCCGAACTCCCCTTTTAGTTTTAAAATAACAGTATCCTGTTTTTCAGTTTTTAAGCGTTCAACAAGGCTGTCGATGTACCTGCTTTGGGCACACAAGCCAGTTGCCACGAGGCATAGCAACGTTATAAACTTAAAAGGGTTTATTCTCATTAAGCCTGGTTTTTCAGCTTCACCATGGTTAAAATAGTGGCAATTCCTACGGTCTGTCCGGCCTGGTCAACGGCATCATACTTCTCCAAAATATTCATGGC
Source organism: Bacteroidota bacterium (assembly GCA_048498515.1). Taxonomy (GTDB): domain Bacteria; phylum Bacteroidota; class Bacteroidia; order B-17B0; family Aurantibacillaceae; genus UBA4416. The sequence continues at coordinate 6,424 of JBEHXV010000057.1, read as the reverse complement.
GCTGGCATCGTAAATATCCACCACCCATTTCACAATACCCACTTTGGTTTCGGTACCATCGGCTGCCGCCAGGGGTTTATCATTTACTACTTTTTCCTTGCAGGTAAATTTCACACCTATGGTCATTCCTGGGTAAATAGGGCGTGTAAACCGGCACTCGTCAATGCCGTAGTTCAATAATACCGGACCTTTCGGCGGATCTACAAACAAGCCTGCCGCTTTCGACAGGATAAAGTATCCGTGTGCTACGGTGCGTTTAAAAATGGTTCCTTCCAAAGCATCCGGCTGCAAGTGCGCGTAAAATTTATCGCCGCTTAAGTTGGCAAAGTTCACAATATCCTCTTCACTAACAGTGTGCGTTGGTGTGATGGTGGTTTCACCCACTTCCAGGTCTTCGAAATACTGGCGGAACGGATGAACGTCTTTAATAATTTGTTTAGCACCCGGTTGGTAGCTGTTTAAAATGGCGGTAATGGTAGTTGGTGAGCCCTGTATGGCTGTGCGTTGTAAATAATGGAACACGCCGCGTTTGCCTCCCATTTCTTCGCCACCTCCGGCACGTCCCGGACCACCATGCACCAGCATTGGCATTGGCGAACCATGGCCTGTGCTTTCTTTCACGCACTCGGCATTCAATACCAAAATACGACCATGCATGCAGGCCGCGCCAATGGTATATTTGCGGGCAATGCTATCATCGGCGGTAATAATGGAACTTACCAGCGAGCCTTTGCCCATTTTTGCCAGTTGTATCGCGTCTTCAATGGTTTTGTAAGGCATAATGGTACTCACAGGGCCAAAAGCCTCTACATTATGGCAATCGGTATTGGTGAAGGGCTTGTCGTTATAAAAAATAATGGGCGGCATAAAAGCCCCTTTGTGCTTGTCGGCGCCTTTTACTTCAAAATTCTCGAAATTACCAATAATGATCTTTTGTGTTTTGGAAAGCAGTTCCACTTTTTCCTTTACCTCTGTCAACTGCGATTGCCCGGCTAAGGAACCCATTCTTACACCTTCCACGTTCGGATCGCCAATCACATTTTGCGCCAGGCGTTTTCCTAAAGCTATCTGCACATCCTCCACCATGTTTTCGGGAACGATGATGCGGCGTACAGCCGTACATTTTTGTCCCGCCTTGGTGGTGATCTCTCTGGCTACTTCCTTTATAAAGATGTCGAACTCAGGCATAGCCGGCGTTACATCGGTACCCAGCACACAGCAGTTAAGCGAATCGGCTTCCATGTTAAAATGCACGGCTTCCTGCAACAAGCGCGGGTGCGCTTTCAGCATTTTTCCTGTGGAGGCGGAACCTGTAAAGGTTACCACATCCTGGCTTTCCACATGATCTAAAATGCCATTGGCGCTACCACAAATTAATTGCAGGGCGCCTTCCGGTAAAATTTTGGAGGCAATAATTTCTTTTACAACCGCTTCGGTTAAAAAAGAGGTTAACGCCGCAGGCTTCACAATAGCTGGTACACCGGCCAGCCAGTTCACAGCTACTTTTTCCAACATGCCCCATACCGGGAAGTTGAACGCATTAATGTGAATGGCAACACCCTCCTTAGGTACACAAATGTGGTGACCAATAAATGTATTGTTTTTTGATAAACGCGCTACATCACCATCGTAGCAATAAGTTTCATCCGGGAAAGATCGGCGTAAGGAAGCGTAGGTAAACAGGTTCCCGATCCCGCCTTCAATATCCACCCAACTGTCGATGCGGGTAGCACCGGTTGCCCAACTCACCTTGTAAAATTCTTCTTTTTTGCTCAACAGGTGCATCGCCAGGGCTTTCAACATCAACCCACGTTGCTGAAAAGTTAGGGCACGCAGTTTTGGTCCGCCAACATTACGAGCGTATTCGCACATTTTAGCAAAATCTAATCCTTTGCTGCTGGCGGTGGCAATGGCCTCGCCGGTAATAGCGTTAAACAATTCCTGTCCTTTATCGGCTCCGGCTACCCATTGGCCCAGAGCATAGTTATGTAATGTGTTCATAGAGAATAAGAGATATTAAGCATTAAATATAACAAAAAAGGAGGGCAAAAAGGGAATTTTTATGGTAATTAAAAGGCCTTTTGTGTTTTCTAATTTATATGCCTATTTTTATAATAAAGAGCCCTGGCAATCAGGCCATTTAATATATAAAGCCATGATTAAAAAAATAAACTCCATACTTACTTTGCTTTTTTTAAGTTTTTGTACCAGCGTTAGTGCACAAACAATTCAGCAAATAGGCTATTATAGTGTAAATGGCGTTACGGCCATATCTTCAGCATCAAATTTTATGGTTCTTGGAACAGGGCGTATCGTCAATATTTCAAATCCTTTATCGCCTGTTTTAGCAGGTAGTGTAAGTTTTCTGGGATCAGGAACATCTGTTTTGACAAGTGGGAGTTATTCCTATTTTGGAATAGGTATGTCAGGAGAGCTGGTTGTTGCCGATATTTCTAATCCTAATACTCCCATAAAAGTTGGTTCAAGAATATTTTCCGCACATAGCGGAGGAATATTTGGGATCTCAAAAAAAAATGACATACTGTACCTGGCAGCAGGGGTAGATGGGTTTTTTAGTGTTGATATTTCAAACCCGTCTAACCCGATAGCCCTGGATTCAATTTCAATACCAAACCAACAGGCAAGGGATGTTGTAACTCATGCAAACTTTGCTTATGTTGCCCATACCGATGGTCTTAAAATTATTGACATCGGCAATCCGTCTCATTTAAATACACTATCAACTATTGGTTCAGACTACTCTTCGATAGATATTGACACCACTAATAATATAGTTTATTTAGGCAAAGCTGCGGGAGGAATAGACGCGTATAATATTGCGAACCCAAATTTGCCGGTTTTAGCTTTTTCGATTCCCAATTCGGGTAGCGCAGGCTGGGACGTTAAATACAAAAACAACTTGGTTTATCTGGCAACAGATGTTGCAGGATTATTTATTTATAAAGTTATCGGAAATTCCGGGGTGCAAATGGCACATTTTCCAAATACCTCTAATGGGCAAACCTTTGCTGTTGCTCTTCAGGACAGTTTAATTTTATTATCGGGATTAGTAAACGGGGTCGCTATTTTAAAATACGATAGTTTGGGCGTGCCGACAGGGATTATCGATGAAAAAGATTTTGACCTGATAAGCGTTTTACCAAATCCAGCTACCAATTATGTTGAATTCAAATGTAAAAATGAAAGCGTGAATGAAATAGAAATTATTAATTCCATAGGAGAATCTGTTTACAAAGACCATGACATAAACTCAAAAAACAGAATTGACATTTCGAATTTACCACAAGGGAATTATATTATTTGTTTTAAAAGCAAGGAAAAGTGTTGGCACAAAAAATTAATTAAACCGGAATAAGAGATATAGCGTACGTTTTAAGCCAGGCATAAACAGAGCGACTAATGCTGAATCGCCTTATGAAAATACTTAAAACCGGTCAGAATAAGCGCAGCTAATTTTCATTATGAACACACAAGCACAAATAAAAGAATACATTGCCAGCCAGCCGGAAGTAAAAGGAAGCAACATGCAGGAATTGCACCGCCTTATTATGGGAATAAAGCCTAAATGCAAATTGTGGTTTTTGGATGGTAAAAACGAGGAGGGTAAAGTTGTTTCTAACCCAAATATCGGCTATGGTGTTCAAACCATGGAATATGCCGGTGGAAAGACCAGGGAATTTTACCAGATTGGTTTGAGCGCAAACACAACAGGCATCTCCGTCTATATTATGGGTATCGAAGATAAGAAATACCTGGCCCAGGCATATGGAAAAAAGCTGGGCAAGGCCAGCGTAACAGGGTATTGCATAAAGTTTAAAGCGTTAAAGGATATAAATGTTGATGTGCTTGAAGAAGCCATACGGTTTGGCTTTGAGCAAAATTCCTGAACGTCTCAAGCAAAAACCACGCATATGATTCGTTGACTACATGAAATCAAACCCGCATATTTTCATAAGCTTTAAATCTGAAGAACGGGAAGTTGCCTCCAGGCTTAAAACCGCATTAACGGAATCGGGTTTTAAAGTTTGGTGGCAGGAAGAAATTCAATGCGGGCATGAATGGCATGGGGAAATAGATAAAGCCATTGAAGGTGCTGCTGCCATTGTGGTTTTATGGTCACTGGGATCCATGGAATCTGTTTGGGTAAAACACGAGGCATCGCAGGCCATTGCCAAGCACATTTATGCCCCGGTGCGGATTGAAGTAATGGAAATAGAGAGCCCGTATAACCGCATACAGGCAACCGATATGTTTAACTGGACAGGCGAAGCAACTTCTCCGGGGTATCAAAATCTCCTGATCCGCTTAAAAGAACTCATGCCTCCTCCTGTTCCGGTTTCACGACGAATAACCAGTTTTATAAGGAACCAGATTGTTGCTATTATCCTGTTTGTAATTACAACCGGCGCGTTTTATTTATTGTTATCACAATCATCTATTTTAAAGGGGCAATTACTTAAACAGGATAGTCTTCTTTCCAATGTTCAAAAAACCGATAAGCTCCTGACACAAACAAAAGACAGCCTGGATCGTCAGTTTAAACGAGTAAGCGAACTCAATCAATTGATTAATGGGAACCTGACGGAAACATCGCGAAACATGGCAGAACAATTTACCAGGGCAGGCGCTGTGAGTGATAACATCCAGGTTTCAACCGGAAAAATGATAGAAAATTTAGGGACCACTGTTAATTCACTTTCAGACCTTGACAGTTCCCAAAAACGGGTTTTAAATAATATCAGGCGAAACCTGTATCCCATAGATGCAAGTAAGATGAACATCAGCTACCAGGTATATTGGGATACAGATAATGAATATCTTAAAAAGTATGTTGAACGGGTCTTGCAATTTGCAAAGCAACAGAACGTAACGCCCGCTGCATTTAGACAATTGAATATCCCTTCTTCCCCATCACATGTAGACAGTACGTTGAATTACTCGTTTGATGAAGATCGGAAAGTCTCCATCAGGTATAAACTTACTGCTTCCAATGAAGTAAAAGTAAGCTTGGTTTCTATAAAAGACAATTCTCCTTTAATGCCCGATTGTAGTGACAGCTATGAAGAAACACTTTCTTCTGCAATTTGTGACCAAAGACTTTATCTTCAATTTTCAAAAAATTATGATCGAACAAAAAGCTACACAGATCAAAAAGTTTTAAGATTTATTAGTTTTACAGATAACAAGCACAACAACTGTGTTCAGAAAAAACGATATGAAGATGAGCCTTCCTCAGGCAACTCGACAATTGAAATTGATTTACAGTTTGATAAAAACACCGATAAATTAGCATTCTTTCATGTTACTTATAAGACCAATAAAATTATACCAGACATCAATACCGGAGAATTGATCAGTGTTATTGACCTGCTGGATTCCGATTTTAGCCTGCAGGGCCAAGTTGGACTTTCGCAAACAGGTATTGATCCAATTCAAATTAGCGATATCATTATTGCTACAGGTGGAGAAATATATGGTGGTATCCGGTTTGGTAGCGGAAGCAATATACAAGATCAGGACATAAAGGGGTTTTACGCTGTTTATAAACTTGACAAGAAATGTTTTAACGCAAACATATTTAAACAATAGTACAGTATGAATACTTCCGACTCACACAACGAACGCATTGCCAAAATGACCTTCGCTTCCGTTTACCCTCACTATGTTGCCAAAGCCGAAAAGAAAGGCCGCAGCAAAGAGGAATTGCACCAGGTCATAGAATGGCTGACCGGCTTTAATAACAAGAAGCTGGAAGAACTTATGAAAGAAAAAGCAACGTTTGAAACTTTCTTTCAGAAGGCTAAGCTAAACCCTAAGGCTCACCTGATTACCGGTGTTATTTGCGGGTACCGCATAGAAGACATTGAGAACCCCCTAACCCAACAGGTAAGGTACCTCGATAAGCTGGTTGATGAACTCGCAAAGGGCAAAAAGATGGAGAAGATCCTAAGAACTTAATAACGTGTTGAACTTTATTGAAAAATTGACATAAGCAATCCTTTCAATGCGCCATAAATTTTGTACTTTCATCTAAGCATTCACTCCTTCTTTAAACTAAATTCATTTTAACTGATAGTTGACCATGAAGAGCCATCCTGAAAAAACCACTACACATAACAGTCATGCCGTTGCCAATACCTCTGACAGGAAAAACGAATTTCAAACCCCGCAACTAAAGCAGATGGCAGCGGTACCTGTATTACAAACGAAACCTGTTGTTCAGCTCAAACTGAACCGGGATGATGCATTGGCTTTATATCAGTATTATGAGCAGCATTACATCAATACCGTTCCATGGGCAATTTGGGAACCTTATCATAGAAACATTGTAAACTCCAATGTAGAACTGGCCGAAGCCTGTGAGGATGTAGACAGGCAAATTGCCGCTCTACCACCTGCACCG
>JBEHXV010000056.1:0-13545 GCA_048498515.1 Bacteroidota bacterium | reverse complement strand
TTCAGATCGGCTACATAAATATCGAAACTTTTGTAAACCGCCCACAGGTATTTACCTTTGGTTTCAGGGGCGGGCGGGCATTCGTCGCCACCTTTATGGGTAGAGGCATACAGAATGTGTTTTCCGTCCTTCAAAAAATAACTGCAGGTGGTGCGCCCTTTTCCGGAGCTAATCATGGCGGGCTTGTAGGTCGAATCTTTTGCCGCTTTGGCAAGATCGAGGTTAAAGATCTGGTCGCACTTTAAACCCCATTTGGCATTATTGCTCTGAAAAGAAGCAAACTTTCCGTCAAAGCTAAAATAAGCCTCGGCATTATCGCCGCCATGGGTAAGCATGGTCAGGTTCTTTAAATGACTTTCGGTTTGCGAAAAAACGTTCAGGCTAGTAAGGCTTAACAGGGCAATGGCATAAAATTTCATAACACATAAAATTAAGGCATAAAGGTACAACTATTCAGTCAGTTAAAAAGAGTTAAAGAAATTTTAACGAGCGAATATTAGTTACATTTGTCAACTATTCTACAATTAAACTATTCTTTTATCATTAGCCGGTCTCCCGGGTAATTTTTAAAGATCGAAAGGAGCAGATTAAATGAAAGCCAGTAATTATTCAAAACTTGCCACCGGCACACAGGCTCTTATACTCTCAAAACTGTATTACAGTGTATTGAGCAAAAGCCTCGAAAGCCTGGATGTGGACAGGTATTATTCTATTTTAAGCTTTTTGAGCGAAAACAATGGCTGTAACCAACAGTGCATTTGCAATAATCTGGCTATTGACAAAACGGCTATGGTGAAGGTGATTGACCATTTAATAAAACTTGGTTTTGTTGACAGGAATGTAAATCCTGACGACCGCAGGGAGCACTTTATTGTATTGACCAAAAAGGGCTTAAAGCAAACCGAGGAAATTGTTAAGTCGTTCAGGGCCCTGGATGCGGAGATCTTTTCCACGATCTCCAAAGAAGATGAGGACACCTTTAATAAGGTATTGTGCCAGCTATCTACCCGCTTAAAGGAATTGCCGGCAACCGACCTGTTCTTTAATTATAAAAAAACAGGAAGAAAAAAGAGAGTCGTTAAATCAGATACTGTATAACCAAAATAAATTAAACGCATGAAATAGCCATGTACAATTGGTGCAAAATACTGGAGAATACATGGTTCATTCCATATGATAATTAAAAAACAATAAAATTTATATATGAAAAAAATACCAACCTGGCTTATTATTGTTGTTATTATCGCTTTAATAGTGGCCTCAAAATTTATTTTCTTGTCTCCCAAGGAAGACACTACTGCCGGCGGCAAAGGAAAAAACAAGGGCCCCGTTTCGGTAAACTATTATGTGGTAAAACCAACGGGTTTTAGTAATGATGTGTTTGCTACGGGTAAGATTGGCGCTTTGAACCAAATTGACATCCTGCCTGAGGTAAATGGAAAAGTAACCGCTATTTATTTTAAAGAAGGTGAGACCATTAATAAAGGCAGCATCATGATAAAATTAAATGATGCCGATTTGCAGGCCCAGTTATTAAAGGCAAAAACCCAGGCAGCATTATCCGAACAAAAACTTGGCCGCTTAAAAAAACTCATTGCCATTAACGGCATCAGCCAGGAAGAACTGGATATGCAGGAAAACGAATTAAACTCCCTGAAAGCCGACCAGGCTTATATTACCGCGCAAATTGCCAAAACGGCTATTGTGGCCCCGTTTACCGGAGTGGTTGGGTTAAAGAACATCAGCGAAGGGTCGTATGTGAGCACAAATTCACCCATTGCATCATTGGTTCAGGTAAAGCCTGTATACGTTGAATTTTCTTTGCCTGAAAAATACAGTGCTTTGTTTAACAAAGGAGCCGCGGTTAAATTTTCGAGCGATAATACAGGAAGCAAGGATATGTACAACGCTTCCATTTATGCCATTGAGCCGAGGGTGGATGAAATGACAAAGACCATTAAAGCGCGCGCTACTTATAATGGCGACCAGCATTTTTACCCGGGTAGTTTTGTAAAAGTATACACCAACCTGGGTGAAACACAAAACGCACTGATGGTACCAACCGAAGCGGTGATTCCAACCCTTAAGGGACAAAAAGTGTATGTGGCAAGACATGGTGTTGCCACCGAAGCGATGGTAACGATTGGTGTGCGCACCGATCAAAAGATCCAGATCACCGATGGCTTGCAACCGGGAGATACGGTTATTACTACCGGTTTGCTGGCCTTGAAAAAAGATGCGGAAATAAAATTATTAAAAGCAGTTAAGTAATGGATTTAGGAAGTCTAAGCGTTAGAAGGCCCGTACTGGCCACCGTTATGTCTGTTATCATTGTCCTGTTTGGGGCAATTGGCTTTAAATATTTAGGTGTGAGGGAATTCCCATCCATCGACCCACCGGTAATTACGGTACGTACAAGTTATACCGGCGCCAATGCCGATGTGATCCAGTCGCAAATTACAGAGCCGCTCGAAAAAGCCATTAATGGCATCGACGGCATCAAAACCTTGTCCTCTTCTTCAAACCAGGGCTCCAGTGTTATTACAGTGGAATTTAATTTAAGTGCCAACCTCGAAGCAGCGGCCAACGACGTGCGCGATAAAGTATCGCAGGCCGTAAAACAATTACCGCAGGATATTGACGCGCCGCCAGTGGTTTCAAAAGCGGATGCCAACTCGGATGCCATTATCTCCATGACATTGGTGAGCGACACGCGCTCTTTACTGGAAGTAAGTGATTATGCTGAGAATGTATTGGCGCAAAACCTGCAAACCATTTCAGGAGTAAGCGCTGTGCAGATCTGGGGACAGCGCCGTTATTCAATGCGCATTCGCTTAATGCCCGATAAACTAGCCTCTTATGGCTTAACGCCTTTGGATGTGAAACTGGCTTTGGACAAAGAGAATGTGGACCTGCCATCCGGAAAAATTGAAGGTAACGTTACAGAGCTTACCGTTAATACCATTGGCCGTTTATCAACCGTTCCTGAGTTTGAAGCGATGATCGTAAAAGAAAACGAAAATAACATTGTTCGCTTAAAAGATGTAGCGAAAGTGGAATTAGGCGCAGAGAATGAAGAAACCATTTTGAAAGAATCGGGAACACCAATGGTGGGCTTGGGTTTAGTGCCTTTGCCCGGGGCCAATTACATTGATATAGCCAACGAGTTCTATAAGCGTTACGATCAGCTTAAGAAAGACCTGCCAAAAGATTATACCATCAATATTGCTTTGGATAATACGCGATTCATTAAAAAATCAATTGCCGAGGTTGGTGAAACACTCATCATTGCGTTGGTATTGGTAATTCTCATCATTTATCTTTTCTTCAGGGATTGGCTCATCGCTTTTCGTCCCTTGATCGATATTCCGGTATCCTTGATCGGGGCCTTCTTCATTATGTACATGATGGATTATTCCATCAACATCTTAACCTTGCTGGCCATTGTACTGGCTACGGGTTTGGTGGTGGATGATGGGATCGTTGTGACGGAGAACATCTTTAAGAAAATAGAAAAAGGCATGTCGCCCAAAGATGCCGCTATTGAAGGCACAAGGGAGATTGCTACCGCCGTAATTATTACCTCCTTAACCCTGGCGGCCGTATTTATGCCGGTAATTTTTTTAGAAGGATTTGTAGGGCGTTTGTTCCGGGAGTTTGGTGTAGTGATCGCAGGTTCGGTTTTAATTTCGGCTTTTGTATCCTTAACCTTAACGCCCATGTTAAATGCCAAACTGGTGCGGAAAGATCCAACTAAAAAAAGCAGGTTCTATACCTGGTCCGAACCATTCTTTGAAGCCATGGATAACCGGTTCAGGCAATCGGTTACTACTTTCCTTGAAAAACGTTGGTGGTCATGGATCATTTGGGGATTATCGATGGCAACCATTGTGTTTTTTGGTTTGCAACTTAAATCGGAGTTATCGCCACTCGAAGACAGGAACTGGCTGCGGATGCAGGTACTAACGCCTGAGGGAACAACCTTTGAAGCTACCGATGCCCTGATGGATAAGGTCTCGGCATTTGTGAGCGATTCTGTAGAAGAAAAAATGGTTTGCTTAACCGTAACAGCTCCCGGCTTTGCCGGTTCAGGTTCGGTAAACAGTGGTATGGTGCGTTTGGCTTTATCGCAGGCAGGTGACAGGAAACGCACACAGGACCAGATAGCGAATTATTTGATGAAGAACATGGCGCGTTTCCCCGAAGGAAAAATATCAGTGATCCAGGAACAATCTATTTCATCGGGTGGCGGACCAAAAGGCGCGCAGCCCATCCAGTTTGTGATCCAGAACAATGATTTCAATAAGATCCGCGAAAAGCTTCCCAAGTTTTTAGAATTGGTCAATAAAAATCCAACCTTTCAGACTGTGGATGCGAATTTAAAATTCAATAAGCCGGAATTGATCATCGAGATCAAACGTGATAAGGCCAAAACACTGGGTGTGTCAATTGCCGATGTGGCACAAACCATACAGCTGGCTTTAAGCGGACAACGTTTTGGCTATTATATTAAAGGCGATAAGCAATACCAGGTAATAGGCCAGGTGAACCGCGAGAATCGTGATGATCCTAAAGATGTACAGGACCTCTTTGTCAGGAACAATAAGGGAGAAATGATCCAGCTTGATAATTTGATTAGCATCGTGGAAAGAAGCAGCCCGCCACAGTTGTATCATTATAACCGTTTTCAGTCGGCCACCATACAGGCAGGCCTGGCGCCCGGAAAAACAATAGGCGATGGGATCGAGGAAATAACAGCCATTTCGAAACAAGTGCTGGATGATAGTTTTAAAACGTCATTAACCGGTGCATCCAGGGACTTTGCAGAAAGTTCTTCCAATATCTGGTTTGCCTTTGTATTGGCCATTGCCCTTATTTATTTATTGCTGGCGGCACAATTCGAAAGCTTTATCGAGCCGCTTATTATTGTCTTTTTTACAGTGCCAACAGCTGTTGCAGGAGCATTGTTTGCCTTATGGTATTTCAATCAAACCTTAAATATCTTTAGCGAGATCGGGATCATTATGTTGGTAGGTTTGGTAACCAAAAACGGGATCCTGATTGTTGAATTTGCCAACCAGCTGCGCGAGAAAGGCATGAAGATCAGGGAAGCGCTTATTGAAGCCGCTACCGCTCGTTTGCGCCCTATTTTAATGACAAGCCTCGCTACCATATTTGGTGCCCTGCCCATTGCCATGGCCCTGGGTGCAGGCTCTAAAAGTCGCATGGGCATGGGTATTGTGATTATCGGTGGCTTATTTGTATCCATGATGTTGACCTTGTATGTCGTTCCAGGTATATTCTCTTTCCTGGTGAAAGATAAAAAACATGATAACGATGCTGTTTCAGTAAATGATAAAGAACATGATGAAAATGGTAAATAGAATCCTACTTGTTTTATTCGGCTCGGCTTCAGGATTGTATGCGCAATCGGTGCTTACCATTGACGACGCGATTAAAACAGGCCTTGAAAAAAATTATTCCGTATTGATCGTCAAAAATCAACAGGAAATTGCCAAAGCCCAGAACAATTTTGGAAACGCGGGTATGTCGCCAACGGTTACTTTAAACGCAGGTTTAAACGCGGCCAACTTAAATTCGCACCAGGAGTTCAATACGGGCGTGGTGCAGGATAAACCTGGAGCGGCGAGCAATAACCTGGCGGCTTCGGTAAATGTTAACTGGACGGTGTTTGATGGTTTGAGAATGTTTGCCATTAAAAAACGCCTGAGCCTTAATGAGGACCTCTCGGCCATTCAGCTAAAACAGCAGATGGAAAATACGGTGTACGACATCATTGCCGCTTATTATGATATTGCAAGGATCAATGAGCTCATAAAAGCTGCCAAACAAAATTTATCCATTTACGAAGAGCGTGAAAAAATTGCGAAGCTGAAATTAGAGATCGGTTCCGACTCCAAAGTCGATCTGCTGTTAACGCAGTCGGATGCCAATAAAGCTAAAAGCAGTATCCTGCAATTGGAACTGCAGATGCTGAACGCGAAAGCACGGCTTAATTTACTGGTCAACAAATCGGCTGATACAGAGTTTACAACCAGCGATTCCATCATCGTAAATTACGACCCCCAGATAGATGAATTGAAAAAAAATGTTTTGAAATCAAATTCCACCTTTTTAATTTCCAAACAAAACGAATTGATCTCGGCTCAAAGCATTAAGGAAGCACGGGCCGTTAACATGCCCTTTATTCAGTTGAACGGCGCTTATAATTTTACCCGTGCACAAAGCCAGGCGGGTATCGTGTTCTTAAATCAGCAATCGGGATTAAACGGTGGAATAACTGCCAGCTGGTTGTTGTTTAATGGAACAAAGAACAGCAAGCTGGTTAAAGAACGGAATTTATTATTCCTCAATCAAAAATATTATACCGAGCAAATTCAATTGGAGATTGATGCCCTAGTATATACCAGTTATAAATCGTTTGTACTCAATAAGCAAATTGTAGATTTGGAACGCCGTAACTTGGCGGATGCGCAGGATGTATTAACCATTTCGCTGGAGCGCTACAAAATTGGTAAATCCAACCTGCTGGAAACTATTGAAACCCAAAAGAACCTTGAGGATGCGCAAACCAGGTACATTCAGGCCTTGTATAACATTAAACTGGCAGAGGCAGAGCTGCTGAGGACCAACGGTACGTTGGTGAAGTAGCAAAGAATACCGACAGGGAATTTTCAGGATTTTATTCAACCCTTGCAGGGTTAGTGGAGCAAATAATTTTATTAGAATCCCCGGGGATTCGATGTGAATAGAAAAAATAATTGATTTAAGTCATTAAAACCCTGAAAGGGTTTAATAAGAATTTTGAAAAACCTCTGTTACTCTGTGGTGAGGCTTATTTGCTAAAGCGCATCTGGATGACACCCAAAAACGCTTCTTTGAAAATTTTGGTACTCATTTTACTTACACCCAACACGCGGTCGGTAAACATAATAGGAACCTCTACTATTTTAAATCCTTTTTTATAAGCACGGTATTTCATTTCTATCTGAAAGGCGTAACCCATAAACTTCACGGCATCGAGGTCAACCGTTTGCAGTACTTTTTTGCGGTAGCATTTAAACCCCGCGGTAGTATCTTTTATCGGGATCCATAAGATCAATCGCACATAAAGCGAAGCGAAATAAGACAACAAAATGCGTTTCATGTCCCAGTTGCTCACATTACCGCCTTTTACATAGCGTGAACCAATAGCCAGGTCGGCGCCATTTTCGCAGGCTTCCAGCAATCGCGTAAGGTCTTTTGGGTCGTGACTAAAATCACAATCCATCTCAAAAATATAATCATAATCACGGTTAAGGCTCCATTTAAAGCCATGGATGTAAGCGGTACCTAAGCCAAGCTTGCCTTTACGCTCTTCAATATGTAATTTGCCGGGAAATTCTTTTTGTAATTCTTTTACCTTGTTCCCCGTTCCATCCGGCGAACCATCGTCCACTATCAGCAATTCAAATTCACGAGCCAGGTCAAAAACAGTTCGAACCATTTTTTCAATGTTTTCGATCTCATTGTAGGTGGGAATGATAACGATGTTTTTGCTCATAAACTTTTGCTAATATACTACTTTGTTGGATTACTTAAAGCGTAATTTTTCAGCCTTTATTTCGCCATTTCCTGTTAAAATAGGTTAAGTTTTAAGGCCTTAACAAGGGCAATTCCTTTATTTTCTGGCAAAATAATGTAGCTTTGGTTATGCGGCTGATTTTCTTCATAACGCTGGTTCTTTTGTTTGGCAATAGGCTGTTTTGCCAGGATACTCTGAATGCGGTATCGGCCCGCAAAAATGAACCTACAACAGGTACTGCCAGTTTCTACGCCAAAAAATTCAATGGACGAAAAACTTCCTCGGGCGAAAGATTTTCGAACGATAGTTTAACGGCTGCCCATAAAAAGTTTAAATTTGGAACTTATGTTTTGGTACGGAACCTGAAAAACGATTCAACAGTAATTGTAAAAATCAATGACAGGCTTCCTCAAAAATCGAAACGTAGTATTGATCTGACATTACGTGCCGCAAAGCAATTGAATTTTGTGAGATCGGGATTAACAAAAGTAGAAATAACAGTACTGGACTCTTTAAAAAAATAATATGAGCAAAACGTTAATTAAAAATGCCACCATTGTCAATGAAGATGAAACATTTGTTTCGGATGTTTTAATAGACGGAAATTTTATTTCGCAAATCGATAAGGACATCACTGATGATAACGCTAAGATTATTGAGGCGGAAGGGCTTATATTAATGCCGGGGGCTATTGATGACCAGGTGCATTTCAGGGAGCCCGGGTTAACTCATAAGGGTGAGATATATACAGAGGCCAGGGCAGCCGTTGCAGGAGGGGTGACCTCGTTTATGGAAATGCCCAATACAAACCCTCAAACAGTAACGCTTACGGAACTCGAAAAAAAATATGCCCGTGCCAAAGAATGTTCACTGGCCAATTATTCCTTTTTTATGGGAGGCACCAACCTTAACCTGGAAGAAACGCTGAAAGTGGATTACAAAAATGTTTGCGGTTTAAAATTATTTATGGGTTCAAGTACCGGTGATATGCTGGTGGATAATGAAAAAACACTGGAAGGTTTTTTCTCGAAATCTGATACATTAATTGCCACACACTGCGAGTACGACCCTATGATAAAGGAAAACCAGAAGCGGATAGTGGAGGAGTATGGTGAAGACCTGCCCGCTTATTTCCATCCTGTTATCCGTAACGAGGAGGCCTGCTTCAGATCATCGTCCTTTGCGGTTGAACTGGCAAAAAAATACAATACACGTTTACACATCCTGCATATTTCCAGTGCTAAGGAATTGGACCTGTTTACAAATAAAATTCCCTTAAAGCAAAAACGTATTACCGCCGAGGCCTGTATTCATCATTTATGGTTTAACGACGATGATTATAAAAAGAAAGGGAATTTCATTAAATGGAACCCTTCGGTGAAAACAGAATACGACAGAGCCAATATTTTTAATGCGGTACTTGATGGAAGGATTGATGTGATTGCTACCGATCACGCGCCACATACCCTGGAGGAAAAACAATTGCCTTATTTGCAGGCGCCAAGCGGCGGGCCTTTAGTACAGCACTCGGTGTTAGCGATGCTGGAGTTCTTTAAGCAGAACAAGATCTCACTGGAAAAAATTGCGAGAATGATGGCGCATAACGTAGCCGATATTTTTAAGGTAGAAAAACGCGGGTTCATACGTGAGGGATATTTTGCCGACCTGGTTTTGGTGGATTTAAACAAGCCAACAGAAGTTACCAAAGAATCCTTGTTATATAAATGCGGTTGGAGCCCGTTTGAAGGTACCACCTTCTCATCAAGCATTCATAAAACGTTTGTGAGCGGCCATTTGGTTTATGATAACGGAACCTTTGACGAAAGTAAAAAAGGCGAGAGGCTGAGCTTTAAAAGATAGAACCTGGTTGTATTACAATAACAAAAAAGCCTCCCGATATCATCGGGAGGCTTTTTTAATGGTTTAAAGAAAAGAACTTATTCCTTAATAATGCGGATGTGTTTCAATTCCTTCTCTGTCTTAACCGAGATGATATACAATCCTGCTTTTAATTCATGCAGGTCAATTTCTGTATAGTTCTCAGGAGTCAGCACCAACTCGCCCGATACATTGTATATTTTCACATCGCTAACAGGTTCCGAAGCTTCAATGTTAACGTGGTCTTTGGCCGGGTTAGGGAATACATTCACATACAACTCATGGCCATCTTCATTTGATTGAACTGATAATCGTGATGCTGTTGAATTATCATCCATGATAATAGAGGAAGGCGTACCGTAATTAATGGTACAGTTGTTTGAGCTCTCAGGTCCAAACACATTTCCCGAACCATTGTTGTAACGCACGGCAACTGTCCATTTATAGGACTTATTGTAAGTCAGTCCTGGTACCTGGTTAAAATACACATAGGTATTTGTGTTTGTAACTGTGGCCACTAAACTGTTCGTGGTTACGTCATAAAAATTATAACGGTAGGCATTACCACCAGTAACAGGCGCTACGGTAGTATAGCCTGCTTTGGCGTAGGTATTACCACAAGGTACGGTTGCTTGCGGCGCGGCAAAAGTAATGGTACACACGCTTGAGCTGGCTGGTGCAAACACATTGGCTGTGCCGTTGTTGTATTCTACTTCCACGGTCCATTTGTAAGTGTTGCCATAAGCAAGACCCGGTACCTGGTTAAAGTAAATGTAGTTGGATGTTTGTGTTTTTACCGCCACCAATGCATTGGTAGTGTTGTTATAAAACGTGAAGCGGTAGTTTTTAGCACCCGAAATAAATGTACCGGTAGTAGTATAGGCATTTAAATTAGTATAGCTTACACCACAAGGTACGGTTGTTTTAGGTTCGGCAAAGGTAATGGTGCATGAATTGTTGCTTTCAGGACCAAAGCCCGAACCTTTATCCACTGCAACCGTCCATTTATAGGTGTTGTTGTAGTAAATACCGCCGATGGTATTAAAGGTGAATGTTCTGGAAGCTTGTGTTTTACTGCCTACCAGGGCATTGGTAGTGGCATTGTAAAACCTTAAACGATATTGCGTAGCGCCGGTTACATTAGCTACACTGGTGGCAATACTTAAATTGGTAATCACCGTGCCGCAAGGTACTGTAGAAACCGCGCAGCTTCCACCAACCGTTACTGTTCTCACAGCTACATCCATGCAACCGTTCAGGGTGCCGGTAACTGTATAGGTTGTGGTAGAAGATGGGTTTACGCTGATGGTAGATGCATGAGAACCTGTATTCCAGGTATAAGTGCTGGCACCGCTGGCTGTTAAGCTGCTGGTACTTCCCGAACAAATAGTAATACTTGGTCCGGAAATGCTAACCACAGGCAATGCGTTCACCGTTACATTTTGAATGTCTGTTGCCGTACAACCATTAGCGTCTGTTGCAGTTACAGTATAAGCTGTAGCTGTTGAAGGGCTTACGGTTTGATTGGCGCCGTTTAAATTACCCGGCATCCAGTTATACGTAAGGCTTCCTGTTCCACCGCTGGCACTTGAAGTAAGTGAACCATTACTTCCGTTGCAAATGGTTGATGAAGCACCTGCATTTAATGAAATAGCAGATGGTTCTGTAATGGTAAATGAAACATTATCCGAACAGCCGTTGTCATCGGTCACAATACACGTATAGCCACCTGCAGATAAGCCGGTTTGACTTGTTCCTGTTCCACCGCCCGGTGTCCAGACATAAGTGTAAGGGCTTGTTCCACCCGAAGCGGATACAGTAGCGCCACCGTCAGAGCCACCATGACAGCTCACATTGGTTTGAGAGGCTGCTGCTAGGGAAGGGCCGCTGGTGCCGGTGATCGCAACTGTTGAAGTGATTGAACAGCTGTTTGCATCGGTAATAACACAAGAATAAGTACCACTGCTTAAGCCTGATGCCGTAGCAGAATTTCCTCCGCTTGGAGCCCATGCGTAAGAATAAGTAGGTGTGCCACCGCTTACAGCAACAGAAGCAACACCGTCGTTACCGGCACAACTGGCATTGGTGTGTGAAGCAACTGAATTTAATGCAGTAGGTTCCGTGATATTAAAAGAAGTACTTCCTGTGCAACCGTTGGCATCCGTTACAGTACAGGTATAACCACCCGCGCTTAAACCTGTTGCCGATGCTAAAGTGCCGCCACTCGGAGTCCATGAATATGTAAAGCCGCTTGTGCCACCCGAAACAGATACAGAAGCTGAACCGTTAGAACCGCCATTACATGATACGTTTGTTTGAGACGCGGAAGTTACGACAAGAGTACCCGGTTCGGTAATCGTAAACACAGCATTACCGGTACAACTGTTAGCATCCGTTACGGTGCAGGTATAATTTCCGGCAGAGAGGCCTGAAGCTGATGAAGAACTGCCGCCACTTGGCGACCAGGCATAGCTTAATGAACCTGTACCACCCGATGCCGATACGGCTGCCGCTCCATTGGAATTGCCATTACATGAAACATTCGTTTGGGAAACAGGCGTTACTACAATCGCGGCCGGTTCGGTAATGGCAACTATTGTCGCAGAAGAACAACTATTGGCATCGGTTACAGTGCAGGTGTAATTTCCAGCCGATAGTCCCGAAGCTGAAGAAGAAGAACCTCCACTCGGCGCCCAGGCGTAGCTTAATGAACCTGTGCCGCCCGATGCGGATACAGATGCCGCGCCATTTGA
Source organism: Bacteroidota bacterium (assembly GCA_048498515.1). Lineage (GTDB taxonomy): Bacteria > Bacteroidota > Bacteroidia > B-17B0 > Aurantibacillaceae > UBA4416. The sequence continues at coordinate 1,329 of JBEHXV010000056.1, read as the reverse complement.
ACCACCATTACAAGACACGTTTGTTTGAGAAGAAAGTGTAACAATAAGTGCAGTTGGTTCGGTAATATTAAAAGATATGAAATTCGTACAACCATTCAGGTCGCTTACAGTACAAGTGTAGCTGCCTGCGCTTAATCCGTTTGCTGATGCGGCATTACCACCACCCGGTGTCCAGGTGTAGCTATATGAACCTGCTCCGCCCGAAGCAGATACGGCCGCTGAACCATTTGAACCACCAAAACAAGATACATTTGTTTGAGATGCTGCCACCAATGAAGGACCGCTTGCTCCTGTGATTGTTACTGTTTTAGTGATCGAACAACCATTGGCATCGGTAATGGTACATGAATAATTACCAGCGCTTAATCCGGAAGCAGTTGATGCACTACCGCCGCTCGGAGCCCATAAATACAGATAAGAAGGAGTGCCACCGCTTGCTGAAACCGAAGCAGCACCATCATTGCCTGAACAACCTTCATTGGTATGAGAAATAGAAGCAGTTAATGCAGGTGGTTCTGTAATATTAAAAGAAGCAGTTTGAGTACAACTGTTTGCATCTGTTACTGTACAAGTATAGTTACCTGCGCTCAATCCGTTTGCAGCAGAAGATGTTCCGCCGCTTGGAGCCCATGAATACGTAAAGCCACCGGCTCCGCCACTTGCAGAGACAGATGCAGCACCATTGGAACCACCATTGCAACTTATATTGGTTTGTGACACAGGAGTTACTACAATGAGTGTAGGCTCTGTGATGTTAAAGTTAGAAGTTTGGGTACAGCTGTTCGCATCCGTTACAGTGCAAGTCCAGCTGCCCGCGCTTAAGCCGGTTACCGAAGCAGTTCCATCGCCTGTTGGATTACCCGGTGTCCAGTTATAAGTAAAGCCACCGGCTCCGCCACTTGCAGATACAGAAGCAGCACCATTGGAACCACCATTGCAACTTACATTGGTTTGTGACACAGGAGTTACTACAATGGCTGTAGGCTCTGTGATGTTAAAGGTTGCTATATTAGTACAGCTGTTCGCATCGGTTACAGTACAAGTCCAGTTGCCTGCAGTTAATCCGGTGACTGAAGTTGTTCCATCACCAGTTGGGTTACCCGGCGTCCAGTTATAAGTAAAGCCACCGGCTCCGCCACTTGCAGATACAGAAGCAGCACCATTAGAACCACCGTTACATAATATGTTAGTTTGAGAAACAGGCGTTACGACAATAGCCGGAGGCGCTGTGATATTAAAGGTTGCTATATTAGTACAAGAGTTTGCATCGGTTACGGTGCAAGTCCAGTTACCGGCAGTTAAGCCAGTAACAGATGCAGTACCATCACC
>JBEHXV010000055.1:0-15743 GCA_048498515.1 Bacteroidota bacterium | reverse complement strand
TGATATGTTTACGGGCAAGGGGATTGGTATTGAGCATTATGAGATGTGGATCTTTGACCGTTGGGGAGCGATGATCTACTATACCGATGACATTACAAAGGGATGGAACGGTAAGGTACAGGGCAAATCGCAGGAAGTACAACAGGATGTGTATATCTGGAAAGTGAAAGTGAAGGATGTATTGGGCAAGAAACACGATTATGTAGGCCATGTGACCTTGTTAAGATAAAACCTGTCTTTAAGAACGTGAAAGTCCTCCGGTTTTGCCGGGGGATTTTTTATGCCCGGTATGTTTTTTTCGAAAAACGGAAGGCACTGAATGCCTTGTAAAACTTATAAACTTAATTTAAAAATAATTCAAATTAAATTTGTTTAAATCAATACACTGCATAAATTTACAAGGTTTTTAAAACGACACTAAAATGGACAGACTAAAAGATAAGTTTCGCGAAAAAGCAGTGCCACTCGCTGCCGAAATTAAAGATATTATCAAAAATCATGGCGACATGAAACTGGGAGAGATCACCATTGCCCAGGTGTATCAGGGAATGAAGGGAATGGTTGGAATGGTGACTGAAACATCGAAACTGGATGCGGAAGAAGGAATTCGTTTCAGAGGCTATTCAATCCCTGAATTGCGCAAACATTTACCTAAAGCGCCGGGTGGTACAGAGCCCCTACCGGAAGGCATATTTTATTTAATGCTTGTTGGCGAATTGCCAACCCAGGAAGACGTAAATTTCATTACCAACGAATGGATGAAACGCAGCAACGTTCCTAAGCATGTATTTGATGTGATTGAAAAATTACCGGTTGATACACATCCAATGACACAATTCGTGGTTGGTATCATGGCTATGCAAACCGAAAGCTTATTTGCAAAAGCTTATGCAAAAGGTATTAACAAAAAAGATTACTGGGATTACGTGTACGAAGATTCAATGAACCTGATTGCCCGTTTACCAAGGGTTGCAGCGTATATTTACCGTCGTAAATACAAAAACGGCCTGCACATTGAACCGGATCATAAACTGGACTGGGCGGCAAACTTTGCGCACATGTTGGGTTACGAAGAATTTGACATGAAACGTTTAATGCGTTTGTATTTAACCATCCACGTTGACCACGAAGGTGGAAACGTATCGGCCCACGCTACGCATTTGGTTGGCTCCGCGTTATCTGATCCGTACCTGGCATTTGCAGCTGGTATGAATGGTTTGGCAGGACCTTTACACGGTTTGGCAAATCAGGAAGTATTGGGCTGGATCATGGAGCTGAAAGAAAATTTAGGAGGCGGTTTACCAACCAAAGAGCAGATCGCTGAATACATTAAGAAAACATTATCTGAAGGAAAAGTAGTACCGGGATACGGCCATGCAGTATTAAGAAAAACCGACCCGCGTTTCACCGCGCAGCAGGATTTTTATAAAACCTACATTAAACACGATAACATTTGCGAGATCGTACAAATGGTATACGAAGTAGCGCCTCCTATCCTTGAATCTACCGGCAAGATCAAAAACCCTTGGCCAAATGTGGATGCGCATTCAGGCGCATTATTGGTTCACTATGGCATGCATGAGTATGATTTCTATACCGTGTTGTTTGGTGTATCGCGCGCCTTGGGTGTATTGGCAAGTTTGGTATGGGACAGGGCAACCGGTTCCGCCATTGAAAGGCCAAACTCTACTACAACCGAGAACATTAAAGCCATTATTAAAAAAGCACAGGAAGTAAAAGCGTAAATCCTGTTATCTCATACAAAAGCCCGTTCCGATTATCGGAACGGGCTTTTTTGTTTTATGCTCATGTATTAGTCAGGCATCTGTTACCTGGAGTGGAGTCGGAAAGTGTACGGAGGAGCTCTTCCTGGTTCTCGACTCCTCGAACTGACAAAATCTTTAGGTTACATTACTTAAAATAGTGTATGTATATGAGATAAACACATTTGACCTTTTTTGTTTATCTTTAAATCACTGTATGTCAAAAATTAAACATTTATATTTTTTTCTGATCGTTTGTTGTGCACAATTACTTGTAGCACAAAACCTGGAAAGAATTAAAGAGTTAAAAGACCTGATAGCAACAGGTAATGACGATACCGTTAAAGTAAGACGACTTATCGACCTGTCGGCATTACTGAATACTACCGATTTTAAAACGGCTATCATGTATACCAATGATGCGCTGACCTTATCCCGAAAAATAAACGACATTAAAGGAACAGCTTTGGCCTACAGTTCCTTTGCCGACGCTTTCTGGTACCACTCCGATTATGAAAAGGCCCAGCAGTATTATTTTAAATCCTACCGCATCAGCGATTCCATTCATGATAAATCCTCTATTGCCTATTCCCTGTACAACATCGGATGGATCATTTGCATTCAGCAGCATAATTATAAGGAAGATAAATACCTGTACCAGTCATTGCAATTATACAACGAGTTAAATGATCCCAGTGGCTCACTCCAGATCTATAATGCCATGGCGAGCTATTATGCCGACCGCTTTAAGGTTGAGAACATAAAACAGTATTTCGATTCGGCCATTGTTTATTTCAATAAAGGTATTGTGCTGGCCCAGAGTGCCGATATGCATGCCGACCTTGGACGCATTTATGGAAACATGGGCGACCTGTTTTATGTGGAAAAAGATTTTAGCTCGGCCGCTTTTTATAATTCAAAGAGCCTTGAGATCCATCAACGGGTCAATGACTCGTCGAGCATGAACATTTGCTTTTTAAACATTGGCTTGTGCGAGATGGCAAACGGCCATGTAAAAGAAGCGCTCTCAAAATTTACCGCGGTGCACCGTTATAATTTGCGTCATGATATTAAAGACGTTGAAATGATAGCCCTGCCTAGCATGGCAAAGGCCTATTACCAGTTAAAGGATTTTAAACAGGCCTATGATTATTACGAGAAGTACGTATCGTTGAAGGAAGTATTGGACAAGGAAGCTTACTCAACAAGCATCAGTAATTTGCAGGGCAATTATTCGCTTGAGAAAGCCGAGGCCAATGTGGCGCAGCTAAAACAAACCAACGAAATTCAGGAACTTAAAAATAAAAAGAACAGTTATTTTATTTTTGTGCTCATCGCTGTCGCCATCACCGTTATTGTGGTGGCCGTTTTATTGTTCAGGCAAAACAAGGTGCGCCAGCTCACAAACATACAACTACAGGAACAGAACAATATTATTGCCGAAAAAAAACAGGAGATCGATAACAGCATCCAGTATGCCAAAGGTATTCAGCTGGCTTTTTTGCCCGATAAGCAGGAGTTGAACAGCCGCTTTCCCGATAACTTTATTTATTACAAACCAAAGGATGTGGTGAGTGGCGATTTTTACTGGTTCAGTAAAGTGAACGATGATTTTTATTGCATAGCAGCCGATTGCACGGGACATGGTGTACCCGGAGCACTCATGAGTATTATTGGTGTTGATAAGATCGTGCAGGCTGTGTTCGAAAAAAGACTCACAGTGCCCGGCGATATGTTATCGTACTTAAATAAAGAGATCAAGCAGGTACTGAAACAGCACAGTGATGCCTCGAAGCAAATGGATGGAATGGACATTGCCGTTTTGAAGTTCAATAAAAATTTGGATGCGGTAGAGTATGCAGGCGCTAACCGCCCCTTGTACCTTATCAGGAATAATGTACTAACAGAGTATAAGGCCGATAAAACCGCTATCGCCGGTTTTACGCCGGTCGATCAGCTCTTTAAAACAACCAGGATTGCTATTCAGAAAAACGATAGCCTTTATATTTTTACCGACGGTTATGCCGACCAGTTTGGCGGAAACTCAGGAAAGAAAATGATGACCAAAAATCTGAAAGATCTGCTGGTATCATTGGGAGATTTGAACGCGGAAACTAAATATCAAAAAGTGGAAAAAACGTTTACAGACTGGAAGGGTCCGCATGAACAGGTAGATGATGTGTTGATCATAGGGATTAAAATTTAACAGCTAAACAATGGTTAAAAAAGTTATCATCAGCATCCTTATTTGTTTTGCCTTTATCCTCTTTCTTCCAAAAGAGAATTCCAGGTCGTGGGGTTTCTATGGGCATAAGCGCATTAACCGCATGGCCGTGTTTACCCTGCCTCCCGAAATGGTGACTTTTTACAAAAGCCATATTGAGTTCATTACCAACCATGCCGTTGATCCTGATAAGCGGCGTTATGGTGTAGAAGGAGAGGCACCACGTCATTACATCGACATTGATCATTATGGGGAACATGCTTTCGACAGCGTGCCCAAATTCTGGAAAGCCGCCATTGCAAAATACACCGAAGACACCCTGATGGCGTATGGTATTGTGCCCTGGCAAATAGAGAAGCATTATTATAAATTAATGAACGCGTTTAAAGATGAGAACCTCGATCGTATCCTGCACTACAGCGCCGACCTGGGGCATTACATAGCCGACGCGCACGTTCCGCTGCATACCACCGAAAATTATAACGGGCAACTGACAGGACAAAGAGGCATTCATGGCTTTTGGGAAAGCCGCATTCCTGAACTGAAAGCCGAAGAGTACGATTATTTTGTTGGCAGGGCAAAGTACATCGACTCGCCCATAAAAGAAGCCTGGCGCATTGTATACGACAGTCACATGGCGGTGGACAGTGTGCTGAAATTTGAAGCCGCTTTAAATAAAGAGTTCCCCGAAGACCGTAAGTATGCTTACGAGAACCGGGGCAATGTGATGATGAAAGTTTACTCCGTGCAATACACCAGTCGTTACGACCTCATGATAAAAGGCCAGGTAGAGCGTCGTATGCGCGAAAGCATTACCATGGTAGGCAGCCTTTGGTATACCGCCTGGGTAAACGCCGGAAAACCAAACCTTGAAAAGCTGGGCGAAAAAGACATTAGCGATTCCCTGAAATTACAAATGCAAAAAGAAGAAGAATTGTACCTGCAGCAAAAAATAAAGAATGCCAAAGGTCATGAAGATTAGTGCCCGACACAATTGATGCATAAAATTTATAGTCTATATTTTATTTTGCTTACGTTCATGGGTTTTTCCCAAAGCAACCGGCAGGTCGACAGCTTAATGGAACTGATGAAGGCGGCGCGGAAAACAGATCCCGATAAAGCGATGGGTTATGCTCATGACGCGCTTCAAATTGCGAAGCAAAAAAACAGCGATAAAGCTATTGAGCTCAATTACCTGGTTGGAATGTTCTACATTCAAAAAGGAAATTATGACTCGGCTCTGAACTATTTTGGTGAGAATTTAAAAGCCGGTATTAAAACGTCCAATCAAACCTTTATTGCAAAGGCCAGCATTAACATGGCCAATATTTATGTCACCCAGGGCAAATACAATTCGGCGCTCGACCGCTACCTGGCTGCCCTTAAAATCACAGAAGCCGGAAGCGATAAGGATTTGCTTTACGTGAATTATTTGTGCTTAGGCATTACCTATTATTATTTAAAAAATTATTCCAAAAGTTTGGAGTATTATGAAAAATGCCTTGCCATGGAAAAAGAAAAAGGCGAGAGCGCTAAAATGGCTTATACTTATAATGCCATGGGAATTATTTACAAGGAAAGCGGTAATTATGATAAAGCCTTAGACCTGCTGAACCGCACCCAAAAGCTGGCCCTTCAGTCGGGCGACAGTGCAATCCTTTCGCATAACCTTGGGAACCTGGGTGAATTGTATGGATTAAAGGGCGATTTTGATAAAGGCAATGAATTGCTGAAGAATGGTCTGGCCATACAAAAACAATTTCACGACGATAAAGGCATTGGTGAAAGCCTGGTGAACCTTGGAAAGCTGTCGCTTAAATTTCATAAAACAAACGATGCTATTGCGTATTACAAAGAAGCGCTGGAACTTGCAGAACGGATAGGGATCAATGATATTAAAAAAGACGCGAACAAAGGATTGGCCGATGCCTATGCGGAATTAAAGGATTTTAAAACCGCCATGGAATATGAAAAGGCCTTTGCACTGGTAAAGGATTCCTTGTTCAACGCTACAAGCTCCATGCAAATAGCTGATATGCAAACACGCTACGAAACCGAAAAGAAAGAACAGGAAAACACGCTTCTGCTGAAAGATAACAGCATTAAAAGTTTGGAGATCGGCCAGCAAAAGAACCAGCGCAACATGCTGCTGGTTGTGTTTGGTGTATTGATCGTTATTGGTGTTTTAATCTATAACAGCAGCAGGTTAAAGCACCGCAATAAGATCCTGGCCGAAAAAGAACTGCGCACACTGGAAGTGTTCCAGGCACAGGAAAAAGAAAAAATGCATTTGTCAAAAGAATTGCACGATGGCCTGGGACCTTTATTGTCGCTCATTAAGCTCAACGTATCGGCTATAAAAGTGGAGCAGGCCGATGAAAAATTATTGTCGGAAGTAAAAGAACTCACCAGCGAAAGCATTAAAGAAGTGCGGAACATTTCTCACGCCCTGGCGCCATCCTTATTGCAAAAACAAGGCTTGCAGGCGGCACTCGAAGAATTTGTGGGGCAGGTCAATTCGTCGGGGATAGTGTTCGCGGAATTGCAGTACCACGTTTCAAAAAAACTAAGCCCCGAAACAGAGATCAACCTGTACCGCATTGCCCAGGAAGCTATTAATAATACCATTAAACACGCCGGGGCAAGTAACGCGGCCATTAGTATGAAAGAAAAAAGCCCGTATCTGGAAGTTGTGATTACCGATAACGGCAAAGGCTTTTCTTCCGAAAAAAATAATGGAAATGGATTGAACAATATTTACACCCGTGTCGATTTTTTGAAAGGCACCATTTCCATGAATTCGAAAAAGGAAAAAGGAACGGAGTTTGTTATTTTAATACCTTTAAGCTAAAACGGGCATGGCCAATGTGATCCATATTTACCTGGTAGATGACCATAAGATCTTTGTAAAGGGCATTGCCGCTTTGCTGGAGAGAGAAAACGGGATCAAAGTCATGGGTTACACTTACGACGGCCAATCAGCTTTGGAGGCCTTGCGTATAGAAAAACCGGATGTCTTGCTCACCGATATACAAATGAGCGGTTTTTCGGGCATTGAATTAACGCGCGTGGTAAAGGACGAATTTCCCGATGTAAAGGTCATTGGTCTTTCCATGTTCGATAAACCCGAAGTCATTCATGAACTCATTGCCGCTGGTGCCGATGGTTATTTATTGAAAGACCTGGAAAAGGACGAATTATTAAAAGCCATTCACGAAGTGATGGGTGGGAATATGTATTATAGCAGTTCCGCCTCACAGGTATTGATGCAAAATGTCAATAACAAAGACCTTTTGACCAAACGCGAAAAAGAGATCATTGTATTAATAGCCAAAGAAAGATCCAATGTAGAGATCGCGGAAATGCTCTTTATCAGCGAGCACACGGTAGAATCGCACCGCAAAAATATTTTCCGTAAAACCAAAGCCAAAAGCATTGTGGGTTTGGTGAAGTATGCTTACGATAATAAGTTGCTTTAAGGTAGGTTTTAATATTTCCCCGCATTGCGGCAATGTTATGTCAGAAACTGGTTTTCTATAATAGTAGTTTCCTTATTCCAATGATGTAGTCTCTAATATTTCTGATTTCGCTTGATTCAATAAATCGTATTTGACATTCAGAAAATAAAGGCCTCCTGCCTCATGGAAGGAGACACTTCACGGGTTTAAGAAATTAATTCAGCAACATACTTCTCCACCAGCTTATTAGGATCGTATTGAGCAAACTCTTCACCCAGTTTATCAATATTCTGCGCATACTCTTTGTTGTTGAATATTTCATTTACTGCATCACGGATTTGTTCGGATGTAGGAGTTTCAGTTTTTAAGTTGATGCCATATTTGAGATATCCAACCCTTGCACAAATTTCATTTTTCCCTTCGTGAACACCTGCCACTACCATAGGCAATTTGTTTTGAATGCCTAGCAAAACTCCGCCATAACCGCCATTGGATATATATACATCTGCCAGGGGCATCACCTCATTAAAAGAAATAAAATCTTCAATAATGATATTGTCCTGCGGATATTTTGCTTTTAATTCTGCAGTCTTAGAGCCACCGGTAGTACACACAACCAAAATGTTTGAATCTTTAAAAGCCTCCAGGGTTGGAATGAGCAGCTTGTTTACGTCCCTTTCAACAGTTCCCTGGGTAAGCAGCACAACGCGGTCGTATCTATTGATTCGTTCATCAAACAAAGCTTGCTTTTTTTCTTTATTGTAATACGGTAAAAGCGCGCCGATATAGCGGACGTTACTGCCCAAATCGCTTCGTTTGTATTCAAAGCCAGGCGTACCTATTTGTAATACCATATTCGGTTTGTTGTAAATCAAATCGAATAGAAACTCCTTATTGTGTTTTATGCCATAGCGGTCCATCATACTGTGTTGCAATTTATTCGGCTTTCGAAAAAGAATGTTCATCACAACCGCACGAAGCAAAGACTGTTTAATTTTTCCGGCAAAGCTGTAGGAAGGTGTCAGCCCTACGCCTGAAGGAGGAAGATCCTTTGAAGTTTGAGCCAGGGGGATGACGCCCACGCTGATGATCGGTATGTTCATTAATTCTTTTACATACAAGCCACCTGTAAACAGTGCGTCTGCCACCAACAATTCAAATGGAAATGTTTTGTGTATCTCTTTTATGTCCTCGTAGTATTCAGGGCCACGCCTGATGAAAAAGTGTTCCATGTCAAACATGAGTTTGCCGGGTTGACTTTCAATTTTCGCTCGCTCGGGGAAGGGAGTTTCAAGGTCGTTAGCCGTAATGTCCATTGCCTTTGTAAACTTGAAAAATGGTATGCCAAGTTTTTCCAACTTTGGTTTATAATACGAAGCGGAATACCAGGCAACATCATATCCGCATTCCATTAAGTGTTTCGCCAAACCCGTCAGTGGATTAAAATGTCCGTCTCCGGGTACAGATGTAAAAAGGATTTTCCTGTTTTTCATTTTTTTAAGATAAATATGGTTTATTAAACTTATCGCTACATTTTCGAGCTAAGCAAGGGTTTGTCCCGATAGTTATCGGGAGGAAACTGTGTCTTACCGAAACGCTACTATAAAGATAAATGTTTAATGGACTTTTGCAACACGAAGCCCCGACTTTTCAACGGCGGTAAAATAAATGTCTTTCCGCCAGCTGGCGGACCACTTTTGCAAATGCTGTATTGTTTGTTAAACTGTTTGCTTAGCGTGTAGCAGGTGTTCGTGTTAATAATAGCACGTGCTGATTTTTTCAGAAAATGTTTCGGTCTCTGTATTCAGAATTATAGATTTTATTAAACATTCCTTATTGCTGCCAATGGATTTGTTAATTATCCACATTCCCGGTTCAAGTCGAAAGGAGCAGGACGCGTCAAGTAACTTTTTATCTGAGCAAATTCGGTAAAGTTTACAAAAAGAAATTTTTCTATCACTTTCATAATCATATTTTTTTACTGACTTATTGTCTTCTGAATAAAATTTCCAAACGCCTATCCTCGTGCTGTAGCTGGAAGTCATAAACCCTTCTTCTTTAATGTTTCCATTTTCGTAAAAACCTCTCCAATACTCAATATTAGCAAATTCGTTTTCTATTGATTCTATAATTGCTTTTCCCCCTTTTTCAGTCCATCGCCGGATTATATTATAATTTAAAGAGTCAATAGAGTGTCTTAAACCAAACTCATTAATTGTTACGACCTTATGGTATTTTTTTGAAGACTGTTTGTCTACGGTTTTAAAAATTTCAGTTATACAATGATTTTCGTCCTGTTGTTGGAATGAAGAGAATAAGAGTAGGATAAATATTATATTTAAAGGTCTTTTTAGCATAATAACTAACTGTTTTATTCAAACTTTGATTTAGTCCACGAATTAAGCATGGCCTCTCCTTTTTTATTGTCTACATACATTATATTAACAGAGAACTCTTTCTTGTCGAAAAGTCTACTATACATTAAAACAGTTAAGACTAAATCATTTGGATACAAAACTTTTAATTTTAATTTCTGAAAAACCAAACCGCTAATTGTTTCAGTTGAAGATACTGAGTCTACTTTAATTCCCGGCATTTGTGTGATAAATGTCTCATACAAAATATTATTGACGTTTTTGCAAGATTCAAGATAGTCGCCATCTACCGCACTATCAAAAGGTTGATAATTTGATTCAAAATAATTCATTTCGTCAGTTCTAAAAACAAAAATTGTTTTTGCGTTATTTACTATTTTTTGATCATAGGTATTTTCAACAGCTTGTTGTCCTTCATTTTGTAGTTTTTTCCATTGATCCGCCGGAACATTTTCAAAGTTTTCAGGAATAACTATTTTCCACTTAAAGTCCTTGTTGTAAATTTCTTTACTTTTATTTTGTGATGAACAGCTGCAAATAAAAAAGCTTAAAATTGCCGCGAAATATAGTATTTGTATTTTCATTAATTAGAATTATTATTTATTATACACTTGCGCCTAGCGTTTTGCAAATTTGCTACCGTTTTTTGCTTGTCCAATTTATACATTTGAGCGCTAACCCGCAAAAAATGGAGCGAATTTGCGGTTAGGGGTATGGCCAGCGCACACAGTTTAGTTCTGCGACAACGTCTTGATGTCAATGATTTTGGTAATTACATATTGCGAACATTTTATGTCAACGACCTGCTTTTCCTTTTTATTTTTCCTGTCAATATTAATTAGCGTCTTTTGGTAGTCACCAATGTAAACGGCAATAAATTTTACTTGAAATACTTTATATTTAAAGGCTAATGGAGGCATATCTACTTTTGTGCCTGTCATCGTCTCGCCTTTGCCGGCATATGTCTTGTTAATCGTTGTCCATGTTTTTGTTGTCAGGGAGTCAAAACGGGCGCTTGCGGATTTAAGAAGCGAATCAGCATTAATATTTATTTTGCAGTCTTTAAATTTTCGAAATGTTGCGCTAGATCCCCATTGGTCGGGCAATTCAAAATGTCCTTTTTTATAGTCTTGTATGGAAACTCGTCCGTTAAATTTTATGAAACCAGGAGATTTTATTATTTGGTCGTCTAAAGCAAATTGTCCGCCGATTTCGTAAGCCAAAGTTAAATTAAACGTGTCCGACTTGCAGGAAGGAGTCTGTCCGAAAGTCTTTAAGAACAAAACTGTAATTACTACTGTCAATAATATTTTCATTTGCGATGTCTGTCCGCTGGCTTACCCCTAACTACTATATATGAGCCATAAAGTAGCGCCTATAAAGCATAGACTAGCAGGATAAGCGCAAAACTATGTCGTTTAGTTAAACCAAAGATAACAAAAATGCCAAATGCTACAAACCATAGCAAAACCCTGAGCAAGTCTACCTTATCTTTGTGCTATGGAACCAAGCAAACGCCGGATCGTCCACATGGATTTGGACAGTTTTTTTGTGTCGGTTGAGCGCAAGCTTAATCCCGAGCTCAATGGCAAGCCTGTCATTATTGGCGGTACATCGGGCAGGGGAGTGGTATCTTCCTGCAGCTACGAAGCCAGGAAGTTTGGTGTTACCAGCGCCATGCCGGCTGCCAGAGCCAGACAGTTGTGCCCGCATGGCATTTTTATTAAAGGAAGCATGCAGGTGTACTCCGAAAATTCGCGCCTGGTTACCCAAATTATTGAAGATGCCGCGCCGCTGTTCGAAAAAGCTTCCATCGATGAGCATTACCTCGACATCACGGGCATGGATAAATACATTTGCGATAGTTTTACCTGGACCAAACAACTGAGGCAACGCATCATTAAAGAGTCGGGCCTGCCCATTTCCTTTGGCCTTTCTACCAATAAACTGGTTTCAAAAATTGCTACCACCGAGGCCAAGCCTAATGGCGAACTATTCATTGAACCCGGTAAAGAAAAAGCGTTTTTGGCGCCCATGGATGTGAGCAAGATTCCCGGAGTAGGCGATAAAACCTATATGACACTCTGCAACATGGGTCTTCGAAAAATTGAGACCATTCAAAACATGTCGCCCGAAAAACTACAGGGTCTCCTGGGTGATTACGGACTTTCCATTTGGCGCAAAGCCAATGGCATTAGCGAGCGCGAAGTGGAACAGCACTGGGACCAAAAGAGCATGAGTACCGAACGCACCTTTCATACCGATACCAATGACAAAGCCTATTTGAAAGATATGCTGGTGAAAATGGTGGAAGAGCTTGGCTTTGATCTGCGGCGGAGCAAAAAAACGGCGGGAAGCGTTGCCATTAAGTTACGAAACCCCGACTTTGAAACCCATACTTTTCAATGCCGCGTGGCTTACACGTCTTCCGACCATATCTTACTGCAAAAAGTGCTCGAATTGTTCGATAAAAATTACGATGGCCGGATGATCCGCCTCATTGGCGTGAAATTCTCTTCACTGGTGGAAGGTTCGGTACAGATTGACCTGTTTAGCGATACGGCCGATATGATGAACCTGTATCAGTCGCTCGATAAAATAAAGCTGCGCTTTGGCGATAAGGCCATTACCCGCTCGGTAAACATTGCCGTGCCCGAGAATAAGAAGGGGGATATTACCGAAATGTAAATTGATTTTTTTGTTTACTTTTTCATCAAGGAAAAAAGTAAATAGATCAGACGGTTATAAAAATTAATTCTAAAAATCCCTGCTGGCAGGGATTGACCCTTACCCGATCTCAAAATACATTTGTGATGAAAGAAACTCATTTAATAATCACAGTTTAAAACCATCACACATGAAAAAACAATTACTCAAAACAGCGCTCTGTTTAGCGGCTTTGGCCAATGGAAACAGCATAACCGCGCAGGTGGCGCTTGTTGAAGCCCCCGGCGTTGAAAGCCAGGACATAGGAAGGGTATCAACCGTTGGCAACAAATTATTCTTTACCGGCCGCGAGCAGGGTGGTAGTGCCGTAACCGATGTGTATTTATGGACAAACGATGGTACCTCAAGTACCAAAATTCGTTTAATGAGCCAGGTGGCCCAAAACATCAGCCCTTCTTACTTTTTTCCATGCAACGGCAAAGCCTTCTTTTTTTATTCGGATGGAGTAAGCGCCGGTGGCTATGAACCATGGGTGAGCGATGGAACATCTGCCGGAACATATATGATAAAGGACATTAATCCCGGTGGATCCAATTCGGTGATAGGCAATGGGACACAAAACTGCACCTGCTATAACAATAAGATCTATTTCGCAGCGGATAATGGCACCAATGGCAGCGAGCTGTGGGTGAGCGATGGCACGAATGCCGGAACCCAAATGGTAAAGGAGATCAAAACAGGTTCGGCGGGTGCTGCCATAGGTGGCATGGTCAATTATAAAAATGAACTGTATTTTACAGCAAAGAGCGGTAACTATTCTGAGTTGTGGCATACCGATGGTACAACGGCAGGCACAGTGAAAGTAACCAGCCCGTCAGGACTTCTCGGCTACAATTCGGATGTGGTAGTACATGATACCTTATTGTTTTTTACCGGAAGAGATAGCGGCCCTGGTGATTACGGCATTTGGAAAACAAACGGTACGACTTTAGGAACAGCAATTATTACAGGTTCTCTGCCATCAACGCCATTGGTGGCACTTGGGCCAATTGTGAGCCTGGGTACAGAGGTGTTGTTTGGTTACCAGTATTACTCAGCCGGTTATGCCTATCGTTTATATAAAACCGACGGGACTTCCATTACCATGGTAAAAGACAGCCTTAATTTTAAGAACCCGGTTAAGCTGGGAAACAAGCTGGTGTTTAAAGGCGAAAAAACAGGTAGCGCTACCAATGGAGAGCCATGGGTAACGGATGGAACAACAGGTGGTACCTTTAAGCTGAACCCGGTATCATGGATTACTGCCGGTACTTTCAGGAATAACTCGGAAGCGTTTAATAACAAAATTTATATTGCATCGGGAACAACGCTTTGGGAAACTGATGGTACTGTTTCGGGAACGGTTCAAAATGCGGCGGGTACCGGAGCTATTTTTGATTTTGCCGAAATGAATGGCACCCTGTATTTTAATGCACAAAACCCGGCTAACAGTAACCGTGCTGAGTTGTTTAAGCTTGGCACATCTACAGGAATAAAAGAACAGCATGAAACTTTAGGGATTGCCATTTATCCTCAACCCACAAGCGATAAAATAACGTTGTTATTTGAGCAAAAAGAAAATGATGTGGATGCAACGGTAACAGATATTGCCGGCAAAGTAGTGCTAAGCCAAAAATTAACGGTGAGCGGGAATATGACAACTCTGAACCTGGATGGCATAGCCGATGGGATTTACCTGCTGCATGTTAAAACAGGCTCCGGAAAAGTAACGACGAAAAAGATCATTGTGACGAGGTAGTTGACAGAACGATATACAAATTCTCTCTTCGAAGAGGGTGCCCGGAGGGCGGGAGATGTTTTAGAACAACATCCTCCGGCCTCCGGCCACCTCCTTCAAAGGAGGAATTGGTAAAACGCAATAAAACTAGAATGGGATCCTGATGATTGCCATTGTCCCTGTCCCCTCCGAGGTTTCAAACTTCAATTCACCATTCACAATTTCGAGCCGTGAAGAAAGGCTGTTCATACCAAGGCCTTTCTTCACGTCGCTTTGGTCGAAACCTTTGCCGTTATCTTCAAAAATAAGCGACACCGCATCCTGTTGTTTGGTAATGACCAGCGACACAAAATCGGCCTTGCTGTGTTTTACTACATTATTGAGCAATTCCTGCGTAATGCGGTACAGGCACACTTCAATTTTTTCGGGAAGCCGTTCCTCTACATGCACTGTTTCAAAATCAAAATGAATGCCGGCGGGCGTTAACGTTTTTTGAAGCAGATCTTCCAGCGATGCCACCAGTCCATATTCCCGTAAGGTAATGGGCATCATCTGGTAAGCCATGTTGCGTATTTCCTTTGCCGCTTTATCAATTTGCTGGCTGATGTCGTTTAGTAAAGGATCAGTTTTGCCCGATGATTCCGCTCTTAATTTAATAGCTGTCAGGTCCTGAACAATGCCATCGTGCAGGTCGCGGGCAATGCGGCTTCGTTCTTTTTCCTCACCTTCTATCAGCGATTCTAGACGCTGCTGTTGAGAGGCAATCTTTTGCTTCGTGTTCTTTCGCTGGTTAAAAAAATAGAAGCACAGGATCAATAAAAAAAACACGCTGCCAAATGAGAACAGGTATACCTGTTGCTTTTTCCTGGCTTTTATTTCCGTCAGTTCTTTCTCGCGTTTCAGTTCCTCTGTTTTATATTTTACATCCAGTTCAGTGATCTGTTTTTTAAAGTCCTCCGAAAATAGTTTTTTCGCCAGTTCATAGGCTTCGTTATAAAGGTCAAGCGATTCCTGGAGCCTGCCCACCTTAGCCAGGTTTTTGGCATGATAACGCATGGCAGCCTGCAAGTCGGTATTGTTGCCGCGATGTCTCATACAGGCCAGGGCTTCGCTTGTCATGGTCAACGCTTTATTCATGTCTCCTCTTGCACCCAGCAGTTCAGCATAATAGATCAGGTTGCTGCACAGTAAATTTGTATCTTTTAATTCCCTGGCTTTTTCAATGAACCGCCTGTAAATAGGTTCCGCCTTTTCAGGCTGTTTCATCTCAGTGTATAAAGTAGCCAGTAACCTGTAGGTGATCCCGGTAGCAGGATCATCTTCTTTGCCATGCGCGGTCATCATGTCAATAGAACGTGTCAGTGATTCTTCCGCATCATGATATTGTTTTTTTTCCACGAAAATAGCTCCCAGGTTGCTGTAACACCTCGACTCGGTAAACCAATGACCATGCTCCTGGGCTATAGTAATCGCTTTTTT
>JBEHXV010000054.1:0-16249 GCA_048498515.1 Bacteroidota bacterium | reverse complement strand
CGCCATCAATGGCTTTGTCTACATGGATCACATAATTGAACTTGTTATCGAATCGCATTTTTTCGAGTTCCAGGTACAGCGTCAATGCTTCAATATCTTCGTTAATGGTTACCGTTGCTTTTTCCGAATTGTTTAAGATGAGCCTGATGAGCTTGGCAAATTTGTTCAGGTATTTGGCTGCTTCTTCGCCTTTGCTGTTTAAAATGTAATGTTGAATAGAGTTGAGCGAGTTGAACACAAAGTGCGGGTTCATCTGCGCACGCAAGGCTTTTAGTTCCGCTTTCGAAATTTCTACCTGCTGCTCGAACTCCGCTTTTTGTTTTCGCTTTATCTGGAGCAACCGTAACCTGAAAATAGTAATAATGACCCCCGCTCCCCCAAGAATGCAACCTACTATAAACCACCATGTTTTATAAAAAGGCGATTTTACAATAAACGAAAAGGTAGCAGGTTCTATGTTCCAGATTCCTTCGTTGTTGCAGCTTTTTACCTTAAAGGTATATTTTCCGGGTGGTAAATTATCGTACTTGGTATTGTTTACATCCGTATATGGGCTCCATTCTTTATCATAATTTTCGAGCTTATACGTGTATAGCACTTTAGCTGGATCGGTTAAACAAATACCGTCGAAATAAAAACTGATATTGTTTAATGAAAAGGGCAGCACCGATCCATTTGCCAATAAGGTATCATCGTAACCCAATTTTATATTGGTAATGGAGGTGCGCGATAAATTATCATTTTCAATAAATTCCTTTGGTGTGTATTTTATGAGCCCGTTAACCGTACCGAACCAAATGCTGCTATCGGCATCTTCAAAAATACCGTGCGAGTTCGATTCTACCCCGGTAAAACCATCGGCCTTGCCATAGCTTTTAATATCAATGGTATTGTATTGCAGTTTTTTGATATCAATGCGGTTTACACCCTGGTTAGTGCCTGCCCATAAATAATTATTGTCTTTTGTAATGCCAATGGTATAAACCAGTTCAGAGCTTAAGCCTTCTTTTTCTGAAATGAGTTTATAACTATGTTTCTCGGGATTGAACATTAAAACACCATTGAGTGTAGCCGCATAAATGTTTCCGTACTTATCCTTACAAAGCTCAAGTGCCGACGAGACAGGCTCCGGAAAAGAAATCCCCTGCTGCATGAATTCCCCGTTCACCAGTTTGTACAAGCCGGCCAGGTAAGTACCTGCCCAAATGTTTCCTTTATCGTCCTCCACAAAACTCCACACGGCGTTTCCGTCTTTTTCGCTGGTTTTTAAAGGGATCTTATAGTAAGTAATGACATATGTATTTCCTGTTTGCTTCATGGAGCACATACCGTTTCGTCCTCCAACCCAAATCACATTTTTCGAATCCCTGAAAAAACAATTGATCGGGGCTTCCAGTTTAAAAGGGAACATGGAAGTGATGTTTACAATTTTTTCGTTCTTGTATACAGATATGCCTTTGTCGCCTCCAAACCAAACGGTGCCATCCTCAAAACATAATATGGCATCGTTCATATTACTTAACATTCCCTGCTTTGCCGAATAGTTTTTGAAAAAACCATTAGCATATTTGTACACACCGTTGTTTTCGGTAGCTACCCAAAGGTTTTTATTGGCATCGCGTGCTATCTGAAAAATAAAGGCGCTTCCCAAACCATCCTGGCGGTCGTAAACAGTAAAGCCTTTTCCCCTGTATTTAAACAAACCGCTGTGCGTACCCACCCACAAATTATCTTCATAATCAACCAGCAAAGAGCGAATGTGGTTGGAGTTATTATCGAACCCGATATTGTAATACGAAAATTCTTTCCCGTCGAAACTAATGAGCCCGGTTTTTGAGCCTATCCACACAGTACCGTTATCCTGGCAAAATACGCTGGTAATGCTCTCATCCAACAAACCATTGCTGATGTGGAACACGCTATTTGTTTTTTTATGAAGGTCGAGCAAATAAAGTCCATTAGTGGTTCCAACATACAGGTTAATACCATCTTTGTACAGCGATATGCTTGTTACATTGGTACCCGGCAATAAGACTGTAAATTCTCCGCCACTTTTTTGTTGCAGGAATAAGCCCTGGTTTGTACCTACCAAAACACCATGATCCTGGGTATACAATAAACAGGTTATATTCTGGCCTTTAAAAAAAGGTACCGGGATAACTTTTTTTCCATCCCAGATGCATAGACCTTTGTTCGTTCCTGTCCAGAGGCCAATTCGGGGATCGAGGCAAAAACTGGTGACATGATTTGATGGCAACCCGTCTTTTATATAGTAATTGTCAATACGGCCTTTTACTTTATCAATTACACTTAAGCCATCAATGGTGCCAATAGTAATAAAATGAAACTGGTCTTCAATAATAGCGTTGACATAGTGATTGGCAAGACCATTTTTAGGTGAATAATTTTTAAACGTTTTGCCGTTGAACTTGCTGGCGCCACCATAGCCTCCGCTCCACAAATTGCCTTTGCTATCCTGGAACATGGCAAAGATCTGTATATAAGGCAAGCCGCTTTCAACCGAATAATTTTTAAAATTATATTGCTGCGCGCTTAGTTTTAAAGCAATTGTAAGGAGCAAACAAAACACCAAAAAAAGGCGGCGGGGTATATTAACTTTTG
Source organism: Bacteroidota bacterium (assembly GCA_048498515.1). Lineage (GTDB taxonomy): Bacteria > Bacteroidota > Bacteroidia > B-17B0 > Aurantibacillaceae > UBA4416. The sequence goes on along the minus strand of JBEHXV010000054.1, from coordinate 13,627 downwards.
ATAGCATAATAGTGTCATTACTAAAGTACAGATTAATAATTAGTTTGCCTATACCATTTGGTAAGTGGCAGGGTTATGGCCATAACTGGATGCTATGAACCAAAATCTGTTTGTGGATTAAAACGACTTTACTACGCAACACGGTCCATTAAAGCCCATAACTAATTAAAAACTAAGAGGTTAAAATGACTGATTACCAGCCTTTTATTTAGTAAAATTTATGGTTTTGGCACGTGTATTTTTTGTACTTTCGTTAGCTTAAATTTAAAACCTATATGTTAACGTTCCTCAAGAAATTTTTTGGTACTAAATCCGAAAAAGATATTAAATCAATTCAACCTTTGGTTGATCAAATTTTAGAGATTTACCCTACACTTGCTAAATTAACCAATGATGAGCTGCGTGCAAAAGTTGACGCGCTTAAACAAAAAATTCAGGATGCTATCAAGCCTCAGCAAACACAGATAGATGAGATAAAAGCGCGTGTTGAAAAAGAGTTCGACATGGACCTGGAATCGAAAGAGGCTTTGTACAAGGAAGTAGATAAGATTGAGAAAGACATTACCAAAACCATTGAAGATGTTTTGAACGATATATTGCCTGAAGCTTATGCCGTTTTAAAAGATACCGCCCGCCGTTTGACGGAGAATGAAGAACTGGTAGTTACTGCCCGTGAATTTGACATGCTTGTGGCTAAAACCCATAAAAATGTTGAGATCCGCGGCTCGCAAGCTGCCTGGAAGAACAAGTGGATAGCTGCCGGAAATGAGGTGGTATGGAACATGGTGCATTATGATGTACAGCTGATTGGTGGTACGGTATTGCACCAGGGAAAAATTTCGGAGATGGCAACGGGTGAAGGTAAAACCCTGGTTTCTACTTTACCGGTTTTCCTCAACGCTTTATCGGGAAGAGGAGTGCACGTTGTAACGGTAAACAACTACCTGGCCAAACGTGACAGCGAGTGGAACGCCCCATTGTTCCAATTCCATGGTTTAAGTGTTGACTGTATTGACAAGCATGAACCAAATACCGATGCGCGCCGTAAGGCCTACCTGGCCGATATTACTTACGGCACCAATAATGAATTTGGTTTTGACTACCTGCGTGATAACATGGCCCGCGAAGTGGATGAGCTGGTACAGCGTAAACACAACTTTGCCATTGTGGATGAGGTCGATTCGGTATTGATTGATGATGCCCGTACCCCATTGATTATATCCGGACCAACACCAACCGGCGATAAGCACGAGTTCATAGAATTTAAACCACGTGTAGAGAAATTATTATCGGCACAAAAAGCCGCGGTACAGGTATTTTTAACCGATGCCAAGCGTTTATATGCCGAAGGAAATGAGAAAGAAGCGGGCATTCCTTTATTACGTGCCTACAGGGGCTTGCCTAAGAATGGCGCCTTAATTAAATTTTTAAGTGAACCGGGTGTAAAAGCGTTATTGCAAAAAACAGAGAACCATTACATGCAGGACCAGCAAAAGGAAATGCATAAAATTGATGTGGAGCTTTTCTTTGTGATTGATGAAAAACACAATTCTGTTGACATGACAGAAAAAGGAATTGACTTAATGACAGGCGCCAGCGACGATCCAAGTTTCTTCGTAATCCCGAATGTTGGAGAAGAAATTGCCGAGCTGGAAAAAAGAAGTTTTGCCGATCCTAAAGAAAAGGTTTCGCTTAAAGAAGCGTTGCTGCGTGATTTTAGTGTGAAGAGTGAGCGCATACACACCGTAAACCAGTTATTGAAAGCTTATACTTTATTTGAGATTGACCAGGAGTATGTGATACAGGAAGGCCAGATTAAAATTGTGGATGAACAAACTGGCCGTATTATGGAAGGCCGCCGTTACAGCGATGGCTTGCACCAGGCTTTGGAGGCTAAAGAAAATGTGAAGATCGAAGCGGCTACTCAAACATACGCTACGGTAACTCTGCAAAACTATTTCCGTATGTATAACAAACTGGCCGGTATGACCGGTACTGCGGAAACGGAAGCACAGGAGTTCTGGGATATTTACAAACTGGATGTAGTGGTTATTCCTACCAACCGTCCTATTTCGCGTAAAGATGAGCAAGACCTGGTGTATAAAACAAAACGTGAGAAATACAACGCGGTGATTGAGGAAACAGCCAAACTGGTTGCGGCAGGCCGCCCGGTATTAATTGGTACAACCACGGTTGACATTTCCGAATTATTAAGCCGTATGCTTAAATTAAGGAACATTAAGCATAACGTATTAAATGCCAAGTTACATCAAAAAGAAGCCGACATTGTGGCCGAAGCCGGACAGGCAGGTACTGTAACCATTGCTACCAACATGGCTGGTCGTGGTACCGATATTAAATTAGGGCCGGGTGTAAAAGAAGCCGGCGGTTTGGCCATTGTTGGTACCGAACGCCATGAGTCGCGCCGTGTTGACAGGCAGTTGCGTGGTCGTGCCGGTCGTCAGGGCGACCCGGGTAGTTCACAATTCTTTGTATCGCTTGAAGATAACCTGATGCGTTTATTTGGTAGCGAGCGTATTGCCAGCTTAATGGACCGTATGGGATTACAGGAAGGTGAAGTGATCCAACATTCCATGATCTCGAAATCAATTGAGCGTGCGCAGAAAAAAGTGGAGGAAAACCATTTTGGTACCCGTAAACGTTTGATTGAATATGATGATGTAATGAACGCGCAGCGTGATGTGGTTTACAAACGCAGACGTAATGCCCTGAACGGTGACCGCATCAGCATTGACATTGCTAACATGATATATGAGGTAGCTGAGAGCATTGTTACCGAATACCATTCGGTGAAGGATTTTGAAGGCTTCTCATTTGAGTGTATCAAAAATTTCGGCATCGAGTCGCCATTTAGCCAAAAAGAATTTACTACAACCAAAGAAGATGAACTGGTACAGAAACTGTTTGAAGCCGGTGAACAACATTATCGCGTAAAATCGCAACAAATTGCCGAAACGGTTTTCCCGGTGGTGAGGGATGTATATACCAACCCGAACAACAATTTTGAGAACATCGTTACGCCATTTACCGATGGCACACGTGGCATCCAGGTAATGGCTAACTTAAAGAAATCCTTTGATTCAAAAGGACGCGAAATGGTTTCGGTTTTTGAAAAAACAGTAGTGTTGGCCATGATTGATGACTCGTGGAAAGAACACTTGCGTGAAATGGACGATTTGAAACAATCTGTTCAAAACGCTTCTTTAGAGCAAAAAGATCCGTTGGTTATTTATAAGCTGGAATCGTTTAATTTATTCCAGTCCATGATCGCGAAAACAAGCAAGGATATTATTTCGTTTTTAATGAAAGGTGGTTTGCCGGTTGAGGAAAATAATAACAGCAACCAACCACGTTTACAAAAAGCGCAATTTACCCAGGAGCCTGTTCAGCAAAAACCAAAAGAAAAATTGGTGGAAAGCCGTAGCGAGGAAGAAGCAAAAGAGCAACAGGAACAACAAAAACCAAAGCAACAACCTATACGTGTTGAGCAAAAAATAGGTCGTAACGATCCTTGTCCTTGTGGCAGCGGTAAAAAATACAAAAACTGCCACGGCGTTGGCGTAGCTTAATAGCATCACTAAAAAATAAAAAGCCTTCATGAAAATCATGAAGGCTTTTTTGTTTCAGTTCGTCATGCTGAAACAAGTTCAGGGTGACGTCAATACATGGGTTTGATAATAAATGAATTTTGAACTATAACTCCTTAATCACTTCCTCCAACCTTTCAAAGGCCATGTCGTCTTTTTTAATGTAGGTACAGTGATAGGTTTTAGTCGCCTCAATAACTACATTGATCTCGTTTTGCGAGCTCAGGATCACAATATTCATTTCGGGTTTTTCGGCCCTTATTTTTTCAATGATCTGCAAGCCTGTTTCCGCGTCGTAATACTTGGTGTCTAAAAAATAATCCATGATAATCAGGTCAGGATTTCTATTGAGTTCAAGCAGGCAGGTTTCGCCAACCGGGAAAATCTTAATTTCCTTTATCTCAGGAAATTTTGATTTGATAGAGGATTCCAGGGTTTTGGCATAAACGGAGTTATCTTCAACAATAAAAATAATGCCTGTTTTTTGAGCTTTTGGCTTAAAGAGTTTTTTCAGGAAATTCATGGTACGGTTATTTTTATACAATTAAAAATACGAAAAAATAATTTTCTTTAAAAATTTAAGGATCATTTTACAGCGAAAATGTGCTTAATTAAAACCGGTGAGCTCTTCATTTACTTCCTTCAACGCTTTTTCAGCCAAACCTGCAACCTGCACATTTAATTCTTTTATACGCCCTATTCCCTCTTCTTTGTGTCCAAGCTCTTCCATTTCTTCGAGCAATTTCACAAGTGCTTCCATGCCCATAATTGAAACAGATGATTTCATTTTATGACATTGCCTTTTCACCGCTACAAAATCTTCGTTTTTTACAGCCTCATTGATGGCAGCAACATCTTCGGGTAGTTGCACTAAAAAAACATTCATTATTTCCATAATGACCTTTTTGTTCCCGTTTACAGTCCTGAACAAAAGATCCAAATTCATTATCTTATCCATGGAAGTGGTTTTAGTTAAGTTAATATCCGCTGCAAAGGTCAGCATTTTTTTAAATAACTGCTCCGAATTGATTGGCTTTGAAATATAATCGTTCATACCCAACTTTATGCATTTTTCCCTTTCGCCCGCCATGGCATGAGCCGTCATGGCTATAATAGGAATAGCGCTGTTTAAGTGCTCGCGTATGTACCTGGTCGTTTCATAACCATTCATTTCAGGCATCTCTATATCCATTAACACCAAATCGTAATTATTGTTTAGCAATTTTTCAATTCCTTTTTTGCCGTTTTCGGCTATGTCAACCCTTAAACCATGCTGCGAAAACAAGCTCTGAACAAATTTCACGTTAATAATATTGTCTTCTACCAACAAAATAGACAAATTGTTGAGTTTTGAGAAATCGATATCGGTTCCCTGATCGACAGACTTATTTTTAGCATAGGTCTCAATCGGTTTTTTGAAAGGCAGTGTAAATGAGAATACCGACCCTACACCTTCCATGCTTTTAATTTTTAACGACCCACCCTGAAGCTCGATGAGTTGTTTGGCAATGCTTAAACCCAGGCCGGTGCCTCCGTAATTGCGTGTTGTATGCGCCTCGGCTTGTGTGAAACGTTCAAAGATAAAATCAAGCTTATCCTGGGGAATGCCGATTCCGGTATCTTTCACCGAGATCTCTATTTCATCCGTTTCTTTTGTAGAACTAACCAGCTTCGCAAATACTTCAACAGTTCCTTTTTTAGTAAATTTAATGGCATTGCCCACAATATTGAGGATGATCTGTGTAAGGCGCGTAGGATCGCCCAACAACGTGTCAGGAATAGCGTTATCGTAATCAAAACTAAGGCCAAGGTTTTTTTCAACGGCCTTATGCGACAGTAAAATGTTTAGTGAGCTGAATGTTTCTTTGATACTGATAGGATGTTCCTCAAAGATCATCATGCCCGAATCGATCTTTGAAACATCAAGAATATCATTGATAATGCGTAATAAGGTTTCGCCCGATGTTTTTATGGTTTGAACATAATCCTTTTCAGTAGCGCCAAGGTTCTTTTTAAGCAACAGGTCGGTAAAGCCCAGGATAGCGTTCATAGGAGTACGGATCTCATGGCTCATGTTTGCAAGGAAGGTTTCCTTCAGGATAACTGATTCTTCCGCCAGTTTTTTTGCCAATAGCAAATTCTTTTCGTTTTCCTTTACATCGGTAATGTCTTCAAAAATAGAAATGGCATAGGCAATCTTGTCTTCCGTGTCGGTTATATAAGTAGCATTAACACGCAGCGGGATCCTGACACCATCCTTAAGGATCTCCGCGTCTTCGAGCCCGATAATTTTTTCGCCCTTTAGCGCCCTTGCAATAGCCGACCTTTCGGCTGGGTACCGCTGGTTTGTACCGGCAATATTCACCTGGTACAATTCCTGCAAGCCATCCAACGCAACATTTTTCATAATGCCTTTTCCTAATATTTGTTGCGATTTTGCATTAGAGTAATAAGGCTTTCCATCGGCAGCTACTATAAATACGCCTATCGGGAGACTATCAAGTATATTCTTAATAAGTAATTCACTGGCTACAACCTGCTTTTCCGACTCAATACGCTTATTATAATCCAGGATGAAAAAATACAGGGTAACCAATACAATCAGGATGGTGAGGATAATACTTGTAATAATAACAAAGGTTGCCGATGAGAAATTTTGATTTGCTTCTGCTACACGTTGTGAAAGAAGTTCCTCTTCAATATCAAGAAAGCGGTCAACATCCACACGGATCTTTTTCATGATATTTTCTCCCTGGCCGGTGGCAACAAAATCTCTCGCATTTTCAAAGCCTTCGGTACGCCTTAAGGCGACAGCTTGTTTCGAAAGTTCAACACGGGCACTGATGGTTTGATAAATATCATTAATTGCCATGAGCTGCTGGGCATTATCTTTTACCAGTTGCCTTACCGACAAGTAGCTCCGCTCCACATTTTCAAGGCCCTGGTTGTAATACTCAAGATACCTTTCTTCCCCGGTAATCACATAACCCCGTTGCTCCGTTTCAATATCCTGGATATCGAGGAGCATTCGTTCGGTTTGCGAAATAACTTTTTGGGTATGGTGCACCCATTCGGAGGACTCTTTGTAATTGTTTATATTCTTATATGAAAAAATGCCGATCAGCGCAAGTATAACAATACTGACACTAAAGGCTGATATGATCTTTAATTTCATACTCATATGGCAATCTTAATTTTTAAGCGCTTTTAAAATAGATTCGCGCAATTTGCCTATGGCTGTTTCTGTATTTCTTTTTTCAATATAATCAAAAGCACCCATCTTCATAAGATCTGCTGCCACCTGAACATCGTTTTGTCCCGAAAGCACAATAACCGGCGTTTCAGGTAGTTTTGATTTTATGATCTTAAAAGTATCCAAGCCATTTAGTTTTTTATCCAGGTTATAATCCAAAACGATCACGTCTGGATTATTGTCAAGAAGTTCAATGCATTCTTCGCCTGAGGTGAAGGTAGTTATTTTATAATTTTCCTGCTCTTTTAATACATTTTCCAGTACATAGGAAAATACAAAATTATCCTCAACAATAAATATCTTAGGACGTCCTGATGGGTTCATAAAGTTTGCCATTATAGTTTTCACTACCAAGGTAGCTCATTTTTTTGCCCTTGAATTCTAAAATTAGGCTTAATAGCCCTTTTAGTGAATGTAACAGGGTTTTTGTTCGGTGAAATTTTGCCTTGATTTTGAGAAAAATAGAATTTATTGATTTTCAATATGTTATAAATTTAAACTCTATTTTAAATATATCCGGCACTCAATTTGTTAAAAAGATGTTAATAATTGTGCTATTATCCTTACCTTTGGTAACAACCCGAACCCAGTTTAAATGAACTAAATAACTACAAAACCTATTTAACTACCCGGTATATGAAAATAAAGCTACTATTTGTATTTTCTATTCTTTATTCCTCGTTTCAGGCCCAAACCGATGCCGAACTAAAAGGATTCATCAATAAGAACAACGTTATCATTCATAGCGTTCAAAAAAACCTGATGACTGAAAGTAACCCTTCCTATTTTTCCACATTTAAGGACTTGTTAAAAAACCAGGAATCGGCTGTTAAAGCATTTAATGCCAACAAACCTGCCAGCGCTTACCTGGCTTTATCTGTAAGAACAGAATGCCTGGAGTTCTTAAGAAAGAGCTCTAAAAAATCATTGAGTTATTTTGAGCTGACTGAAAATGAAAAAAATATGCCGGCGGCAAAAGGCAGCGCTTCGTTTTTATCTGCTGAAGAGGTTAAAACCATTGACAACTTAGATCCTTTAAATCCTCAACAACTTAACACACTTACTTTAACCGTTCAATAAATATTTTATGAAACTTTTTACAAAAGCTTTCCAGGTTTTATTACTCGTTGTTACTTTACAACAAACGTTGCTTTCACAAAGTTGTCCCACCGTTAATGCCCAGGCAGGAACTGGCGCAAGTACAACTATTTGTTCGGGGCAATGCGCTTCGTTAACAGCTACGGTTGTTCCAATAAATGCTACAACAACGTATTCGGTGGGATCAATTACTTACTCGCCCTATGCCTACACCGGCGGTACAGCTGTAATAGGCAATGTAGATGATGTATGGAGCAGCCCTGTGAACATAGGTTTTAATTTCTGTTATTTTGGAAGCACGTTTAACCAATTATTATTAGGCAGTAACGGTGAGATTACGTTTGATCTTTTATCGGCTGTAAGTTCAGAGTCGTTCCTGGTAACGCAAACCTTGCCAAATACGGTTGACCATCCCGTTAATACAATTTGTGGGGCTTACAGGGACATTGATCCTTCTGACGTATCATTATCCCCGCAACCTTCTGTGAACTATTATGTTTCGGGTGCAGCGCCTTGCAGGGTATTTGTAGCAAACTGGGCCGATGTGCCTTTATATGGATGCCAGACACCTACTTCAACATTCCAGATCGTTTTACACGAGTCGACCAATATTATTGAAGTGTTTATTCAAAATAGCTCTGCCTGCTCCTCATGGCAAAACGGACGTGGTATTATAGGCATCCAGGACGGAACTGGAACAACAGCCGTTGCTCCTGCTTCGAGAAATACCCTAGCTGCCTGGACCGCTACCGATGAAGGCTGGCAGTTTATGCCAACAGGCGCGCCAAACTACACCGTTAGCTGGGCCGGTTCGGATGGTTTTACGGCAACGGGTTTAACGGCTACTCCATGCCCTACTGCAACAACAAACTACACAGCTACCATGAACGTGGCAGATTGCGGCGGAGGCACATCATCTTACACAAGTGCGGTGCAGGTGTCTGTAACACCTACTCCAACATTAATGGCATCGGCAAGTCCAACCGCTATTTGCAGGAGTTCATCAACCACACTCACAGCAAGCGGCGCAACATCTTATACATGGAGCCCGGGAGGAGCTACAACAGCGTCCATATCGGTTACTCCTACCGTTAATACAACTTATACGGTTAGAGGTTCTAACGGTTCCTGTGTCACCACACAAACAGTATTTGTAAAGGTAAATTTAAGCACCACCATTACAGTCACCAGTAACCCAACCATTGTTTGTTCGAGTGGCTCAGTTACATTAACCGGCACAGGTTCATCAACTTATACATGGAACCCCGGGGGATTAACAGGCAACACAGTAGTAGTAACACCTACCACTACAACACAGTATACGGTAGTTGCCACCAACTCTTTAGGTTGTAATACAATACGCACCCTGAATGTAACGGTTAGCTCAAGTCCTACTATTACCGCTACAGCATCGTCAACCACTGCTTGTGCAGGTAGCACGGTAAGTTTATCGGCTGGCGGCGGCACCTCTTATACATGGACACCCGGCTCATTAGTGGGAGCAACTGTTGTTGTAACTCCTACGGCCAACACTACCTATACTGTGAGGGGCAGGAATGCCGCGGGTTGTACATCAACCAATACTATTGCCATTATGACAACGCCGGGGATTACCGTAACGGCTTCGGCTTCGCCAACCATTATTTGTCGTGGAGCAAGCTCTACCTTAACAGCAAGCGGTGCAACATCGTATACATGGAACCCTGGTGCATTAACCGGTAGCACAGCTGTAGTTTCGCCAACAACCACAACTGTTTACTCCGTTACAGGTAGCGACCTTGGTTGTACAAATACACGAACTGTTTCTGTAAATGTAAGCGTACCAACTATTACGGCCACTAAAATTCCAACAACAGCGGTTTGCGCCGGAAATTCGGCAACATTAAGCGCAACCGGCGCTGTTACCTTCACATGGAACCCGGGTGCCAGCGTTGGCTTTTCAGTAGCCATTACGCCATCCGCAACCACCATTTATACTGTAACTGGAACCAACACATTAGGTTGTGTAGGTACAAGAACCATCAGTGCTGTAGTAGCACCTAATCCAACCATTACGGCCAGTGCATCGCCTACTTCCATTTGCGCGGGCACACCAGCAACATTAACCGCCGGTGGGGCTATTACCTTTACCTGGACCCCGGGATCTTTAACCGGAAGTACCGTTGTGGTAACTCCAACAACAAGCACAACGTATACTGTCAGGGGCCGAAGCTCGCAGGGTTGTATTTCAAATAATACCCTAAGTTTAAATGTAACGCCAGCCGTTACGGTTACCCCGGTTGCTTCACCTTCGGTTATTTGCAGTGGAAATTCATCGACCTTAAGCGCTACCGGCGCTACATCCTACACCTGGAACCCTGGAGCTTTAACAGGCAGTTCGGTTACCGTAAATCCAACGGTTACCACAACCTATTCCGTTACAGGAGTAAACGGGCTTGGCTGTACAAATACCCGAACGATAAGTGTTGCGACATCTACTATAAGCATCAATGCAAGCAGCAACCCAACCATTTTATGTTCTTCGAGCACGGCTACCTTAACCGCTACCGGTGCCTCAACCTATACCTGGAATCCCGGAACTCTTACAGGTGCAAGCGTAACTGTAACACCGGCATCAACTACCATTTATACCGTTACCGGTACTAATAGCGTAGGTTGTACGGCAACGCAAACGTTAAGTTTAGGTGTAGGGGCTACCCCAACTATTGGCGTATCGGCTTCAAGTACAGTATGTGAAGGTACAACCTCAACCTTAACAGCTACCGGTGGAACTTCATATACCTGGAACCCGGGTGCCTTAACCGGCAGCTCTGTTTCAGTTAGTCCTTCTACAACTACTATTTATACTGTAACAGGCGCTAATGCATCTGGCTGTTCATCCAGCAATACGGTTGAAATTACAGTGAATCCTACTCCAATTATTACTGCCAGCAGTGATCCGGTAATTTTATGTGGCGGACAAACAGCTACCCTAAGCGCCAGCGGAGCCAATACTTACACATGGAATCCGGGTGCAATGACGGGATCGACATTAACTGTATCTCCTATGGTTACTACCGTTTATACGGTTACCGCAACATCGTCGCTTGGTTGTATAGGTTCAGGAACGGTGAACTTAAAAGTAAGTCCGAATCCAACCCTTACTACTTTGGCTTCACCATCCGTTATTTGTAGTGGAAATTCATCAACCTTAACCGCTAATGGCGCGGCCTCATATACATGGAATCCGGGTGCTTTAACAGGCAGCTCAATTACAGTAAACCCAACAGTAACTACAACCTATTCCGTAAGCGGAAATAATGGACTTGGCTGTATCGTCACCGAAACGTTAACCCTTACTGTTAATACAACTCCTACGGTTACAGCAAACGCTAGTCCCATAGCCATGTGTGCAGGTCACCAGGCAACGCTAACCGCGAATGGCGCCACCAACTATACATGGAGCCCGGGAGCTCTTAGCGGAAATACAGTAGTAGTAACTCCTACAACTACTACAACTTATACAGTAGATGGGGACAATGGTACGGCTTGCATCTCGAGTCAAACGGTTACTGTTGTTATTGCAGTTCCTTCCATTTCTATTACGGCAAGTCCAACCGTTCTTTGTGCACCGGGATCAGTTACACTCACCGCAAGCGGTGGTTCAACCTATACATGGAGCCCGGGTGGTGGTACCACTACGAGTATTGTTGATAGTCCAACCATTACAACTACCTATACCGTATCAAGCGATAATGGCGCAGGTTGTATTGGCACACAAACTATCACCGTAGTTGTAAGCACACCTCCAACCCTAACCCTTTCCGCTTCTTCCAACACAATTTGTGCGGGTAGCTCAACTACTCTAACAGCCAACGGCGCGTCTACGTATACCTGGAACCCGGGTGCCATCACAGGTTCAACGGTATCTGTAATTCCGGGTACTACCACAATTTATACTGTAACCGCCGATAATGGTGTGGGATGCATTGCATCTGAAACGATTACCATAAATGTGAACCCTACTCCTTCTTTAACCATTACTCCAAGCTCTACCGTCCTTTGTTCGGCAGGTTCTGTGACTTTAACCGCAAGCGGTAGCACTACCTATACCTGGAACCCGGGCGGCGCAACCACTGCAAGTATTGTGGATAGCCCAACCATTACAACTACTTATACTGTATCAAGTGATAACGCGACCGGTTGCATTGGCACACAAACTGTGACTGTTAATGTAAGTTCAATGCCTAGCCTTACTGTTTCGGCCGCTTCAAACACAATTTGTGCGGGTAGCACAACTACCCTAAGCGCGTCTGGTGCTTCAACCTATACCTGGAACCCGGGTGCTTTAACAGGAGCAACGGTTGTGATTACACCAACCGCTTCTACAACATACACCGTTGACGGGGATAATGGTTTAGGTTGTGTATCGAGCCAAACCATTGATATTACTACCACACCGGGCTTAACATTAACTCCGGCAAGCACATCCAATACATTATGCGCTGGAAGTCCAGCCACCTTAACCATAGGCGGTGCATCTACCTACACCTGGAATCCGGGTGCATTAACAGGTGCTACTGTTGTAGTTACTCCTACTACAAGCACTACCTATACTATAAATGCCGATAACGGGGCGGGTTGTACCGGAACAGCAACTCTTGCCATCAGCGTTAACGCTATTCCTTCCATATCCATCTCAGCTACATCAACCGTATTCTGTTCTGCAGGGTCAGTAACAATGACTGCCAGTGGAGCAACAACTTATACCTGGATGCCACTTGCCGCTGTGACACCAACTGTTTTTGATAGTCCTTCGGTAACTACCACGTATACTGTAACCGGTGATGATGGTTCAGGTTGTATTGGTACGGAAACCATTACAATTAATGTAAGTACTATGCCAACTGTTACCGCTTCTACTTCTTCAAATACAATATGTGCAGGAAGTACGGTAACCTTAACAACCGGTGGTGCTTCAACTTATACCTGGAACCCGGGTGCTTTGTCGGGAACCATGGTAACAGTAAGTCCTACTGTAACTACTACCTATACAGTAGATGGTGACAATGGTTCAGGTTGCGTTGACAGCGAAACAATTACGGTTAACGTTAATGCCCTTCCATCTTTATCCATTACAGCTTCATCCACAGTCCTTTGCTCGGCAGGTTCTATTACTTTAACGGCAAGCGGTGGAACTACTTATACATGGAGCCCTGGCGGAGCAACTACTGCAAGTATTGTTGACAGCCCAACGATTACTACTACCTATACTGTATCGAGCGATAATGCGGCAGGTTGTATTGGCACTGAAACCATTACAGTGAATGTGGGTACTGCTCCTTCAGTAACCATTACCGCCACACCTGTTGGAACCATTTGCGCTGGAACAACGGCTACCTTAACTGCCAGCGGTGCTGCCAGCTATACATGGAACCCAACAGCCGCTACAACTACTGTAATAACTGACAATCCATCAACCACTACTACTTATACGGTTACCGGTGATAATGGATTTGGATGTACTGCCACCAATACATTTGTGCTAAATGTAGCTGCTGGATCTTCCATAACCGCGGTTGCAAACCCAACAGCAGCCTGCGCTAATTCAACCATTAACTTATCAGCGAGCGGCGCCACCACTTATACCTGGTTGCCTATGGGAACAAACGGTGCTTCTGTAACCGCC
>JBEHXV010000053.1:0-18710 GCA_048498515.1 Bacteroidota bacterium | reverse complement strand
GCCTACTTCGGGAGAATATATTTTAAATAAGCTGGCGGTTGCCAAAATGAGCGATAATGAGTTGGCGGAAGTAAGGAACAAGCAAATTGGTTTCGTCTTCCAGACCTTTAATTTATTGCCCCGCTCAACAACCCTGGAAAATGTGATGTTGCCACTGATTTATGCGGGTATTGACAAAGCGAAGCGTGAAGAGATGGCTAAAAAGGTATTGGAACAGGTTGGTTTAGGAAACCGGATGTCGCATAAACCAAATGAGCTATCGGGCGGTCAGCGTCAGCGTGTGGCCATAGCACGGGCATTGGTCAATAACCCGGCTATTATTTTGGCCGATGAGCCCACCGGTAACCTGGACAGTAAAACCTCCATCGAAATTATGGGCTTACTCGAAGAGATCCACAAGAACGGGAATACCATTATTTTGGTGACCCACGAAGAAGACATTGCATTGCATGCTCACCGTATTGTACGGTTAAAAGATGGTTTGGTTGAATCCGACAATCCGAACTCAACCATTACCACTTTCAAAAAACGAATGGAGGGGATCAGCTAGATCAATGCTGGATCAGCACTTTTTCCCTGATCTGTTCCCTTTTACTGCCTACTTCCAGGTAATAAATTCCCTGGGGCAAATCGGAAACATTTATGATAAAATCATGCTCGTAAAAATGATTTGAGTACACCGTTTTTCCCAATCCATCAATGAGCATTAAATCATACTCATCCCTTAAAAATGTTCCCACCAGCCTGTCGTGAGCCGGCTGAAGAATTTTTAAGGCCTTCATCGGCTTTTTAACTTCAGGTATTCCTGTAGTGTAATCGCAGGCTACAGTTGACGATTGGATGCTGATTTGGTTATCGGAAAAACACCTGAACGGGAGCGGCCCTACGTCGGTTACCTCAGCACAGTAAGATCCGGAAATGAACTCCATATAATGACGGGTCCCTATTCTTTCAAATAGTGTATCGGTGCCACTTTCCATCCATTGCATGGGCTGACCATAGAAGTAATAATTTTTATAGGATATTTTTCGCCAGTTGATGGTTTGGCCCTGAATAACTGTAGAACCAATGCCTGTGATCTCAATATAGGATTGAGAGCAGCTTGGCGAGGGACTGCCAAAAGAAGTTGTTTGGCAACGCCATTTGGCGCCCACAGGCCCCGTGAAATAATACAATGTATCATATTGAGGCGAAGAGAGTGTACCGTTGTTTTTAAATACAACGCCATTTTGATATGTAGTATAAATATAGCTAGATGAGTTGAGCGGCCCTGCCCAATTTGCCCCGTGAAATTCAACGCGGATCTTGTTACAGGTAACTGTACCAACCAGGGTGTCATATAGGTAGGTGTATTTTGAATAACCACTCGCCATACCCGAAAGTTCATAATGCCAGGTAGAGCCCGGCGTACACCAGCTTTGAGCGTTGATACCGGATGTAATATAGAAGAATAAAAAAATAAAGTAGAGTTTTTTCATATGCATAGGGTATTAATTGGGTTATCCCAAATTACAAAAAAAGATTGGTTAAAAAAACATTTATTAATTAACTCCAATAATGAGTAATCGACATGGCATGCCTGTTATATAAAACCCAATTTATAGTACACCACTTTTTTGGTTTCGAAGAACTCTTCTTCAAAATAATTTTTCAGGTCGTAGAAAACAGCTTTATCGTAATATTTCCCAAACTCTTCTCTCAAATCGCCGCCTTTTAAATATAAAATGCCATTCGGCAGGTCGTTGAAATTTTCTTTCAGCACTTTGTTCCTGATCCAGTTGTAAAATTCGGGGAATTCGGTAACCGCCCGGCTTACTATGAAATGGAAACGGCCATCTACTTTTTCGGCACGCTCATGCTGCGCCGTTAAGTTTTTTAAGCCGACACCTGCCGCTACTTCTGTGACCACTTTTATTTTCTTGCCAATGGAATCCACCAAATGAAAATCGCATTCGGGGAACATAATGGCCAGTGGAATTCCAGGAAAACCTCCGCCACAACCAACATCCAGGATCCTGGTACCGGATTTGAACTGCATGACCTTGGCTATGCCTAAAGAGTGTAATACATGGCGTTCAAACAGCAGGTCAATGTCCTTCCGGGAAACCACATTGATCTGCGCGTTCCAATAAGTATAAAGGTCATACAATTTTTCGAACTGCTCTTTTTGCTGAGCGGTAATGTCGGGGAAATATTTAAGGATGATATCGGGTTTCACTTCTATAGAACGCTGATGGCGCGGATTGATTAAGATTTAAAAATTATGAATTTTATACGAATATACGAATTTACTTTTCGCATGCACGGATTCGCATATTCATACTTATTTCGTAATCATACTGTTTGTGATAAGGAACTCCTGCCCGAGATTACATTTTATTTTCCTGGTTCTTAAGAATGTTGTATAAGAAATCGCGCGCCCTGAACAACTGCGCTTTTACAGTTCCCACTGGCAAGTCGAGCCTTTCGGCAATCTCTTCGTAACTCAATTCTTCGTAATAACGCATTTGCACCAACTCCTTGTAACGTGGCTTTAATTTATCAACCACATCGCGCAGCAATTCGATCTTTTGCTTTTTGATAATGTTCTCTTCGGGGTCGAGTGTTGGGGCTTTTATGTTCTTTGAAAATTCCTGGCCTTCGTCGTTTTCCATTTTGGTATCGAGCGATAAGGCGGAGTTCTTTTTTTTATTTCGTAAAAAATCAATGGCATTGTTACTGGCAATTTTAAACAGCCAGGTGCTAAAGGCATAGGTTGGCGTGTATTGCTCAAGGCGTTTAAAGGCCCTTCCAAATGCTTCGATGGTTAAATCCTCGGCATCGTCCTTGTTATTTACCATTCGCAGCATGGTAAAATAAACCGATTCGCGATAACGGTGCAAAAGCTCGGCATAAGCTTTCTGATCGCCATTTTTCAAGGCTAACTGAATAAGCTTATAGTCATAAACCGCTTTGGTGGTAAGTTTATCGGATGGGTCTAATTCTTCCATTTATTAGGCTTATTTAATAATTTACTAATATGAAAAACGGGATATACCATTAACAAAATTATTTCATGTAAAAACGACAAGGCCCACAAATCCGGTTCGTTCAGCTTTTTGCTTGTTTTTTTAAAGATAATCATTTGAACGCATATTTTCACCAATAAGCCTAAAAAAGCGGAAATTAACGTGAGCTTAAAGATTAGTAAACTCAGGAACAAGAGATGGAAGGCGTATTGAAAGAAATAGCCCATCATGATCTTTGTACGGCTTACCGAGGTATAGTGTGGTGCCGTGGTCAAGTGGCGCTGCTTTTGACGGTTCCAGTCTTTAAAGGTTTTTTTGGCCAGTGAATAGGTAACGGCATTGTGTGAAACCGAAACGTTGGTGTTTTCGGGCGTGCAGGCTCCGTTAATAAACAGGTCATCGTCGCCCGAGGTAATGTGGTAATGTTTTGAAAAGCCTTTTTGTTTGTAAAACAACGATTTTTTATACGCCAGGTTGCGGCCAACGCCCATATAGGCTTTGCCTTTTATGGCGCCCGATAAATAACTGGCGGCAATGGTAAACGTGTCGAAACGAATAAGCTTGTTAATGAAGCCAGGTTCTTTGGCATAAGCGCCATACCCCAGCACAATTTCGCGCTTGCCTACAAAACCCGAGGCCATTTCTTTTAACCACTGATCGCCCGCGGGGTAGCAATCGGCATCGGTAAACAGCAGGTTCTCGTATTTAGCGCCTTTAATGCCTACCATGACCGCGAATTTTTTTCCGTGTTTGTAGTAATCGTCCTCCTTAATGCTTACTTTTTTAAGGTTAGGAAAGATCTTGGCAAACTCATCGATCACGTTCTCTGTATTGTCAAAGGAGCAGTCGTCGACCACCACCACTTCAAACTCAGGATAATCCTGGGTAAGTATTTTGGGAAGGAATTCGGTAAGGTTATCGTCCTCGTTGCGGGCGCAAATGATAATGGAAACCGGCTCCTGCGAAAGGGCTTTCTCCAGTGTGTTGGTTTTAAGGGAACCTAACGGTAAAACGGTTAAAATATAATGAATAATAATGCCTATCAGTGATACACAAAACGCAATTAACAAGAGTTCCTTCACCCCTATTTCAACAAAATCCGGAAAATACATGTTACAAAAATACCTACCCGAAGGCTCCGTATTAAGCTTATATTTGCAACTATTAAACAAAGAAATTAACAATATAGCTCCACCTGGTTGGGGAGTTGTAAAAATTGAAAACACATCGACACATAGGGCATTTGGTTCTATGTGTCGATGTGTTAAAAAATCATCTAAGTTATGCTCACTGGAATAAAAGCTGTTATTTTTGACATGGACGGGGTTATCATCGACTCGGAACCGCTATGGCGCAGGGTCATGATTAGGAGCTTTACAGAAGTCGGGATCCCGTTTACCGATGAGCACTGCCGTATTACCACAGGGCTGCGTTTTAAAGAAGTGGTCGCGTTTTGGTTCACAAAACACCACATCAGGCATATTGACATTGACGGGTTTGATGAACTGGTGATTAGCCGCCTGTGCGAACTTATAGAGCGGGAAGGCAAACTGATGCCGGGTGTATTGGAATCGCTGATCTTTTTTAAAGAAAAAGGACTCAAAATAGGAATTGGCACCTCATCCAACAACCGTATTATGAATACCGTGGTAGATGTGCTGAAGATCAGGACTTACTTTGATGCTTTGTGTTCGGCCGAGCACATGACCTACGGAAAGCCACATCCGCAGGTATACCTGAGCTGTGCCGGTGAACTGGATACGGAGCCAGTGAACTGCCTGGTGATTGAAGACTCGGTAAACGGCATTATTGCCGGGAAAGCCGCGCAAATGAAGGTAGTGGCAGTACCGGAAGAGATCAACAAACACAATGCAAAGTTTAGCATTGCGGATTATAAGGTCAGTTCTTTATTTGAAGTTATCACTGATAATTACATTGCGCAGAAAGGGGTGCAGACCATGAGAGGTATTTCGTAATTGACTTTACTGAAGGTGATAAATTAACTCGTATCCGTCACCCTGAACTTGCTTCAGGATCTCACAGAATGGAGAGATGCTGAAACAAGTTCAGCATGACAAACAAAAAAGCAAAACCTTAGCTCATACAGCCCCTTAAAAACTCATTCATGGGCAGCATGGCCTTAAATACTTTAGCGGCATAGGCCGGGAAGTTCTTATTGAGTACATCTTCATCTTTAAGATCGTGTACCATGATAAAGTTCTTATGTTGCAACAAGTCAATGGCAGGATGATCTTTATCATAGCCTTTAGGAGCTGTTTTTAACTTTCCTTCCTGCTCTAATTCTTTGAAATAGGTTTTAAAATCCTTTGCGTTCAATATCTTTTTAAATTCGGCCGTATTATAATCTATTTCCTGACGAATAGCGGCCAGCAAATCGGGCATAGGCTGGTAGGAGCCACCAGCTAAAAAGCTTTTTCCCGGTTCCACATGAATGTAATATCCCGGGATCTCCGATTTTTTGCCGCCCGGGTTAATGCTGGCCCCCATGTTTAATTTGTAAGGCGATTTATCTTTGCTGAAACGCACATCCTTGTTAATCCTGAAGAGGGATTTCCTGGCGTCCAGCCCGGCCAGTTTGGGATCAAACAAAACGCTTTTATCGATCACCGATTTTACTATGGCTTCGAACTCGGCCTTGCTTGTATCGTAAGTTTTACGATTAGCATCAAACCATTCTTTGTTGTTGTTCTTAGCAAGTTGTTTCAAAAATTTAAATGTCGTTTCCATGCTTATTGATGTTGGTTGTTTGTGATATGTTCTTCTTTCCTGCTCTTAAAAAAATCCATTAATAAAACCGGGAGCAATAATAAGCTCAGGCAATAAAAAACATCTTCGAGCGGGATACTATAAATGCGGATCCCCATGTTCTCGGCATCATTATACCATACAATTGGCAAACCGGTAATCAGTCCGTCACAAATTAAAAAGGGCACCAGCGATACTACAAATGCTAAATAAAACCGCCCAAGGTTCCTGAACTTATAAATAAACGTTGCGTATAGGACCAGTGCCAGGCAGATACCGGCGTTTACCAGTGTGTATGTTTTATCGTAATATAAAACACAGGATATCAGGCTTAATACCGAAACCAGGATACTGATGCGTTTGCCGCAACCTCCCAATACATCACGGTTCACATAGGCATTCATAACTTCGTAAATAAACACACAGGAATAAGGAACGCATAAAAAGAACAGCACTTCTTCCAGGGGCAAATTATAAATAGTGATGCCAAGCACATAGCGGGAATTAAAGCTCCAGATGCCCTGGGCCGTAAACAACATATCCCAGGCAATAAAAAAAATTCCCGTAATGATAATAGCCGGGAACATATATTTCCAGTGTTTATAAAATGCCACTTTTTTATCGAAACTCAATAAAAAAGGGAACAGCACGCTAAGCAGGTTCAACAACAAATATGAGTAATGCGGGTTCATTAAAAATAATGCTTAAAGATACAATTAAGTGTTCAATTAAGCTTTAAAATACTTAAGTGATACCAGCAGCATACCAAAATTTTTATTACCATAGCGGCCCGCGTTTTTATGATGGTCCCAATGGGCAGCCCTAATGGCCTTCACGTACGCGTTGCCCGATTCATTGAACCATTTAAAGCGCCGGTGGATAATGACGTCGTGTACCAGGAAATACGCTATGCCATAAAAAAGAATTCCCATACCAATATAAAACCTAAGATCAAAGCCCGCAACCGACCCAAACACAATGCACAGGCAACTGGGAATGGCGAAAATAAGAAAGAAGAGATCGTTCTTTTGAAAAAAGGAATGCGCATCGGGTTCATGATGGTCGTGGTGAAAATGCCACAGGAAACCATGCATCACAAATTTATGGGAGAGCCAGGCAACGAGTTCCATGGCTGCAAAAGACAAGAGTATGGTAAACAGGTTAAGCATCCTATTTTATATAACAAGATAAAACTTATTTTGTTTAAAGGAAAAAATACAGAGCTGCAAAAAACGCTACCTGTATCACATAAAACATTCTGGCCGTTAGGTTAGGCTTAGCCGAAAAAAGTTTTTGTACCAAAAGGTTCAACCCAAAAGAAACAATAAACCAGGCCATGTAATTCTGTACCGGAATCACACTGTTCTTCCAATACCAGAAATCGAGCTTTGAAGCACTGTGTTCTATTAAGAAATCGAGACAAACCATGAGCAAAGCGCCCCATAAAGCATTGGCAACGGCATTTTTTATAACCAATACCTGGCTGCTGCAATACAGTAAAACAGTCCAGTTGAGGCCAATAAGCAATGGTACCGAAAACAAGCGGTAGCCCAATGAGTTGCCATAGTGGTATGTACCAAAGATAAGCCCTGTTTTTACACCAACAACTTCAATAAAAAATCCGGCTAAAGCCACCCCAACTACTGCGAGCCAGAACTGCCATTTACGTTGGTTGCTCATTAGTAAAACAAGCCCCGCCGATAACATTAAGTTTACAGGGCTCAGCGCCCTGAAATAAGAAGGATTGAGCAAAAAACCCACAAAACCCACCACATGAAAAACAAGGATGATAAAAACAGGGATATTCTTTTTAATAAACAGCATTACAGCGCCAAATGTAAATTAAAAGTCCAAAAAAACAGTGGCTTATGCTCATAATTATCAAAAAACTATTGCCACTAATTTTGTATATTTGAATGGTCACAGCGAATAAACAGAGACTTATGCTAAAACAAAAAATTCCGTACATCAACAGAGAGATCAGCTGGTTATCATTTAATGAACGTGTTTTACAGGAAGCCTCCGATCCCTCAACTCCATTGATTGAGCGGTTAAAGTTTTTAGGGATATTCAGTAACAACCGTGATGAGTTTTACCGTGTTAGGGTTGCCACCATTAACCGTTTAAGCAAGCTTGGCAAAAAAGCCATTACGGTGTATGGCGATGATCCCAAGGAACTGCTTCAAAAACTACAACGCCGCGTTATTGAACAGCAACAGCGTTTTGAAGAAATATACCAGGAGCTTTTGCATGAGCTTGCCAAAGAAAATGTGTTTATCATTAATGAGAAGCAGCTGAACAATGACCAGAAGGAATTTGTGACCGATTACTTCCACAATGAGGTTGTATCCATGCTCTTTCCTATTATGGTGGATGAGAACAAGCCTTTCCCTTACATGAAAGACAAATCGGGTTACCTGTTCGTTCGCCTGATAGCCACTACTGAAAAACAAAAAAATAAATACGCGCTTATTGAGATCCCTTCAAGGGTAACCAGCCGCTTTATTATTTTGCCACAGGAAAAAAATAAAAAATACATTATCCTGCTCGATGATGTCATCCGTTATAATGTGAACGAGATCTTTTCGGTTTATGGATACGTTGTTAAGGAAGCCATCAATATTAAACTTACCCGCGATGCGGAGTTGGATATTGACCAGGATGTGAGCAAAAGCATGCTCGAAAAAATATCGAAAAGTGTAAAAGACCGTAAAAAAGGCTTGCCTGTGCGTTTTGTATACGACAGCACTATGAGTAAAGAAATGCTGGGCTTTATCATGAAAAAGCTTGGCATGGATAAAAAAGACAATGCTATTCCGGGTGGACGATACCACAACTTTAAAGATTTTATCGGTTTTCCGAACATTGGCGAAAAGAAACTCGTTTATAATCACCCCCGGGCATTAAAACATAAACTACTTTATCATATTGATAAAAGTATTTTAAATGTGATCCGCCATAAAGACGTTCTGCTGCACTACCCCTACCACACGTTCAACCACATTATTATGTTGTTAAGGGAAGCTTCCCTCGATCCAACGGTTGAATCGATCAAGATCACCCTGTACCGTGTAGCCGACTCTTCCAAGATAGCCAATGCGCTTATCAACGCCATTAAGAATGGAAAGAAAGTGACGGTGTTGGTAGAGTTGCAGGCTCGCTTTGATGAGGAAAACAATATTTACTGGGCCAATAAATTACAGGAAGAAGGCGCAACGGTTATTTATGGTGTACCGGGACTGAAAGTACACAGCAAATTATTTTTGATTACAACACGGGTACGCGGCAAAGAAATAAAATACGCGCATGTTGGTACCGGAAATTTTAACGAAAAGACAGCCCGTATCTATACCGACTTTTCATTACTGACAGCTGATAAGAACATTACAGAAGAGATCTCCCGCATCTTTGATTTTTACGCCAACAATTTCAATACTGGTGTATACAAACACCTGGCAGTAGCGCCTTTCTATATGCGCCAAACTTTTGTGAATTTAATTGACAAGGAAATTGAAAATGCCAAAGCAGGTAAAAAAGCTTACATGATCCTGAAGATGAACAGCCTGGTGGATAAGGACATGATTGCCAAGTTGTATGAAGCATCGCAGGCTGGTGTAAAGATCCAGCTTATCATACGCGGCATTTGTTCGCTGGTGACAGAGATTCCGGGTTACAGCGATAACATTACCGCTTACAGCATTGTAGATAAATATTTAGAGCATGCCCGTGTATTCATTTTCGGAAATAACGGGAACGAAAAAATTTATATTACATCGGCCGACTGGATGAGCCGGAACCTGGACAGCAGGAGCGAAGTAGCAGTGCCTATTTACGATGCCGAAGTAAAAAAACAAATAAAGGACATCATCAACATTCAGTTATCGGGTAATACAAAAGTGCGGATCCTCGACAGGCTGCAACAAAATTTTTATAAAAAAGCAAAACCAGGCGAACGCAAAGTGCGTGTGCAGGATGAAATTTATAATTATTTCAAAACCGAAAAGGAATTGCATTTAAAATTCACACCTCATTCTAAAAAGACCCCAACCCTATGATCTTTGCCGCAGTAGATATTGGAAGTAATGCGATGCGCTTATTGTTTTGCAGGGCATACGATGTGAACGGGAAGCCGCATTTCAGTAAGGAAGAGTTGATCCGCCTGCCTATTCGTTTGGGTGAAGATGTGTTTTTACATGGAAAGATCTCCGAAAAAAAAGCGGAAAAATTAATTACCGCCATGCGTGGTTTTCATGAGCTGATAAAAGTATATGAAGTGGATGCCTACAGGGCTGTTGCCACAAGCGCCATGCGCGATGCCGTTAACGGGCAGGACATCATTGACCGGATAAGGAAAGAAGCCGGTTTAAATGTGGAAATCATTGATGGGAAGGTGGAAGCGCAACTGGTATTTTCGAACCATATTGAAGAAATGCTCAATCCAAAGCATGCCTACCTGTATATTGATGTGGGCGGCGGTAGCACAGAACTAACTTTATACCATAACCAAAAAGTAATTGCCGCCAAATCATTCAATATTGGTACGGTAAGGATGCTCCTGGATAAAGTGGAGAAAGATGAATGGGACCGGATGAAGGAATGGGTGAAAAAAGCCACGCTTGGCGTTAGGCCTTTGCATGCTATTGGCTCAGGTGGTAACATCAACAAGATTTTCAAAATGACCAAGAAGGAAAATAAGAACCTGAGTTATAACAAGCTAAAAGGGATTAATGACATGCTTAATTCCTACACCTACGCCGAACGTGTAGAGGTGCTGGGTTTAAAGCCCGACAGGGCGGACGTTATTATCCATGCCTCCAAGATCTTTATCACCATTATGAAAACAGCTGATATTGAGGATATCTTCGTACCTCAGATCGGTTTATCGGATGGGATTGTGCATGACTTGTACGATAGAACAAGGGTTGCCAGTAAGTAAGGTTTTCTGGTTCTAAATTCCCCTCTCCCAGAGGGGAATTCAGAACAATCATAAAAGGAAAATTATTTCTCTGCCAGATAAATAGCCGCTAAGCCCAACCCAACAGAACTAAAGCTTGCTTTTTTGTAACCCACTTTTTCGAGTATGGCTGTAAAGCGTTCGTTATCCGGGAATGCTTTGATGGATTCCGGTAAATAAGTGTAAGCCCGTGTGTCTTTAGAGAACATTTTGCCTAAGGTGGGCGTAATGTATTTAAAGTGGAATTTATAGAATTGTTTTACCGGGAATTTACGCGGCGATGAAAATTCGAGAATACATAATTGTCCGCCGGGTTTTAAAATACGTAACATATTAGCCAAACCTTTTTCTAAATTCTCAAAGTTACGTACACCAAAGCCAACCGTAATCGCGTCCATTGAATTATCGGGCAGGTCGCAGGTTTCAGCATCGCCGTATTGCAGGGTAATGGTTTTATCGAGGTTTAGCTTTTGTAATTTTTCACGACCAAACTTCATCATGCCTTCGCTGATGTCTATCCCAATTACTTTTTCGGGATTAAGTTTCATCGCGGCAATGGCAAAATCGCCGGTTCCGGTTGCTACATCCAAAATGTGCTTTGGTTTTTTATCCGAGATCAGGCGGATGCATTTTTTTCGCCATCCTTTGTGAATGCCAAGCGAGAGTAAAGAGTTCAGGAAATCATAACGAAAGGCAATGTTGTCAAACATTTGAGCAACCTGTTCTTTCTTTGATTCGTTATTATTGTAGGGTGTAACCGGTTCCATTGTTTTAATTTTTTTCACCACAGAGGCACAGAGAAATAATAGTTAAGACTTTCAAAAAACTCTCTGTGCTCTTTGTGTCTCAGTGGTGAGTTCTATCTTACAAAGTCAAGTTTCAGGGATTCTTCCAGCAACTGCTCTTTACTTACCGGCACAACCCCAATCTGCTCGCACACTAATCCACCCGCCAGGTTAGCAATGGCTGCCATAACTACCGGATTTGCGTGAAGGGCTACCAGCAGAGACGCTACACTGATTACCGTATCCCCTGCCCCACTTACATCGGCAATGCTGCGAATGTGAGCCGGCGTATGTTCCTTAATGGAACGGGAATTAATGATAACCCCTTTTTCGGCAAGCGTAACCAGTGCCATTTCAAATTTTTGTTTTACACGGAAGCTACTGATAGCGCGTTGCAGTTCATTAATGTTATCGGAACTGATGTCCATTTTTAAACCCTCACGTAATTCCTTTAAATTTGGTTTAAATAAAGTCACGCCTTTATACGCGTTAAAATTTTTCTTCTTAGGGTCAACACAGGTTGGAATACCTTTGCTTTTAGCAAGTTCCACCACCTTAGAGATAAGCTTTGGTGTGATTAACCCTTTGTTATAATCTTCAAACAGGATCACATCAATTTTATCATGCTGAATAATGTAAGAGATCAGCGTAAGCAACTGTTGTGTTTCCGCCGCTGTAATATCTTCCTCAATTTCTTCATCAATGCGTATCAATTGGTGGCTGTTTCCAATTACTCGCGTCTTTTCAGTCGTTATACGATCGCGTGATTTTAAAATACCTTTCTGACTTAATTTTTGCGTCTTTAAAAGATCCAGGAACGTTTGCCCTTCCTGGTCGATACCAATAACTGAACAAAGAATCGGATTTGCGCCCATGGCCTGGATATTTAAAGCCACATTGGCCGCTCCTCCGAGGCGTTTTTCTTTTTTATGTACGGCAATTATGGGAACCGGTGCTTCGGGAGAAATGCGGTTCACTTTTCCCCACATGTAACTATCAATCATCACATCGCCAATAATCAGAACGTTTAAGTTGTTGAATGACTTAAAGATTTCGCGAATGTGTTCTTTTTTTACAGATAATTTCTTCATTTATTCATTTATGATTACGAGTTAAATACGAATATACGAATCACTACTTCAGACTATTCAAATTCAGTATATTCGTAACTGATTCGTAATTATTTTAATTTTTCAATAGCAGCTTTCATTCGTTTCAAAGCTTCAGTCAATTTATCTTCCGAGGTTGCATAGGAAAAGCGAATGTATTTATCATCTCCAAATGCCGCGCCTGGAACTAAGGCCACATGGGCCACATCCAGCAGAAACATGGAAAGGTCAGTCGCATTGTTGATGGTAAAACCGTTGTGTGATTTACCGAACAGCGCAGATACTTCAGGGTACACATAAAATGCACCTTGCGGAACGTTGGTTTTAAAACCCGGAATATCCTTCATTAACTCCAACACCAGGTTTCTTCTTTTCAAAAAAGCATCTCGCATACCGTGTGTGCTTTCGGCCGGCATTTCCATAGCGGCGTGCATGGCCTTTTGGGTAATGCTGCTGGTAGCCGAAGTAAATTGTCCCTGCATTTTATCGCAGGCCTGGGCTATCCATTTTGGTGCTGCCATAATTCCGCCTCTCCAGCCGGTCATGGCAAAACCTTTGGATACCCCGTTAATGGTAATTACCCTGTCTTTAATATCAGGGAATTGCGCCATGCTTTCGTGCCCGCCAACAAAGTTAATGTGCTCATAAATTTCATCACTCATGATATAAAGCTCTTCATGTTGCTTCACTACATCAGCAATGGCCCTTAGCTCCTGCTTGCTGTAAACAGAGCCTGTTGGGTTGCATGGCGTGCTGAACATCATCATGCGGGTTTTTGGCGTGATATGAGCCTTTAATTCTTCGGCCGTAATTTTAAAATCATTCTCAATGGTTGTATCAATAATTACCGGCACGCCACCGGCCAGTTTCAAAATCTCTAAATAACTAACCCAAAACGGCGCCGGGATAATTACTTCATCGCCGGGGTTAATGAGGCATAATACCGCGTTGGCTATGCTTTGCTTGGCGCCTGTAGATACCACAATGTCATCGGCCGTATAATCAAGGTTATTATCACGTTTAAATTTGTGGGCAATTGCCTGGCGCAACTCCACATAACCACTCACATGCGTATAGTAGCTAAAATTATCGTTAATGGCTTTAATGGCTGCCTGCTTCACCACATCGGGTGTTGCAAAATCAGGTTCTCCTAAACTTAGGCTTATAATGTCAATGCCCTGTGCTTTTAGTTCACGGCTTTTACGGGCCATGGCAATGGTTTGCGATTCTGAAATAAGGTTTATTCTATCTGATAAATGTGCCATTTAATTCGGTTTAAAATGCGTAACAAATCTAACAAATATGATAACATCTCAAACTTATTTTCGATTAAATTATTGGGCAAAATGTTATCAAATTCTTTTGTAATTCTGTGCCTTAATGGCTACTTTTCAGTTATAATATCAAACCATCCTATGAACTATTGGCTTATCAAATCAGAACCTTTTAAATACAGCTGGGAGCAATTTCAAAAAGACAAAACCACCGGCTGGGACGGTGTGCGAAACTACGCCGCTCGTAATAACCTGCGCTCCATGAAAAAAGGAGACCTTGTGTTGTTTTATCACAGCAACGAAGGTTTATGCATTGTTGGCATTGCAAAAGTTGCCAAAGAGGCCTACCAGGACCCAACTACCAAGGAAGAAGCATGGGTAGCGGTTGATTTTTCGCCTTACAAAAGCCTGAAAAAACCAGTAACATTGGCACAAATAAAAGAAGACGAACACCTCAAGGATATGCAGCTTGTTAAGCTTTCGCGTTTATCGGTGAGCGTTGTGAAACCGGAAGAATTTGACAGGATCCTGATGCTTGGTGGAATGTAAAACACTCACCGCAGAGACACCGAGAATAAGAGAAAACAGTAGTATTAGTTAATTCGTAAACGTTATGAGAATCATTATATCCTTATTAGCTTTAGTTCTAACATTGAACATATCAGCTCAGTCCAAAGGACCTTTTCCTGCGCTGGCTGGCCATACTTTGGAAGGAACATCCATTAACCTGCCATTAGCAGGGACTAAAAAATTTACCATTGTTGGCATTTGTTTTAAACGTTCGGCCGAGGAAGATCTTAAAACCTGGATTCAGCCAATGTATGACGTGTTTGTAGCCAAACCAAATGCCGGCGATTTTGGCGATGTAGCGAATTATTACGATGTGAATTATTTTTTCATTCCCCTGATAAGTGGCTTTAAAAAAGCGGCGGCTGATTTTAAAGCGGCTACACAAAAAGACCTCTGGAAAAATGTGATTGATTGCGACACAGACATTAATCTCCTGAAAACTCAGCTAAAACCGGGCGATGAAGGCATTCCTTATTTTTATGTGATTGATACCAACGGAAAAATTGTGGAAACGGTTTCAGGCAAATACAGCGAAGCTAAAATGGATAAACTCCAGGAAGCGATTGATTAAACCGCTTTGTTTTCAAACTAAAAAAACCCCGCCAGAGCCCGATCTCCGGCAGGGTTTTCCCTCAACTAAACAAAACACAAAAACAAAAAACTAACTAATGATTTTTTTGCTTGACAAATAATGTCAGCAAGAATATGGCTAAGCCTGTGACAAAGGCGACCGGTATAACGAATTGATAATTTAACGATGCAACCAATACAGCCAGTTTGTTTTGAGAAATCGCTTGTGAGCTAATAGCTAACAATAATGAGCAAACCAGCAAGCGTGATTTATTTTGTTTCGATTTAAAATTCATAGTTTTCATAACCTGTATATTTAAATTGTTAGACTTTCTGAATGGTTATACAGGCTATGAATCTTTAAGGTTCATGGAAATAGGTAAGTGGCCGGTTTTTTGCGGTAAGTGGTCGGTTTTGAAACAAAGCTGGAAATAAAAAACCTTCCGGAAAGAAATCCCGGAAGGTATCAAGTGTTTTTATACCGCTTATTGAAACGGAATCAGTGGCTTCCTGTCAATAAAGCCGCCACCTATCAAATCATCGCCTTCATAAATAACAGCACTTTGTCCCGGAGCGATACCGGTTGCCGATTCATGAAACACAATGTTGAGTTTATCGCCAATGGCATTAATTGTGCTCAATCTGCCGGCATCCTTATAGCGAATCTTTGTTAAAGCTACATAATCCTGAGGTAACGATTCATACTTTATCAAATTAAAGTCGCGGACATTTATCTCCATTTCTTTTAAATCTTCCAGATCGCCTAACACAACCGTGTTGGTTTCGGGAATGATTTCTTTCACAAAAACAGGATCGCCCATGGCTATATCCAATCCTTTGCGCTGACCAATGGTATAAAAAGGATAGCCACGGTGTGTGCCTACTTTTTTGCCTTTAAAAATATAGTTACCACCCTCAACACTCGCTTCCAAATCAGGCAAACGGTGTTTTAAAAAAGCGCGGTAATCGTTATCAGGTACAAAACAAATATCATAGCTTTCGCTTTTATTAGCAAGATCAATGAAACCGGCATCTTTGGCCATTTGTTTTATTTCGGGCTTTTTGTAACCGCCCAAAGGGAACATGGTACGTTTCAGGCTATCTTGTCCTAAACCCCACAGTACATAGGTTTGATCCTTGCTTTGGTCAATTCCCTTAAAAATAACCTTGCGGTTATTTTCTTCGCGAAGTTGCGCGTAATGCCCGGTTGCAATAAATTCGCAATCCAACATATCGGCTCGTTTTAACAGGGCTTCCCATTTAATATGCGTATTGCATAGAACACAAGGATTTGGAGTACGACCTGCCAGGTATTCCTCCACAAAATTATTGATGATGTGGTCGCCAAACTCACCGCGGATATCTAAAATATAATGCGGAAAACCAAAAGTAACTGCCATGGAGCGGGCATCGTTAATACTATCGAGGCTACAGCAACCTGTTTCCTTTTTACTGCTGCCCGAGGATTCGTAATCCCATGTTTTCATGGTAATCCCAATCACTTCATAACCTTGTTCATGCAGCATCATAGCAGCTACAGAACTATCGATCCCGCCACTCATTGCCACTAAAACTTTTCCGTGCTTGCTCATTTTCTATTTCTTATTTTTTTGTTCCGGTTTTTAATGCTGTGCCCGTTTTTGGTTTTGGGCTTGTTGTTGTTGTTGTGCTTGTTGCCGGAGCTTTAGGTTTTTCGTCGCTGGTTTTGTTCTTATTAAAAAACGCTTCTGTTTCTTTCTTATCGGCAAGGTTACCGTTTTTATACAACTCTTTTTCTGTTACTTTACCTGCAGAATTTCTATAAATCCATGGGCCAACCTTTTGTCCATTCTTATAATAGCCAATAGCTGCCGATGTGCCGGTTGGATAATAGTAAGCGTTTTTACCTTCCAGTTTTCCATTAACATAGGTTCCTTCGCCTTTTACATTTACTTTATCAAAATACAACTTAAACGGGCCATCTTCTACATCCATTTTATAGCTGCGCTGCTCACTTACAACACCATCCGGAAAATACACATATGCGCTCCCGTTTTTCTTTCCGCCTTTAAATGTTTCTCTTGAGATCAATGTGCCTTTATCGTCGTAATAGGTCCACACCGAATCTTTTGCTTCGCCAATGTATTTGCCATAGGCCATTTTTTTGCCGGTGGTTATGTGGAACATGGTTGAATAGGCCATTTTTCCATCCTGCCTGAAGTCCATAATGGCCTTTACCGAATCGTGAGGATAATAATATTTAAAGATGCCCTGAGGCTTGTCATCTTTAAATAAGCCTTCGTAAACTAATTTACCTGTTTTTTCATCCTTCTTTTTCCAATAGCCCTGTTTTTTGCCATTGGCATCGGTTGTTTGGCCAAAGGCAGAAATGCCAATGGCTATTAAAAACATAAAAAAATTATGACGCATAAAATTGATTTTGACCTATAACGGTTACAGGTAGCAAAGTTACATTATCTATCGGGAAAATGGGTTTCAAAATCCGAATTTTCTGATTTTTTACAATAATGCCCAAAAACTGTTAAGCCATTTCTTGTTTTGTAACCAATTACCGAAATTAGCGTTAGAACCGACATGAAAAAACTCCTTCTTTTACCCCTGGCAGGCATTTTTGCTCTTTTTGTTTACAGTTTTAAACAAACTCCTTCTTATAACGACGGGGACATCATTTTTCAAACTACCAAAGGCGAAACGGGGCTTGCCATACAGCTAGCTACACATAGCAAATATAACCATTGCGGCATGTTATTTTTCGAGAACAATGAGTGGGTGGTTTATGAAGCCGTGCAGCCTGTTTCAAAGATCTCATTATCCGCCTTTAATGCCCGCGGTTCGGGTACGGTAATGCGCCTGGCAAGCAAAGCTCTAACAACTGCCGATATCAGTAAGTTAAAAGCGGTATTTAAAACCTATGAGAACAAGAACTACGACCTGGCTTTTAACTGGAGCGACGACCGGCTTTATTGCAGTGAGCTGGTATACAAACTGTACGATAAAGGACTGAATATTGAGCTTTGCAAACCAAGAAAGTTAAGCGATTTTGACTTAAGCAATTCTTTGGTAAAACAAAAACTCAACGAAAAATACAATGGCAATATTCCTTTAAATGAGCCTATGGTATCGCCCCAGGACATTTTCAGTTCGGCTTTATTGACCCCGGTAAAATAAAAACACCGTCATAATAAATCGTGACGGTGTTTTTATAACAAAAATCTTAAAATCCAGGGCCTTAGGCATTAGCCGCTTCCTCTGCCAGAGCAGCAACGATCCTATCCTCAATTTCCTGGGCAAGGTCAGGGTTTTCGGCAAAAAGTGCTTTTACTGAATCTCTTCCTTGTCCTAATTTGGTATCATCGTAACTAAACCATGAACCGCTTTTCTTGATGATGTTTTTTTCGACGCCAATATCAATGATCTCGCCTACTTTGCTGATACCTTCACCAAATACAATGTCGAATTCGGCCATACGGAAGGGAGGTGCGAGTTTATTTTTAATCACCTTAACACGGGTCCTGTTTCCACTCACCACATCCCCGTCTTTGATCTGGCTTACCCTGCGGATATCCAAACGAACCGACGCATAAAACTTAAGCGCGTTACCACCTGTAGTGGTTTCAGGGTTACCAAACATTACCCCGATCTTTTCACGTAACTGGTTAATGAAGATGCAGCAG
>JBEHXV010000052.1:0-21970 GCA_048498515.1 Bacteroidota bacterium | reverse complement strand
CATGCTGGTGTTTGATAAGCAAGACAAAGAGAACCTGAAACTGCACATTGCCTCTGCCAATAACCCGGTATGGATTGTGCGCTCCCCGGTGGCTGGGGCTCGCGAAGTCCCGGGGCTTCGAGAGCCTCAGCCACCGGGAAATGTTGAACTCATCGAAATACAACCCGATAAAATGCCGGTGGGCAAGAGCCATAAAGAAGCTGAGTCGTTTACCTTGCACACCATTAAGCTGCAAAAAGGTGATATTATTTATGCGTTAACGGATGGTTTTCCTGATCAGTTTGGAGGAAAGACCGGTAAAAAATTCATGAGCAGGAACCTGAAAAACTTACTGATGGATAATTCCCATTTGCCGTTCCAGCAGCAAAAAGAACTTCTTGAAACAACGTTTGCCACCTGGAAAGGCGACCTTGAGCAAATAGATGATGTTTGCGTGGTTGGTATCCGTGTTTAGTAACGTGTTATGACTTTGTAAACTCTTCAATTAGCTTTACCTTTGAGTGTATGTTAGATATCAATTTCGATCCTTTTCCCTTGCTTGAAACCGAACGTTTGTTTTTAAGGCGCATTACCCTGGAGGATGCCCCCGAAATGTTCGCTATGCGAAGCAATGCCCAGGCCATGAAATACATTTGCAGGCCTGTTCAAACGGAAATGGAAGAAGCCAAAACACAGATCCTGAAGATCAATGAAATGGTGAATTTTAATGACGGCATAGGGTGGGCTCTTTGTTTTAAAAGCAAAAAAACAATGATCGGCACCGTTTCCTTTCATCACATTCAAAAAGAGCATTACCGTGCCGAGATAGGTTACATGCTGCATCCCGATTACTGGAACCAGGGCATCATCAGCGAAGCCATTAAAGCCATTATTGATTATGGATTTAACGACTTGGGATTTCATTCCATTGAGGCGCATATTGACCCTGATAATGGCGCTTCGGAAAAGGTACTCCAAAAATTTAAGTTTGTAAAAGAGGCGTATTATAAAGAGAATTTTTATTTCGACGGACAGTTTTTAGATACAGCTGTTTATTCCTTACTTCATCACCAACATCAGTAATTTTATTGAAAGCTCCTCAGCATAATTCAACCGGCGAAAAAAGCGGTTTACATCCCCGCAACAAGCACCGTTCGCGTTACGATTTTGAACAATTAATGGCTGCCTGTCCCGATCTGAGGCCATTTGTTTCTGTTAATCAATACAATTCACAAACCATTGATTTTGCTAACCCTTTAGCGGTAAAAACACTTAACAGGGCTTTGCTGAAACAGTTTTATGGTATTGAGCACTGGGATATCCCTCAAGGTTATTTATGTCCGCCAATTCCGGGCCGGGCCGATTACATTCATAACCTGGCAGATGTGTTGGGCTCAGGTAATGATAACGTTATCCCAAAAGGTAAGGCCATTACTGTACTGGATATTGGTACCGGGGCAAATTGCATTTATCCCCTCATAGGGCATAAAGAATATGGCTGGCAATTCATTGCTTCTGATATTGATGCGATGGCAGTTAAAGTGGCCAGGCAAATTGTGAACTCCAATTCCTTGGATAAATCCATTGAGATCAGGCAGCAACCAAATCCTTCCTGTATTTTTAAAGGCATTATTAAACCCGGTGATAAAATAGATCTTACGCTATGCAATCCCCCTTTCCATTCTTCGGCAGAGGAAGCGAATGAAGGAGCGGGCAGGAAATGGAAAAACCTCGGACATAAAACAGCTGCTCAGGCAATAAAACCAGCACTTAATTTTGGCGGACAACATAACGAGCTCTGGTGTAAGGGTGGTGAGCTGGAATTTGTGAGCACTATGGTTTATGAAAGTAGTGAGTTTAAAGAGAACTGTTTGTGGTTCAGTTCCCTGATATCAAAAAGCAGCACCCTTACTGGTATCTATTTTGCATTAGAAAAAGCCGGAGCGGTATCTGTAAAAACAGTCAGCATGGCACAGGGAAATAAAATAAGCAGGATGGTAGCATGGACCTTTTTTACCGAAAACCAGCGCACACAATGGCGTTTGACTAAATGGAACAAATAACGTGTAATGTATATGGCTGCTAAGCAAACACTCACCATAAAAGATGATTTTAAAACCGATATCGGGATCCTTTACGATCATTTTTATGATCTGAGAAAATATGGGCAACTACATCCCTATATGAAAGAGGTTAAGCTGGTTTCGGATAACAGCCCCGAATTTATTGAATATGAGGTTTGTGAAGAATTAAAATTGTTGGGATTTATAAAATATTGCCCTAATTATAAAGTTAAAGTTTTCGAAAAAAACAAGCACCAGCATATTGTATACACTTCAGAGGTAAAGAAAGGCGTTTTCCTGACGATTAATTTATATTTTAACGAAAACAGCCAGGTTATTCATTTCAGGGAAGATATCGACGTAAGCGGGAATCCTATTATCGTTTCTGTTTTTTTACAGATTGTAAAACATGCCCACAACAAATTGTACCATAGTATGAAGCAAAACCTTTGCCGCTAGTAATTAACAAACTCTTTTTGAATACTAAATTTCGGCCCCCTGTAAATTAAACAATTTTTTTACTAAGCTTGTAAGCGTACCAATTGCCAAGCTTTGAACTCGTTGAAATACATACTGCCTCTCCTGGTGTTTTCATTTATGATCGTGAATTGCAATCAAACGGAAGGCTCCGATCATGAACGAAATTATAAATCTCCCGAAAAACCATTGGTACAATCGCGGATCGATTCTCTTAAATACAAAGCGGAGATTTACAGGCTCGACACGCTTTTTACGAAGTTGTATAATTCCAATGCTTTTAACGGGAATGTACTTATTGCTAAAGGAAAAAACATCGTCTATCAAAAATCGTTTGGATTCGGGATCAAAGAAACCAACATTCGGTTGAACGACTCTTCCTTATTTCAGCTCGCGTCGGTGTCAAAAGTTATTACAGGCATAGCTACTTTAATGCTGTACGAGCAGGGCAAGCTAAACCTCGATACAAAAGTATCCGATATACTTTCTGACTTTCCTTACCACGATGTTACTGTAAAACATTTGCTCTCACACCGTTCGGGTCTTCCAAACTACACCTACTTTTTTGGTGAGCTGGCAAAAGACACGCTCCCTGTTTTAAACAATCAAAACATGCTGGATGTGATGGTGAAGTATAAACCAAAAGCCTGGTTGAGTCCCGGTGTAAGGTTTAACTATTGCAATACCAATTTCGCCTTACTTGCCCTTATTATTGAAAAGGTCTCTAAAAAAAGCTATTCCCTGTTCTTAAAAGAGGAGTTGTTTCAACCATTGGGTATGAATCACAGTTACACCGCTTCAAACATTGATAGTGTGAAGGAACATTTAACCCGTGGTTATACCATGAAATATGGCAGCATAGCCAGCGACCGCTTTGATGGCGTGCTGGGCGATAAAGGAGTTTATACCACAACTTATGACCTCTTTTTACTGAGCACAGCCTTATACCAGCAAAAGCTGTTGAGTAAAGAAACGCAGCAATTGGCTTACACGCCGTTTAGCCCCGAAAAAAAGCTAAGCAATTATGGTTTGGGCTGGCGTATGCGAAGCATGAACGAACCCGATAGGGAAGTATTTCATAACGGTTGGTGGCATGGCTACCGCACTTCTTTTCACCGCCGGTTTAAAGATAGTTTAACCGTTATTGTACTAAGCAACCGCTTAAACAAAAGCGTGTATGCCACCTGGCGCATTTATGGTGCTATTGACGGACCTATAACTGCCGGGGCCAAACAGGAAGCTGAAGAAGAATAGTTCTACCTTACTTCTTTTTAGTTTTTTTTGCCTTGTTCTTATTGTAAATTACTTTTTTAGTGATATTGAATTTGTGGTTCTTTGGCAGGATGTGCAGCTTTATATCCTGAACACAAATGCTGTCGTTTACATCAATTTGTTTAATATTATTATACGACATTTGGCTGGCATCAATTAACACCACCAGGCTGCTGCCAATGGTTTCTACCATTTCGGGTTTATTAAAGAACACGGCCGTGTTCTCGCCAAGGCCAATTCCCAATTTGGAAGGGTAGGTGGCAGTGGCTTCAATAAGTCGGCTAAAGCGCCCGCGTTGTATAAAGTGAGTGTCCACAATAATATCCGGCAAGAGCCCCAGTCCTTTAGCTATTTTAATATGGCCTTTGGTAAGCGCTTCCGATGGCACACCATCAGCGATCATCACATCGGCCAAAGCCATGGCCCCCGCGCTGGTACCGGCTACCATAAAATCAGCGTCATCGTCAAACCGTTTTTTGATGGCTTTCAGTAAGTTGCTTTTTTTCAGGGTGCGGCAAAGTAATACCTGGTCGCCGCCGGTAAAGATAATGCCATCGCAGGCCTTGATCCGTTCAATGAACTCCTTTTTATCGGCCTCTCTCCTGGTTTTAAAATGCATGAGCCCAACATCCTTGCATTTAAGCCTTCGCAAGGCGCTTTTATATTCCTTTCCCACTTCTGCGGGAATTCTTGAGGCAGAGGTAATCACTTCTATCCTTGATGTGGCTCCCTTCATCTCGTCAAGAATACGCTGAAGTATTTCGGGCTGTGTTTTCCGTAACCAGGCTTTTGAGTGTTTGGCAATAATCGGTTCGCCTTTCTCGACGTTTCCGCCTATTAAAATGATATTTCCCATAATAGAATGATACAGGCTTGTTAGTAATAGTAATACCATTTGGAATCAAATGATATGCCAACACACTATTGAAATTATAAGATGGAAACAGGACCTTTGGAAAACAAAAAAAGGAAACATCTCTGTTTCCTTTTACCAAAAAGTGATTGTTCTTGTGATCCCGCTGGGATCACAAATTAATACTTCAAATTTTAACATCCCTCTGTAATGCCTTATTTTGCTGTATTTTTAGTGCAGAGTGGTGTATAACTAAGCATCAAAATGTTGATAATGTTTACCCCATTGTTTACCCCGATTTTGATTTATTTCGTACCTTGCAGTATCATTCAAAACCCACTATTCATGGCCAGTACAGCGATTGTTTACAGAAAAGATAAACTTAACAAAAAAGGCGAAGCACCGGTGCATTTGCGCATTATTAAAGATCGTAAAATTTCGTATATCGCAACCGGAATTATGCTGCCGGAAAACGAGTGGGATGTAAAGTTCAATAGGGTTAAAAAGAATAACCCCAATAGCGCCCGGCTAAATTCATTCCTGGCCAATAAGTTCACCGAATTGCAGGATAATGTTTACGAACATCAAACCGTTTCAAAATCCCTAACCACTAAAAAGCTAAAAGAGAATATCTATGGCAAAACCCCCACCAATTTTTTTGACTTTGGCAAGCGGGTCCTGGAGGGCTACGAAAAGCAAAACATGATTGGTACCCATGATAAAGCTCAATCCATATTGGCCAAGCTCGAAAAATTCAACGGGTCTAAAAATCTGATGTTTCAAGATATTGATCCCAACTTTTTAGATAAATACGATAGCTATTGCCGGAAAGAGTGGGGGAACAAAACAAATACAGTGCATAAGGATATGAAATTTATTCGCAAGGTATTCAACGATGCCATCCGGTTGGAAATTATAGAGCCACAGGAAAATCCATTTACCCGCTACAAGCTAAAGCTGGAAAAAACACAGCGCACTTTCTTAACCGAGGATGAACTCGAGCAAATAGCTAAAGTAGAATGCTCACCTGGTACCCGTTTGGAGTTGCACAGGGATATGTTTGTATTTGCTGCTTATTGCGGCGGTTTACGGGTTTCCGATATGCTGCAATTAAAATGGAAGAATATTGATAAAACCCATATACATTTCACCATTCGTAAAACCGGTAGCCAGCTTTCTATCAAAGTACCTGATCGCGCTTTGGCTATTATGGATAAGTATAAACCAAAAAAAGTAGAAAAAGATCATCATGTTTTCCCTATGATAAAGAACGACCTCAACGAAAAAGATTTGCGTCAGGTGGATAACGAAATTTCCAGTGCTACCGCTTACATAAATAAAAATCTTAAAGTACTAGCTGAGAAAGCTGAAATTCAAAAGCCAATCAGTTTTCATATTTCGCGCCACACATTTGCAACAAGGGCCTTGCGTAAAGGTATTAGTATAGATAAAGTTTCTAAGCTAATGGGACATGCCGCTATCCGTGAAACTCAGGTCTATGCCAAGATCGTTAACGAAGAGCTCGATAAGGCTATGGATGTGTTTAATTAATCTCCGCATATTTGCGGAGATTAACCCGTTTATTCTCCGCATAAGATGCTTTTTCCATCGGTAAAATGCCTATATTTAATTTATAGAACCACTCTTTAAATACTTTGCCAAATTTGGCCAACTTTCACCGAAGGCACAAAAAGCTATTTCGGGAATTTCCAGCAATGTTACAGTAAAAAAGGGCAAGGATCTTCAGCCCATTGGCCACACCTGCAAAACCATTTACTTTTTGCAGCACGGCCTGGCCCGCATTTACTATTACAAGGCCGATATCGACGTTACAGAGAGCTTTTCATTTCAAAATAGCATTGTTGTCCGTTTCGAAAGTCTATTTGCAGGACAGCCATCTAAAAAAGGCATCCAGGCTATTGAAGATTCCGAGTTTATAGCAGTCAACGCCACTAAGCTGTTCAAACTTTACGACGAATTTCCTGAAATAGAAAGGATATTCAGAAAGATCACAGAAGTGTATCTCGTTGAGAACATTAATCGTGTCGAGAGCATCCAGTTTCACACCGCTGAAGAACGTTACACCACGCTTTTAAAAGAAGCACCAGACATTTTAAAGCGCGTTCCCTTAAAATATGTCGCTTCTTACCTTGGCATTACTCAGGTAAGCCTTAGCCGCATTCGTGCCAAAAAATGATTTTTTATCATATGTTAAAGGATAGCCATTCCCCTGGCTCTACCTTTAATAAATGGAAAACAAAAAAGATCACTGGGAAAATGTATTCGCTACAAAAGCCGAAAACGAAGTAAGCTGGTTTCAAACTTATCCCGAAACCTCTGTTAAATTACTGGAAGAATGCAATCCGCCGCTCGATGGAAATGTGATCGAGGTCGGTGGTGGCGATAGTTATTTTGTGGATGCACTTATTGAAAAAGGGTACAAGAACATCTATGTGCTTGACATTTCCGCCAACGCTATCGAGCGTGCAAAAAAGAGGCTGGGCGAAAAAGCATCTTTGGTTAACTGGATTGTGAGAGATAGCTCCGAGTTTATTCCACCTGTCAAATTCGATTTTTGGCACGATCGCGCCTCATTTCATTTTCTCACCAATGAGGTAAAGAAAGCAAATTATATTTCAATAGCTTCTGATAATATCAAGCAAGGTGGTCATTTAGTGCTTGGTACTTTCTCCGATAACGGTCCCAAAAAATGTAGTGGCCTTGAAATATGCCAATACAATAGCACGTCTATTGCACAAAGCTTCTCAGGACACTTCGATACCATTCGCTGTTTTACTCAGGATCATCAAACGCCCTTTAATACTGTACAGAATTTTATTTTTTGTATTTTTAAAAGAAAGTAACGGGAATTGACATACAGCGAACATAATTTAAATCCTGCCCTGGCTCCTTACATTCAATCACTTTGGTCTATGGAGGCCGAAGGTGATACCGATACCTATCCGCGTTCGCAGATAATGCCCGATGGAATTGTGGAAATTATCTTTCACTATGGCGATCCCTTACACACCTATCAGGATGGCCAACGGTCTTTACAGCCTCAGCATTTTGCCATTTCAATGATGCGAAAACACATCGAACTTGAATCCTCAGGCAAAACAGGCTTTATTTCAGCCCGTTTTTTCCCTTGGGGCGCTTATCATTTCTTTAACGAACCCGTTCAAAATTTCATAGAGCAAACCATTGACGCACAAAAACTGTGGGGCGATGATTCAAAACAGATCATTACCCGATTAAAAACAGCCTCAACAACCGAAGAACGCTTTAAATTGGCCGAGAGCTTTCTCCTGGAGAAATTAACCCACTTCAAAAAAAATGAACATAAAGCCGAAGAAGCCATCAGGCTCATTCGCGAAACTAAAGGAATGCTCAGTATTGAAGAAGTAGGAACAAGGACCGGATTTGAGAAAAAAACACTCGAACGCAAATTCCTTTTAATACTTGGTACCACGCCAAAAATATTCTCCCGTATTACCCGCTTTCTCAATATTTGCCATCACCTCGAGGAGTATCGAAACAAAACATTGGCACAGTTAACCTACGAATGTGGCTATTACGATCAGGCCCATTTTATCAAGGAGTTTAAGGAGTTTTCCGGCTTCACACCAAAAGAGTATTTTGAAAAAGAAAATGTGCATTTCTCCGATCTGTAAATTGTCCCTTTTTTACAATACTTTCATTTTCACCTTTCCTTTCTTTGCATCAAATTTTACCTTATGAATAAAATACTATTAGGCGTAATGACAGGAACAGCATTAGGATTTCTCGATGGCTGTTCGGCATTCTTTATTCCCGAAGCAGCGCCAATGATGACGGAAATTATAATTGGTAGCACAATCAAAGGCCTTATCAATGGATTGATCGCCGGTTTTATTGCTAAAAAGCTCAGCTCCGTTTCAAAAACAACTTTGGTTGGTGGCTTGGCAGGAGTTGTTTTATCCATTTTGGCGGCTGTTCCATCAGGCGCTTATATCGAAATTCTAATACCTGGTACAATCGTGGGTTTACTCTCTGGATTTATCACAGCCAAATGGGGGAAATAATGCGATATTTGAATATGAGAAAAATAGCATTTCAGATTGCAGCTTGTTTAATCGGTTTAACATCTTACGCCCAGGATGCAAATAAACCATTTAATTTAAAAGACTTTGCCGTCTACTTTAACAACAGTTGGGAGAACGATACCGCTAAAAGTGAGGGAATGGGCATGGGAACACGGAACTATGAATTTATTCTCGACGGCACACATCTTCAGGTAAATAATAAGGTCAGCAACCTGTCTAAAGATAAAAAGCAAATGGTCTGCTATCATCAGGACGTAGGGTTTTTTAGTTACGATAAATCAAGAAAGAAAATCACCTACCGCGAGTTTACCAGCGAAAAATTCTTTAGCCAGTATATATGCGATAGCATTGCCACTGACAAGAAAACCTTTGTATTTCATTCCGAGAATTTTGAAAATGTACCACCCGGCTACAAAGGCCGCATTACCATCTCAATCATAAATGACAATTCCTTTACTGAACATTTTGAATTAGCCGAAACAGGAAAGCCATTTCAGACCTATGTTAAGGCTCTTTGGATTCGTAAAAAATAAATTTGTTAGCGTTTCTTTACCTCAACATTTCTGCCAAGTGTTTTAAACCGAATGCCATCCTTTTGAACTACTGTAATAGTAATATGGCCGGTTTTGCTAGTATTGATATCCCGCACAATTCCCGATTTACCCTTATGCGTTCCGGCAATAACAACACATGCGTCACCATCTTTTAATTTTACTTCCTTGCTCATAAAATTAAAGGTACAAAAACCTAATGAAAATTCCTTCCCCCATGAAACACCTGGTACTGAAATGAAGGACCATTATTTGATTTAACCAGCTCTTTTTTCGCCTTGGCTATGCCCGGAGCTGTGCTTATTGAATCTTCGCTCTGATCTTCCGAGCCCCTTGCCTCAGCATCACCAAGCGGTACCAAAAGCCCTGAAAGGTCGTAGCATTTTTTTACAACCACGTGTATCACTTCACCCTCTTTTTGCACTTTGCCTTCCACCATCAGCATGCGGCAATGCACAATTTCCTTGCGGTATTGGTTAAACAGCTTTTGAAACACCACCAGGTTGGCCGTGCCCGTTTCATCTTCTATCGTTATAAAACAAATACCGCTGGCCGTTCCTGGACGCTGACGAACTAACACCAAACCGGCTACTCTTATCGTAGCGCCATCCGCACAATTTGCCAGTCCACCGGTAGTAATTGCCTTTAGCAGTTTCAGTTTTTCCCTTGCAAAGCTCACCGGGTGCGCCTTAAGCGACAAAGCCAACGTTCTGTAATCTTCGATCACATGCTCCGCCAAATCCATTTCAGGCAGCTCTATTGAGCTTTCTGCGCTTGTGTCAACTTGTTGCCCGGCGAATAATCCCGTCAGGTGATCGCTCAGCGCCGACACTTCCCACACCGCTTTTCGTCGGTCCAGCCCAATCGAGCGAAACGCATCCGCATCCGCCAAACGTTCCAACGATGATAATTGCACACCTGCATCTACCAACTGTGTAATACGCTTTATTGATCCGTTAGCGTCACGTACAGCTATTAGTACCTGCATATCATCTTCCTTTAAGCCCTTCACTTGCCGGAAGCCCAATCTCAACACACAAAACTTTCCTTCTTTCGCTTCCAATGTGTTATCCCAATCCGAATAATTAACATCAACAGGCTTTACCAAAACACCATGTTTCTGTGCATCCGAGATCAGTTGTGCAGGCTGATAAAACCCCATTGGCTGACTATTCAGTAAAGCCGCCGCAAATATATCAGGGTAATAACACTTGATCCACGACGAAATATACACCAACAACGCAAAGCTCACCGCATGACTTTCAGGGAATCCGTAACTACCAAAGCCCTTTAACTGGTTAAACACACGCCGCGCAAACTCTTCAGTATAGCCCTTAGCCATCATTCCGCTAACCAATTTCTTTTCAAAATCAGCTACCATCCCTTTTGCTTTAAACGTGGCCATGCTCCGGCGCAGTTCATCCGCTTCGGCTGGAGTAAATCCCGCCGCTACAATGGCA
This sequence comes from Bacteroidota bacterium, assembly GCA_048498515.1. Taxonomy (GTDB): domain Bacteria; phylum Bacteroidota; class Bacteroidia; order B-17B0; family Aurantibacillaceae; genus UBA4416. The sequence goes on along the minus strand of JBEHXV010000052.1, from coordinate 11,230 downwards.
ATCTCCATAGCTTGTTCCTGGAACAAAGGCACGCCTAATGTCCGGCCAAGTATAGCCTTTAGCTCTTCTGAGGGGTATTCCACTTTCTCAATACCATCCCGCCGCCTCAAATACGGGTGCACCATGTCCCCCTGTATCGGTCCAGGCCTTACGATAGCAACTTCAATAACAAGGTCGTAAAAGTCTTTAGGCTTTAACCTCGGCAACATACTCATTTGCGCACGGCTCTCAATCTGAAAAACCCCGATCGTATCAGCATGGCTCACCATATCATACACCGCTTTATCATCCTGTGGTATGTTCGCCAAAGTCAAATCTAATCCATAATGCAGTTTAGCCAGGTCAAACGCTTTCCGTATGCAGGTCAGCATTCCCAATGCCAATACGTCCACTTTCAAAAAGCCCAGCGATTCAATATCGTCTTTGTTCCATTCAATATTAGTCCGGTCTTCCATCCGCGCATTCAATATCGGGCATAGGTCAGATAAACGGCCCTGCGTAATAATAAAACCGCCCGTGTGTTGTCCCAGCTGACGAGGGAACCCAATGTATTGCTTTGTCAGCTCCAACACTTTCAATAAATGGGGATCATTCGCATTGAAGCCCGAAGAAGAAATACTTTTGCCATCGTACCAATCCTCATTAAATTCCCATCCCGACGAAGCCAGGTTGTTCACCGCATCCATTGATAAGCCCATAGCTTTTGCCACATCTCGCACTGAACCTTTATAATGTTGTTCTGTAACGGTCGCAACAATTGCCGCACGGTGCCGGCCATACTTTTCATAAATGTATTGTATCACCTCTTCACGTCGCTCATGTTCAAAATCCACATCAATATCCGGTGGCTCGTCCCGCGCATCACTCATAAAACGACTAAACAGCAAATTAAACTTCGACGGGTCCACCGAAGTAACACCCAAACAAAAACAAACCGTTGAGTTAGCAGCAGAACCACGCCCCTGGCACAAAATATCCCTGCTTCGTGCAAACCTCACAAAATCATACACCGTCAAAAAATAAGCAGCATAGCCTTTCCGTTCAATAAAACTTAACTCAAATTCAATATTGGCCTTTACCTTGGGCGGAATATTGTTTTTAAACGTTTCATTAGCACCCTTCCATGTTAGGTAAACCAACTCTTCCTGTGGTGTTCTCCCTTCGCTCGTGATCTCTTCCGGGTAAACATACTTCAGCTCGCTCAAACAAAAGGTGCAGGCCCTTGCAATTTCTTGAGTTCTGGCAATCGCATCAGGATATTGCGCGAACAAACGTTTCATTTCATCCGCAGTCTTTAAATAACGTTCCGCATTCTGATATAACTTATAACCCGCATTATAAATAGTGCATTTTTCTCTTACACAGGTAGCCACGTCTTGTAATTCCCTTCGTTTAGGCGCATGGTAGTGCACATCGTTCATAGCCACCATAGCAATGTTATATTGCTTTGCTAACTCCGCCAACCGGTACAGCTTTTTATTATCGTTCGCCTGGTACGAGCGTATCGCTCCCAAATAAACCTCAGCGCCAAGCTTCGATCTGTATTCTTTTACCGCTTCTATAAATTCGGTTTCAAATTCAAATCGTTCATTCAAAGCATAAGGAGGAACGATAATAAATTTTATTCCATCAGCATACCGGTACACATCTGCTTTATACAAATGGCATTCACCTTTTTCCGCTCTCAAATTCCCTTCCGATAAAAGCCCCGATAAATTAGCGTACGCCTCTTTGGTGGTGGGATAAGCCAACAAGCTCGGGCCATCCAGTAAATTTAACCGTGCAGCAGGAATAATCCGAAGACCGCCTTTTTTCTTAGCAGCCCTATAGGCTCTTACAATACCCGCCAGCGTATTATGATCGGTGATCGCAATTTCCGTATGCCCCAAAGCAATCGCCTGTTCAACTAATTCTTCAGGGTGCGAACCACCTCTCAAAAAACTGAAATTGCTTGTTATTTGTAACTCTGTATATGACATAACTTGTAGTGAGCGTAGTCGAAGGGTCATGCAAAAAATCCATGTATAAACCACAAAGGGTTACTGTTATTATAATCACCCGCACGAAACAACCAATACCGTAAACCCTTTTCATCTTCCACACAATAGTAATCCCTGTACTGGCCGTCCTGTAGCCACCATTCCTGTTCAATCCGTTCCGGTCCATCTGCTTTTTTCACGGTATGTCGCACACCATTGTACTGAAACAACAAAGGCGGGTAATCCGGCAGGCGCACACTCACTTCAATCACTTGTGGTTTTCGTAATAAATGCAAGGGCCTTGGTACATCGGTTTTCCATGCCGTATCAGCTTTTTCACTAAGCGATGTTGTTTCCTTTATGCTTCGTTCCGGCCAGTAATGTTCAGCAGGCAAATAACGGTGTATCGCATGACTTCCTATTTTTCCCGCAATCTTGTCTATCAATTCCGCAACAGCAGCTTCATTCGCTCCGCTCATCGCCCACAACGCATCCTGTGAACTCAACAACTCTTCCACAATCGGTGCTTCCAACACAAACAACTCAATCCCAAGGTCCGGCTCTATGGTCGGTATCTTCAATTCAAACAACTTAAACAAGTGCGTAACATTTCGGGTTGGCCTGTTCGTCCCTATGTCTATTTTCTGAATATTCCCATCAATGCGGTAACACACAAGCTCACATTTACGCAACCCTTTACTTTCTTTCGTCAGGCGTTCACACAATGTTTCCAATAAAGTTTTTAAAGCGATCTCAATACCCGGAGCGGTGCGTATAGGTTCCAGACTTGGCAAGCGTTCCTCAAAAGGGGCCGGCGGTTTCACCGGCGTAACCAATTCCATCTCTGCACCAAATGCCTGATCTATCCGCGTTAACAAGCCTTGCCCAAATCTTCGGCGCAAAGCCGTTCGGGGCATGCTCATAAAACTGCCTATGGTCTTTAACCCTAATTTATCTAACTTTTCCCAGGTAATTTGTTCAAGCCGCAACGCTGCCGATGGTAATAGCTTGATGGCATCCGCTTGTTTATTTTCTGCAATGATAGAGCCGTTCCTTCCAAAACGACAAACCGCCCAGGCACAACCAATCGTATCAGCCATGCCAAGCCGTATATGATAACCAAAACTCTTAAAGCGGGTGTGTATCTCTTTTAAATACCCTTGCTCACCGCCCCACAAATGCGTGCAGCCGCTGGCATCAAACACCAAACCGTCTTCGTCTATCGACACAAACGGCGTGTAGCGTATGCACCATTCCGCCAACGATTGCAATAATTCTTTAGGTTCACCTTCAACAAAATCAAATAATTCCAGTTCAGGAACCAATGCCCTGCAATCCGCAACCACCATTCCGGTGAGTGCACCTTTTTGTTGAGCAATCCGGTTCACGGCTTTTACAACACGTCGCCCTTTCTCTTTAGCAACAAGCGCAAAAGGCACATCTTTTAATTCCGGTTGCCGGCGAATCATCCGGTCCGTCATTAAATGCGGAAACCATATCACTACCATACGTGCCATTCCTACGCTCTTTGTCGTTCATATAAGGTTGTTGTAGTAATTTGTTCAGAAATGTATTCAAGGCCATTGGGTGACCATTGCACAGTCCATTTTCCGGTATGGCCGTTCCTTACCTTCAACAATTCCACTTCCCACCTCGGGAACCCAACACCTGGCATACCATCAATTAAAATGCTTTCAACGCTGCTAATTTGCCAGCGCGACACACAAGCCAATGCATGAACCGTTTTCGGTTGCTGCCGGTGTATAAGCCCTGTTACCTTGCTTTTCTCTACTGCCAATTGTAAACGGCGCGAATCATTAAAATTGAGCTGATCTATTTCTCCAACAACTGCCGTCAACGCATCGCACTTCAATGCCTCTTCAATCGTCCATAAAGCATCCTTAGCCCTTCCAGCATCAATAAACAAAATTCGTTCAGGGTCTATGCCAAAAGCTTTTAACGCCGGAGGAAATAATTTTCGCTTATTACTGATCCAAACACAGGTGCCGTTTTTCTGCATCAGCTTACCAAGCACTACCGAAATAAAACCGTTCGTACTCGACGCATGTTCTGCCGATGAACTAATGAGTTCGTGAACAGCCCCGCGCGGAAATACCTTGCCCGGAAAAGCAGATTCAATGTCGCCAAGACCAATACCGGCTTGTTCTTCGTTCGGCTTGTGGTTGCCCTGCAAAACAAGAATCTGTTGTTGCAACTGATCTATTATGCTTTTATCTGCCGAACGCTTCATCTTTCTCTCACATAGTGGACTATAAAGATAGCTACAAATTGTAGTCAAATTTTGCTTTAAAATATAGTATTGATGCAAATAAATGAAATTCAATGAAATAGAAATTATAATTGCTACAAAACGTAGCAAATTAATGCTATATTTTTCAACATTATGTTTTTTATGGCGCAAATTCGATAATTTTAATAAACCGTAATTAACGACGGCTTAACAAAAAATTGACACACCTATCATGCTTCAGAGTAAAGTTCAGGTTGCACCGTTCACGGAGCACCCAATTATCAATCGCACTATTGCCGAACCATCCAGGTTCGACATAATCGCTTTTACCCCCGAACAAACTCCCGACTTCATCATCGCTAATCAATTTTCATTAGAGCAGTATTGCACATGTTTATTACACCGCCTTTTTCTACTTGATAAATCCGACATCAAACCATTCATTCAATACCAATGCGAACAGTTGGATGATCCCTTTGTATGGCTCAATAAGTTTGAAAAACTCATCGACCTTAACCGCGAACTCTATACAACAAGAGAACGAAACATAAAAGTTGAAAAGGCACTCATGATAATAGAACTGTTTCGGCAGGAGATTGAGAGTAATAAATTCAATCCCTCGGCGCAATACAGCTTCGACAAGGTGCAGAAGAAAATAAAACAGTACACAACACCCGAAGAAAAGCTCTCTTACCTCATGGAAGCCAAAACCAAGTACCTGCAAAATAAGCCACAAACAATAAACCCGAACGAGGTCCCCTTCAACGAAAAAATAGATTTAGAGATCACACTCATAAAAAGCCAGGCTAAATTAAGCAAGAAGAAAAAGGAAACCCTTGCCATCACTGAAAACAAAAGTCCCCTCGGTCCCCTAAAACGGCCTGCCCTGAGCGAAGTCGAAGAGTCCCCTGCCAAACGTAAGTTTAAACTCAATGGCAATCTTAACCAGTTTGTAGATGTGTTCTTTCAGCTTATGCACGAAAAAAATGTCAATGGCAAACCATTTCTCGAAGCATCACCAAACGAATTGGCAGAAATGATCGCCACCTGGTTCAAGGATAAAGAGGGGAAAGAAATTTCAGTAGAAACAGTGAAAACGATTTTAAAGCCATCGAGGTTTGAGAAAAGGCCAAAGGGAAATGCGAGGTTGGAAATAATGTGAATACTTCTACTTTAAAATATCCTTAAATTCTTTACCGCTCCATTTCAAATACAAAGAAAGTTCGCTAGAGGGAACATTATTTTTTATATCCACTCTACAATCCATCTGAATATAAAAACATACTTTAAAAAAACGTTCAACAATCTCTTTTGTAATTTCGTTTTGAGGAACAACAACTGACTTTTTTGCCTTATTATATCCTATATACAATGAATTATTTTTCTTGTCGTATGGGTTAAGTGCATCAAGAAAGGCAAATGTTTCTTCCATTTCCTTGTGCAATCCAGCTTGCAATTCTGTATCATCAAAACCGGGCTTAACTTTATATGTTACATTTGGGATATTCATTTCAGCATCAAAAAAAGCTTCACGAAATTTCCACCGATGATCTCCAGCTTTATCTACAAACTCCTTTAATGCATCTTCATTCAAGGGTTCACCTTTCTCCTTTATGTTCGCAATCCCATCAAATGATCTTGCTTTAAAATACTCTTCACAAGCAATAAACAGGTTATTATAAGCTTGTTCTGTATAACCATTTGAATAAAGTAGTATTGCCGCATTATGTAATCTTTCTGCATTTGTCCAGGCTTGTTTGGCAAGTTCAAAGCTTTCCGGCCACGTCATTGATCTAATAAAGTCCGCTGGGAATATTTCTTGTCTAGGCATTCTATAAAATTTGGTTATTATAAAGATAAAAGATTAATGCAAAAACACTCCTGTTAACGCCACTTTGCAATCAAAATAGTCCCCTCATAGTCCCCCGGGGACCAAAGGACTTTTCACTCCTGAACACTTTTGCACCATAAACAATTAAAAATCATTTTTTATGGAAGCAGTAATCTTATCTAAAGAGCAATACGATGCGCTCGCCACCTCAATCGAGGAAATCAAAGCAAAACTCGAAAAACAAAAAAATCCCGAAGAAATCTTTATGGATAATCAGGAGTTTTTACTCCTCATGAAAATTTCTAAACGCACCGCCCAAACCTGGCGCGATGAAGGTAAAATTTCTTTCTCCCAACTGGGCAACAAAATCTATTACAAACTCGCCGATGTTCAGGAACTGTTACAAAAGCACTATGTCAAATCCTTTAAGAAATAGAACTCATGGACAAATACAAAGAAACTCTACACGACCTCACATGGCCTGAATTGATACAACAGCTTTCGGCCATCTTAGAGCGCGATCAAAAAACGCTTGAAAGCAACGTCAACTATTACAAAAAGCTATTCAATGACAGCAATGCCGATAAAGAACAGTTAAACCGCTTATTCGATAAGCTTCAACTCGATAAACTTCGTTTCAATTATTTCTCAGAACTCTTTTTCAGGGTGGAGGAGCACAATTACAAACTGATGATTATGCAATTAGAAAGCTGCATCAAGCAGGAAACCGAACTACAAAGCCGCACGCCTAAAGACTGGGTGGCTACCGTTCGTTTCGAAAGCGGGCAAATTCAGGTGTATTTCATGGCATTATCATATTACCAATAACAAAGTATTATGTTCGACATTCCTTCACCAACCGACCGTAAAACGGCTGCCTCTTCAAGTGCTGATGGAGGAAGATTGGAAACAGCCGCCGATAAGCTGAAACGATTGCTCAGCTCTCAGCAAAAGATCAGGGAAAACAAAGGCAAGCCCATCAGCTTTAGTCAGCCCATTTTGTGGCAGAAAGATAATCCCGTGTTCTTTCCCAAAACCATTAACGTCATACAAGGTAAGGCCGGCGTACACAAATCACGCCTGGCCGAAACCGTATGTGCTGCCTTACTCAAAACGCCGGAGAGTAATCGGGACCTTTTGCACTTCAAAACAAATATCCTGACCCGCTACGCCGTTTGTTATGTCGATACCGAACGTAATTTATCCGATCAATTGCCGTATTCCTTACAACAAATCCAGTTAAAGGCCGGTTACCCCATCGAAGAGCACCCTTATGGCTTCGACTACATTTCCCTGCTTGAATTTGCCCGCGAGGAGCGCTTCGATATGCTCAACATTTACCTGGAACACATTCGCAAACAGTTCCCCATGCACCTGTTCATTGTTTTGGACGTAATTACCGATTGCGTCTTTAATTTCAACGATACCAAGGACAGCATGAAATTGATTGACATGATGAACCAAAGCATCAACCGCTATGATGTCACCTTCCTTTGTCTTATCCACGAAAACCCCGGCAATACCGATAAGGCTCGTGGCCACCTCGGTACCGAGATCCTCAACAAAGCAAGTACCGTTATGCAAATAGGTTTCGAGAAAGATGCACAGAACCAAAACACCGATCTCATCAAGGTAGCCTATCTCAAATGCCGCAGCTCCAAAAAGCATGAGCCTTTTTTTGTCCAGTACTCCGATAATGAAAAAGGATTGATTTTAGCAGACTTAAACATCATTCAGGTAGCAATGGATAGTCGCACCCAAAAAGCCGCTCTCGACGAAACCATTGAGTTAATAGGCCAGCTTTTAACCGACCCAATGCCCAAATCCGATTTTATTGGCAAACTATGCTTTGAACTCGATTGCAAGGAGCGCACCATCGAAGCCAGGCTCAAATCCATCCTTACTCACAAATTCGACATTCCCGATCAGGACAGCTCTCCCAAACAGCTTTGCAAACGTCAGGAGGGGAAAGAAGTGGTTTACTATTTATCGGGTTAAAGCGGGGCAAAATTCGGTTCCTGAGTGTAGCAAAAGGGCTAGAGAACGTTTGCAAGCTTGCACACCCCTATATATGGCCTTGCAAAGTTGCAAATACCAATGTCAATAAGTAGTTAGTATTTAGATACTTATATTTTTACCTATTTTGCTTAAATTCAGTTTGTTATTAATTACATGAAGAAAACCATTCGCAAACCGATAAACTGGCAAGACTTTGAAGATCTGTGTAAAGTTTTATGGGGAGAGATATGGGCCGTTCAAGATAAGATAAAGAAGAATGGTAGACTTGGCCAATCTCAAGCAGGTGTTGATATATACGCAGTACCAAAAAATAAAATAAAGTATTCAGGAATACAATGTAAAGGAAAAGATGATTATTCTAATGCTATATTATCTGAAAAGGAAATAGATGCAGAGATCGAAAAAGCAAAGAGTTTTAAACCAGAATTGGAAGTATTTATTTTTGCTACATCGGCAAATAAAGATGCCGCAATTGAGCAATATGTTAGAGAGAAGGATGTTGAAAGTAGGCTAAATGGAGGGTTTGAAATATTACTCTATTGTTGGGAAGATATAGCAGACCTAATCGAAATGTATCGTGAAACATTTAACTATTATGTATTAAAAAATCAATTTAAATCAAATTATGAAATTGAAATTACTTTTGGAAATGGTACTAACGAATTTTTAATACGTCCAAAATTTAAAAGAATAGTTTCAAAGTATAAGTTATCTAAACCTAGTAAGTTTCCAAATCATTTTGGAAATTTAAAAGGGGCAAATTTTAGTCCTCATACAAGCTGGATGATGTCCGAAAATAAAAATGTGAATTGTAGTTGGAATACGTTTACTATTAATTTCAAAAATAACGGCTCGGAAGTGTTAGAAGATTACAAATTATATATTTATCCTGAGGAAAATAAGTTTAGAGATTTAGGAGGGTATTTAGGGAATCTTTTAGATAGGTTGAATTATTATAAATACTCACCAGTCTATGTTGATGATGAAGAAAAATATGCCGTTTACACGCCCAAAGAAAACAAGCCCCTAATTCAAAAAGATTCTAGATCATTCGATTTGCATATTTTGACAAATCACGAGAAATACGAATTAAAAATAAAGTACGAGTTGCTTGCAAGAAATTTCAATATTGAAGGAGAATTAATTTTACACGTGGATCCAATTTTTGAGATAGAGGAAAAAACTATTTGGGTCGATGAAGAAGAAGGACTTCAAAATGACTTGATAACATTTGAAGACGATATGCAGGCTAGAGGACTATTTTAATCTATTAAATATCATTTGAATGAATACCACCGCAAAAGGTGATGTGTTTGAAAAAACCTCACTAAAAATAATACATAATGCAATTGAAGAAAAAAGGATAGGCTTAATAGCGGATTTTATTAAAACTTTTGAGAAAAAACCATATTATTCAAAAGACCGAGAAAGCAATATTATTTTTGATTTATCCATTGAGTTGTGGCCGCCAGAAGCTACAAATTATAGTTTACTGTATTTAATAGAATGCAAAAACTATAGCTCATTAGTACCCGTCAGTGATCTTGAGGAATTTTATGCAAAAATTTGTCAGGTATCAGGCGTAAATGTCAAAGGAGTTTTTATTACTAACAAAGGATTTCAGGACGGTGCATTCAAATATGCCAAATCTAAAGGCATGATGTTGATAATAGGTGAATCCGAAGATAATTACAAAATCACTCTTTATAAGTCTAATCGTACAGATATTCCCATTATTAATTATCCAGAGGACTCAAAAAGGAATGAAAACTCGGAGCTTGAAAAGCTAATAGACGATACAATTAAACAAGCAGTAAGCCTAACCATTTCAGATAACGAAAACTTTAATTTAGAATACTTATCAAAAACTGAAATTGAGTTAAGGGCTAATGAGATACTCAATAAAATTAATCCTGGAATTCTTTTAAATGGAGATAAACTATTTAAGTCGTCTATTACTGATTTTATAAGAAAAAACTATGATGTACATGTAGGTGTACTTTATAATGAAGATAAAATATTAGGAAAATGTGATTTTGAAAATAAACAAATACTAATTAACTCAAAAATACTTGATTCTCCTCGCCACTCATTTGTACTGGCGCATGAATTCGGCCATTTAATTCTGCATAGAGAAATTCTAATTTCTCAGGATAAATACAATAGTTTTGAAGATTCTTTATATAATATAACAACTGGAAAACATGAATTAATAAACGCTAGAAACTGGATTGAATGGCAAGCAAACTATTTTGCTACTTGTTTATTATTACCTGCTCGGGTTTTATTAGCTCGTTTGAATCTAAACACGGGCTCTTTTTCTCCGCTTATTTTAGACGATCAAAGATCAAATATTACTCATTTTAACGAGGTAACAAAAAAACTCTCAGATCAATTCTTTGTTACAAAGACCTCTATTATCATGAGGCTTAAAGAGCTAAATAAAATTGAAAATAGATCTAATCTTAAATCAATAGGCCAGATCATAGGAGAGAATGTAGATGAACTCTTTTCGTAATATAAGATTTTAGAGTAATGAAATTACCCATTATGTATTTATGACCGTAAAGATTTACTATGACAAAAAAATATAAACCATTTAAATATGCAACTGAAGCAAGTATAAATATGTATTTGCATACTTATCAATTATGTCAACAGGATGAATTTAAACCGCTTGAAAATTCAATTTATGCTAACGACTTGAAGTATTATAATGTTTACTTCATTTGTCAAAGGAATAGAGTTTCAATTCAGGATAATTATATTAAAGCTACTGACGATTCTGTATATTTAAAATTTAATGTACATAAAGGCTCTGACAAAATAGAAATCCCCTCAGTTATAAATAACGTTTTTAAAACCAATGAACTTTCAATTAAATCGAAGTACCCTCATAATATTTTTGATATAATTAATAATAAAAAAAGACCAGTACTTAGAGCAAAATCAGCTTATATTTTAGATGGCAATAAGCCATTCATATTACCCCGCCCTGATTTTTTAGACCTGGAAATTCTATATATTGGTCGTACCACAAAGTCTTCAGCCAAACCAGCAATAGATCGTCTAATTAATCATAAAACATTACAGACAATATACTCTGACGTTCTTTCAAAAAGCCCTGATAAGGAAGTTTACATTGTTTTA
>JBEHXV010000051.1:0-22912 GCA_048498515.1 Bacteroidota bacterium | reverse complement strand
CCCAGGTTATCTGTAATGTTAGGTGGGGCAGGCAACGGATTTATTTTTACATACACGGTATCCTGGCTACTGTAGCACCCGTCAAGGGTTGTTGTTTTTACATAGTTGTAACCACTGCTACTTACCTCCAGGTAACTTAAGGTGTCATTTACGCTATTATTCCATTGATAACGTTGTATTGGGCCATGATAGTAATCAGTGTAGTAGGAGCTTGTTGTGTTGGCATGTGTGTTCGAATAAATGTCGCCTTTAAAACAAAGCTGTATGGTATCAGGACACATTACCGGAGAATTTTCAATACAGTTCCCTACAAAATTAAGATTACAACTTGTTCCGCTCCGGTAATAATAATCATAGGGCTTGCGGGTGAGATCCATTCCTTTAAAAATAAATGCATCGGAGTAACCACTACTTGTTATCTGAGAGTAGTGTGTATAATTGTTGGGTGACCCACAGTAATTAGTGGGTTGATTAATGTAGGTAGAAGAACCAAAACCATTAATAATACTAAGGCTTCCGTTGGTAGCAGGAATACTCATGTGTTGCTCATAACTGCCTGCCATAATTGGTTCGTTAATACCTGCTATCAACAAGCCATGCGCTTTGTCGTTTCGTGGTCCGCCGTATTGCCTGAACCACTGCCGTGTACCGGATGCATTGTATTTTGTAATGAAAAGATCGCCAAAGCCAATGCTGTTAAATACTCCCGGTCCGTAAGCATCCGAGTATTCATTCATGGTGCAGCCAAACTCCCCGAAGACATAGGGGTCCTGTTGTGCATCCAATGCCACTTGTTTTCCCGATACATAATTGGTGCTGGCTTCCGATTTTCCCCAGATAAAATTTCCGGCATTGTCAATCTTCATTAAAAAAGCCTTATTGGTATAAACGCCATTCACAAAACTATTTCCCGAAGGGCCAAAATAGGTAAGTGTACCCTGGAAATCGCCGGTCAGGTATATTTTATTGGCATTGTCCATTACCATGCTATAGGGTATTGAAAATACGCCGGCGGCTTTCCTGAACCATTGTTCCTGTCCTGCCGCATTGTATTTAATAATAAACGAGGCATTCATAATGGCATTGTTATAGGTGTTTTGAAACTGTATTGTATCGGAAAACTGTCCGCACACATATACATTGTTGAGGTTATCGGTAATCACGTCGAGCCCCCTGTCGTCGTATTTACCCGAGCCTTGCTTTACCCATACCAGGTTTCCGTTGGTGTCGTATTTTGCAATGAAGGCGTCGAACGATGAAAAGGAAGTGGAAGGGTTAATAGCGCTGGTCAATGTGGTTCCTCCAAAATTGGATGTGCCCTGGAACTGGCCTGTCACAACCGGGTTCCCCAGTTCATCAACCGAAATGGCATTTCCCCATTCCGCTAAATTGCCGCCAAAGGATTTGGCCCATAAAAAATTGCCGCTGGCATCCAGCTTTGCAATAAAGCCATCCTGCGAACCACTTACCGAGGTAAGAATGGTAGAACCAAAAGTGGCCGAGCCATAATAGTAGCCGGTAATAAAAACATTTCCACTGGCATCGCATTTTACGGAATTTCCCCTGTCGGTACCATTACCACCGGCTTTTGTCGTCCATAGCACTTGTCCGGCGGGCGTTGATTTTGAAATGTAAATATCGGGTATGCCAAACGAACTTGAATTTAAGCTGATGCCTGTGGCAAATTGAGTGGTACCTGAGAAATAACCCGTAGAAATAATGTTGCCCGAATTGTCATAGCAAATATCCATGGTTTCATCTTCCTTAATGCCGCCGGCAGTATAGGCCCAAAAGTTTTGGGAAACAAGAAAATGACTCAGGAACAAAATGACCGATAAAAAAAATGTGGCTTTTGTCATACCTCTAATTTTACTTAAAGATATATTAATTTACGACACGGCAAAAGAACAATTATTAAAAACCTTACACGTTCAATTTGAACATGCAATTTTGGTAAGCGGTAATAACAGGAAATTACTTGATCTTAAGTTTGCCTTTTCGCCAGGCATCAATAAACTGGGCCCAGGCCACAGGATTAAGCAAGCTTACCGATGGGTATTGCCCGGCCTGGTACAGGCGGGTGTATTGTTGCTGCATGCGTACGCGGTAGTTGGAAGCGGCATCCATGGAACCGCCTTTAATGGAAGCACGAACGTCTTCATTATCCATGTTCTTATAAGCGCGTTCAATGTCTGTATCACTTAAATCAAGGTTCAGGATAGCGCGCTTAAACTGCTCCTTGCTTGGCCAGGGATACACATTTACCTGCGCCAGCTGGATGGTATCCTTTGTTAAGATCTGGATAATGGAATAATGTTTTCCTGATAAGGTATCGGCCAGCTGGTAAGCTTTGCTTTTATGGTTAATGGAAAAGAACTGCATTTCGTCGCCCGGTTTTGCCACAATGGTAAAAAAGCCGTAATAATCGCTTACCGTACCATGATGGGTACCTTTGAGCATGATGGATACGAAAGGAAGCGGTTGAAGGCTATCGTCCAATACCACCCCTGAGATCTGGATGTATTTATCGGGTATGCTGCTTTGGGGAGCATTGCTTTGCGACACTAAAAGGGTTGTTGAGAACAATAAGAAAATGACTATAAAAACATGTTTCATCAGCAAGGGGCTTCTCCTGTAAAAGTACGGTTTTAATGCTCAAAAAGCACAATTAAACAAAAATTAACAACCCTTTTGCCGGCAATTTATTGGTCCTGGATCCATTTGTCAATCTGGAAAATGAGCAACGATGAGCCAATGCCAATGATCATGCCGCCAAGCACATCGCTCGGAAAATGAACGCCCAGCCTCATGCGCGAATAGCCAACGCCACAGGCATACAGGTAAGACGGAACCGCTACATACCATTTTTTAGTTGAAAGGGTGAGCGCCGTTGCCATGGCAAAGGCATTGGAAGTATGGCCCGAAGGGAAAGAATAAATTCCTGAATGAGTGCGTTTCACAATATCGTCGGGATATTGCACACTGGGCCTTTTTCGTTTAAAGGTATATTTCACTCCGCTCGTCAGCAAAGCGTTAAACCCTATGGCCAGGCCTGTTTTTACCCCATTGCGCATCATGGCCTTATCCTTATTGATATAACCGGTTAAAATAAGCGAGGCAGGAGCAATGGCCAAAGCAGGGTAAACGGTGTTGGATGTAAAACGCATGGTTTTATCCCACTTTGGGTATTCGTTTTTATTAATTGCCCTCAGCATGTTCACATCAAGGTTTTGTGCAATGCCCAATACCTGCAGACTCATAAAAGCTATCACAAAAAACTGTTTTATCATGCATTCAGGTTTCCAAATAACAGTGGAATGTATAGGATGACAGGGAGCAGAAAGATCAAAAAAATAATCAGTACAATGATCTTACCCAATACTTTCAGGTCTTTAATAAGCGGCGTTCTTATAATTGCCGATACATGTTGTACCAGGCTGCCTTCAATAACACTGTATTGATGAACACCTGCCATGATGCCATTATAACGCTTGTTGAATGAAAACAGGATGCAATCACGGATGGTCCAGTAATCCTTATCTGGCAAATCGTTATAATCAACAATATGATTGATGTGTTCCTGTACCAAATAATCGCGGATCTTTTGATTCTTAATTTCCATTACCAGGTCGAACACCATTGATACGGGAACGATCAGTAAAATATAACTCTTATACGATAAGGCAAACACGGTGAGGAATAGAATGGAAATGACTGAAAACGTCACCCTGATGATATGGTTCTTATCAAGAAACAAAGTTTCGAGCAGGCGTCCTCCATCCAGGGGCATAAAAGGCAGGAGGTTAAAAAGGTTCAAGCCCAGGAAAATTTGCCCGAGCAAGGCTATCCGCTCATTAGGATGATACATGGTGCCAACCAGTAAGCAAATGCCAATGATAATGCCTGGTACCGGGCCGGCAAGAATAACAATACTTTTTTGCCTCTGTGAGATCACTGATCTTTTGCCCGAAACGTAAGCGCCTAAAAGGGGCATGATGAATAACCTGACATCGGTATAGTTAAAAGCCTTCATGGCAAAAAAATGTCCAAACTCATGAATGAGCAGGGCAATTAGTACAGCGGCCACAAATATAGGTTCTACCCTAAACAGGAACAGGAATACAAAAATGTAAATGCCTAGGCTTATCAGCGATCTCCGTACCCAGTTGCGTTTATCCTGTACTAAAACAGGCTTTGGTAAAACAGGAGGGGGCTGGGGACTTGTATGTTCTGTATCTTGATTTTCCACAGTGCTAAAGTAAGATATTGTGTTTATTAAATAAAAAAATATATATTTGGATAGTTAAGATTATATACCATTAAAAAATAAAACGATACTATGTCAGTTTGGAGAATAAAACCGGTATCTGCTTTTGAAGCGGATATGAAAAAGAGTGATCTAAAGCGTGTGTTAACCAAGTGGGGACTTACTTCTTTAGGAATAGGCGCCATTATTGGCGGGGGTATTTTTACATTAACCGGTATTGCCGCTCATGATTATGCGGGACCTGCACTGGCTTTATCATTTGTTATTGCCGGTATTGGCTGTTTGTTCGCTTCTTTATGCTATGCCGAGTTTGCCTCTGTTCTGCCGGTTGAAGGCTCGGCTTATGCTTATGCTTATGGCACTGTTGGCGAAATTTTTGCCTGGTTCATTGGCTGGAACCTGATATTGGAGTACATGATGGGGGCCACAACCGTTGCGGTTGCCTGGAGCGGTTATTTTGTGAAGTTACTGCATTTGTTCCGTGTCGATTTTCCTATCTGGCTCTGTAATGATATGGCTACCGCTACCGAAAAATGCGTGGCCTTAGGAATTGATCCACCGGCTTTTGCCTTTAATCTTCCTGCCTTATTAATTACCTGGTTGGTAACTTACATATTGGTAAAAGGAATTAAAGAAGCGGCCAATACCAACAACGTCATTGTTGTGGTAAAAATCGCCGTGGTTCTGTTTGTAATTGTGGTTGGCGCTTTTTACATCAATACCGAAAACTGGACACCTTTTATTCCTGCTGAGGTTCCTGCAGTAGATGACATGGGTAACCTGACAGGAAAAATGAATTTTGGTTTTGGTGGGGTATTAACAGCTGCTACCATTGTATTCTTTGCCTACATTGGTTTCGACGCGGTGTCGACACAGGCCGGTGAAGCTATTAATCCGAAGAAAGATGTTCCTTTTGCCATTATAGCCTCACTGGTTATTTGTACCATCCTTTATATTTTAGTGTCGTTGGTTTTAACCGGTATGGTAAAATACGATCAGCTGGATAAGGCAGCTCCGGTGGCATCGGCATTTTCGGGTATAGGTTTAACCTGGGCCGTATTTATCATTACGCTTGCCGCAACAGCCGGTTTAACTTCGGTAATGCTGGTGATGATGCTGGGTCAAACGCGTATTTTCTTAGGTATGGCAAAAGACGGTTTATTACCACCATTCTTTAAAACATTGCACCATAAATTTAAGACACCTCACCGCAGTACTATTTTAGTAGGACTTATTGTGTCAATTGTAGCAGCTTTAACGCCAATTGATAAAGTGAGCGAAATGTGCAGTATGGGAACCCTGCTGGCTTTTGCCATGGTATGTGTGGCGGTAATGATCCTGCGTTATAAAAAACCTGAGTTGGAAAGGCCTTATAAAACACCGGCCGTTTATTTAGTTGGTGTTCTTGGAGTCGCTTTCAATATTTTCTTAATGTGCTTTGTGAGAAAAGATACCTGGATCGCTTTTTTGATTTGGGGTAGTATTGGAATCGCTGTTTATTATTTATATAGTAAACGCAATAGTAATCTCGAAAAACCGGGAGCAGGTCCTGAACATACCTTAGACGATTAAAATTATATGAAAAAATCCCTGAATCTGTTTGATACCACACTTTTAGTGGCCGGGTCTATGATAGGTTCGGGGATTTTTATTGTGAGTGCCGATATTGCCAGAACAGTTGGTTCGGCCGGTTGGCTCTTGGTTGTTTGGATCCTCTCGGGTGTTATCACTTTATTTGCCGCTTTAAGTTATGGTGAGCTGGCCGGCATGATGCCACAGGCTGGCGGACAATTCGTTTACATTAAAAAGGCCTTCGGCGACCTGGTAGCCTTTGTGTATGGCTGGACCGTTTTTATGGTCATTCAAACCGGTGTCATTGCAGCCGTGGCGGTAGCCTTTGCAAAATTCACGGGGGTCTTTATTCCTTTTTTTGAAGAAGGAAATGTGGTGATGCAAATCGTGAATTTTAAAATTACCAGCGCACAGTTATTGGCAATCGCTATCATTGCTATTCTTACCTTTATCAATACAAGAGGCATCGAGAACGGAAAAGCGATCCAGAGAATTTTCACATCCGCAAAACTCATCGCTTTGTTCTCTCTCATCATTGTTGGGATCTATTATGGATTTCAAACAACTGTTTTTTCTGATAATATGGCAAAGGCCTGGGATGCAAAGCAGGCAAGCAATGTTAACGGCGGTTGGATGTACGGTTTCAATTCATTATCCGGGATGGCCTTGCTAACGGCATTGGGAACAGCCATGCTGGGATCTTTATTCAGCAGCGATGCCTGGAACAATGTTACTTTTATTGCCGGTGAGGTCGAAAATCCAAAACGCAATATCCCATTAGGATTATTTTTTGGAGTGAGCATTGTCACCCTGATCTATGTTTTAGCTAACGTGGCGTATTTATGCTTACTGCCCTTAGAAGGATCTGTGGATGCGTCAACGGTTATGGAGCAGGGCATTATGTTTGCCCAAAAGGACAGGGTAGGTACTGCCGCTTTATTTACAGTATTTGGAGATGTTGCCAAATATTTAATGGCCGCTTTAATTATGGTATCAACCTTTGGCTGCAACAACGGGTTGATCCTTGCCGGTTCACGATTATTTCAGTCCATGGCAAAGGACGGTTTGTTCTTTAAAAAGGCCGCTACTCTCAATAAATTCAATGTTCCGGCAAATGCTATGGTATTCCAGGGAATCTGGGCATCGTTATTATGCCTGAGCGGTTCTTATGGCGACTTGTTGGATTATTGCACCTTTTCCTCGTTGATCTTTTACATTATCACCATCTCCGCATTGTTTGTGTTGCGTAAAAAAATGCCCGATGCCGAGCGCCCTTACAAAGCCTTTGGCTATCCAGTTATTCCTGCATTGTATATTGTACTCACCACATTGATCTGTATCGATCTTTTAGTCTATAAAACCTTTAATACAGGTATGGGCTTGTTAATTATTGCTTTAGGTGTCCCGGTCTATTACCTGTTTAAACGATCGAAAAATGGCATTCCGGAAAATTAGATCTTTCCTGTTTAATTTCTTTCACTTTAATAAACAGGAGCGCAACGGCATTTTTGTGCTGTGTATTATCATTGCGGTCTTAATTTTTGTGAGGCTGTTCATGCCTTATTTTATAGGTGATGACGATTCCGTACAAATGCTCTCTGTTAATGTTCAAACGACTCTGCCAGAGCAGAAAAAAGCACAGGAGCATACTTCGTTTACCAAAACAGAACATAAAACACATAACATTTCGGGCCAGCGTTTTGTGTTCAATCCCAATACCATAACCGAGGCAGATGCGCAAAAGCTGGGGCTGCCTAAAAAACTCTGCAGCACCTTGATTAATTTCAGGAATAAAGGCGGAAAATTCTATAAACCAACTGACCTTAAAAAACTGTATGGCTTGTCGCCCAAATTGTATGAAGAACTCGAAAGCTATATTTTAATTCCTAATACCCAAAGCGCTTATAAGCATGATTCTGTTTTTGCTTACACACCACGTACTTATAAAAAGGAAACAGCTGCCCGGGAACCGGTAGAGATCAATGCGGCCGATAGTTTGTCGATTGTGTTTTTAAAAGGGATTGGCCCGGGTTTTACAAAACGGATCATCAAATACAGAACCATGCTTGGCGGCTTTCATTCCATAAACCAATTGAAGGAAGTGTATGGCATGACCGATAGTGTATTTGTTTTGCTTTCGTCGCAAATAAAACTTGACGCGAATAACATTACTAAACTACCTATCAATGCCATTGATTTTAATTCCCTGCGAAAGCATCCGTATTTTAATTTTCAGCTGGCGCAAGCGGTCATTAATTACAGGAACAAGCATGGCAAGCTAAGCAAAGAAGACCTCATTGGTCTGGGGATTTTTAGCGAGGAGAAACTGAAGATGATCCTTCCGTATCTGAGCTATTGATTTTTCAGCGTATGTTTTAGGTCACATCCACGCGCTGCTCCGAATTAAATGTGTTTTAATAAAAAAAGAGGGCTTTCGCCCTCTCCTTCCAACTCCAACCTTAAAAATTAATAAACCTATGGCGTTTTTGCTGCTGCAGGATGGAATTTGTGTAACAATGCATTGATGAATAAATGGCTTAACGCCATGTTGTAATTTACACCCCTGGTGGTGTCGTTCCTAAAATCAACCGTACCATGGCAGGCAAAGCAATTCATAGAACCCGAAGCATAATTTCCTGAAAAATTAACCTGTGCAAATGTTTCCATGGTAATATTGGAAATGGCTCTTGAACCTCTTAAAAAAGGATTTGTGAGAATCCCTAAAGAGAAATTACCCGGTGCAAAACTTGCCGGCGTAGGATCATCGAGCCACATGGAACCTTTATAAAAATAATGACTCCATGGCCCTTTATCCTTTTCGCGCAACTGTTTTTTTACGCTCTCGTTAAGCGCCTCAATGTTGGCATTATTCAATGAATCTCTGCGCGATGGCACAAAGCTTCCGGTAAATTCTTCGGCCATGCCGTATTTAAACATATTGAACACGTTGGTAAACTTTGCCGGACTTGTGGCCGTGTTGTTCATAGGACAATTGGCAACCGTTGTGTTGGCATTGTAGAACAAAAAGTTTTTGTCGCTCACAACTTTAGTGGTTGTATCTTTCCCGGTCGACCAGTCGTAATCAGGTGCCAGGTCGTCGTGCTCAAACGTAGCCCATACCTGCTCCGGATGGTTGGCAACTCTGCCTACAATGTGCATGCCCAGTAAAGCTACTTCCACAGGCATCACATCGGGAGCACCAAAGATGGCTTTTGTAATGTAATAGTCTTTTCGCTCATCCGGTTTTAAGGAAGAGGCCATGATCCATGATGCTTTTATTTCAATGCTTCCTACAGGATAGTTAAGCGTATCAAGTCCCAGTGCATGCAAATTATTAATGTTGACAGTATCGCCGGGCGCTAAAACAGTATCCTTGTTTTGCTGAATGTTTTTGGCGAACAGGGATAAATACTTTTGCTGGTAATCATACATTTGTTGGTTAACATGGATGGAATAATAGATCGGGCTATTATTCTTATCGTACAATGAGCCATGTGTACCTGCCTGGGTAATGTCTGTCAAATCCAGCATTGCGCCACGCAGTTCCAGGTCATTACTCACCTGCACAAGCCCTTCAAAAGGCGCTTTGCCATCGGCGCTGCGGGTTAATGATAAAAATTTCTGGAACGACCATAAATGGAAATCACAATCAGTAGTTTTACTGGTATCAACAAAAGGCCCATAATCGTCGGGCGCTGGGGTAGTAGCCCCAGCAAACCAGCTGTCGGGAGCTTTAGCGCATTTGGGATCAGGTTTAATGTCATTCTTCGTCGTTTCTTCTTTGTGTTTTTCGCACGACGAGCATTGGTAAAACACAGCGGCTGATATAAAGGCCAGGGCCGCCAGGGTTAACTGTTTTTTCATAATCGGGGGTTTTAGGGTTATACTTTTGTTAAACGTTATTAGCTATTATTATTATTATTATTATTATTATTATTATTATTATTATTATTATTATTATTATTATTATTTAACGGGCTCTTGTTGCCCTTATCAAGCGTTGTATCTTATTAACCGAATCGCCCTGCAGATCGGGTGCGTAAATTGGTTTTCCGGCATTATCCAGTAAAAAGGAAAAATCGGTACCCGAGCCCATTTGTGCTACACCATGGCAACCCTGGCAGCCGCCCATGGTTAATTTAGTACCACGGTACAGTGTATTTGCCAAACCGTTATGTGGCTTTCCTATACCGCTTCCGTGAAAATCGTTCAGTGTAGGATCGGACTCCACGACATAGTTCGCTAAAAAATAATTGAACGTGTTTACCGAATCCATGCTTGGCGTACCCTGCACGCCAATTAAGCGGTAATTGAGCCAGATGGAATTGGGGTTCATGCTTCTTAATTTCCGGTGCACAAAACTTGTTGAACTATCGGTGATGGCTGCTACAGGGTGTAACCTCGAAAATGATTTTACCAATGCACCCGAATCGCTTCCGGTTTTTTCAGAGATGAGCTGATAGCCCATTGCATCCTGCTCTACCCCATTGTGTTCCCAGGTAGCAAATACAAAATCTTCGTTATTGACTGTTTTATGAATAATATGCAATCCAATCAAGGCATAGGTTTTATTGCCATAGTAAACCGTTCCGGACGAATCGGTTTGAAAATACACCACCGTACGGGTTAAAAATTTCGAGGCGTCATCTTTCGGGCTCAGTTCTCTCCAGGCCGTTTTTACTTCCATGGCACCGGTACGACCTGTTTGGTTGCTGCCACATGGCAATGAAATTCCAGGGTAGTTGTCAGGGCAATTGCAGGAGTTTCGCACACCCGGCGCATATTGGCTATTCTGGCTAATCATTTTTTGGGTATAGGCTCGTGCAGTTGCCAGGGCGGCTTTTGTCGGGTAATGGTTATAAATGTATTGATACTCATCCCTGTTTACCTTGGCCTGGTACAATACTTCGTAGCGTTTGTCATAACTGTCGGTATGGGCATACATGTAACAGGAACCTATTTCGTTATTTTCATCCAGCACATTAAACAAAGTAAAACTTGCATTTGATTTTGGATAAGGAGCCAACGGCGCGCCATAACTATAATGCGGAGCGGCATCAAATGGCAGCATGTTATCGGAGTAAGGTCTTAATTCCGAACGGTGCGCATAGGTTTCCCACACCAGTGTATCAGGAAAAGGATTTGTATCGCTCGAAAAATTCCAGGTAGTGTCGGGGAAATCACGCAACTGGTTTTTTGAGTAGGATGATTTCCAGTTCAGCGCAAAAAATTCTTCCCAGGCAAACTCAACCAGTTGTTGCGGCGTGGCATTGCTGTCGAGGTCTTTTGGAGGAAAGAATGTGAAATTAATATTAAAGACTGATGGCGCTGCGTCCTGCAACGCGGTTTCTTCTTTGGGCTTATCGGAAGAGTTGCACTGGTAAAACGTAACCGCAATGACACAGGCTGCAATAAGGCTTAATTGTTTTTTCATAGCATGAGAGTTTTGATGATTAAAAAAATTAATGGGCTCTTGTTGGAATGGACCATAAAAAATCGGTCTTGGTCTTGTTATCAAATAACACCGGGTTAGCACCATTGATGTAACCATTTGGAATGTACACATTGTTGCTCCATGAAGCCATGCGGTGGCAGCTCATGCAGTTTGAAAAGACGCCATACCATTGAATGGTATCGAGCGAACCTACTTCGGAGGACAGCGTACCAAAAAGGTTTGTTTCGAGATAAGGGTTAAACTGAATGTTAGGTTCGCCCGGTTGATTGATCGTTCCGGGTGCCGTCATGTAATAAGCCGTGCGCATGTTGTAATTGTTCCAGGGTTTTTGAATGCTCTTCGGCCTGTCTTTTCCAAATACAGGATTTTGCGTATCAGGGCTCCACCAAAAGGTTTGCCAGGTCCAGTTTGGAATTTCTTTCCCGGTAACATGCATGGCTGTGAGCAGGGCAATGTTTCCTTCTTTCACCATATTTACTACCGAGGTAGAATCGGAATGGTTATTGGCTCCCACATCATCACCCGAGGTGGCGGCAAATACACTGAATGAATCGGCCTGCGCCTTTGTGATCTTAATATTGTAAAAATCGTTTAACGCCACAACCGGCCATGGTTTTGGAATTTCCCCATTGCACGACATCACCGCGGTTGTTCCGGGTTTTAGTTTTCCTGTTGGATCAACAATCACACATTGCCTCCAGGTATCGGGCGAAGGATTTTTCATATCGGTGGTGGTTTGCGCCGAAATACCGGCCCAAAAAGGAACCGCTGTTGGCTGGCTGCCACTAATGAACTGGAATACCGGTTTTAAAGCAAAAGAAAATTCATCGGTACTGTCTTTAGAGGTGGATATGTTTCGTTTTACTACAGGCGTTTTTTCGACCTCAAACGCGGTGTTGATCGAGTCCAGCGTTTTTGCGCTGGTATAGCCCTGGTTATAAATAAACAAGGCCAGGCTTGGCGAAAAACGGTTGAACGAGGTTGGCCTCTCATTAGGATCAATGGCTTTGGCTTTGGCATTTGTAGCATGAAAAAATTGCGAAGGGTTTTCAAAGTCCCTCACCGCGTCACGCAACTCAAGCGAATTGTTTGCCGTAAATAATTCATAGCCCGAGAACCAGTTCTCCCAAATGGGATTGCCGTTAGGCGCTTTGGTATTGATCGACTCCCAGATATCCCAGGCATGGGCCCGCATCTTTTCTTCATCAAGGGCAGTGATCCATTCATTAATCACTTTTTCGGAAGAAGGGAAGCTCCTTACTTTAGGTGGATGATAGGTGGCAGCAAAAGTGCTCAGTTGCAAACCCGTCTTGGTTTCTTCTCCTGTTTTTACTTCTCCCGAATTGCAGCTTTGAAACGTTGCAAGAAGAGCACAGGGAATCATGAAGCGGAATGTCCTGTTTTTTGAGAATGTTTTTTTCATAGTTATTTATTTAAAATTAAAGATCAATGCAAGGCACTAAAGGGATAAAGCAATAAAAAATTAAAATCAGGTTGTAAAAAAAACAGGGGCCGGGAAACTATAAGAGTACGTTTTCAATAATACTGATTATATCAATTGCTGCAACAACTTTTTTTAATGTAAGATTTTTTGTGTTTTTGTAAATACCCAGGTTTTATGAGGCAAAGCAGGCACCTGGTCGTTTAGTAAAAATACGTAATTTTTAAAGCTGCCTGTTTTTGAAATCCATAAAGCAAGTATATTTGTTTATCATCATCTTAAATTAATATGGAAAATGTATTAACAGAAAACGACCAGATCATCAACGTATTTTGTCAATTTCTTCATTCAATAGGTATCACTACCATTGAAAAAGAGTTTGAAGGCAATTCATTTCTTCCGGGACTTAAAATTGAAAACGGAAACTTGCTGATGGACCGAAAAAAACTATTGTACCCGGGAGACATATTACACGAGGGAGGGCATATTGCCGTAACGGTTGCCGCCGACAGAAGCAGGCTAAACGATAATGTGATTGAGAACGGCCCGGGCAAGGAGGGTGATGAAATGGCGGTGATGTTGTGGACTTATGCAGCCTGTAAACATTTACAGATTGATCCCGCCATTGTGTTTCATAAAGATGGTTATAAAGGCGATGCCGATTGGCTTGTGACCAATTACAGCAATAAAAAATACATAGGGCTTCCGCTGCTGGTGTGGATGGGCCTGGCAACCGATCAGAATGATGGAACCGGTTTTCCGAACATGATAAAATGGTTACGGGATTAATTGCTTTAAAATAAAATTCTATATTTATAACATAAAACGTTTTTCATCCATGAACCAATCGCAATTCATCCATCATGTTCCCGGTTTACTAAACCAAGATACATTACATTATGTTCAGCAGCTTCTGTCGCAGGTTCCTTTTGTAGATGGCAAAGCCACAGCTACCAACGCGGCACGCGACGTAAAACGAAACCTGCAGGCCGATGTGAACAACAAGGATATTATGCCACAGTTGCAACAATTAATGGGAATGGCGCTCATGAATGAACCAAAATTTCAAACAGAGCTTTACGCGGCCCGCATTTATCCTTTTTTGTTCAGTCGCTATGAGCCCGGCATGGGTTACGGCTGGCATGTGGATAGCCCGGTGATGGGTTCCCCAATGGTGCGCACCGACCTGGCCATGACTGTTTTTTTGAGCGACCCTTCAACGTATGAAGGAGGCGAATTGCTTATCAGGACCGATGCCGGGGAAATTTCCTATAAGCCAGCCATGGGCGATGCCATTATTTATCCATGCCAGTATGTTCACTGTGTTAATGATGTGCGCAGCGGCGTACGTGCGGCAGCTGTAAGCTGGATCCAATGCTCGGTACGCTCTGCCGAACAAAGGGCATTACTAGCAGGATTAAAACGTGCGCATCAAAAACTGGAAGCGAAAGATCCTCAGTCGGAAGAAACGCAAGCGCTCTTACAATCCTGGAGCAACCTGCTTCGTATGTGGGCCGAAGTTTAAACCTTATTCACCATTAAAAAAATATTGCGCCTCTTCCATGTCAAAAAAATACACTGTTAATCCTGTTGCCAATACCTCTTCAAGGAATTATTATATCCTTATTGCAGCTCTTAGTTTCCTGGTGTACGCCAATACCTTAAAACATGATTTTGTGCTGGATGATGTGGCCGTTATTAAAAACAACCGCTTTGTAACGGCGGGGTTAAAGGGGATCCCGGATATACTGACAACATTTTACTGGGAGGGTTATTGGAATTCGAACGCGGGATTGTACAGGCCGCTATCGCTCATTAGCTTTGCTATTGAATACCAGGTGAGCCCTGCCAATCCGTTTATTCACCATGTGTTCAATGTATGTTATTATGCCTTACTGTGCTGCCTGTTGTATGAGTTCCTTTGCAAAGTCTTTAATAAAACCGACCGGCGCTTTTTTTTGTTTGCGATATTGTTGTTTATTGTACATCCTATTCATACCGAAGTGGTAGCTAATATTAAAAGCCGCGACGAGTTGTTCTCACTTTTATTTTTTCTGCTGAGTTGCCGTCAGTTATACGTCTTACCGGCTAATGGTGTTAAGCGCCTTGTTTTCAGCTGCCTTTTCTTTTTATTGGCGTTATTGTCAAAAGAAGGAGCTATTGCCTTTATCCCGGTTATTTTTTTAATAGATTACATGGAGGAAAAGAACATTTTGACGCTTATCAAAAAACGAGCGGCCTTACTGGCAACCACTGCCCTTTGGTTTGCCTGGCATCAATACATTATCCTTAGCTCCTCTTCACCTCGCATTAATTATACCTATTCCGATAATTCCCTATTCGCCTCCTCGTCTGTTCTCGACCAGAAGGCAACCGCCTTTGGTATGTTCGCGCGCTATATCATCAAGTCGTTTTATCCGTACACACTCTCTTACGATTATTCGTTCAATGAGATCCCTATTATCTCCTTTGCCTCCATTCCTGCCATATGCGGCCTGTTGTTATTTGCCGCTTTCATATGGCTGGCTTTTAAAACGCTTAAAACAAATCCGCTCATTACTTTTTGCGTAGCCATGATTATTTTCCCGTTGCTGCTAACGGGTAACCTGTTGTTTAACATTGGCGCTACCATGGCCGACAGGTTCCTCTTTATTCCAACCATTGGCTCCTGTATTTTAATATGCTGGTGTGTGTACACATTATTCAAGATCAATTTTTCCACGAAACCTGCTGCGTCGGTACAGTATATCCTGCTGGCAGTGTTCCTGCTTTTTTCGGTGCAAACCTTTACGCGTAACAAAGACTGGAAAGATGATTTTACCTTGTTTAAAAAAGATGTGACTCATGCGCCGGGTAGTGCCAGAACGCATTTTAACAATGCCCTGGTGTTTGAAAAAACAATAACAAACGATCCGGGCCGGGCACAGAAAGAATATGAAATTTGCCTTGGCATAGACCCGTATTACCACGACGCCATTCTTAACCTTGGGAACATTTACATGAAACAGGCAAACTATGCTGCCGCCATAAAATTATACCATACCGACCTGAACAAGTACAAAAACAATCCGGACGCGCTGGGCAATATGGGTTATACATTTTATAAAATGGGGCAACGCGACAGCGCCATGTATTATTTAAAAAAAGCGGAACTTACCGGTAACATTAATGCTGTTAGCTGTAATGTGTTAGGCACCTTGTATTTTGAGAAAAAAAACTACCCCCAGGCTTTGGCTGCTTATGAAAAGGGCATAAAAAAAGACAGTACCAATATTGAAATGTACAACAACTACGGAAATATACTTGCCTTAAGCAATCGTTACAACGATGCGTTAAAAGCATTTCAAAACTCGTACCGCATTAATAATAACAACAAGCAAGCGCTATACTATATGGCAGTTACATACAGCAAACTGGGCGATACGGTAAACGCGTATAAGTACTACGGTGAGTTTAAAAAACTTAACCAATAGTTAAGCGGGAGTTTTAATTTTTTCGAGCGCCTTGTACTGCTTCATGGCTTGCAATAAATAATCAGGAATAATTTGGTCGGCGGCCTCTTCGGCAAAATTTTGCTGCGGGTATTTGGAGTGAAACCTGCTGCGTTCCTGCATTTGTACAATATGTTCTTCTTCCCACTCCAGGTTCAGGTGCCTGCCAATTTGTTTCATCATGCTCATCACACCTTCTTTGTAATCAATCAATAAACCTGATGGCTGTTGCGACAGTTCTTCAAACAACAACAAATAGGTTTCCAGTACTTTTGCCGTATAAGCATCCAGGCTAAGGTCACTAACTTCTTCGGGACTGAAACCAAATAGTTCAGGTTCAATGAGCCCTGGTACAGCTTGCATACCGCGCAATTTTTGATGCGAGTAAACCACCTCGTCGGGCGAACGGTAAAGTAATATAAAAGGCGCCGCAGGATATAACTGCCTGAATAAGTTGTGAAAGGAAATATGCCAGCTATCTGTTTTAATGAACAGATGTTCTTCCTTACCTGTTCTTTTTTTTCCAACCAGTTTTACCGCCGCCTTAAAAAGTTCCTGTATCAATGCGTCATCTGTGTTTTTCAATTTATAGGGCAATCTTAGGATCTCGTCAAAGAAGGGAACTTCAGACAGCACAACATAACTGGGATCGAGACCAATAAGTTGTGAAAGCAGGGTTGACCCGCACCTTGATACGTGAAAGATAAAGGTCAACGGTAGCTCTTCTACTGCACGCGACCATTCAATCATGCATTCAGGACTGCTCAGGCATTTATAGCGCGAAGAGTTATAAGGATGGCTGCGGCAGGCGGCCATGCTCTCATCAAAGAACGGATCGTTGAAAGGAATATCGGAAACATACAACCACTGAACCAAAGGCCGGCCATCTTCAAAAACAAAGCGGTATGGGATCCAGTCATGAAGCGGATGTTGGGTTGCTGCCATGTTATGCTGTTGAATTTCCAATTTCGAGTTCCAGTTTTTTTATCATTTCATCAGCTACGTCTGTCTTCATCTGGCGCAACTGTTCGATCATTTGTTTTTTTGTTTCCAGGGAGTAATCAATGCGGCGCTTCTCTTCTTCAAAGTCATAGCCTGCATCCGCAAATAATCTATCGGTCCAGTCATTACGTTTGCCATCAATTACCAAATGAATGCGCTCCTGCGAACTTTCATTGTTAACACTGTGCGTTTGGTCAAAATCGGCGTACCAGCATTCGCCTTCCTTCATGGGAATATTTTCGCCTCCCACCATAAACTCCACACTGGTATGTGTGGCCAAAGGTATGTGAAGCCTGAAGCAGCCAAAGCGGTAAGCAAGTCCCATGTCGCGGTGCGGTTTCACCACGCTGCCGGGTTGCAATCTCAGGAGCCTTACTGTTTCTTTTTCAAATAACATTGCATCCAGCAATTCTTTAAAATAATGACACTGTGCCAGCAAAGGCGTATCAATAAAAGGTTGCTCCGAATCGTTTGCCAAAATATCTTCCGCGTTCCCTGTTTGCGACCGCAGTGCAATAACTGTCCAGCTTCCTGAATAATCATTCTGGTTAAAATGTTCTTTCCATTGCGCTTTTAAACAGGTTTCAAGATCAGCGTTCAATCGCTGTACATCAATATCTTTTTTAATGCGTAAGGAATTATTGACAGAAGACTGATTCATGTTAGTTGTTTTTGTTTCGCAATTTTAAACAAAAACAGTTCAATCATCCAAATATAAATGTGTGACGAACGACGTTTTTCACCTAAAAATAGGGAGATAAATTATTAGTAAAAATACTAAAAAACGCCTTGTTCGGTTTTTAAAACACTGAATTGGCAATGCTTTTAGAGCCTGTTAATAACTTAGCATTGATTTTAAGATTTCTTTTTTTGTACATTGCTTTTGATAATTAAAGAATTTAATTATTAATTAACCCTATTATTAACCAACTAAACTTTAATCTTTTATGGAAGGAGTATTGGCAGTCGTAACAATGGTAGCTTACGACTTTGCACCCAAAAACTGGGCGTACTGCAATGGACAGCTTTTGGCTATTGCACAAAACCAGGCACTGTTCTCGTTACTGGGAACAACGTATGGCGGAAATGGAGTAACTACATTTGCTTTGCCTAACCTGATGGGGCGTATCCCCGTTGGAACAGGTCAGGGCGGAGGAACCAGCAACTACACACTGGGAGAAGTCACAGGATCGGAAACAGTAACTTTAAGTATTAACAATCTTCCGGCACACAACCACAATGGCAACATTACGGTAACGCCAAGGGCCGGCAACAGTCAGGACGACCGAAACACTGCAAGCAATTATCCGGGACAGGTAACCAACGGTTACAATGCTACTGCAACTACTGGTACGTTCATGCAAGGACCAAATGTAGTAAGTGCAACAATAGGCACAGCCGGTTCAAATCAACCGTTTGAAATCTTGTCGCCTTACCTGACACTTAACTATGTGATCTGCATGTATGGCATTTTTCCTTCCCGCAACTAAGTCTTTAATACTATTATTAACTATTTAAAACAAAAAAATTATGTTTGTAGAACCATATTTAGGAACTGTTACCGTTTTTTCCGGTAATTTTGCGCCACGTGCCTGGATGTTTTGCCAGGGACAACTTTTAGCTATTGCAGAATACGATGCTTTGTTTGCTCTTATTGGAACCACCTATGGAGGTGATGGACAAACGACATTTGCCTTGCCTGATCTCCGCAGCCGTGTATCCATTCACCAGGGCCAGGGAGCAGGTTTAAGCAATTATGTGATTGGTGAAGCGGCTGGTGTGGAAAGCACGACACTTTTGTCGATTAACTTGCCAACACATGCCCACTCAATGGTAGGATCATTAAACTTAAAACAACCGGCATCAACCGCCACAACCGGCGTCGATCTTCCAACAAATGCTTACCCTGCTTCGGGAGAGAAATTGTATTTTGGAAGTTCAGAAGGTACTGTCATGGGGCCTTACTCCAGCATAAGCTCAACCGTTCTTGCAGGCTCCAGCCAACCGGTGCCTATTTTGCAGCCATACCTGGCCATGAATTACATTATTGCCGTAGAAGGAATTTTCCCTTCACGAAACTAAAACAGTATTAACACATTAAAAAAAATTATAACAATCATGGAAGGAGTTATTGGATATACAACCTGTTTTGCAGGTAACTTCGCGCCTAAAAGCTGGGCATTCTGCCAAGGGCAGATCATTAATATCGCATCAAACACCGCGCTGTTCTCTATTTTAGGAACCGTATACGGCGGCAACGGCACAACCACTTTCGGGCTACCCGATCTTCGCGGACGCACAATTGTGGGCGTTGGCACTGGCCCTGGGCTAAGTTCTTACTCTCTTGGACAAGTAGGCGGTTCGGAAAGCGATACCTTAAACATTATGCAAATGCCGGCACACGTTCATCCGGTAGCTGTTGTTGCACAAAACCCGTCAAACGACACTGATGCTGCTTCTTTAAGCACCGCATCCGGTAATGTGTATGCCCGCGACGAGCAAGGAATCTCTCCCTATGCGTCAAGTCCGGTAGTAAGCATGGCTCCTATACAGGCTGCCATTACAATGACATCAGTAGGTGCAAACCAGCCGTTTAGCATTTTGCGACCTTTATTGGGTCTGAACTATATTATTTGCACATACGGGGTTTATCCTGCACGCAACTAAGCATACCTTTTATTTTAAAAAGAAAATGGGATCATTTTGTTCCCATTTTCTTTTTATTTTTGTTTAAACACTCATTCATTATTATTATGTCTACCCGTATCGGAATCCTTCTTCCCCGCTCAGTCGAATACCCATCTATTTCGTTCGACATACTTGATGGCTTACGTATCCATCTTCGTAAACTTGGTTTAAACGACGTTAGTGTCCACACCGAGAGTATTGGTTTTGGCGAAGACCCGGAAGCTACTCATGCGGCAGCGGAAAAGCTGGTGCTTAATAGCGATATTGATTTTTTGATCGCGTATTGCACTTCATTGAATGCGGAGAATTTATACACCTTCTCCACTTCCACCGGAAAACCCATTTTATTCCTGGATGCAGGCATGGAACATTTTGACCAGCCTTCTCATCCTAATTGCCATCACCTTACCCTACAAGGTACTCATGCCTGCGCCATGCTTGGTCATGCAGCCGGCACGCAATACCAGCAGGTAATGTTTGCATGCTCTTTCCTTGATGGCGGCTACCGTGGCAACTGGTTTATGAACGAAGCGGCTACCAAAGCCGGCGCCAAAATAACAGGCCATTATGTAAGCCTTTACAAAGAAGAAGATTTTTCGCTGGCCATACTTGAAGATGTGCGCAAGCGTACCGAAGGAGATGCCGCCGTGCTGACGTCATTTACCACATACCTTACCGGTTACTTTTTAAACCACTTAAAAAATGCATCACCCGAATTAAAAAATTCGCCATTTTACTGCTCACCCTTCTTTGCAGAAGAACAGCAACTGGACAACTCTCCCTTTCCTGATACAAACATGAGCACCATTGTGCCATGGGCCCGTAGCATTGAAAGTACCGACAACCAGGTTTTTATGGATGCGATAAAAAAAGAAAAAAATAATACCGCCAATATTTTCCATTTACTGGGTTGGGAGGCCGCGCTTGTTGTTCAGCAATTCATAGCCGGAGGAGCCTCTTCCATTAATGGCATGTCGTTTAACGGGCCGCGTGGAAACGTGCAATTTCATCCCGAAACACATTGCGCCTATGCTCCTTTGTATGAAGGAAAAATAGTGGCAGCCGATAATGGAAATTGCAGGCTCGTACTTTCCAATGTACTGGATGTAACGGCCGAAACCCACCACGCTAATTTTGTGCAAAAACCAGAAGGCGATTTCAGTCGCTGGAAAAATAATTTTTTCTGTATATAGTAAATGCGTATTGCTGTTCTTTTTAACGACCGCCTTGCCATACCGGCGCTTCAGCAATTAGTACAGGGGCGCATGGTTGTTGCCGCAGGCACATCCGACCGCTCTCCTGAGATGATTGCCCTTATGAAGCAAATGTCGGCACAGGGAGGAGTTCCTTCAATGGTTTTTACAAAGAACGGACTGGAAGCAAATTTATCCGACTGGATCGATAAACATAAACCCGATGTGGTACTGGTTAAAACATTTCCTTATAAAATTCCTGCATCGGTACTAACTATTCCCAAACATGGCTTTCTCAATTTTCATTATGCACCTTTGCCGGGTTTCAGGGGCTCCAATCCCTTGTTCTGGATGATTAAAGAACAGGTTGCCATGGGTGGCGTTGCTATTCATCGCATGGATGAAAATTTTGATACGGGCCCTCTATTGCTTCAAAAACAAGTACCCATCAGCCCGGACGATACATTTGGCATGTGTTCTACCAAACTGGCTTATGCCGGCTTAGAGCTCACGGGGGCATTACTGCAAGCACTTCAGTCGGGAAATATAAATTTAGTTCCCCAGCAAAATGAGAACAGCCGATGGTATGGAAGACCCGGAGCAGCTGATATGGCAATTAACTGGGCAGGTATGAATGCCAAACAGGTAATTGCCTTGGTTAATGCCTGTAACCCCTGGCTGAAAGGAGCTGTAACAAGGGCTAACGGCTGGACTTTTGGGATCACCAGGGCTTCTGTAGCAGAAATGCTGGTTCCCGATAACACTGCAGCGGGAACGATTATGGAATTGGACAATGACCAATTGATTGTAGCCTGTACAGAAAGCACAGCCATCAGGGTTGATGTATGGTATTGCGAAGAAGGATTTTACCCCGGCAGCAGACTGGCCATGTTTGGATTTAAGAAAGGACAGAAGCTCGGAGTATAATGTCGTTCACATACTTTATATTGTCGTTCGTCACAAATACAGCATGACTGAAATTGAATTTAACTTTTAAATAACTAATTTTATCTTAATTTTACTAAGTTTTATCGAAGAAAAAGTACTCTCTAATAATTAACCATATAAAACCAATGTCCATGAAAAAAACCTTAACCTTACGATGTTTTATTCCCCTTCTGTCAGGTTTATTATTTAGTATTAACCTCAGTTCCCAAACCAACTGGAACCTGGCCATGCCAACTGATGGCGCCGGTTCGGCAAGCCCTGAAGTAACCAAAGGTATGTGTACCGATGCTTCAGGTAATGTGTACCTTGTTGGCCAGTTCAACGGCGCTACCGATTTTAACCTGAGTACAGGCGGCACCAATATTTTTACCAGTACAGGTAATGATGGTTTTGTGGTAAGTTACGACAAGGATGGCAACTACCGCTGGCACACCATTATTAATGGTGGTGGCTCCGATTTTATTGCTCCTTCGGGAGCCATTTGCACCAACGGAACCTTTGTATGGTTTACCGGTGCGGTGAATGTTGCCTCATCGGCAGTGGTAGCCAGCAGTAGTAATACGGTAACTATTCCAACGGTGGCTAACGGGTCGGATAACATTGTGGGTAAACTCAACTGTAGCAATGGTGCAGTGAACTGGGCCGTAACGTTTGGGGGAAGTACCTCAAATGATGGCGGACAGGGCATTTGCATGGACCCTAATGGTTGCTGTTATGTGATTGGAGGTTACGGAGGAACTACTGGCTTTAGCCTGAATGGCCATGCAGCACCTACTGCTGGTGGCGCTTCCGATCTGTACATTGCTAAATTTGGTGCGAACGGAAATTTACTTCGCATCGCTACTGGTGGTAGTT
>JBEHXV010000050.1:0-23467 GCA_048498515.1 Bacteroidota bacterium | reverse complement strand
CGTGTACAACTACCGGGATGGTGATAACCGAATTGTGTTTTAACGCTTTTGCTTTATTGGCGGGGTTTGCCAGCCAGTTTTGGGCGGCCATGTCGGCGTTAATAAAGTTGGTGCGGGCAATGGCGTTTTTCTGATGTTCGTAGTACACATCCATGGCAGCGCATTTGTTAGTGGTTTGTGCCGCTGCGAATTGTGTAACAAGGATTCCGAAACTTAAATAAGATAATAGTTTTTTCATAGCAGTAATAGATTTCTGTAAATATAATAAGAAGTTGATCTTTACAAAAATTACCTGGATAGTTTTGATCGTGAAAAAACTGCCATGTTTTAACAGCCGGCAGGCATCAAACCTGGCAGACCTGAATACTTTGGGAAATTTATGACTAAAAAACTAAGGAACCGATAGTTCAGGAGTGGTTATCACATTACTTTTGTTCCCATCCTTATCAAACAAATAAATAACGTATTTCACGTTCTTTATTTTTTTACTGTGCCTGTATTGCTGCAACCGCACAGATACCTCGCCGCTAATGGGTTTTCCCTGGTACGAATCTTCCGGAGCTCTAACAACATAGCCTGTTCGGAGTGTGTCATTAAAAATTTGTGAATAATAGCCTACGTATTTCTGGGAAATAGTGTCTTTATAATAATACGTTATATACAAGGTGCGGGTCGTATCCTCGTCGCTCACGCCAATATTGCCGTCGCCATCGGTAAATTTTATTTCAATTTGTCCCGAATCGCCCGGAAAAGGGAAAAAATCCTTGTATTCTATCTCTGGGGTCTTAGGGTAGGTTGTTTTTTTAACGCAGGAAAAAATAATCATCCCAACGATCCCGCAGACAAATAAATAATTTACAAAAGATTTTTTCATACTAAAAACAGCATAAATTTACGCAAAAAATATTTAATTGTTACCTGAAAAAGAAATACGCGATCAAATTTTTAAAATTAATTCAGAAGCCGATTTCAATCGCCTTGCCATTGCTGTTTTTCATTACCAGTACAGGCAAAATGAGGTGTACAAAAAATATGTTAATAGCCTTTCGGTGATTCCCGAAAACATTACGCATTATACCCGGATCCCGTTTTTGCCAATCGAATTCTTTAAATCCCAAAAGGTAGTATGCCAGGCCCCAGCTGATAATGCTACCGAGTTTACGAGTAGCGGCACAACAGGCCAAAGCACATCGGTTCATGTGGTAAATGATGTTTCATTGTACGAAGAGTCCTTTACCAAAGGTTTTGAATTATTTTACGGAAAACCTCAGGAATACTGTATCCTGGCTTTATTGCCAAATTACCTGGAACGCACAGGTTCTTCATTGGTATACATGTTCGATAGGCTGATTCGCGCTTCAGGGCATCCCAAAAGCGGTTTTTACCTACACAATATAGATGAACTGGTTGAAACAGTGCAGGAGCTTAAAAAAAGCAATCAAAAAACACTGTTGTTAGGTGTTACCTATGCTTTACTCGACCTGGCCGAAAAACAGGTAGAGCTGGATGAGAGGTTTATGGTGATGGAAACGGGTGGCATGAAAGGGAAACGCCGGGAAATGGTCAAGGAAGAACTGCACGCCCTCCTTACTGAAAAGTTGGGAGTAAAAAACATTCACAGCGAGTATGGCATGACCGAACTTTTGTCGCAGGCCTATTCGCAAAAGCAGGGAATATTCCGTTGCCCGCCATGGATGCGCATCCTCATAAGGGATACAAATGATCCTTTTACCCTGCAACCCCATCAAAAAGGTGGAGGAATAAATGTGATTGACCTGGCTAACTTATATTCCTGTTCTTTTATTGAAACAAAAGATCTTGGGAAAGGGCATAATGATACTAACTTTGAGATCCTTGGTCGTTTTGATAATAGCGATATCAGGGGTTGTAACTTAATGATACAATAATATGGCAACATCAAGCGATTTTTTTGAACAGGTTTACCAGGTGGTACGCCTCATCCCTAAAGGAAGAGTAACCAGTTACGGCGCTATTGCCGCCTATCTTGGGGCTAAAACATCGGCGCGGGTAGTGGGCTATGCCATGAACGCGGCCCATAGTCAAAAACCCAAAGTGCCGGCACACAGGGTGCTTAACAGAAACGGTCAACTTACTGGAAAACACCATTTTGCAACACCTTACCTGATGCAGGAGTTGCTCGAAAAAGAAAAAGTAAAAGTGGAGAACGACGCGGTGGTAAACCTTAAAAAATATTTTTGGGACCCAACGGTTGAATTGGCTTTGTAATATCTATTATTCAGGTGTGTGATGCTGTCATGACAGGTCGTGATGTTTCAGCTTCTCACCTCAATAATGCCTACTTAGCCTCAAAATCAATACTCAGTGAGTTCACGCAGTAGCGTTGTCCCGTTTCGGTTGGTCCGTCGTCAAAAATATGGCCCAGGTGCCCGCCGCATTTGGCACAAACAATCTCCGTGCGAATCATTCCAAAGGTGGTATCCCTGATTTTTTTAATACGGTCGCCGGCCCCCAGTTCTGCATCAAAGCTTGGCCAGCCGCAATGCGACTCAAATTTCTGATCGTCGTTGAATAACTCTGTTCCGCAGCCGGCGCATTTATAAATTCCTTTTTCAAAATGCAGGTTATATTTCCCTGTAAAAGGCCTTTCGGTACCTTTTTCCCTTAATACATAATACTGCTCGGGGCTAAGTGTTTCTTTCCACTCTTTATCGGTTTTATTGCGATCATCCATCATAACGGTTTGTAAAAATTAGTACTGCAAAAATACACCTCAAAATTTAACATTTTAGTATCATCTATGCCAAAAATTATGAAAATCAAAAAGCGACTAAAAACCAATGGATACCCAAAAAAAACAATATATTTGTCGCCCTTTGGTTTATGCAGCAAAAGAAATTTGTTACAAATATTGCTTTTTTAATTGTTCTTAATCTGCTGATTAAGCCATTTTGGCCGCTGGGTATTGAACCTGCCGTTCAAAACGCGGTTGGCAATGCCGGCTACGGGGAGTATTACGCCTTGTTTAATTTCTCATTCCTGTTAAATATTATTCTTGATTTTGGGGTCACCAATTTTAATAATAAAAACATTGCTCAAAATAATCATTTGTTAACCAAGCATTTCAGCAGCTTATTTTCATTAAAACTGGCCCTGGGTGTATTGTATTTTTTAGTGACCATTATTTTAGGCTTTGCCATTGGTTACGATTTCAGGTACATGAAATTGCTGTCGATCCTGGCGGTAAATCAATTCCTCATCAGCATGATCCTGTACTTGCGGTCCAATTTGCTGGGCTTGCATTTGTTTAAAACCGACAGTTTTGTATCGGTTGCCGACCGGGTGATTATGATATTTATATGCGGCGGTTTGCTGCTAAGATGGTTTGGCTTTGAAATAGACGTGATGATGTTTGTATACGCGCAAACCATAGGTTATGTGCTTACGGCTGCCATAGGTTTTGCCACGGTATACTTTAAAACCGACCATTTTAAATTTGTATGGAACTGGCCGTTCAGTTTAATGATCTTAAAGCAAAGCTTTCCTTTTGCCATCCTGGTATTATTAATGACATTTTACAACCGGCTTGATGCCGTAATGATTGAACGTGTTTTGCCAAAAGGCGAAGGGGCGGAGCAGGCAGGCATTTATGCCAAATCGTTCCGTTTGCTCGACGCGGCCAATATGATCGCTTATTTGTTTTCCATACAATTGCTGCCCGTGTTCAGTAAAATGATAAAGCATAAGGAAAATGTGGAACAACTGGTTAAGTTGGCTTTTATCCTGCTAATTACACCTGCCTTAATGGTATCGGTAGGTTGCTTTTTTTATTCCACGGAATTGTCTTCGTTGATTAATCATGGTGTTTCCGACTCGTCGGTTGAGTTCAGTATCCTGATGTTTTGTTTTACGGCTGTGTCAACCACCTATATTTTTGGTACGCTTTTAACAGCCAACGGTAACTTAAAACAACTAAATTTAATGGCTGTGATTGGTATTTGCATTAACCTGGTATTAAACTTCATCCTTATTCCTCATTTCAAAGCCAAAGGATGCGCTATTTCAAGCCTCATTACGCAATTCTTTACAGCAGGCATCCAAATTTATTTTGCATACAAAATATTCCAGTTTAAAGTGAATGTAAGGTTACTCATATCGCTGGTAATATTTATAGCGGGTATAGTAACCTTTAATATTCTTTCAAAAACCATTACCCAAAACTGGATGGTCAACTTCATTATTATGTGTTCATGCTCAATTGTATGGGCGTTTGTATCAGGTCTAATCAATATTAAATCTATTTTCAGATTTGTTAAGTATAAATAAGAAAATAGTATATTTGGAAAATGAATCAATCAGATTTAAATAACGAGTCCATTAAATTATTATCCAAAATTTATATCTGGAGAAAAAAGCTCATTATCGTGTCCGCGGCTGCGGCTATCGTATCGGCTGTTGTTTCATTCATATTATCGCCCCAATACAAGGCTACCGCTGTTGTTTTCCCGGCCCGTACCTTCTCGGTGTCTAAACTCCTGATTGAGCAAAACCAGGGAGCCCAGGAAGATTATATGGATTTGGGAGATGAAGACGATGCGGAAAAATTATTGCAGATCTTCAATTCGAGTGAAATAAGGCAAAAAGTGGCTGACAAGTATGACCTATGGACGAATTGGGATATTGAAAAGAACACGCCTTATTCCAACCATTATTTAAAATTGAAATGGGAAGATATGGTATCTTTTAAACGTACCAATTTTGTATCCATAAGGATTGATGTGTGCGATTATGTGGCTACCCGTTCGGCTAAAATAGCCAATTCAATTGTAGAGTATGCCGATTCGGTGAAATTTAGAATGACCAGGGAAGTGGCTAAGCAGGCCCTTAAAATTGTTGAGGAAGAATACCTTACCACATCGGCCCGGATGAAAGAACTGGAAGATACACTGCGTGTGTTACAAGGTTTGGGAGTAATGGATTATAAATCGGAGATAAAATATTACACCAAAAGCATGGCGGCAGCCATTGGTGGTAGCGAGTCTACCATTAAAAAGATCCAGGAAAAAATGGATGTTTTACAAAAATATGGCCTCGCATATGATGATTTATATGGCAACCTTAAAAAATACAGGTTAAAATACCCCATCATTAAAAACAAATATGACGAAGCCCTTGTAAACTATAATAGTCCGCTACCTTCGAAATTTGTGGTAGAAAAAGCTACACCAAATGAGAAAAAGGAAAAGCCTTTAAGGTGGCTTATTGTGACCCTTTCTACGGTTTCGGCATTTCTGGCAGCCCTCTTGTACCTGCTGTTTGCCGAAAGATTTGTGGAAGTTAAAAAAAAAGTAATGTTGCATATAAATACACAAAATACTCTATAATGGAAAACTTTAAAACGGACCAGATCTTAAAACTCCTCTTACCGCAATGGAAAAAGCTTGCCATAGTGGCCGCTGTTGCTGTTTTGGTTTCTTTTATCATTTCTTCTCCGCTGGTAATGAAGCCGTTATATAAATCATACGCGGTTGTTTATCCCGTTAACTTAAGCCCAAGCTCAGAAGAGTCGAATACCGAACAATTACTACAATGGTTTAACAGTGAAGAAATTAAAAAAAATGTATGCAAACGATTCAACCTTTTTGAACATTATGATATAGACACTGCCGACCCAAGGCATGAAACCTATTTTAATTTTAAGTATAAAGAACTGGTATCCATTAATTCTACGTTGTACGAATCTATTGAGATCTCGGTGAAAGACCGCTCACCCGAAATGGCCAAAAAAATTGTACAGGGAATTATTGAAGAAGTTAATAATCTAATCACTAGTATCAGGAGAGAACGGTTGAACGAATACATTGCCAACAACCAGGATGAGTTTACCATAGAGGCAAGGGAAGCGGATTCACTTAAACTGCTCATCGATAAAATGCGCATGGAGTACAACATTGTGGATGTGAGCGCTCAGTCGAAAATACTATTAAAGAAAATGCATAAAGGTGGCGGAAATCTGAATGAGGGAGAAGCCAAAACACTGGGTGCTTTAAAAGACAAAACCACGGAGTTAAATACCCTGGGTACTATTTATGCAAGTCAGTTAGGAACCTACAACTATTTCAGGAATGAAGTAAACAAATTTAAATTTGAGTACAACAGCAAAATAAGCTATACCAACGTTGTGTCAAAACCAACTTTACCGGATAGCAAGTGCTACCCGATCCGCTCACTGGTTATTGCTATTTTTACACTTTCCTCTGTGTTAATTGCCTGTATTTTTATTGTGGTTACCAACATTAAGAGACAAAGAATTGACTAAGCTTAAAAATACTTATGTATTTTATTTTGTTATCATTAGTTACATTCTAATTAATGCTTATGTTCTTATTTTCGATAAGAACATGTTTTATGTGTATAACCTTTTACCCGCGGTTATTTTAGTTTTTTTACTGGCAATTTTTGATATAGAAAAGATCATGTACCTGATGGTTTTTTCAACACCGCTGGCTATAAGTCTTAAGGAGCTTGGTTTATCGGATGGGCTAAACCTGAGCTTGCCTGCCGAACCGTTGATGATAGGTATTACACTGATTTATTTTTTAAACGAGCTGAGCGGCGGTATCACCGCCAAGCGAATTTTAAAACATCCCATTACTGTTATCATCTTTATACAGATGGCCTGGATTTTCATAACACTGCTCACCAGCCAGCTCCCTGTTATCTCCATTAAATTTTTACTGGCCCGAACCTGGTTCCTGGTTTCCTGTTATTTCATTTGCACACAATTATTTAAAAAGCAGGATGCCATTATCAAACACCTGCTGTTTTATGCTGTGGCCCTTGCTATTGTGGCTATTATCACAACCTATAAACACGCGGCCTTCGCTTTTGATGAGAAGATAGCGGATTGGATCGTGTCGCCGTTCTATAATGACCATACCGCTTACGGAGCAGCTTTGGCAATGTACATTCCGGTTATTTGCGGCATCCTGTTTATGAAGAATATTTCCTTTTACCTTAAGGTGCTATGCGGCATTTTGCTCTTCATATTCATTGTTTCCATTATTGTATCTTACGCAAGGGCAGGGTGGTTGAGCCTTGTTGTTTCTATAGGTGTGCTCATTACCTTATTGCTGAGAATAAAATTCAGAACCATATTGGTAACGCTTGTTGCCGGATTGGTGATCTTCTTTTCTTTTCAAACAGAGGTATTGATTATACTTGGCAGGAATAATACCGACTCCGATGGTGATTTTGCAGCAAATATTGAGTCCATGTCAAACATTTCAACCGACGTATCCAACATGGAGCGTTTGAACCGCTGGAACTGTGCCATTGAGATGTTTAAGGAAAAACCCGTTTTCGGTTTTGGACCCGGTACTTACCAATTTTTGTACGCTCCTTACCAAAAAAGCAGCATGAAAACCGTTATTTCTACCAACCTTGGTGAAAAAGGGAATGCGCACAGCGAGTACCTTGGACCTTTATCGGAACAAGGGCTTCCAGGCGCTTTGATAGTGGTTGTGATGGTGTTTGGCGTTATGTTCTTAGGTTACCGCTTGGTGTATACCGTTAAGGACCGGTCGTTAAGGATTCTCACTATTTGTATTTTAATGGGACTGAGCACCTATTTTGTGCATGGTTTCCTCAACAATTTCCTTGATACAGATAAAGCCTCCGTTCCATTTTGGGGCTTCCTGGCAATGCTGGTGTGCATTGACGTTTACCACAGGGACTCGGAAGAGCAAAAAAAATTGATTTAATTTCGATAATCTTTATAAGCTGTCAGTTCGAGCAGCGGAACGCAGTGCAGCATATCGAGAACTGATGTATGATGATACTTCCCGATACGTCCTTCCTGTCGTCAGGACTACTCGAAGTGACAAATCTTTAGAAATAGCCTACTTGCTCTTATTTACCTTTTTACAGTCGGGAAAAATAACAATATCGCAAAGGTCGGGCAGGTCTTCCAGGTGACCTTCTTTATCTTCCGCTTTCAGTTTGGTAAGGCAAATCTTAGTAGCAGTGGCTTTTTTCTTTGTCAGGAATTTAATGGTTTTATCAGGAAAGGTGTTGCCAACAACTGCTGCTTCGTAAGCCGTTTTACCGTCTTTATAAAAGATTGAAAATGATTTAATGGCTTGCTCATGCGGGTTTCCGTATTTATCAAAAGCAATAACCTTATACTCGGTTTCATCAAAAGCCGCTTTTACAAACAGGCTTTCTTTTTTTATTTTAATGGTTTGTACTTTGCTTTCCTGCGACACCAGGGGCGAAGCAATAACAGACCCGATAAAGAATAAGATGTAAAAATGTTGTTTCAAATTATCCGTTTAAGTGTTGTTGTATCAATTCTTTTGCATCATTTAAGGTGATCTCATTGCCTGTAGTACATTTATTTAAAGCATCCAATGCTTTGGTCAATGTATCACGGTCAATTTCAGCTTCCATTTCCTGTATAACGGTAAAGGCTTCAAAAGATACAACAAAGTTTTCGTGGCAAATAAGGTCAATAAAAAACAGGTAATCCTTACTGAAATCGAGCCCTGTTTCCCAGCAGGCAGCTATTAACAGCGCTTTTTGTTCAGGATTTTTTGTTTTGGTAATGGCACTAAGCATAAATGCCTGGGCATTGTTTTCTTTCAGAAGCTTTAACGCCTCGTCTTTTTCTTCTCTCGACGAGCGGTTGCTTACCAAAATAGTGACATAATCGGCATTGTTACTGTCCTTCTTTGAGGCACCCTCCCCGCCAATAATGATGGTTGAATATTCTTTCTCATCAAATAATTTGGCCGGGTCAATTTCGGGTACAATGTCGCCTTTTAAATCTTCAGATAAATCGTCCGGTATATCTTTATTATCAATCATATGAGTTTCAAGTTTCTTGTTTTAGGTTTCTGGTAGCTATGACAAAGGTAATAACTTGAAACCAGAAACCAGAAACTTTTAACTAAAGGCTCATCATGTCTTTTAACTTAACTGCCTGCCGGCGCGAGATCTCAATTTCCTGCCCACCTTTTAATTTTACCATTAATCCCCCGTTGAACCAGGTTTCAATACTTTCTACCCAACTCAGGTTCACAATGTGTTTACGGCTGGCCCTGAAGAATGTTTTTTCGTCCAGGCGCTCTTCAAGGCTATTAAGGCTGCGCAGAATTAAAGGCCTGAAATTATCGAAATACACACGAACGTAATTTCCTTCGCTTTCAAATAAGCGTATGTTACTTAAGCGCACAAACCATGTTTTTTCGCCATCCTTTATAAACACCTGGTCGTTTTCGGTTAATGGAGTGGTGTTCTCCTTTTTTTCCGAGGTTTCTTTCAGGGTTAATTTTTTAATGGTTTCGGCCAGGCGCTCGGGCGAAACCGGCTTCAGCAAATAATCATAGGCATTTACCTCAAAGGCTTTAATGGCGTATTCATCATAAGCCGTTACAAAAACCACATCGGGCAGGGCCGATACTTCTTCAATCAATTCAAGACCT
Organism: Bacteroidota bacterium; assembly: GCA_048498515.1. GTDB lineage: Bacteria > Bacteroidota > Bacteroidia > B-17B0 > Aurantibacillaceae > UBA4416. The sequence continues at coordinate 14,003 of JBEHXV010000050.1, read as the reverse complement.
GTTTTTCCGGGCATTTGAATGTCGAGAAAAATAACATCAGGGTTCAATTCGGCTATTTTTTCTTTGGCCGATTGGGCATTGTTGCATTCTGCAATAACTTCAATTTCTTTATGAGCAGCCAGTAAATTTTTTAATTCCTGTCTTGCCAAACGTTCGTCGTCAATAATGATAGCTTTCATATGCAATTGTTGAGTTTATTATTTATAGAGTTAATGAGTTATTTGTTTTGTATCCTGTCACGACGTATCGTAAAAGTCGAAGGGTTATGTTTTGATAATTATGGTACTGATGACATTGTGAGTGTCAAGGTTTTTAAGGGAAAAGGAGGCTTTTTTACCGAATAGCAATTCAAGCCGGTTGGTTGTGTTCTCTATCCCAAATCCTGAATCGGGTTTGTTATCTGTTGAAAGTTGCCCGCTGTTAATGATCTCAATTTTAAAGTCGGTATCGTTCTTTGAGGTGGTAATGGCAATTTCGCCACCTTCGGGCATTTTGCTAACCCCATGTTTGATCCCATTTTCCACCAGGGTTTGAATCATCATAGGAGGCACGCTTAACGATAAGGTTTCAGGGTCTATATTGAGCTTATAACGTAAACGCTCTTCAAAGCGAACATGTTCCAGCTCCAGGTAATCCTTTACCAGCACCAGCTCATCGTCAAGCGAAATGTAGCGGTTCTTGTGCATCATTAAGGTGTTGCGCAGGATGTTTGATAGTTGTGTAATGGCTACTTTTGCGCGTTTAGGATCTTCATCAACCAGCGCGCGAATGCTGTTCATGCTATTGAACATAAAATGTGGGTTAAGCTGCGACTTTAATTTATTGAGCTCAATTTCTTTGGTATTGGCTTCCAGCTTTAAGTTCTGGATCTCCGTTTTTTTGTAGTTATCAAAAAAGTGAAAACCGAAATAGATCAGCGACCAAAAAATAAAGATCACCGTTAAACTTAAAATGTTTGAAATGGCGGCAACCACATCAATTTTATAAGTAATAATGCCCATTGTTTTTGCCAGGCCAACCGTTAAGGTGAAAAATAAAAAGGCATTGATAAAACCTGAGACAATAACAATAGGGATTTGCGAAAAAATATTAAGCCGTAATACGTTTAATCTTAAAATAAGATAACGGTAAAAATGAGTAATGGTAATACCAACCGGTAACCAAATGAGATAGTTTAATATGTCTTTTGCCGAAACGCTGTAATTTAACTTAAAGAAAAACAAATTGAGTGCGGCAAAAAATGTCCAACCCCCAATCTGGCAAGTCCAGTATATGTTTTGTTTCTTATTCATTTTTAAAGGGACCAAAGGGACCAAAGGGACTTAAGGGACAAAGAGACCAAAGAGATAAATTATATATTTAGAATTCTCTTAAGTCAAACAGTCCCTTGGTTCCCTTTTGTCTTTTTTAATTAATTCCCAGCCACGCTTTCCTTGCAATAACCTGTTGCTCGGTAGCCTTTTCGTTTACTTCCAGGATATCTGTTTCAGTAACCTTAACCGGTTTTACCTTTGCTTTAAGGGTTTTAATGCTTTCATTTCCTTTTTTGTCTTTTCTTAAAACCTCAATCACTAATTTATCGCCGGTTTTGGCATTTTGCATATAACCTCCCAATACATCCTTCATGTTCTCAAGCGAAAGCTTGCGGTTGTTAAATGTAACGATCTCATCTTCCTCCTTGAATTTTAGTTTTTTGCCAAAATCATCCAGTTTATCGGTATTAACCACCACCAAATGGTTGGTAGTAGGGTTGTAACCAACAGATATGCCTCCCAGGGTGATTTGCTCTTCGGTACGTTTGTCGGTGTAGTTTAAGCCTACCATGGCAAATACATCCTTATAAGGCAGTGGTTTTGGTCCCGCCACATACGTATCTAAAAATGTGCGTACTTCTTTGTAGGTTAGCTTTTCAATGTCATTAAACAGGTCATCGTCATTAAACGATACTGTTTTTCCATACTTCTTCGAAAGGTCTTTCATCATGGTTTGCGTACCGTAATTGCCATTACTGTAATAACGGAGCATGATATCCAGGCACATACCTATCAGGGCGCCTTTTTCGTATACATTGGCGTATTCTTTTTTATATTTTTCAAGTACATATTTGCTCATCACCGTAAAAGGAACGGTATCGTTATAGTTTTCGCGGGCATTACGCATTTTATCAATCATTACCTCAAAAAAGGAGTCGTATTCAATTAAACCTGTTTTTACCTGCATGTGATGTGCGGCATATTCGGTTAAGCCTTCGTATAACCAAAGGTGCTTACTCATTTTAGGATCATTAAAATCAAACTCGCCAATTTCTTTGGAGTGAATGCTTAAAGGCGTGACGATATGAAAGAACTCGTGTGCCGATACATCCCTTATTTCCTGGGCTATAGCCAGTGTATCGGCTTCGGGTAAAAAATAAAAAGAGGAGTAGGAGTGCTCCAGGGCCCCGGATGCGCCGCTTAAGGAAGGCTTATCGGTAAAGTAAAACAAGAAGGCGTATTTGTCAATAGGTAATTCGCCTCCTAAATATTCGGCTTGAGCAAACAATAATTCCTTTAAATTTCGGGCAATGAAATTTGAGGTCAAGATCCCGTTGGGCGAATAAACAGAAATGAGCACCTGCGACTTGCCAATTTGTATAGATGTTGTATCGGGTTTGCAGTACATAATAGGCGAATCGACCAGGGTGTGGTAGTTGAATACCGAAAGCACATCCTTTGTTTCACCGCTTTTAATATCGGTTAGCGCGGTTGACGCGTAAAAGCCTTTGGGTTTGGTAACTTCAAGGATAAATTTAGCTTCGATCTTGTTTTTAAAGTAGCCAAAAAAACCATGGGTGTTTAACGAAAAGTTCTTTCCCTCTTCAATATTGGTTCCTCCGGGTTCAAATACAAATTTTTCCTTGATCTCCGAATCCCAGGTATCATCCACATCGTAGCTAATTTCGGCAATGGCATTTGCCGGCGAAAGTTTATAGGAGTTTTTATCAAGTTGGGTAACGGTAATTACCTGGCCATTTTTTCCCTGGGCTTTAAAATTGGAAACAAACCGTCCAAAATCATACACATCATAGGTACCCGGAACCATGGCAGGGAACATAAACACGGTTTCGTTGTCCGTAATATCAGGAGGCAGCAGTTTAATGCTGAGCTTGTCGTTATTTACAGAGGTAAGGTCTACAAAATAATGGTAATCGCCATCGGCAAAAGCAGAATTAACAAGGAACAGAGATGATATGTACAGGATGATCTTTTTCATAAAATAAAATTAGCGTATTAATAATTTCCAGTTGTTGAGTTTATACTTTTTGAATAAAATAAAAAAACAGATGGATGCCAGGATGATCCATGTAAGGAACTCTGCGGCAGGATTTTCGACGGAGGTGTAAAATATGGCATCTGTTTGTAAAACCGAATTTTTTGAGGTAACAAGCAAGCTTGATACCAGGTTATTGGCGCAATGGATCCCCATGGCAAGCTCGGCTCCTTCATCCAGCAGGATGAGCATGCCTAAAAAAGCCCCGAAACAAATGTAATATGGCATCATAATAAGCAGGCCGTGAGCTCTTATTTCAGGATTGGTACCATGCATAAGCCCAAACATAACAGAAGTGATGATGAGAGGAGCAATCGCATTTTTAAAGGCGATGCCAAGCCCCTGCATTAAGTAGCTTCTGAATAATAATTCTTCGGTAGCGGTTTGTATGGGCAGGAAAATAATGACGGTGAGGAACAGTACGGCAAACTTACCGGCATTGAAACGGATCTCCAGCTCTTCGGGAGCAATTAAATAGGATATGAGTGTTGATATGACAATAAGGCCTCCCCAAACAGCAAAGGCAAAAAAGTAACGGTTCCAGCGGATCTTTTCAAAGCCGGTGATGATGGACGTGAGCGTTTTATGATGAATGAATTTTAAAACCAACCACAGAAATAACAAGGTGAAGATGAACATGCCGCCAAAAAATGCCAGCATCAGGGAACGGTTCATGCCAATGAAATCGGGATTATATAACTGGTTGATGTTTTCCAGAGTAATGGTAACGCCATTGCTGCGGGCAAAAGCTACCAAAGGAAGGTAGGTAATGTATTGAAACAGGCTGTAGCCCAACATGGCAGCGAAAAAACCGCACAGGTACATCCACCACTCATTCTTTCCCGTAACAAACCCCTTAATTAAAAACAGGTTGTTGAACGGAAAAGGATTAGCGTGTTTGCTGTCCGTATTTTGTTGCATTTCCATACTATACAAAAGTATCATTTTTATGGACTTTGCAGGATATTATACATAAATGGTTTTAAAGAAGTATCAGCGATAAATTTCCGTTTATAACAATTATATTTGCAGGAATGCGTCAACTGTTTAAAATAATGATACCCTTGTGTTTATTGACGCTTCTGTACTCGTGTTTGCCAGATAAACATGAAAAAGTGCTCAAAGAACCCTCGACCATTGAAGAGCTGGGCGAACTGTTGTTTCATGATTCCATCCTGTCGCGCGAAAATAAGATCAGCTGCGCTTCCTGCCATAAACCCGAATTTGCGTTTGCCGATAACATAGCCCTAAGCTTTGGGGTAGATAGCATAAAAGGCGAGCGGAATACACCAAGCGCCATGAACCTATCGGCCCGTAATTTTTATTTTCACGATGGCAGGAGCGAAACGCTTGAAGACCAGGCCGGCGGGCCTATGGAGAACCCTAAGGAAATGGATATCCCCCTTTCGGTGATTGTTCGAAAATTAAACAAGCACAGCCAGTACAGGACTTTTTTCATAAAAATATTTGGAACCACGGCTAACAAGCAGAATTTAGTGGAGGCCCTGGCGGCATACGAACGTTCGCTGGAAACAAGCAATTCGGCTTTTGATTATTATATGAATGATAAGGATACCACGCTTTTTACCGAATCGGCCAAACGCGGGCAACGTATTTTTAATGTGAAGGGAAGGTGTTTCGATTGCCATTTTGGGCCCGATTTTACAGGCGATGAGTTTAAGAACATTGGTTTGTTTAACGGCAAGGAGCTTAACGACAGCGGGCGCTACAAAATTACCCACGACCCGGACGATATTGGCGCTTTTAAGGTACCGGGATTAAGGAACATAGCTATTACCAAACCTTATATGCATAATGGCATGTTCAATACCTTAAAAGACGTGATTGACTACTACAACGAACCCGATAAATTTGTACCTAATGCGGTTAACCGCGATACGTCCATGAACCGGCCATTGCATTTAACCACGCAGGAAAAACAAGATCTGGAGGCGTTCTTAAATTCGCTGACGGATTTCAGGTTTTTGAAAAAGAAGTAAGTGTTTTTGTCACTTCGAGCGGAGTCGAGAAGTGTTCCATAGATTTACTTTATGTTCTCGACTCTCACGACTTGTCGTGACGAACCGACAGATATCTATGCGCCTACTTTATAGAGATCCTCACTATTTTTTTTATGTCATCCGAAATCCTGCAACGCTCATCCATCCGGTAACCAACAACCCAAATGATATGCTCTTTGCTTTCCAGGATCCAGGTGCTTTCTTTTTCAAATAAGGATAGTTTCTGATCTTTGAAAAAATCGCTTAATTTTTTAAAACCCTGCATCCCAAATGGTTTAAACTTATCGCCCTGTTTCCATTTACGCAGTGTAAGAGGGAACAACTTGTCAGAAAAAGGAATTGCGATCTCGTATTTGTTTTTTGAAAAACTGTTTTCCGATGTTATTTCAAAGCGCAGATCAATGGGCAAATGTGTGGTATCTTCAATGGATTGAATGGTAAATTCATTTATTTCAGTTTCTTTTTTTAGAGCCTGAACAATAATGTATTTCCGGTCAACCACCAGCTGGTGGGTTGAGGAGGAAAATTGTTTGCCGGTGTTTTCGGTCAGGAGCAAAACTTCACTTAGTTGTTGTATCTGACTGGTTTTGAAATTTTTATGATAAAGACATTCGAACAAAAGGGTTTCTTTTTGTTTTTCCTTTAGTAGTAAATTAATATCAATAAACAGTTGATTATTCTCCTCTTTGCAAATTTCCTTAAATTTTAAAGCCGCAAATTCCTGTACAATTTCGGCCGACTGCCTGAAAAAATGAATGGAGGTAGAAAGGGTTTCTTCCAGTGCCGGGTTCAGTTTTTTGAGCTCCGGAATAACCTGGTGGCGGATAAAATTACGTTTGTATTTTACTTCCCGGTTGCTGCTGTCCTCTCTATATTCCAGTTTCTGAAGTTCAGCATACTGTTTAATATCGGCTTTTGTCGCAAATAAAAGCGGTCTTATAATGTGCTGTTGTTTTTCCGGAATTCCCTGCAAACCTTTAATGCCGGTTCCACGAACAAGGTTCACAAATAGTGTTTCCGCGTTATCGTTGGCATGGTGCGCGGTTAATACATAGGCATAACCATATTTTTCAAGCAATTCCTTAAACCAGTTGTAACGCAATTCGCGTGCTGCCATTTGTATGGAAAGCTTATGTTTGGCCGCATACGCTTTTGTGTCGAAATAAGCAGTATGGCATTGGGCATTCACCAATGTAGCATAATGTTCACAAAATGCAGTATCCGCATTGGCCTCCTGGCCGCGCAGCTGAAAATTACAATGTGCCAGGTCGAAACCATACCCGGTTTTATGAAGCAGATCAGCCAAAACTACCGAATCTATCCCGCCGCTAAAGGCAACTAATAGTTTATTGGTTTTGTTAAATAAGCTGTTTTTATGTATGTTTACTTCAAATTGTTTAAGCACAATCAAATCTACATTTTATATCGCAAAAGTAAAACATAATCCTTAGGTCGTGGCTTAACTAGCGAAGCTAAGGCATATTAAATATCTCGAATAACCATTATGAGTACTCAAAAAAATATTACTGTTGTAGGGGCCGGATTAGTTGGTTCCCTTGTTTCCATTTACCTGGCCAAACGTGGCCATAAAGTGCAGATCTTTGAACGTCGCCCTGATATGCGTAAAGCCGATATTGTGGCCGGACGTTCCATTAACCTGGCCCTGAGCGACCGTGGCTGGCGTGGTTTGGAAGGTGTAGGCATTGCCGATGACATTAAAAAAATTGCCATTCCCATGTATGGCCGTGCCATTCACATGAAGGATGGTTCGTCCAATTACCAGCCTTATGGCAAGGATAACCAGGCTATTTACTCTGTATCGCGCGGTGGTATTAATATGAAATTAATGGACCTGGCCGAACAACAACCCAATGTATCCATTCATTTTGAAGAACGTTGCGATAAGGTTGACCGTAAAACCAACGAAGTAACCTTTCACAACACTAAAACAGATTCAACAAGTACTACAAAAAGCGATTATGTATTTGGCTCAGATGGTGCTTTTAGCGCGGTACGTACACAAATGCAGCTAAACTCCGACCGCTTTGATTACCAGCAGTTTTACATTGACTGTGGCTACAAGGAACTGGTGATCCCTGCCGGTAAAGAGGGGGAACATGTCATTGAGAAAAACTGCCTGCACATATGGCCACGTGGCAGTTTTATGATGATTGCCCTGCCCAACATGGATGGCAGCTTTACCTGCACCTTGTTCTTCCAGATGGATGGAAAGCTGTCGTTCGATTCCATTAAAACCGAAGCGGATGTCACCTCATTCTTTAAGGAACAGTTTCCTGATGCGGTGCCTCTCATGCCAACTTTGATACACGACTGGTTTGCGAATCCAACTTCGAGCCTGGTAACCGTAAAATGCAAGCCATGGGTATTTGACGACCGCATTGCCCTTATTGGCGATGCCGCTCATGCCATTGTGCCTTTTTACGGGCAGGGCATGAACTGCGGTTTTGAGGATTGTGTGGTACTGAACGAGTTAATGGATAAGCATGGCGATTTGAATGCAGCCTGCCTGCATGAATATGAAACGTTGCGTAAACCCGATGGCGATGCTATTGCCGACCTTGCCATTGCCAACTTTGTGGAAATGCGTGATAAAACGGCTGATAAAGTATTCTTGTTGCAGAAAAAGATCGAAGCACATTTCAATGCCAAACACCCCGATAAATGGATCCCGCTCTATAGTATGGTGACGTATACGCCTTCCATTCGCTATAGTGAAGCCTTGGTAAATGGTAGCAAGCAGCAGGCCATTATGGACAAGATTATGGCAATGCCCGATATTGAAGCCAAATGGGATAGCAAGGAAGTAGAAGATGCAATTTTAAAATTATTGTAAGTTCTGTTTTTTATGACCACGAAGTGGTCAAATATGAATAGAATAATAAATGAAATTATTATTGTAACCCCAAAGGGGTTGAATGTGAAAATAAAAATAATTACGATCTGCCAGCTGATGGAGTCGAATGTGAAAAAATAAAAACAGGTACTAAAATGGACGAACGACTGATTGCCTTTGAACGATTGCTGAACATCATGGACGATCTGAGGGCCAAATGTCCCTGGGATCAGAAACAAACCATGGAATCTTTAAGGCATTTAACCATTGAGGAAACCTATGAATTGAGCGATGCCATTTTAAAGAACGACAAGAACGAGATCAAAAAAGAAGTAGGCGATATTTTGCTGCACCTGGTATTTTATGCCAAGATTGGCAGCGAAACCAATGATTTTAATATTACCGATGTCATCAATTCTTTGTGCGATAAAATGATCTTTCGTCACCCACACATTTATGGCGATGTGAAAGTTGCTAATGCTGAACAGGTGACACAAAACTGGGAGAAACTAAAACAAAAAGAAGGCGATAAAGGCGCTTTATCGGGTGTACCCAATAGCATGCCTTCCTTATTAAAGGCTTTGCGCATCCAGGATAAAGCCCGTGCCATTGGTTTTGATTGGGACAGACCAGAACAGGTTTGGGAGAAAGTACAGGAAGAAATGAATGAGTTTCAGCAGGAGGTAGCTTCAAGTCGCGACGCGTCGCGATCAGCCACCGGTGATACCGAAAAGAAAAAATACCAGGAAAAACTGGAAGGTGAATTTGGCGATGTATTGTTCTCATTGATTAACTATGCCCGCTACCTGAAAATTAACCCGGAAGATGCCCTGGAAAAGACCAATAAAAAATTCATGTTCCGGTTTAATTATATGGAACAAAAAATAAAAGCTCAGGGTAAAACACTGGCCGATTCATCGCTGGATGAAATGGATGTGTTTTGGAACGAAGCGAAGAAATTAGAAAAGTAATATTTTGATCTTGTCAGGCTGAGCGGAGTCGAAGCCTCATATACACCCTTCGACTCCGCTCAGGGTGACAGTAATTATTTAAATAAAATATAGTGTCCCTTATCACCAACATCTCCAACTGGCTGATCTCTCAAAAAGAATCGCCAAAAGCCAATAAGCAATTTTTAAACTGGTCGCAATTATCGCAAGTGCTAATCATTGCTTACGATAACCAACTGGCCAATGTGGTTGAGTTTATCAATGCCTGTAAAAAGGATAACATCAATGTAAGCGTGGCGGTTATTTATAATGGGAAACCCGAACAGGCGCCAAAGCCGCATTTCGATCATGTGATCCTTGACGGCAAGCAATTCAGTTTTTTCAGGATTCCGAAAGAAGAAACCATTTCAAAACTAAGTGCCAAAACGCTGGATGTATTGATTAATTTAGGTTCTTCCGAACAAAACAAAGCCCTTGCTTTAAGTAAGCTTATCCCGGCCAAATGCAAGATCAGCCAATTTCAAAACCCTGTGTTTGATATTAGTATCGATGCTGATAAAAACCTGAACAGCTCCGATTACTTAAAACAAGTAATTGTATATTTGAACATGATTAAAACAACATTAAAATAATGGCAAAAGCAGTAAATTTTACAGGAACAGGCGTGGCCATTGTCACCCCGTTTACCAACAAGGGAGAGGTCGATTTCCCGGCATTGACAAAATTAATTGAGCACTTAATAAAGGGAAAGATTGAATATATTGTGGCACTTGGCACAACCGGCGAAACAGCAACCCTGTCAAAACAGGAAAAGAAGGATGTTATTTCTCATATCGTTAAAACCACTAAAAAGCGTATTCCTTTGGTGTTGGGAGTAGGAGGGAACAACACTGCCGAGATTGTTGAAACATTGAAAAAAGATGATTTGTCGGCGTTCTCAGCTGTTCTTTCAGTTTCTCCTTATTATAATAAACCATCGCAGGAAGGTATTTACCAGCATTACAAAGCCATTGCAAAAGCAAGCCCGTTGCCAATCATTTTGTACAATGTACCGGGGCGTACATCATCCAATATGGCATGGGATACGACTATCCGCCTGGCCAAAGACTTTAAAAATATTATTGCTGTAAAAGAAGCCAGTGGAAATATCGAACAGTGTATGAAGATCATCAAGCACCGCCCGGAAAACTTTTTAGTGATAAGTGGCGATGATAACCTGACACTGCCGTTAATTGCCAGCGGTGCCGATGGAGTGATCTCGGTGGTAGCCAATGCTTACCCTAAAGATTTTAGTGATATGGTGCGTTCGGCTTTAAAACATGATTTGAAGACGGCCCAAAAACTGCATTACAAACTCATGGAAATTACCGAGCAGCTGTTTGCCGATGGTAACCCGGGAGGTGTGAAAGTAGTATTGGCCAAAAAGAACATTACCAAATCAACGGTTCGTTTGCCTTTGGTAGAACCTAATGATGGAGTAAAAGCTAAACTGAAGAAGATCGCTTATTAAAATTAAGATGTCACAAAATGCGACATCTTAAAAAAATTAAAAACTATGTTAGAACTACTAAAACAACCCTGGCCCTGGTACATTGCAGGAGCGCTCATTGGGCTCACTGTTCCGGCACTGTTAATTATCGGGAACAAATCCTTTGGCATTTCTTCTTCGTTACGCCATATTTGTGCGGCCTGTATGCCGGCAAACATTCCCTTCTTTAAATACGATTGGAAAAAGGAATCCTGGAACTTGTTCTTTGTGGGAGGCGTTGCCATTGGCGGCGTTATTGCCACCTATGTGCTTACCAATCCAAACCCCATGATTATTGCCGAAAGTACAAAGCAGGCATTGGTCGCGAATCATGTAACCGATTTTGACCATTTATTACCCACCGATATTTTTAGCTGGGAAAGTTTATTGAGCCTGCGAGGATTTATCTTTATGGTAGTGGGCGGTTTTTTAGTTGGTTTTGGTACGCGTTATGCCGGCGGTTGCACCAGTGGACATGCCATTATGGGTTTATCCAACTTGCAGTTACCATCTTTAATTGCCACCTGTTGTTTTATGATAGGTGGTTTTGTCATGACCTGGTTGATCCTTCCTTATTTGTTGAACCTTTAACAATGCAGTCATGACAGAAGATAGTAATAAAAAACAGGTACAGGATGAATTTAACTCCCAGGCCTGCGTCAATAATTCGGACATCAAAAAGCCATGGACCGCGAACATTGTGTATGCTGTTATGGGTATTTTGTTCGGGATTGTTTTTGTGAAAGCAGAGATCGTGAGTTGGTTCCGCATCCAGGAAATGTTCCGTTTCGAATCGTTTCACATGTATGGTGTGATTGGTACAGCGGTGGTAGTAGGTGTCATCTCTGTTTTTATCATTAAAAAATTCAATATTAAAACAAAGGATGGAGAGCAAATTGTATTAACCCCAAAGACATTTAATAAAGGCCAGGTTATTGGTGGTTTGCTGTTTGGCCTCGGCTGGGCTATAACAGGCGCCTGCCCGGGACCTTTGTTTGCACAAATAGGGAGCGGCTTTACTGTTATTAGTGTTACATTTTTAAGCGCCCTTGCCGGAACCTGGTGCTATGGTTTCTTTAAAGATAAATTGCCTCATTAATGAGCGAATCGGAAAATAATAATCACACGGAGGTCATAACAAAGCTCATTAATGTGATCGTTGTTTTGCTCCTCATCATTGTCGTATTATCTGTTTTACTATACAATTATCTACCCGAATATTCACCTAAAGAAAAAGAAAGCATTGTTTTGCCACAAGCCGATTCAAACGGAAATTTTACCGAAGCGGCCAGGCAAGAAGCCTTAAAAAAGCTTGATACCATTCAATACTGGCAGGCGCCCGATGAATCAATCCTGGAGGGTAAGGATAAAGAACTGGTAGTGTATGGAAAAGACCTTATTGCACATACGGCTTTATATTACGGACAAAACGGAAAGCTGTTCAAATCAACGATCAATGGTATGAACTGCCAGAACTGCCACCTGGATGCCGGTACAAAAGTGTTTGGAAACAATTACAGCGCGGTAGCTTCCACTTATCCAAAATACCGTGCCCGGTCGGGAGGAATTGAAAATATTCAGAAACGCGTAAACGATTGTTTCGAACGTAGTTTAAATGGCCGCGCCCTCGATACCACATCAAAAGAAATGAATGCCATGGTTGCTTATATTAAATTTCTTGGAAAAGACGTTGCCAAAGGTAAAAAACCTGCGGGTTCGGGTTTAAAGGAACTGGCATTTTTAGACAGGGCCGCCGATCCCGAAAAAGGGAACGCAGTATATACCGGTAAATGCCAGTCGTGCCACCAGGCAAACGGGCAGGGTCTGATGAAAGGCGATGGCAGCGAGTACACCTACCCGCCATTATGGGGAAATAACAGTTACAATAACGCAGCAGGTTTGTACAGGCTTTCTAATTTTGCAAAGTTTGTCAAGTACAACATGCCACAGGGTGCTTCGCATAATAACGTGCAACTTAGCGATGAGGAAGCCTGGGATGTGGCCGCTTTTGTGAACTCGCAACCACGTCCCCAAAAAGACATTTCCAAAGACTGGCCAAACATCAAAGAAAAACCCTTTGACCATCCCTATGGTCCCTACGCGGATGGCTTTGCCGAAAAGCAGCATAAATATGGGCCTTTTAAAGAAATTACAGACAAACTAGCACTATTGAACAATGGAAAAAAATAAATCGGAGCATACAGAACTCAGTAATAACAACCGTCGTGATTTTTTGAAGAAATCGGCGCTGGTTGGTTTGGCAGCGGTATTTAATCCTGTAACTAATTTTGCATCGAACGCAACTTTGTTTGAAGAAGAGAAAACAGGTCAGTTGCCTGAACCGGGAACACAAACGATCAGGATGTTAATTACAACGGATATTCATTCGCAGTTAAACACACACGATGAGTTTTTTTGGGAAAACAACCAGGCTGTTTACAAAAAACGTGGTGGCCTGGCCGTGCTCAAAACCATGATCGATACCCTGAGAAAAGAAAATCCTGATAATACCATTTTGTATGATGGTGGTGATTTTTTTCATGGTCATGCCGTAGCGTCATTAACCGAAGGTGAGGCATTGATCCCCATTTTCAATAAGCTGGGTTACGACTTAATGCTGCCGGGTAACTGGGAAGTAGTTTACAAGAAAAAGAAAATGTTGTTTGATATGGGACACGCCAATGCGGCAAAGATTTGCGCCAACATGTACCATAAAACAAGCGATGAGGATAATGACCGTTTGGTATACCAGCCTTATTGGATCAAATACATTGGAGGCATTAAGCTGGGAGTGATTGGCTACACCGATCATTTGATCCCTAAACGCCAATCACCGGCCTATAGCGAAGGTTTGCGCTTTGAGCACGCCGATGCTAACATTGCGAAATACGTGAAGTATTTAAAGGAAGTGGAAGGCTGCGCGGTTATTTTAGTCGCTACGCACATGGGACTGGCACAACAGGTTGGTTTGGCCAATAATCCTGCTTCGCAAGGCGTTGATTTTATTTTAGGAGCCGATACACATGAGCGTGTAAGGGTGACGACTTCGTTGCCGACCCGCACCTCGCCGGTGTCGAACGGGATCAGGCCGTCGATGCAGCGCAGCAGCGTCGTCTTGCCGCAGCCGGAGGGGCCGACGATGGCGACGATCTCGCGCGCGCCGACGTCGAAGTCGATGTCGCGGAACACCTCGAGCGACCCGTAATGCTTGCCGAGGCCCTTGATGCGGATGCGCGGCTCGCCGGAGCTGCCGAAAGGCGCCGCCGATGGAGCGGCAGCCGCGGTGGACACGGAGTCCGGCATCGAAATTTCCTTTTCCTCTTGGCGTTATCCTGCCCACC
>JBEHXV010000049.1:0-24293 GCA_048498515.1 Bacteroidota bacterium | reverse complement strand
CGTGACACTGGCGATGCGCACGCCGGGTTCGGGATCGACAACAACAGCCCGGTCATTATCTCAAATGGAAACATGCAGCAACTCCCGGCCGATAAAATGCCGGTTGGCAAAGGCGAAACAGATAAAAGTTTCTCGCTTCATACGCTGGATTATACGAAGGGCGACATGCTGTACCTTTATACAGATGGTTATGCCGATCAGTTTGGGGGACCAAAAGGTAAAAAATTTAAGTACAAGCCTCTGAATGATCTGTTATTTAGCGTATATTCGAAAGACCCCGAACTTCAGAAAGATACACTGGCCGATACGTTCAATAACTGGATAGGTGGATTGGAACAGGTGGATGATGTACTGCTCATTGGGCTCAAGTTATAAAAGAATGAAATTAAAAACCAGGATAGGATATCTCATTTGTTTTCTGTTTCTTTTAGGAACGGCAAAGCTATGGGCGCAGGCCGATCCGCATGATACCGTTCTTCTTAACAAATACAACGACCTTTGCAATAAATATGAGCTGGAAAATGCCGATTCCCTGTTAAAGTATGCCAGCATCCAGCTGATCCTGGCAAACCGGAATAATTTAGTGCCGCACCAGATCCATGCCTATACAAACCTTGGCGTTGCTTATACAAGGCTGTTCCAGTTCAATGAAGCGCTTAACTGTTACCTTAACGCGCGAAACATTATTGAGAAAAATCACCGGCCGGGCTTGTCGGCCTTGCTTGGGCAAATAGGCTATATTTATTTGCGGCTTAACCGAAAGAACGAGGCATATAAATATTTCAAGCAGCAGGAAAGCACTTCTCTAAAGGAACAGAACTATCAATCTTACCTGAGTTGCATCGTTAACCTGGCCGACTATTTCAACGTGAAGAACCAGTTGGATTCCACCATTGACATCCTTCATAAAGGATTGATCATTGCCAGGAAGTACAAGTACCACGACAATGAGGTCATTATCCTTGATAACATAGCCAATGTATACTATGCCAAAGCCATTGATACGGATAACAAAGGCTTGTTCAAGATCTCACAACTCTACGCCGATACTGCTCTGACACATCATTACAGGGATAAAGATTCTTCGGCTATTTTTTACATCTATGGTTTGCTGGGCGCTTTGAATATGGATATGGGAAATTTTGCCAAATCGGAAAATTACTATAACCAATATATTTCCTATTCAAAACGCACGCAAGACATTATTAATTTAAAGATAGGCATGGACGAATGCTCCCGCCTGTTTGCCGTGCAGGGCAAATTTGACCTGGCTTACCGCTACAGGGTGATGTACGATTCCATTAACAAACTTTATATTGACGCTGAAACGAACAAGCAGGTAGAGGAACTGAACACGAAATACGAAACCGAAAAAAAGGAGCAGCAAAACCAGCTATTGACGGTTGCAAATGAGAAAAAGCAAATGGGCATTTATTTTGCCCTTGGCGCCATTGGTTTGCTGGGGGGCTTGGTATTACTAATCTTCAGGAGCTACCGGCAGAAACAAAAGGCTAATATCCTTATCAGCCGGCAAAAAGAAGAAGTGGAAAAACAAAAGGGAGAGATCGGTATCCAAAAAGAGATCATAGAAGAAAAACAAAAAGAGATCCTCGATTCCATTCATTATGCCAAACGCATTCAAACAGCGGTTATCACATCCGACGATTACCTGCTCAGGCATTTGAATGATTTTTTTGTGATATACCAACCCAAAGATATTGTAAGCGGCGATTTTTACTGGGCTACTGAAAAAGATAATAAATTCTATCTGGCGGTATGCGATAGTACAGGTCACGGTGTTCCAGGCGCCTTTATGAGCCTGCTGAATATTGGATTCTTGAAAGAAGCGGTGAATGAACGCCATATTGAAAAACCAAATGAGGTGTTTGACTATGTGCGTAATCGTTTGGTGGAAAGTGTGAACAAGGAAGAACAAAAGGATGGTTTTGACGGTGTTTTATTGTGCATGGACAAACAAACCGGTTCTGTTACCTATGCTGCCGCGCATAATGGGCCGGTTATTATTTCCGATGGCAGGCTGCAATCCTTACCTTATGATAAAATGCCGGTTGGCAAAGGCGAGAAGGACATGCCTTTTACCTTGTATACGATTGACCTGAATACCCATGGGCGTTTATATTTGTTTACCGATGGCTATGCCGACCAGTTTGGCGGACCAAAAGGAAAAAAATTCAAATATAAACAGCTGGAAGAAATTTTACTGAAGTCGCATGACAAGCCGGTTAAAGAACAGTCGGATTACCTGGGGGCACAGTTTGATGCCTGGAAAGGAAAGCTCGAACAGGTAGATGATGTGTTAATTATAGGAATGGAGATCTGATGCCCGATTCGCTGAAAAATACAGTGTTAAGAATTGGCATTAGCTTGTGCCTGGCTCTGCCGCTAATATACATCATTAACGATAAGTTAAAAAAGTACGATGGAAAAATAGAGGTCCTGAAAAATTTCTCTACCGCCGAAAGAGTGCTCGATCTTGACCATGATGGCTTCACCGAAGAGTTGACCCTTGGCAATATTGATAAGGATTATTTTTATGGCGAAGTATGGAACAGCAAAGCCTTGTTAGGCATTATC
The DNA here is from genome assembly GCA_048498515.1 of Bacteroidota bacterium. Lineage (GTDB taxonomy): Bacteria > Bacteroidota > Bacteroidia > B-17B0 > Aurantibacillaceae > UBA4416. The sequence continues at coordinate 21,698 of JBEHXV010000049.1, read as the reverse complement.
AACGAACCGGCTAACCTGGTAAGACATACTTTAAAAATTAAGGATGTTGATAAGGACAGTCTTATGGATTATGCTTACGTATCGTATTACCACGATACCTTGTTCTTAAACAGCAGCAGCCTTAAGCTTCATAAAAACAAACTCACCCGGCATAAAAAATGCCATGTGTTTATCTGTCCTTTAGTTGTTGAGGATGCTAAACCCGAAACATTCAAGGCAGACCTGGTTGATGTTGACGGCGATGGTTTTGACGATTATGTATTTATACTGTCGCATGACTATTCGCACCGTTGCCTGTATTATTACAATTTCAAACGAAAGAAATTGTTCAAGAGCACGAATGAGTTCATGATGATGACTGATTTTCAAAAACTCAGTATTAATTCAAAGAATGTTATTTTATATACAACCTATGCCAACGGTAATATCCCGGAAAAAAAACTAAAATACGCGGCAACAAAATTCGGCATGGATTCGCTGCATAGCGAAAAGTATTTTACAGATCATAATGCCTATATCGGTTACCTGAACGAGAACCTAAATCACGTTGGCAAGCCAAAATTTAAAAGAGGGTTTACAGGCATGATACGGGCGATACCGGTTACGGAGAACCACAAACTTTTTTATTATACCTGCGAAACCTACATTAACGAGCCCGATAGCCAGCAAATTGTCAAGATCCTGGATGAAAGCCTTAACACGGTATTGTCTGCCAGGTTGATCCTCCCTTATAAAAACGACCTCTATCATAAATTTAACCGAACAGTATTTCAAAAAATAACCATTGATAGTATTGACCGTGTTATTTTATGCGGCAGGAACGATTCGGTATATGAGCTGGATAAAACACTAAAACTTAATTTTTTATTGACGGACCCTAACATCAAAGAAGGTTCAAAAGTGAGGCAACTGGACCTTGACCGTGACGGTGAAGATGAAACGATCTTCTTCTCTCCGGATGGTTTAACGGTATTTAGTCATGGCCTTGCCGATAAATTATTCCTTGAATCGCCGGGAGCTATTAACAGCCAGGTGTCGTTTGATGAACCAGGGCATAAGGAAACTAAAAAAGGATTTTACCTTAAAACAGAAGACAGGAAGCTGGTATTCCTGAGCTATTCACTCAATCCTTTATACAAATTCAGGATCTTGTTCATGCTTCTTTCTGTTTTGGTTATTTACCTCCTCATTGTATTTATCATCCGGTCGCAAACCAAAAAATTGGAGAAGGAAAAGCGTAACCTCGAATTAATTATTAAAGAACGCACCAAAGAAATTTCGTCGCAGAACATTGAGCTGGCTCTCAGGAATAATGTGATAGAAGAAAAGCAAAAAGAAATCCTGGATTCTATCCACTATGCCAAACGTATCCAATCGGCCTTGCTTGCCAATAAAGACCTTATTAAAGCGCACATCCCCGAACATTTTATTTTATTTGAACCAAAAGATATTGTGAGTGGCGATTTTTACTGGGCGGCCGAGCACAATGGCAAATTTTACCTGGCTGTGTGCGATAGTACCGGGCACGGTGTTCCGGGCGCTTTTATGAGCTTGTTGAACATGGGCTTTTTGAGCGAGGCTATTAAGGAAAAAGGAATTGAAAAACCCAACGAGATCTTTAATTACGTACGGATGCGCCTGGTAAACTCCATTAGTGGCGAAGGGCAGAAAGATGGAATGGATGGCATATTAATTTGTTATGATAAAAAAAACCTCCGGCTGGAGTACGCTTCGGCCAATAATTCGCCTGTGTTGGTAAGGCATGGTGAGGCACAGGAATTGGAAAAAGACCGCATGCCGGTTGGTAAAGGAGAACGTGAACAGGAATTTAAATTGCATACGATGACAATAGAAGCGGGAGATTCTTTATATTTATATACCGATGGCTATGCCGACCAGTTTGGCGGGCCTAAAGGAAAGAAATTTAAATACAAACAACTTAATCAGCTTTTGCTGGAAGGCAATACAAAAACAATGCAGGAGCAATCGCTTATATTAAAGGAAAAGCTGGAAGAGTGGAAGGGAGGCCTGGAGCAGGTAGACGACATTTTAGTATTAGGCATCAGGATCTGACATGAGTAGTCTTAAAAAAATATTGAACATCGGGGTTTCAGAAACCAATTCGGAAAGCCTGAACCGTAAGATCAGGGTGAGCAACCTCATATCCTTTATTACCATTGTTTCCATGCTGGGCTATATTCCTGTAGCAATTGTGTTCCAGGTAATAGGGATTGTGATCCTGAATTCATTTTTCATGCTGTCGGCCCTGCTGGATGTTTATCTTATTTCAAAGAAACGGTATAACACGGCTTTTTATATTGGTACCGCCTACGGCTTGTTTTATTTCGCGGCGGGCCCTGTTATGTATGGCTTGCAGGCTAATCTTCACTTTTTCCTGCTCATCATGTGCCTTATCTGCATTGCTTTGTTCGAGAATGTGACTGTTCTGAGAATATACCTCACTATTGCCCTGGCGGTATTTTTCGTCGAAGTACTTTATATGAAAGACAAGCCAGGCATTATCAAATTCACCCAGGTAATGGCCGATGCGCAACCTACCATTGCTTTTTTAAACCTTGTGTTTTTATTTTTCATTACCATTATCTTTTTTACTTTCTTCAGGCGGGAGAATGTCCTGTTTCAAAAAGCCATCCTGGAACAAAAAGACATTATTGAAGAAAAACAAAAGGAGATCCTTGACAGTATTGCTTATGCCAAACGCATCCAGTTTTCTTTACTGGCCAGTCAAAACTTATTAAGGTCAAACCTGCCCGATCATTTTGTATTGTTTAAACCAAAAGATGTGGTGAGCGGCGATTTTTACTGGGCTACACCAACGCCTGAGGGATTTATTTACATCACCGCCGATTGCACAGGGCATGGTGTTCCGGGAGCTTTCATGAGCCTGTTGAACATCAGCAAGCTTAGCCAGGTTATCAATGAAAATAAGATCAACAGGCCTGATATTATTTTGAACCATATCCGTACCGAAATTATAAATGCGCTGAACGCGGAAGGTTCTGAAGAAAGCAAGGACGGTATGGACGCAGTACTTTGCAAATTGGATATCCCAAACATGAAGCTGCAATATGCCGCTGCCAATAACCCCTTTTACATTATCCGGAATAAAGAACTCATTGTTTGTAAAGCCGATAAAATGCCCGTTGGAAAAGGACATGACGATACGCTTTCGTTCACCTTCAACGAAATTGCTTTACAAAAAGGCGATCTCATTTATACCTTTACCGATGGCTATGCCGACCAGTTTGGTGGAGTTAAAGGCAAAAAATTCAAATACAAGCAACTGGAGGAAATGTTATTGTCTATTCACACCCTGCCATTGGAGGACCAATCCAAAATGTTGGATGAGAAATTTGAAACCTGGAAAGGCAAGCTCAACCAGGTAGATGATGTGCTCATCATTGGCGTTAAGGTATAACAGGAATAAACCCGAATTGATGGGTATCGTCACCCTGTCACGACGCGTTGTGACAGCATGACTTCGGGTAAACCGTTGTTGCGTACATTACTTCACCTTTATCCAGAAAGAAGTTCTTCCAATCAATGAAATGCCAATAAAACCCCTTACATTGAGGTTTCCCTTAGCATCGGGTGTCAGCTTGCAATCATACGTTTTTCCATTCTTCGGATCGTAAATAGTGCCGCTATTCCATTGGTCCTCACCGTTAAAAACGAAATCTTTCAGGATCTCTTTTCCGGCCAGCTTATCTGTTTTTTGTTTCGGATCAGGATTATTAGAATCCAACTTACCAACTGTTTTGGTCCAGGTAAGTTTTCCGTAGTATTTATTACCCCGTTTGGTTATTTCCACCATGCCTTCATTTTCGGCGGTCATGTAGGTTCCAATAATATCATCGGCCTTCACGCTTTGTGAAAAAACAGAAATAGCCCCGAAGAGCAAAAAGGTTAAAATAAGATGCTTCATAGTTTTATTTTAAATGTATGGCTAAGATAGTGACAGGATCGTAAAAATGGCGTTTGAATCCGGTATTTTCAAAAGTTTAAATCACGAATATATTTTGAATATGTAATTTATTTCAATATCACTTGCTTTAATATTGACAAATTATACCATATATTCTCTTTTGAAACAGTAATAAAATTATATTTTAGAATGAAATACTACAAAACCCGTCGTAATTTTACTATTGAAACCAAAAAACCGGAACCATGAAAAAAATAGTCTTAGTAATAGCTATGTCATTAATTGGGATAGTTCTTAACGCGCAAACATTAACCGGCACGGTTACCACGCAACCCTGCAATAGCAATGGGGTTTACCAGGTAACAGCCGCCGGGCTCGTACCGCCAATAAATTATACGTATTACGTAGGAGGTTCAACCATCGTGCACTCCAACGTTAATTCACTTACCGATCAGCTGACCGGCTTTCCAGCGTCGAATGGTTATATTGGTTGTTCGGCAAGCGATGGAGTTAATTACGCGTTTGCGAATGCAGGTTATGTAATGCCCTTTTATGTGAACGAAAGTTCCATAGCACCTGTTTGCCCAAATGCAACGGGTACCTTATCGGCCTCAACCTTCTCGGGTACACCCGGACCTTTTGATTACGCCTGGACAAACTTAACGAGCCTTGGCACATACACCGGCAATAATATTCCGGCACCGGTTGGCGATTACAGCCTTTCGGTTACCGACCAGGTAACGGGTTGTGTGGTTCTTGTAAACGACAGCGCCCTTTACCTTCATCAAACTTCCAACATTAATATTACCTATTCTACAACTACAGCAAACTGTACCAATGGTACTGCCAGTGTAACGGCAACCGGCGGTGTATTGCCTTATACCTATCAATGGAGCAATGGCGCCACCACACCATCAATCGGCGGCTTGATCCAGGGCTTTTATACCGCTACTGTTACCGATGCACAGGGTTGCGTTTCCAATATAAACTGGAACGGGGCTTATGTACAACAAGCCATTTCAATCAATGTAAATCCTTCTGTGACAAATGCCACCTGTGTTCAAACAAACGGAAGTGCCATTGCTTTTGCAACGGGAGGTATGCCTCCTTATTCCTATTCATGGAGCAACGCACAAACCGGGCAAACCTTAACGGCTGTACCGGCCGGGTACTATAGCGTCATAGCCACCGATGCTAATGGATGTATTGGTCAGGGAAGTACCTTTGTCAGTGCAAGCACTCCTATCAGTGTTACCAATGTCGTTACTGCCAGCTCCTGTACAGCAGCTACAGGTTCGGCCGCCCTCACCATTACCGGCGGAACAACGCCTTATACAATTGCATGGAATACTATACCCGCGTTATCGGGTGCAACCATCACCAACCGCCAGCCTGGTACTTATGCTTTTACAGTAACAGATGCAGTTGGTTGCATACAAACAGGTACAGCCTTTATTCCTCCGGTGAGCAATATTACTGCCAATGCTTATGGCTCAATGGTTATTTGTCCGGCCAATACAGGTAATGCGTTAACGTCGGTGAGCGGAAGCAATCCTCCTTTTACGTATGCCTGGAATACTGGTTCAACCGCTTCGCAATTGATGAATGTACCGCTTGGTGCTTACTCCTGTGTTATTACCGATGCAGTGGGTTGTTCTGTTACAAAATATGTTTCGGTATATGCTCAGAGCCCTGTAAATATTGGTTTAACACCAACAGCGGCAAATTGTAAATTTACAGCCGATGGCAGTGTGGTAGCAACCGCTACAGGAGGGTCATCGCCTTACCTGTATCAGTGGTCAAACGGTCAAACGGGATCCAACGCCACCGGTCTCTTAACCGGTAATGTATGGGTAACTGCTACCGATGCCAATGGCTGCACTTCAACAAATTATGCTTTTGTCAATTACAATGCTTCTAATACCTCCTGCTACTGTACCATAAACGGTAAAGTTTACCAGGATGTAAATAACAACTGCCTTATCGATGGTGGCGAAAATGGCATTCAAAACATTATGATCCATTGTGTGGGTGCAGGATATACCTTTACCGATGCCAATGGTAATTACAGTTTCCAGGTACCAACGGGTACTTACACATTAACAGAATCGGTAAACTCTCATTATCCTTTGGCCGCCTGCCAAAGCAATGCCATCGTTACAGCTGTAACGGCAAGCTCAGGTTGTACAACCACTGTAAACTTTGCCAATAACATGATCGTTCAGCATGACCTTCATATTATTACGACTTCTTATCCATATAACGCGCCAATTCCGGGTAACCCCTATTACCAGCGTGTTATCATCCAAAACGATGGTACTGTTGCCGAAGGTGGGATCCAGATTGCTTATACAAACGATGGTCAATTAGGCTCCATGACTGCCAGCCCGGCTTTATTTACACAACAGGACGCGATCAATTATCCTAACTGGTACAGCATCCAGTCAGGTTTTACAAACCTGACACCTGGTACTTCAGCTAATATAAACCTGACTTATAACACGCCAACCAATATTCCTTTAAACACAGTGGTTAATTTTTACGATTCAACAGCGCAGGCAGCACCTATCAATACCAACTGGTTACTGGATGAGAGCCCGTGGAATAATGTACAAAACTACCAGCAAACAGTTATTGGTTCGTTTGATCCTAACTTTAAAGAAGTGAGTCCGAAAGGAACCGGCCCACAAGGATATATTGCAACCAAGGATTCGGTATTTGATTATGTGATCCATTTCCAGAATGAGGGAACCTTCTTCGCGCAAAACATTTCGGTAGTTGATACGCTGGACAGCGACCTTGACTGGAGCACCTTACGCCCGGGTTATTCAGATTATCATTACACTGCTACTGTAAGCGAAACCGGTGTGCTAACCTTTAAATTTGCCAACATCAACTTGCCATGGAAGTCGCAATATGGTGATGTAATGAGCTCAGGCATGGTTGCCTATACCATTAAGAGTAAACATAACCTGGCACAGGGCACTCAAATCAAAAACAAGGCGGCTATTTATTTCGATTATAACGCACCCGTTATTACCAATACGACTTTAAATACATTAAACGACCTGCTTTCATCTGTTGAAGAAAAAGCGATCATGGAAAACGGTGATGTGGCTTTATTTCCTAATCCAACATCAACCGTGTTAAATGTCGTAATCAATAGCAAAGCAAGCAGCAACGCTGTAGTGAATGTATTGGACCTGACAGGTAAAGTGCTTAAAACAAAACCTGTTACTGTTAATGAAGGTAAAAATAGTTTGCAGGAAGATGTGAGCGAACTGCCTTCAGGGATCTATTTTGTTCAGGTTAAATGCAACGAAAGCATCGCTACAAAAAAACTGGTTATCATTAAATAGGTAATGCAGCCATCATTTAAAAAGCCTCTTCTTTACGGAAGGGGCTTTTTTGTTTTCGCGAAAATCTCTACTTTAGCCGTACCAATACAGCTTACATGAAAACAACTCTTTTAGCAATTCTCCTGATCCTTTCCCTGGCAATCCATTCTCAAACCATCGACGAACAATGGGTGAAGACCAATTATACAAAAAAAGAATACCAGATCGCAATGCGTGACGGCGTAAAGTTATTTACGGCAGTATATGCGCCAAAAGATGCTTCGACAGGCTCAGCTACGTCAAAAGAAAAGCACCCGTTCTTAATGATCCGTACACCTTATTCCTGCGCGCCATACGGTGAGGACAAATACCAGTCGCGTTTGTGGCAGTTTCACTGGAGGGAATATTTAAAAGAAGGCTATATTATTGTGATCCAGGATGTGCGTGGGCGCTGGATGAGCGAAGGAACGTTTATGGATGTGCGCCCTTTTAAGCCTAATAAAAAGGGAAAAACAGATATTGATGAAGCCAGCGATACCTATGATGCTGTTGACTGGCTGGTAAAGAACATTGCCAACAATAATGGAAATGTGGGTGTCTTTGGAACTTCATATCCCGGTTTTTATTCTACCATGGCAGCATTGAGCGGGCATCCTGCCATTAAAGCGGTAAGTCCGCAAGCGCCGGTAACGGAGTGGTTCAAGGGCGATGATTTTCATCATAACGGTGCGTTCATGTTATGCGATGCTTTTAATTTTTATTCAGGCTTTGGGCAGCCGCGCCCTAAGCCAACCACAGTTGGTCCAAAAGGCTTTCATTATTACACCGAGGATAAATACAAGTTTTACCTGGAAACAGGGGCTTTAAAGAATTTCACCAAATTGATGGGCGACAGTATTTTATTCTGGAACGATTTGATGAGTCATCAGAATTATGACGCCTGGTGGAAAGAGCGCGACGCGAGAACAGGTGTTAAAAATGTGAAGCCCGCCATGTTGACTGTTGGTGGATTGTTTGACGCAGAAGATTGTTATGGCGCCTGGCGCTTGTATGAAGCCATTGAAAAACAAAGCCCGGCAACCAACAGCAAGTTGGTCATGGGACCCTGGTTCCATGGCGGTTGGAGCAAAAGCGATGGCAGCTATTTGGGAAATGCACGATTTGGTAGTAAAACCTCCAAATACTTCCAGGAAAATATTGAAATCCCGTTTTTCAATTACCATTTAAAAGGAAAAGGAAATTTAGATAAGCTGGCAGAAGCCTCCATCTTTTTTACCGGTGAAAATGCCTGGAGAAGTTTAGCGTCTTGGCCTCCAAAAGAAATGACACCAACCCCTGTTTATTTTAATGATAAAGGCATCTTGTCATTTACTAAATCCCAGTCGCAAAACAGCTTCACCTCTTATGTGAGCGATCCTTCAAAACCGGTTCCTTATACAGAGGATGTGTTGGATGACCGCTCGCGCGAATACATGACCGACGACCAGCGTTTTGCAGAAAGACGATCCGATGTGATTACCTTTAAAACGGCTGTGCTGGAAAATGACCTGACCCTGGCGGGAACACTGGTAGCAGACCTGAAAGTGGCCATCTCAACAACGGACGCTGACTTTGTAGTAAAAGTAATTGATGTATTTCCTGATGGATTTGTGTATGACACCTTAATTTATGGAAAAGGAAATAACAGCGATTATTTAATGGACGGTTATGAGATGCTGGTGCGTGGCGAAATTATGCGTGGGCGCTACAGGAACAGTTTTGAAAAACCGGAGGCTTTTGTATCGGATAAAATAACCGATGTTAAATTTGAGTTGCCGGATGTAGCCCATACCTTTAAAAAAGGACATCGTTTAATGATCCAGATTCAAAGCAGCTGGTTCCCTTTAGCGGACAGGAACCCGCAACAGTTTGTGGATATTTACCATTGCGACGATAAGGATTTTATAAAATCGGAAATTAAATTGTACCATGATGCAACCAACGCGTCGAGTGTGATCTTGCCTATATTGAAATAACGCGTTCACAAAGACACTAAGGTATAAAAGCATTTCCGTCACCCTGTCATGACGCGTCGTGATGATTCAGGGTCTCACAATTAAAGAGATGCGGAATCAAGTTCAGCATGACAATTCTTTAATATTATTCACTATGAAAATCTCCGTGCCTCTGTGGTGAGGGACTATAAACTCTCGAAAGCAATTTCAAAAGCCTTAATCGTCTTTTCAAGATCTTCCTGTGTATGTGCTTCGCTCATAAAGCCCACTTCGTAGCCCGATGGGCCTGAATAAACACCGTTTTCCAACAAGGCATGGTACAACACTTTAAAATGTTTCATGCTATCCCCGTCAATTTCTTCGGCACAACGAATCGCTGTTTTATCGGTAAAGGCCAGCCAGAAAATGGAACCAATGCTGAAGATCTTAAAATTGTGTTTGGTGTTTTTACTTAGGCCTGCAATCAGTAACTGTGTTTTTCTCTCCAGCTCTTCATAAAAACCTGGTTTTAAGCATTCAGTCAGCTGAGCAATACCCGCGGTCATGGCCACCGGGTTACCGCTTAAGGTTCCGGCCTGGTATACATTACCTTCGGGCGAAATGGACGACATGATTTCTTTACTCGCACCATATGCACCAACCGGGAAACCACCGCCGATAATTTTTCCGTAAGTAATGATATCGGGTTTTATCTTGTAATAGCCTGCGGCACCGCAAAAACCAACCCTGAAACCGCTAATGACTTCATCAAACAGCAAGAGGGTTTTGTTTGCCGTACAAATGTCCCTTAAAAATTGCAGGTATTCCTTTTCCTGCAGTAACAAACCATTGTTTGCCGGAATAGGCTCAATGATGACACAGGCAATTTCATTTTTAAATTGCTCAAACGCCTGCGTTAAGGCCTGTTTATTATTTAATGATACAACAATAGTTTCGTTCACAAAACTTTCGGGTACACCCGCCGATGAGGTTTCTCCAAAGGTTACCAGGCCCGAACCCGCTTTTACCAACAACGAATCGGAATGCCCGTGATAGCAGCCCTCAAACTTTAAGATCTTATTTCGGCCGGTATAACCTCTTGCCAAACGAATGGCGCTCATTACGGCTTCCGTGCCACTACTTACAAAGCGTATTTTGTCTATGTAAGGATTATTAGAAAGGATCAGTTCTGCCAATTCATTTTCCAACCGCGTGGGAGCACCAAACGAAGTCCCGTTGCGCATGGTTTTCTCAACCGCATTCAATACTTTGTCATTGGCATGTCCCAGGATCAATGGTCCCCAGCTTGCGCAATAATCAATATACTCATTTCCATCTGCGTCCCATACATGGGAACCTTTTCCTTTTTCAATAAATATGGGAGTTCCGCCAACGCTTCTGAACGCACGCACAGGCGAGTTAACGCCACCCGGAAAAAATGATTTTGCTTTCTCAAATAATTGAGCTGATACCTGGTTTTTCATGTAACAATTTTGCCTGCAAAGATATGGGTTTGATTTAAAAAGTATTAAAAGAAATAAGATTAAAGTATCAGGATTCCCATCTTTAATCCTGATACTTTAATCTTTTATACGTGTCCTAATTCCTTATCATCCTTCCGGTTTTAAGTATTTGCCCCTTATGAATGACCTTGTACATATAAATGCCTTCTTCCAGTGTATTGGTTTTAATCACAACCTTTTCTTCATTGAGTAACTCTTTCATTACCAGTTTTCCCAGCGCATCGTATAGTTCTAAATACCCGCCCCTCATCGCATCATCTTTTAATGTAACGATCACATAACCGCTATTCGGGTTCGGAAATAATGTAATAACATCTTCCTTAAATTCCTTAACCCCCGTACAGTTGCTTACATTTACGGTTACATAAGCCTCGGTACTGCACAATCCGTCATCTACGGTCACTGTATAAGTACTTGTTACGGTAGGTGTAACTGCGGTGCTCATGCTTGTTGTGCCATCCGACCACAGGTAATTTGTTGCAGTTGATACCGCGGTTAATATAGAACTTCCTGTACTGCCATCGTCACATAAAAGAGTTTGAGAGGCTGTTGCACTTACCGTTGGCAATGGGTTTACATCTATTGCCACGGTTGCTGTCGAACTACAATTACCATTCCATCCTGTTACCGTATACATGGCGCTGCTTAATGGCGTTACTATTTCTGTGTCTGTTGTCCCTCCCGTTGGCATCCAACTATACGTAGAAGCGCCGCCTGCGGTTAAGGTTGCTGAGGAACCCGCGCAGATTATGGAATTTGAATTAACGGTAAGCGTTGGGTTCGATGTGATGGTAATGGCAATAGATTTCGAACCAAAGCAACCATTGTTTTCACCGGTTACACTATAGCTTGTGGTTGTTAAAGGACTTACTATTTCCGTGTCGCTTGTATTGGCTGATGATGACCAGGTATAACTTGTAGCGCCACCAGCTGTAAGTGTGACAGTGGATGCTGCGCAAACTGACAGGCTTGACGCTGTGAGGCTTACCGTTGGATTTGGAGTAACCGACACATTAACCGTTGCGGTGGCTGTACACAAACCGTCATCACCTGTTACTGTGTATATTGTACTGCTCGAAGGAATATCTGATAAAGTAGCTGTAGCAGCCGCAACAGGCGCCCAGGTGTAATTTACTGCTCCACCGGCGCTTAAGGTTACAGATGAACCTTCACAAATAACAGATGGAGAGGCGCTGGCTATTACTGTTGGGTTAGCTGCAACACCAATATTCAGCGTTTTACTATCGGAGCAATTGCCATTGGAACCTGTAACGGTATACGTTGTGTTTGTTAAAGGACTTACAATTTCTGTATCTGATGTATTAGCCGAGGACGACCATGTATAACTCGTTGCACCACCTGTTGTTAAAGTAGCCGAAGTCCCTGAACAAATTAACGAGCCTGAACTTACAGCGTTTACCGTAGGACTGCTTGTTACATTCACTGAAACTGTTTTTATATCGGAACAATTGCCCGATGAGCCGGTAACTGTATAGGTAGTAGTAACCAAAGGCGTTACACTAACAATATCCGAGGTCATATTGCCTGGGTTCCAGGTATAATTAACCGCGCCTGTTACGGTTAAGGTAGATGCCTGCCCTGAGCAGATGGATGAATTGGAAGCTGTTGCATTAATGGTAGGGGTTGGCGTTACATTAACCAAAACCGTTTTGGTAGTAATGCAATTCCCGTTTGCCCCGGTTACTGTATAGGTAGTGCTTGTTGTAGGAGTAACGTTTGTAATGGATGAAGTTATGCTACCCGGCATCCAGGTATAATTAGTGGCGCCGTTTGCGCTTAAGGTAAGCTGTGTGCCTGAACAGATATTGGAATTTGAAGCCGTTGCCATAACAGTAGGGCTTGCTGTTACATTTACGGAAATTGTTTTTGTATTTGAGCAGCTGCCGCTTTTCCCGGTTAAGGTATACGTAGTGCTCAGGGAGGGAGTTACTGTTACAATAGTTGAGGTCATGCTCCCTGGCATCCAGGTATAACTGGTGGCGCCACTTGCAGTGAGGGTAGAGGATGCGCCCGAGCAAATGGAGGTATTGCTGCCAACTGCATTAACAGTTGGGCTCGCCGCTACATTAATGGAAATTGTTTTGGTGTTTGAACAACTTCCGTTTTTGCCAATAACGCTATAGGTTGTAGTGGAGGTTGGGCTTACCACCGCAACCGATGAAGTGATGCTTCCTGGAGTCCATGTATAATTAGTAGCGCCGGTGGCGGTAAGGGTGGCAGATGTTCCTGAACAAATAACCGAAGAAGACCTTGTAGCGGTTACGGTAGGCGTAGTGGTTACATTTATAGTGATTGTTTTTGTGCTGCTGCAAATGCCTGTTTTTCCGCTTAACGTATAGGTGCTGGCAATGGTTGGTGTAACAGCTACTACCGTGGTAGTGGCAGCTCCTGGCATCCAGGTATAGCTGGTAGCGCCGCTTGCCGTAAATGTAATTGTTGAACCCGAACAAATGGCTGTGGCTGAACTTGCAATGCCAAGCGTGGGACTGTTACTAACAGCAACCGAAACGGTAGTAGTACCTGAACAAAGCCCGCTGGCGCTGGTTACAGTATAAACAGTTGTTGTGGTAGGCGTTACTACTGCTGTTCCTGAAGTAAGACCAACCGGCGCCCATGTATAATTGGTGGCACCCGAAGCGGTTAACGTGACCGATGAACCTGAGCAAATAGCCGAAGCGGATGTTGAAGCTGTAACTACCGGATTTGAATTCACAGTCACTAAAACCGTATTTGTTCCTGTACAAATGCCGCTTAAACCAATAACCGTATAGGTTGTAGTGGATGTAGGACTTACTATTGCATTTGCAGTAGTTATATTTCCGGGATTCCACGTATAACTTGTGGCGCCGCTACCGGTTAAGGTTGCCGAAGCCCCCGCGCAAAGCGTTGAAGATGTTGTGGAGGCGGATACTGTTAAATCACTTGATACGTTCACCAAAATAGTAGTTGTACCGGAGCAGGATCCGCTTAAGCCTGTTAAGGTATAAGTTGTGTTTACGGTTGGGCTCACAACAGCTACAGAAGAAGTTATATTTCCCGGCATCCAGGTGTAATTGGTAGCACCACCTGCCGTTAATGTAGCTGAAGAACCTGTGCAAATGGAACCGGAAGAAGCCGTGGCAGATAAAGATAAGCTGCTGCTTACAGTAACAGCTATGGTATTTGTAGAAGAGCAGGTTCCATTTTTTCCGGTAACGGTGTACGTAGTACTGTTGGTTGGCGTAACAACCGCTGTTGCCGAAGTAATGCTGCCCGGTGTCCAGGTATAAGCAGTAGCGCCGCTTGCGGTTAGCGTCGCCGAACTTCCTGAACAGATGGTTGAATTTGAACTGGTGGCGCTGATAGTAGGTGTTGTGCTAACGGAGATGCTAACCGTTTTAGTTGATGCGCAGGTACCGTTGGAACCGGTAAGTGTATAGGTTACACTGGTTGTTGGAGATACAACTGTGGAAGCAGTCATAATGCTTATTGGCGACCAGGTATAGTTAATTGCTCCGCCTGCTGTAAGCGTAGCGCTGGAACCGCTGCAAATGAAAGAATTAGATGTGGTAGCAGTAAGTGTCGGTGCATTGGACACAACGGTTGTTGAGCTTGATTTGCAACCGTAGATGGAATAATTCACGGTATGCGTCCCAACTCCCGCGGTTGTTGGATTGAATGACGTAATTGTTGTTGTGTTGGTATTAAGCGTAAATACACCACCACTTGTAGCGGGAGTTAAAACAGAATTACCCGTTGGCAGGCAATAATTGGCAGCCAAACCGGTGAAGGATGTGTTAAGGGTTCCTAAATTGGTAATAATGATCCTGGTTGAATCATCCGGAGTTGCATCGGCCGATGTGTCGAACTGAATATAGTACGTGGCGCCCGGTGTTAAACAAGCTGCCCTGATGTAGGAAGAATACTGTGCCCCACTGTGGCTTGTATAAGAAGCGTCATCGTCGTTAGCTGCCAGCAATGTCGCGGTAGATGTGCTCAGCAGGGCGGTGCATGATGGCGCGCTCCACAAAGCCAGCTTCGAATCATTGTTTCCGCCATTTAAGGATGAAGGCGCCTGCACAGACACATAACCCGATGCCGGTGCGACAAAAGAAAACCACATGGAGTTGTTTAAGGTAGTATTGCACCACGATTTATTGCTGGTGCAGCTTGTGCCCGGAGGAACCACTTCACCGCTTTGTACCGTTGCCCCGTATGGCTTATAATAGCCCGATGTGCCAATGGATAATGGAATAGCATTGCACACATTATCTCCGGGGAAATTAATGTTAACGTTAAATGGAAGGTTGGCTGTATCGTTTATGCAACCCGGAATGGATGCTACAGCTGTATAATAAATGTTTCCCGAACCGGTAGAGGTTATTGCCTGGCCAATAGCTGCGCTTGCGCCACCAATCACGGTCCATGGGCCGGTTGACGATGAAGAGGAATACCATTGAATAGTGCCGGTAGCAGGTGCTAGTGTAAAGGAGTTGCTGGTTCCTGATAGAACGGTTGAAGGGCCGGTAATAGTACCTGCTACCGGTGTTAATGTGCATGGCGGTGCCACGCTTACTTTCAGGTCATCAAATGTCAGGTACCAGGGGTTTGTATCGCCAATGGCTTTCACGGCAATATAATAAATACCGGTGCTGGGTACGCTAAATGTTCCTGAGGCATTTACATATACTGTATTGGTAATGGCGCCTGTAACACCTATAATAGGTGTAAGCCCCGTGGTGGATTGGGTAGTACCGTATAGTAATTTAAATTCACTCCAGCCATTGGCACCATCGGTAATGTAATCTACAGAAGCAATGTAATTGATGCCGGCAGTTAGCTGCAAACCGTTAGAATAAAAATAGTCGCCTGCCGGGTTTGTATTATAATTAAAAGAGGCGAACTTGGTTCCTGTTTTTGCATATTGGTTGTAAGATCCCGTTGCGGCTGTATAGGTTTTGCAGGTTGTTGGCAAATCGCTGGCTTTCCATGAGCAGTTTGGCAGCTGGTCGTTCATGGTAATATCTTCAAAGCTTTCGGAGTAAGGAATGGTATTGGTAATAACCGAAGAAATGACAACCTGTACAGGTGTAGCGCTTGCCGTATTGGCGCCACAGCTTACAATAGCCTGGTAATACGTACTTGCATTGATGGTTGGATTTAATGACGATAATGTAGCCGATGGAACAGAGGTCCAGCTGGAACCGTTAGGCGACGATTGCCATTGGTAATTTACTTCGGGAAATGTGGAAGAGCCTGGGAGACTTAAGGCAACTGTTTGCCCTGCTGTACATAGCAGTGTGGAAGAAGATATGGCCGTACCACCACTTACCGGGGCGCCATAAGTAACCACAACAGGAGTAGAAGTAGCACTGCTGGAACCACAAGCTACAATGCATTGAAAATAAGTAGTAGCACTAACGCTTCGCGTAATGGCTATGGTTGTGGCTGAGGGAATAGATGTCCAGGTTGAACCGTTAGGTGACGATTGCCACTGGTAATTCAAGTTGTTAGAGCCGGTTGTAGAGTTTAGTAAATTCAGTGTCACAGTTGTCGGCGAACATAATAATGAATGGGAACAAACCGCATCGCCCGCGTCGGGTGTTCCCGAACAAGGCGTAAGCGCCTGCCACATATACGTTAAGCCATTAGCCGGCATAGCGGGAATAGAACCTGTGGTACTGAATGTTTGCGTAGCTGTATTGGCTCCTCCATTTACCGAAGAAGTAAACAATACAGTGGAAGCGTTACTTCTGTTTTTAAAATCAGCATTGGTAGCTCCTCTTAAGCCAATCTGCCTGGTGCCGGTAATTGCAGTTGAACCGATTAAATAACTATTGCTACCATATGTTACCGATATTTTATTACTGCTTTCCTCAAGGCGTATCTGGAAGTTCATCACATTGGCATTGGTAATGCTCACGCTATTTGCCGGCCGCCAGTTGCTCCATTGGATCACAAATTCGCGGTCAGGAGCAGTTCCCACCGTTTCTACCCGTATTTGCCCGGTTACTGAAGCTGTTCCTAAACTGAATACAGAGTTCAGATCGCCCCCCCAGGCAGATATGGCGCCGGCATAACCGGTAGTACCGCTAATAGGTGTGTACAATGTGCCCGCGGGCGCAGTAGCCCCAAATGTTATAAAACCATTACTGCTAATGTTACAGCCTGTATATCCCGTTCCATTATACACAAACGTAAATGGAAATGAACCTGCCGGTAAATTAAAAATAGCATCGTTTACCGAACCCGCCGCTGTATTGGCGGTGGCTGTTGCTACTATAGTTCCGCCAGTAATGGGCGTGTAAACCGAAGTTGTTTGTGCAAACGAGTAAGCGCTCACCTGCGCTTTTAGTAAAATTACCGGAAAAAGGCTTAGTAGCAATAACAGTTTTTTCATCAGGGGGTATTGAAAATTTCGGTAAATGTAAATAATTAAACCATTGGTATTGAATTGTTTACAACTAAATGTAGCTTAATTATCAACCGGCACTGCAAAAGTGTTTAAGGTACTATCATAAACAAAAAGGGCTATCCGGTTATGGATAGCCCTTTATTTAGTTAAGGAATTAGAATTATTGTTTGATCATGCGACCAACTTTAATTGCTTTATTGTTGTTAATGACTTTGAACATATAGATACCATCTTCTAATTTAGAAGTATCGATCGTCGTAACATCCTCCATTAATTTTTCAGAGATCACTAATTTACCAAGCGCATCGTAAATTTCAACAGAGGTTGAACCGCTTAACTCAGAAGAGATGGCGATGTTCACAATACCATTTGTTGGGTTAGGATACACGCTGATTGAGTTATCCAATGAAGATTGGTTGTTAACCCCCATACAGATCTGTGCGTCAATAAAGATAGTAGTTGATGCGTCGCAACCTGCTTCGGTAACAGTAAGTGTATAAGTTGTACCAGTAGTTGGAGTAACGGTAGTTGACGCAGTTGCATCACCATTAGACCAAGAGTAGGTAGTGGCTGTTGTAGAAGCTGTAAGTACTGAGCTTTCACCAAAGTTAGAGCAAACCAATGTACTTGAAGCTGTAATCATTACCGCAGGAATTGGAGTAACATCTACAGAAACAGTTGCGGTGTTTGAACAACCGCTTGTTTCACCTGTAACAGTATACACTGATGAAGCACTTGGTGTTACAGTCTCGGTAGAAGCATTTCCACCCGCAGTCCATGTGTAATTAGTAGCACCGCTTGCTGTTAAGGTAGCAGATGTACCGGCACATACTGAAGGGCTTGAAGCACTTGCCATAACTGCAGGAATTGGGTTCACTGTGAAGTCAACAACCGCAGAGTTTGTACAGGTAGTTGCAGGATCCATGGCAGTAACGGTATACGATTCAGTAGTTGCAGTAGTTCCTGTATTTACAGCAGTTACAGTAGTTGTATTACCGTTAATAGCACCAGGATTCCATTCCCATGAAATAGAGCCGGCACCCGTTGTGTTTTTCTGACCGGTTAATACGATATTCGGTCTGTTGTTAATAGTTCCATCGGCAGTTGCATAACCGCACATAGCCGAAGATGTCTGGTTGTCAGCCCTGTGATAAGCAACAGAAGCATAACTTGTAGGGCTATACACAACCTCAGCAGCGCCACCGCCACCAGAGTTGTTGTTGCTCCAGCAAATCTGGATCACGATGTTTGATGTACCGTTCCAGTTGAAAGGAGTAGTAAATACATAGTTGTTTGCACCTACAACCGGTGTAGAGTTAGCCGGGCCATAAACCTGTGAAACAGTACCGTCGAATGTAGTGGTTGCAACACTTTGTGTAGTTGCAGCCATGCTGATCGCAAAGTCGGTATAAGTTGTTCCCGCAGAAACAACGTTCAGTGATAAGGCAGTGATGTTTCCTGCACTTAATCCTGCGCTTTGTAATTCAGAAGCCCTTATAATATACTGTGACTTGTAACCACCAAAATAATGGCTGTATGGGCTGATGTAAGAACCACCTGATACGTTACTGCCACTGGTTTGCAGGGTTCCGGTACCGATAGTTACAGCGCCCGATGCTACAACAGTTGTATTAGCCGTTAAGCTCACCGTTGCACCCGCGCAAAGTAATGTAGGAGTTGCGCTGGCAGTGGTAATAACAGGCTGATCTGTAGTAACAGTTACAGAAACAGAATTTACACAACCGCTGGTTGTATTGTTGGCATTAACCACATATGGATACATGGTGCTTGTTGCTGAAGAGAAATACAACACAGAGGCCGAACCACCTGTATACGGAGTTGTAGCAGACGCATCGGTGTACAGGTTAGCGCTTGGTGACCAGATATAGTTATCATAATCCGCTACAACCGATGTGATTGATAATGTTTGAATAGCGTTAGCACAAACAACACCCGTTGGAGTAGTTACCGATAAGGCAGGAGCAGTTACTACCGACTGGGTTACAGCCGCTCTTGTGCTCATGCAATTACCGTTTGATGAAGAAACATACCAGGTTGTAGTTGAGCTGATTGAACTTGTAAAGGTTGCGCTGGCTCCCGACTGTAACACAGTAGTTGAAGTTGGAGTAGCATACCAGTAATAAGAAGTTCCACCGCTTACTGAAGCCGTTGGTACTCCTGCGCCACATTGTGTTGCATCGGTTACCATTGGAGCAGCAGGGATAGGGTTAACAACTACGCTTGCTGTTGCAGTGTTAGAACAACCTGTAGAAGGATTTGTACCTGTAACAGTATAAACGGATGTTGCAGCTACAGTTCCGGCATTAACAGGGTTTACGGCAGCCGTGTTGCTGTTAATAGCGCCCGGATTCCATTGCCAGGTTAAACCACCTGCACCTTGCGCGATTGTTTGTCCGCTGAACGTGATGTTTAAACGGGAACTGCTTGGAGTACCGCTGGCAGGAGTATTGTAACCATAAGCAACAGTATTAAGAGCTGTTGTGGTATAATACGTTTCCGCATTGTATAAACCGTCAACACCGTCATGGGTCATTTCCACTACCAGGTTCGATGTACCATCCCAGTTAAACGGAGTGTTAAATGTAATGGTGTTTGCACCAGGAGCGTGTGTATAAGATGTAGAAGGTACTACAGTTGTGAAGCCCGCGTTCGAAATAAAATCGGTAAACGATGTGCCGGCTGTTGTACCGCATTTCACTACAAAGTTCGTGTTAGAAGCGCTGCTTCCGTTAGAAATAATGCTGTATGTAATGGCTGTGATGTTACCTGCATATAAACCGGCAGCGCTTAATTCAGCGGCGGTAAATACCGTTTGCATGCGGTAATTGATCCTCCTGTTACAGAATGAAGTAAGTTCCTCAGTATTTCCTGTGGTCGCTGTTCCTGTACCAATAGTAACCATACCTGCGCCTATTGCCGGTGTTGTACCATTCAGGGTAACATTTCCTCCCGAACAAACTGCAGTTGGAGTCGCGCTGGCATTAATAACCGGTAAATCATTTACGGCTACTGTTACCGAAGAAATAGTAGTACAAATACCGTCAGTTGCCGTTACACTATAAGAATAAGTTCCAACCATGGAAGGTGTTACTGTTACTGTAGCTCCAGAAACAGTTGTTGGCATACCGCTGCCTGTAGCAGGCGATGCATCCCATGAGAAAGTATACGGATTGGTTGTTCCGGTTTGCGTTGCTGTTAACGTAATGGTATTGGCACCGCCAACACAAAGGTTCGATGAACTTGTGCCTGCGGTTACACCATCAGGGATGCTAACAGTAGTAACAATAGCAGCTCTTGTGCTTTCGCATGTACCGTTTATAGAAGTAACATATAATGTTGTAGTAGCAGCAATAGAAGTTGTATAATTAGTTGCCGCACCACTTTGCAATACAGTTGTAGAAGTAGCCGTTGCATACCAGTTATAGTTTGTACCGCCACTTACCGAAGCTGTAGGCACACCAACACCGCACTGAGAAGAGTTGGTTGTCATTGGAGCCGAAGGTAAAGCCGTTACGTTTAATGTTACCGGCGAAGAAGTTACAGAACATCCACCAGCATTGGTTAAGGTAGCAGAATAGGTAGTAGTAACAGTTGGAGTAACTACCAAAGGACTGGTTGTGCCAACAGTAGTAGCACCATCTGACCAGGCATATGTAAAGCCGGCTGATTTGTTACCTCCGATGATCATGTTAGGACGGAATGAGTTAGTACCTGTTGCACCTGTTCCACCACAAGCAGTAGCTGGCGTGGCATTATCGGCTCTTGCAAAATACTCGGCCACAAAAGCTGTACTGTGGTATCTTACCTCAGCAGCAGTACCGCCGGTGTTGTTGTTACTCCAGCATACCTGCAATACCAGGTTGGAAGTTCCATCCCAGTAATAAGGCGTACTGAAGTTATAGGTATTGATACCTACAACCGGTGTTGCGTTGGCGCTATAAACAGGTGTTAAACCAGTTGTTACGAAGCCGCCGCTTAAGTTGGTAAGGGGGGTTTGTGTAACGTTAATCGCGAAACCGTTATAAGTAGTACCGGCTGTTGTTACATCAAATGCGAGAGATGTAATGTTACCGGCAGCAAGGCCCATAGCTGTTAATTCTGCAGCTGTAAACATGTATTGAAATCTATTTCCGCCATAATAGTGAGAGTATGGGCTCACGCTGTTTCCGCCTGAAGAGCCTGAACCAGTAGTAATAAGCGTTCCGGTACCTGCTGTAGCAAGCCCCGGTACTGTAGCCGATAATGTTGCAGAAGATCCGGCACAAATTACAGTAGGAGATACCATGGCCGATGCCGTAACACCACCTAAGGGATTATCCTGGTAAGAAGTACCACCCATGTTAAGCGTGTAAGAAACATCAGCTGCAAATACCGACCAGGTAACAACTGCACTGGTTGGTACTCCTACAGGTAAAGTACCTGTCCAGTTTGATGTAGCCGATGGGTTACCATGTCAATTCAGCGCGGCGTTTGGCGGAAAAC
>JBEHXV010000048.1:0-24628 GCA_048498515.1 Bacteroidota bacterium | reverse complement strand
CAGCGCAGATGGTACTTGGTCTAAAGCCCGGGAGAGTATGTCGATGCCAATCTTTAAGTCAAAACCCCCTCTATTAAATTAGTGGGGGTTTTTGCGTTTTAAACTTTACGTTTACCAGAATACCCAAAGAAATAGTTTTAGGAAAATTAAACCTTTTAGTTACCTTGAGGTCTAAAACCCATGCAGCATTATTCTGACGAAGAAATACTGGTTCTATACCGTGATGAATCATCACGAAATATGTCGCTGCATTATCTCATTCAAAAATACCAGCAAAAACTTTACTGGCATATCCGTAAAATTGTCATCAGTCACGATGATACGGATGATGTGCTGCAAAATACCTTTATAAAGGTTTGGAAAGGCCTGGCAGGTTTTAAAGAAGAATCGCAGCTTTATACCTGGATGTACCGCATTGCCACCAACGAATCGCTTACGTTTTTAAAACAAAAGGCGAGGGCCAATACCACTTCAATTAACCCAATTGAATACCAATTGTCAAAATCACTGGAAAGCGATACGTTTTTTAGTGGTGATGAGATCCAACTGAAACTTCAGAAGGCGATCCTGACATTGCCCGAAAAACAACGCATTGTGTTCAATATGCGGTACTATGATGAAATGCCTTACGAACAGATGTCGCAGGTGCTTGAAACCTCGGTAGGAGCCTTAAAGGCATCATATCACATAGCGGCGAAGAAAATAGAAGAATTTTTAACCAGTAATTAAACTTTTGACACCATAAAAAGTCAAAAAAACACGAATGAAAAATAACGATTATAATGTAAACGATGAACCAAACCTTCCATTAGATGATAATGGAAAAAATCCTTTTGGTTTGCCGGCCGATTATTTTTCAACATTTGAGGATAAACTGAAACGAAAAATGGAGCTGGAGAACGAGCTTTCCGAATATCCTATCTTATCTTCCATTCAAAAAACAAATTCATTTACGGCGCCTGCAGGTTATTTTCAGTTTGCAGAAAACAGCCTGGAGCATAAAGCGGAATTAGCATTTTTTCAAAATCTGCAAGCTATTAAAGCGCCTGTATTTTCTGATCTGACGGAAGAGTATAAAAAAGAACTGGCATCCTCGGTGCAGTACAAAATTGAACTGGCTGATGAATTAAATGCCTACTCAAAGCTTTATGCTCTGGATAAAGTAAATGCCTTTTCAGTTCCATCAAATTATTTCGATACGGTTGCCGATCGGGTAAAAGAAAAGGTTCATGCGGTTAATACCAATAAGGAATCTGTTTTAGATACAGTGCTGGATTTTATCTTCGGTAAAAAACTGGCGCTTTCTTTTAGCCTTTTGCTTATTATTGGCCTGGCTGTTTATTTTAACAGCACTGAAGAAACGGTTATCCCTACAGGCGACTGCAAAACACTGGCCTGTCTGGAAAAACAGGAAATATTAAACGATAATAAAGTGATCTCCAATTTTGATGAAGACCAGTTGATGGACATGGTTGACATTAACACCCTGAATGAACAATTAAATTCCGATAAACAAAAAACAAATACGGGTGCTGTGAAAAAAAGTGACCTGGATAGTGTCAATGAAGACGATCTGTTGGATCAATTATAATGAAACAGTTTAGCAAATACATATTTTTAGTTTTATGTTGCTTTATGGTTACTGTATCCTTTGCGCAACCAGGGAGCAAGCGCGATAAAATTGAAGCCTTGCGTGTAACGTTCATTAACCAAAAAGTGAATTTTACCACCCAGGAAGCGCAATTGTTTTGGCCATTATACGACGAGTACAACGATAAACTGGATAATGCAAAAAAAACGTTCAGGCAACAGTTTATAAAAAACATAGATTTTACAACGCTTAGCGATAAAGAAGCGGAAGCTTATATTAACGCGGAATTAAGCCTGAAGCAAAGAGAGTATGAATTGTATAAGGAATACTTTGAAAAATTTAAAAAAGTACTGCCCATTAAAAAAGTAGCTTTGCTGCGAAGGGCCGAAGAAGAATTTAAGAAAGAGCTTATCAAAAATATTAAAGGAAACTCTTCTGAGTAATGGTACGTGCCACAAACATACTATTGATGTTTGGCTTTGTACTTTTCAGTGCAAAGCTTTTGGCATATAAGCACGATAGTTTAAAGGTGGTAAAACCTGTAAAACTGCCCAAGCACTACTTTAGCACCGTAATTTATGCCGATCTTTATGCCACCGGGCAGCACACTTTATCGGGTAAGAATTACGTATCGAAAAGACTGGCAACTTACCAGCTTAGCCAGGTTGTGTTAGGTTTTAATACACCTTTGTTTACAAAGGATTATTATAAAAAGGATAGTACAGAGATTAGTAATTTTCATTTGTTGCTCACCGGAAGCAGCGCCGTGGTGACACCCCATTTTGAAGGGATTAGAACCGATCATAAGCTCAGCCGTACTTCGCTGGGGGTTAGGGCCATTTATAACACCGGAAAGAAAAGTATTTTTTACGCCGAATTCTCGCCTTTTGTCACGCAGGATAATGGTTATGTCTACACCCAAAAGTACAGGATCGCTACTTCGCTCATTTACAATTACACCGTCAACCAACGCTTTAGTTTCAGGCTTGGTTACACGCGCTCTTTTGTATTTGGTAATCGCTTAAACCTGCCGTATGTAGGGATAAGGGTAGGTAAACTCGACGGGATCAATTTAAGCATACAATTTCCGCGTAGCATCAGTTTTAATGTGCCAATGGGCCGGTATTTTAAAGCAAGCGTATATGCCAAGCCACAGGGCGGTATTTATTCCTTTGCCAATGTTGATACGATTTATTACCTGAACAATGATAAAACCCTGAATTTTGGCCGCTACGAATACCTTGGCGGAATGCGAATAGATGTATTCCCCAGCCGTTTCTTTAATTTTTATGTGAGCACCGGTTTAAGTACACAAAACAACATTGCACTGTATTCCGAAACATTTAATAAGGGAAACAATGGCGCTTTAAATTCATTTTATATGGAACAACTTAGCGGGACCTTATTTGTAAACTTTGGCCTGGTGGTTAAGTTTGGTAAGGTAAGGTCCATTTACAATAACTACAACCTTTACAATGCCCACGATCTGAATTCGACCGATGTGAATAACATCAGCCATGGTAATAACCAAATTCCGGCAAGAGAAAAGAACATCAAGAGCGTGAAGCCTTCCGATGTCCAGGATTTAATTGATACGCAGGATTTTTATTAAGGATTTTGTGGCGCTTCGACTCCGCTCAGCGTGACAGTACTCGTCATTGCGAGGAGGTACGACGAAGCAATCTCATATAATAGAGGAGTTTTTCTGCGAATCATAAACTAAGTATGAGATTACTTCGCTCCGCTCGTAATGACGTGAATTATCCCTCAAACGTTGTGAGGTCAAGGTTTTGCCCGTCAAAAACGGCGTAGGTGCAGTAATTGATCCATTCGCCAAGGTTTATGTAGCGCGAATTTTCAGAAGGTTTAAGGTCTAAAGGCAGATGACGGTGACCAAAAATATAATAATCGGTATGCTGTTTCTTTTCTTCTTCTTTACAAAACGACATCAGCCACTCATTGTCTTCGCCCAGGAACTTTTTATCGGAGTCGCCGGTGGTAATGCGACTACGCTTGCTTGAGCGGCGCGCAATCCAAAAACCCAAATTTGGATGCAGGCGACCAAACGCCCAGATCAAAAACGGATTAGTAAAACATTTTTTCAGGAATTTGTACCAGTTATCTCCAGGCCCCAAACCATCGCCGTGACCTATCATAAACGATTTGCCATTGTATGTTTTGCGGATGGGCTCATGATGAACAGAGACGCCCAGTTCCTGGATAAAATAATCCCTCATCCACAGATCGTGGTTACCGGTAAAAAAATGAACAGGAATGCCGCTATCGGTAATCTCAGCAATTTTGCCCAGCAAGCGTGTCTGGCCTTTGGGAATGGTATACTTGTATTCCCACCAAAAATCAAAAATATCGCCTACCAGGTAAATCTCTTCCGCGTCGTGCTTAATGGAGTCGAGCCAACGCACCACTTTTTTTTCGCGGGTAAGGCTTAGCTCAAAGGTTGGAACGCCTAAGTGAAAATCGGAAGCGAAATATATTTTTTTACCGGGCGTCATTATAAAAAGTTGTTCGATATAAAATTGCGTGGCTTAATGTTGTGCAAATTTAAAGTAAATCGCACAGTATCAAAAAAACCTTTGTTATTCACATCAAGGGCTGTTTTAATATCCTTGCTGTAAGCAAAAGGGACATAGATCTCAAAAATGTTCTTCCATAAGCAAATATCAACCCCAAAATTATAAAGTACCTTATCTTTATACAGGCTTTCATTGAACTCGCTGGTACCAAGGTCTAAAAATAATTTTAAGGGAAGCTTGCCAACTTTTGGTGATTTAATGTTCATGGCTACCAGCCATTTTGATGTTTGACCCAAAGGGGTCCATACCTTAAATGCCCCGTCGTTCTCGGTAAACTGAGCAAAGCCCACGCCATTGGTTTCATTACGCCCAACATAATTGTAATCAAACAAATAATCCTGGTAACCGTTAAAACCACTCATACGGAAACGGTAAGGTCCCCGGTCAACATCTTGCCCAAATACAAACGCTCCGGCAAACAAACGAATGTCGAGCGTGTTTTTTTCCTTAATGGTTATGGCATAATTCAATTCCGCGCTGGCTTTTCCAAACAGGTCGTTGTGCTGAAAATTGACATTAACAGAATAGGGATTAATGGCCTGTGTATTGCGCAAGCTATAGTATAGGTTATTGATAATGGTTTGCGAGGTTGTTTTTCCGGCCGATGATTTGGAGGAATCCATGAAATCAATTTTATAGCTCATCTGGTCGACCCACAACGAATTAACGGTATAGCCTATGTGCTGTTCAATACTGCTCCTGGCCCTTCGTTTTTTCAATTCAAGGTCAATGGTGCCGGCAATTTTATAGTAATTCAAATCAAGGGATTGGATATTGGTGCCGTTGGCATCGTTAAAATACTGCGCATTAAAATGATCGTAGGCAAAGGATTTGGCTTTGGCGCTTAGGGTTATTTGCTGTAGCGGACCATTGTTTGGCAAAATGTGTTTTTCGATGTCGGCAAAGCCAGCGGGGGTTTGGCTACCAAAGGCATACATGGGGGCAAAGGTAATTTCGGTTTTACGTTGCAGGAAACTGTAATTGTAAAAGGCGCATCCCAGCATGAATTTGTTGTACACGTTATAGCCTAAAATGGGTAGGTAATTGATCTGTGTATAATTAGGATCATCGATCTTTCCTAACAGCGTCAGCTTTATAGGATCTGTTTTTTTGAAGAGGCCCTGTGTGCGGATGTTGTTGTTCTTCCTTTTTACATCGGGCATGAACTCTTCATAATCTATCCTGAACTCATCCACTTCCGATGGTGGAAACTCAAAAACCTTGCGTCCTTTAAAGCCATTGTACCAAACGGTGCCTACTACCTGGCCATTCTTTAATCCCGATAAGGAAACCGGGCCAAGCGCCCTGCCGTTGTTTTTTACAATAATGGTGTGGCTGTGGTCTTCAAGACTCTTATGTCTTATTATTTTGTAATCTATTTTTTTGTTGGATAAAATAATGTCCTGCACAAACCAATTAAGGTCGGCATTTAAGTAATACTGCAATGTTTTTATAAGATCATCGGGATTAGGGTGTTTGAATTTCCAGTGCTCAAAATAAAATTTCATGGCCTCATCAAACTTTTCTTTTCCAAGGTAATTCATCAGGTAATCAAAAGCCAGGGCAGTTTTGCTGTACACAATGCCACCATAGTTATAAGTGGTAAATTCGGACGAGGTTAAGGCAATAGGCTGATCGAGGTTTTTACGGGCAGGAAAATAATACGAGTATTCGTACTGCGATTTGTATTTATGCTTGTTAAGGCCGAATAGTTTATAGGTGCTGTCCCTGCCTATAAGCGCTGCCAGCGTTTTTTCGGGGTACTTGGTGCGGATGTAGCGCATTTCGTAAAACGAGTTAATGCCTTCATCCATAAAAGGGTTATCACGCTCATTGCTTCCTAAAATGCCATAAAACCAGTTGTGCCCCACCTCGTGCATGATGGTTGTTTCGAGGTTAAAATTCGTTCCGCTTTCGCCTATGATGGTAATGTTTGGATACTCCATGCCACCACCGGCGCTAATGGTGCCATCAACCGCGGTGACATGGTTATAGGGGTAATCGCCATTAAGTTCGGAGTAAAAAAAAGTAGCGTCGTTGATGTATTCAATTGATCGTGCCCAGAGCTCGGGTTCGCTGTTGGTAAAAAAAGACCAGGTATCAACCTTATTGCCTTCGTGCGGAAGCATGGTATTTCCTTTAAGCACATGAAAGCGCTTATCGGCAAACCAGGCAAAATCGTGCACGCGGTATTGCCTGAACCGGATGGTTTTGTATTCTTTGCTCGATGGCGGAAAAGAATTATCGTGTGAGAAATTTTTGGCAGCGATCATCTTTTCGGTTTCCTCTACTTTTGATAAGAGCCATTGTTCCTCTTCGGGTTCATCAATCCTATCGCCGGTAGCGGCCAGCACATAATTTTTTGGCAGGGTAATATTTACATCAAAGGAGCCAAACTCGCTGTAAAACTCACCCTGGTTAAGGTAGGGCATGGCATGCCAGCCTTCCTTATCAAACACTGCCGGCTTAGGATACCATTGTGTAATGGCATAAGCCTGGTCAATATGCCCGAGCCTTGAGATTTTTGCGGAAGGTAATTTTACATGAAAGGGTGTGGTAATGGTAATGGTATCGCCGGGAGCGACGGGAGTAGTTAAATACAGTTTGCAAATGTCAATGTGCTCCTTATCATAATCCCATTTTACAGGGGTACCGTCCACCAAAAAATTTAAACTGTCAATGTAGCCGAGTTCCTGGTCTTTGGCAAAATACATGTACGTTTCGCCATTTTCCAACATTTGTTTAGCCAGGGCGGTTTCCTGGTTTTTATAGGCGTTTGGCCATAAGTGAAAGTAAATGAAATTAAGGTCGGTTTTGGAATTATTGATGTACTCAATTTTTTCGTAAGCGCTTAGCTCATGGGCCACATCATCAAGTGTGACATCAATTTTGTAATTAACCTCCTGCTGAAAATAGTTTTGCTGTGCAATGGCTAATATGCCTGTGCAAAACAAAAAAAGTAAGTAAAGGAATCTCAACATTTTTTAAAGATAACATTTTATTGTCTCTTAGGTCCCTTAAGTCAAAAAGTCTCTTTTGTCTTTTTTATTTCAACACTTCGGCTAATTTTTTATCCAGTTCAGCGCCTCTCAGGTCGCTTGCTATAATTTTTCCTTCCCTGTCAATTAGCACTGTGTAAGGAATGGATTGAACGGCATAAATCTGTACAGCTTCGCTTTGCCAGAATTTAAGGTCGCTTACTTGCGGCCAGGTTAACCCGTCTTTGGTAATGGCTTCCAGCCAGGCATCGCGGTCTTTATCGAGCGACACGCCATAAATTTCAAAGCCTTTGCTTTTGTATTTTTCGTAGCAGCGTTTTACGTTTGGCAATTCCTTGCGGCAAGGCGCGCACCAGCTGGCCCAAAAATCAATGAGTACCACTTTACCTCTTAGTGAAGACAAAGCCAGTTCTTTATCATTGGCCATTGGCAGGATCAGTTCGGGCGCTTCTTTTCCCACTTTAAGGGCATTGGTGCGTTCCACCATCATAGAGGTTTGTTGCACCATGCCATGAAACGATTTGATGTCGCTATTGTCAGGGTATTTAGCGCTTAAGCCTTTGTCTAAAGCCTGGTAAACATCAAGGTAATTTTGTGGTGTTAATTGTTGAATGGCCATAATGGACGCAAACGACTGTGGATTCTCCATAATTTTTTTTGCCACCACATCGCTGTATTTACCTATCATTTGTTCGTAAGGTTTTTGCAATTCCTTTGACAGAGAATCGGCACGCAGGGAATCGAGTTTCATGGTGACAATGGCGGTACGGAAAATATTTTCCAATGAATCGGTTCTTACTTTTTGATTTTGAGCAAGGGTGTTATATTCAAGATACAGTTTTGTATCGGGCGATCCTTCTACCGAATAGTTGTTGCCTAGTAACCTGGCATCGCCGGTGATGTTTACTTTTTGTCCTGAGTCCAGCACCAGCATGGCAAAATTGGCATCGGTTAAACGCAGGCGGTAAAAACCAATGCTTGGCGAATAGGAGTTCATTACAAATTCTCCTTTTTCATTTATCACCGCGCTATCAACTACATCCACACCCTTTTGACCCAGTTTTTCAAGGTAAATAGGTTCGCTTTTTGAGTTGGAAAGTGTTCCTTTAATTTCAAATCCCGAAGCATTTTTGGTATCGGTACAGGCACAAAGTGCCGATAAAATGAAAGCGCAGATGGTTATTTTTTTCATTAAGTAATTGGTTTTTAGGGGGCAAATATCTTATTTATTTTGGAATATAGTGCAGGATAAAAGATAAAGGATGAATGATTCAAGACAAAAAATCTTAAATCTTTTATCATTTGTCTTATATCAAAAATTAATTGAGTTTTGCAGGAAGCACCATCACAAATTCAGGAATAGTAACTTTTACTTCCAATTGGTCTACCAGTTTTTGCATGGTGTAATAGCCGCTCATTTTTCCTATTTCGGTGTTAAAGTCGCAGCCGCTGTTGTAGGCAAACGATTCGCCGGGCTCAATGCTTGGGGTTTCGCCCACCACGCCATCGCCTTCCACCGTGCGTTTTACGCCAAAACCATCGGTTATATCCCAATGGCGCTTGAGCAGCTTAACGGTAAAATCGCTTTTATTGGTAATGGTAATCTCGTATACAAAGAAATAATGATTGCTTTTAGGATCAGACTGTGGGGCGTAATACCGGGTCTGTACCGAGATCTCTATGCCATGGGTGATGGTAGAATTCATGCAATTTTTGGGTTGAAATTACCGAAATTTATACAATTAAATCCTCAAATCAAAACCCATTAACTAATTTAAACAGTTGATTTTCAGTAGTATAAAAATATATTTATTTTATTTTTTCCTCAAATTGCGGGGCAGAATGTTGTATATTTGTAGCCCAATTTTTAATCAGGGTAAATTTTGGGCCTAAAATCATAAACTAACCGCTTCGGCAGCCCTGGAATGCCGGATACAATTAATAAATAAATGGCAGACAAGAATGCAACAGTTGGGAACCCGGATTTTGACTGGACCTCAATTGGAAAAAAGAATGACAATTACTCATCGACTGAGCGTACTACTTTAGATGAGCTTTATGGTAAATCGTTAAGCACTATTACCGATTCACAAACCATGCAGGGAACTGTAGTGGCTAAAAACGCTCGCGAGGTAGTTGTAAACATTGGTTACAAATCGGATGGTGTAGTAGCTTTATCTGAATTTCGTTACAATCCTGATTTAAAAGTTGGCGATTCTATCGAGGTTTTCATTGAAAAATCAGAAGATGCAAACGGACAATTAATTTTATCTCATAAAAAAGCACGCGCAGGCAAGTCTTGGGATCGTGTTAATGAGGCTCTTAATAGCGACGAGATCATCAAAGGTTTCGTAAAATGCCGTACTAAAGGTGGATTGATCGTGGATGTATTTGGTGTAGAAGCTTTCTTACCAGGTTCTCAAATCGACGTGAAACCTATCCGCGATTACGATGTGTACGTTGGAAAAACAATGGAATTTAAAGTTGTGAAAATCAACAATGAGTTCAAAAACGTAGTAGTTTCTCACAAAGCTTTAATTGAAGCTGAAATTGAAACTCAAAAACGCGATATCATCTCTAAATTAGAAAAAGGACAAGTATTGGAAGGTGTTGTTAAAAACATTACTTCTTACGGTGTGTTCATTGATTTAGGTGGTGTTGACGGATTGATCCACATTACCGATTTATCATGGGGTCGTATTAACCACCCTGAAGAGATCGTGAAATTAGACGAAAAAATCAACGTTGTAATTTTAGATTTTGATGATGATAAAAAACGTATTGCTTTAGGTTTAAAACAATTATCAGCTCACCCTTGGGAAGCGTTAAGTCCTGATATTAAAATCGGTGATAAAGTAAAAGGTAAAGTAGTTGTTTTAGCTGACTACGGTGCATTTGTTGAAGTTGCTCCGGGTGTTGAAGGTTTAATTCACGTTTCAGAAATGTCATGGTCACAACACTTACGCTCTGCACAAGAGTTCTTAAAAGTGGGCGACGAGGTTGAAGCGCAAGTTTTAACGTTAGACCGCGAAGAGCGTAAAATGAGCTTAGGTGTTAAACAATTAACTCCTGATCCTTGGAATATCATCATCGATAAATACGCTAAAGGTTCAAAACATACAGGTACTGTACGTAACTTCACCAACTTTGGTGTGTTTGTAGAATTGGAAGAAGGTGTTGATGGTTTAGTTCACATCTCTGACCTTTCATGGAGCAAAAAGATCAAGCATCCATCTGAGTTCTGCAAAGTAGGCGATAAATTAGATGTTGTGGTATTGGAAATTGATGGCGAGAACCGTCGTTTATCTTTAGGTCACAAACAACTGGAAGATAATCCTTGGGATGTGTTTGAAACAGTATTCACTATTGATTCAGTACACTCAGGAACAATTACCTCTATCAACGATAAAGGCGCAACTGTTAGCTTAACTTATGGTGTTGAAGGTTTTTGCCCTGCACGTCATTTAGCTAAAGCTGACGGAACAACTGCTAAAGTTGATGATGTAATGGATTTCAAAGTAATTGAATTCAGCAAAGAAGCAAAACGTATCGTCGTTTCTCACGCCCGTTTACACGAAGAGGTGAAAGAAGAAGCACGTAAAGCTGACAAAGCCGCTAAATCTGCTGAAGCTGATGAAGCTAAAAAAGCAGTGAAAAAAGTAAAAGATAGCCAGGAGAAAACCACTTTAGGTGACATCTCTGCCTTATCTGCACTTAAAGATAAAATGGACGGTAAATAATCCGAACCAGCCCAGACCTCAGCCCCGGCCCCTCTCCAAAGGAGAGGGGAGCAGGGCAGAGAGAAGGAAAAGAAAATCAATTGGTACGAGCTGCCAAGTGAGAGAGACTAAAAACACGCCATGGTTTTTAGTTTTTGAGAGCCGAAGCCCTTCACGACTTGTCGTGAGGGGCTTTTGGTTTTATGTAGTTTTGAATATGTCAGTTCGAGCGGAGTCGAGAACTCTGTAAATCATACAAGAACGGTTCTCGACTCCGCTCGAACTGACACATAGCATGGATGATATGCCAACTCATTTTATTTCAATACTAAAATTATTACATTTGATGTAAACGATGATGGTAAACTATAAAAAGATCATTTTTTGGGTTTTCCTGCTATTTAGCTTGGTATGCATTGCCTGCGGTGTGAAACTGTTGGCAAGGTATGTCGACTTAAAAAATAATGGCCTTAAAACCCAGGCTATTTTGATTGGATATGATGCAGAATCTGTGCAGCACCGTAATAGTTCCGAAAGCACTTATTATAAAAAGATTTTTAAATATAAAGCGGGTAATGACAGCATTACTTCCTCTCCCAATACCAGTAGTAAAGATGCAGACAAAGAAACAGGAACAACAGAGGAAATTATTTATAGCTCTGATGATCCTACGGTCATATCTGAAGTTAATGAATTGAATAGTGATCTTACCGCAGGAATTGTTGTGGTTGTTTTAGGGCTGTTGTTTGCATCGGTAGTTGTTTTCGTGAATTTAAAGTTCAGAAAGAAAGTCCGTTAGTTGGCTAAGAGAACTTAGGTGACGCGGATCAGGCAGTTTTTTTATTTCTTTTTTCTTAGTCAAAAAAGAAACAAAAAGACAAGTCAAAACGATCGCAACCCGCTCTTTTAATTTTTAAGTTTCGCAGCTGAAAAACACTGAAGGTTTTTCAGGCTCAACTAAAAAAATTAAAATTCACCCCTCACCGGCGCCGCGTTTTGACAGGCCTGCGCGCTGCTTTGTAAAGGCTTATATATTACATAGGATATAAATTAGCAATAAAACGCTGAAAAAGAGAAAATATCAGGTTTTAAAATAAATATTATTAGGGCAGTGCGTGGGAGCAAACTAATACACGATGTTCTTTAATTAGATAATTTCTTTTAAATGTTTTATACATCCCATTTTAATTGTAATTTAGAATAACTAATCCCCTAAGTATGATGAATTATTTCCTGAAATTTAAGATCGTTTTTTTGCTGCTGCTTGCATTTCATAACCAGTTGTTTTGCCAAACCATGGTAAGTGGTGTCATTAGTGCCAACACTCTTTGGACCAAGTTAAACTCTCCCTACCTGGTAACGGCCAATACCGTGGTGATGCCAAATGTAACCCTTGACCTGGAGCCTGGTGTGGTGGTGAAGTTTGCCAACAATGTGCAGCTCATGCTCAGGGGTTCCTTAAGAGGCTATGGTACTTCGGTTGATAGCATTACGTTTGCGGCAGATAATGGCGTGGCGCAATGGAATGGTGTTTTTGTTGATAATGCTTCCTACAATCCTAAAGTAAGCCTTCGTTTCTTTTCGGGAAGCAAGGCCCTGAGCTTATTTAAGGTTGGTTCGGTAGGATCGAATGATACGCTAATGAAATTTACACGTTGCCGGTTTAACGCGAATAATTCTGTTTTTGAGGAATACGACGGCATAAAAACGCATATGGTATATGTTGACTCTTGCCTGTTTACCAATACAGCCTATTATTGCAATATCGGCGCGTCCAACAACATCATCAAAAACTCCACATTCCAGGGTTCTTACAGGGCATTTTACAACAGCACTTCGCAAGCCACGGTTATCGATCACTGCGAGTTTAGTGGTTTTACAGACGCGGCGGTATTGGTAAACGGAACGGTGACCAATTGCAAATTATACAATAACGGTAAGGCTATCTGCACCATGGATGTGAGCTCTCCCATTATTACCGGCAATTCCATTCATGATAATACCATTGGCATTGAAGCATGGAATTTTGGAACGATCAACAGCAGCACACAGATCAACTACAATGAGTTTTGCAACAATACCTACGCTATTAAGAAAGTTTACAGTGCCGATATGAACGCGCCCGATAATTGCTGGTGTACTACCAACACATCGCAGATCGACGCGGTTATTTATGATTTTTTTGACGCTCCCAACCTGGGAATTGTTTTTTATTCGCCCATAGCGCCAACATGTCCTAATACATTGACAGGCCTTCATAGCTCAACAGGTCTTGTGCAGGGTATAAACGTTTTTCCCAATCCTGTTACCAATAAGCTTGGCATGGATGTAAGGAGTTTAAAAGAAACCGATGTAACCATTAAACTGACCGATGCACTGGGAAAAGAAGTTTTACATCTTTTCCGCGGTACCATACAGGAGGAGCGGCTGAATTTCGATCTCGGAGAATTACCACCGGGAATTTATTTTATTGAGATAAGTCACCGTACCGAAAAACTGACCCTGAAGATCGCCAGGATCTAGTTTTATGGCAGGTTTAAAATCATTATATTTGATTAAACGCTCCCTCAATCATAGGTTATGGTAAACAAATTTGTCCCGGTTTTTATTGGCATTTTATGTTTTGCACTGCAAAGCCTGCAGGGTCAGAACATTGATTCGCTGGAACGCTCCCTGAAAACCGGCAAAGCCGATACCAACCGTGTGAAAGCGTATACACAACTTTTTTTGTATTACGAATTTACCGACACCTCCAAAGCCTACACTTCTTTACGCGAAGCGCTTTATTTATCTCAAGCATTAAAATTTAAAAGAGGTGAAGCGTTAAGTTACATGAACATGGGTTTTGCCAAAGAAGATTTTGGCGATTACGATAATGCCCAAATGTTGTATGTCAAATCCAAAAAGGTCTACGAAGCCATGGGCGACGAACTGGGCGCAACCAATTGCGAAAATGCCATTGCCAATATTTATAAATCAAAAGGCATGTTCCCCGAAGCGTTGGTTTTATTTGAAAAAGCGCTGAATTATTATTTAAAGATCAATAACCAAAAAGGCATACCCGCCATGTATAACAACATAGGAACGGTGTACGATGCCACAGGCGATTATAAAAAGGCGACAGAAAATTACATTAAGGCCCTGGGCTATTATGAGAAATCGGGCTTTAAACAAGGCATTGCCGCTTCGTATTGCAACCTGGGCATTATTTTCCAGATGCAACGCAACTGGCAGCAGGCCATTACTTATTTCAATAAATCCATTAAAATTTGCCAGGATGCGGGGATCAAAAATTATGAAGGCAATAACTACAATAACCTGGGCGATATTTATGAAGCCATGCAGGAGCCGCAAAAAGCCCTGGGCTATCATTTCAAAGCGCTAAAGGTGCGCAAGGAAATTGGCGACCGCTTTGGTGAAGGAAGCTCCATGGCTAATATTGGTGGCCTGTATTCCGATATGGACTCGCTGCCTAAGGCATTGACCTATTTGAACGAAGCTGAAAAAATTTACCTGGAGCTGGGCGCGCAAAAATATTATTCCATGACCATTTTGCGCAAAGCAAAATTGCTTATCAAGTTAAAGAAACTGCCCGAAGCGGAAAAATATGTAACAAGTTCTATTGCCCTTGCTACTGAAATTGGTGCCAATGAAGAGCTGAGCCGGGGTTATAAAATTGCCAGCGAGGTGTATGAAAAAATGGGAAATACGGCCAAGGCGCTCAATTATAGCAAGCTGTTTATTGACATGCAGGATTCGGTGTTTAATGCCGAAAGCCAGAAAACCATTGTGGAGTTGGAGAAAAAATACCAGAGCGAGAAAAAAGACAACGAGATTGCCTTGCTGAACAAAGATAAGGCCCTTTCGCAAAAAGAAATTGAAAGCTCCCGTTTGGTGCGCAATAGTTTGCTGGCAGGTGTGGTTCTTATATTGTTATTATTGGGTGTGAGCGTAAGGGCTTTCCTGAACAAAAAGAAGTCGAACGAGATCATTACCCTGCAAAAAAGCGAAGTGGAAAAGCAAAAGCAGCTGGCCGATGAGCGCAGGGAAATTGTGGAAGAAAAGCAAAAAGAGATTCTCGATTCCATACAATACGCCAAACGCATACAGCAGGCCATGCTTACCAGCGAAAGTTATTTTAAGGAACATTTTAAAGCAGAGCATTTTATTTTTTACCAGCCTAAGGACATTGTGAGCGGCGATTTTTATTGGGCTACAGAGGTTTCAGGTTCAAGGTTTGAAGTTCCTGGTTTGCAAAACCAGAAACTGTTCTACATTGCTACCGCCGATTGTACGGGGCATGGCGTGCCTGGCGCTTTTATGAGTTTACTCAACATCAGTTTTTTAAATGAGAGCATTATTGAGCGTGGCATCAGCAACCCGGCAAAAGTATTGACGGAGCAACGCAAAAAGATTATCAAGGCCTTAAACCCAACCGGCACCGAAAATTCCAAGGATGGCATGGACTGTGTGCTTTGCGTCTTCGACCTGCAAAACAAGACACTGGAATTTGCCGCTGCCAATAATCCGGTGTGGATTGTTCGTTCTCTTTCCCCCTTTGATAATACAGGGGTGTCCGCCAGCCGGCGGACGGGGGATGTTGTTCCCAATGCATCGGTGACTTCGAGAGCCTCAGTCACCGAAGTTGAACTCATTGAATTTAAACCCGATAAAATGCCGGTAGGCAAAGGCGAAGACGATGCCCGTGAATTTACCCTGCAAAGTACCCAGCTGCAAAAAGGCGACCTGGTATACACCTTTACCGATGGCTTTGCCGATCAGTTTGGCGGGCCCAAAGGCAAAAAATTCATGTACCGGCAGCTTAAACAATTGCTGTTAGATAACCACCATTTACCATTAGAGCAGCAGCGTGAAGTGATTGCCAATACAATTAACGCCTGGAAAGGCGCTAATGAGCAGGTGGATGATATGTTGTTGATTGGGGTGAGGGTGTGATTAAGTTGACAAAAGAAACACTTGTACTATTAATAAAGCAGCATGAATTTCAAAAAATATATTGACAGATTTCAAATTGTAGCTGGTAAGCTGGACAAAGATCAGCTTAATAAAAAGCAACTGGAAGTTGCTGTTGGTGAAATTCTGGATTCGGTATATTTAAAGCTGTACAAAATATCCTGGACAAATTCATCCGAAGATCCATTAGTGGCAGAAACGCGTATTTTCTTTTCTGTATGGATAAACGATTCTACATTGCGGGAGCAAAAAATATTTTATAACATTCATGCGTTTAAGTTAAGAAACCTGAAAGGCTATTCTATTGAAAGCCGGAAATTTGCTGATTCATTCAGAGCTCATTTTAAGCCTTTTGAAGATAGATGGCAAAATGTAAGCTTAAAATTCGGCCCATTAACATTAATGGAAGGCTGGATAAAATATGACGAGAAAAACCTTGAAAGTGAAATAATAAAACTGGCCGATAATTTCCTGGCAATAGAATACCTAATAGATAAAACTTTAATTGAATTCAGAAAAAGATAAGGACTGCTTTGTCCTTGTTGATGTTATCACAAGCAGGAAAAGTTTATCTTTACTAAAGAACTAAATATGAATTTTTTCAGCAAACTATTTAAGAAACAAGAACAAACACCTATAGAATATGTAGAATGTCCCAGGTGTTTAGGCAAAGGCCATGTTGACATGGACGACATAAAACGAATGAAGCTGGAGCTGATATGGGGACCGGGTACCTGTGCTTATTGCAATGGAAAAGGGAAAGTGGATCAAAAAGTAGTGGATAAAGTTCCTTTTGACGCGGCCTACCTGGTGAATAACCTGTCGGAAGAAGAAAGGGAACTTGTTCGTCAGGGCGATTGGATTACTACCATGCGGGCTAAAGGATTTGTAAAGAGGGCTGATGACTTCATTGACGATATTTGTTATTTATATACTGAGAAGAACTTAACGATATTGCAGATAGCCAAATTTTTTCTAAAGAATGCACCGGAGGCATCCGAAGAAGAAAAACAAAAACTGATCGAATACATAGAAAAGGTGATTGATGTAAAATTCAACAAAGAAGTGTAAACCTATTTCAAAGCAATTATTATACGGCGGATCTATTCAAAAGCTAAGATTGTATCATAAATGAGAAGCATCACAAAAATACTCCTAATCCTTGTTGTAGCTGTTATAGCCCTCGCAAGCTGGCAGCTAACCCCAAGAAGCGAAATTCGTAATGACTTTAAAACCTATTACGACAAATACCAGGTGCAGGGTTCTTTTGTTCTGTACGATCAAAAACAGGATAAATACACATTTTACAACAAGGCACAATTCAAGCAAGCCTTTACACCGGCTTCTACTTATAAGATCTGTAATTCACTAATTGGTTTAGAAACAGGTGTTATCAAAGACAGCGACTTTGTCATTAAATGGGATGGAACTATTCGTCAAAACCCAAAATGGAATGCCGATCACGATCTTAAAACAGCTTTTAAAAATTCAACCGTTTGGTATTACCAGGAACTTGCCCGAAGAGTAGGTGGCAGGCAAATGAAATACTGGCTCGATAAAACAAACTATGGTAATGCTGATACTTCCGGCGGAATTGACAAGTTCTGGCTCACAGGCGGTTTGCGCATCACACCCGAACAGGAAATTGATTTCTTAAAACGGCTTCACAACAATCGACTCCCTTTTTCCAAACGTTCGGTTGATGTGGTAAAGCAGATCATGATCGTGAAAGACACATTAGGTTATGTGTTCAGAGCCAAAACCGGTTGGGGTACGCAGAATAATACCGATATTGGCTGGTACGTGGGTTATGTGGAAACGAAAGACAATGTGTACTACTTTGCCAATTGCATCCAATGCAGCGACCCAAACAACAAAAGTTTTGGAAACGCGAGAACTGAGATCACTTATGGGATACTGAAAGCATTGAAAGTAATACAGGAATGAAGACGCTAATCATCATTATTATTATCTTATTTTCAACCTATGCATTGCCGGCGCAAAGCAAACGCTTGTATAAAGTGTATGCGTTTGGCAGGGGACAACATAAGCCGGATAGTTGCGAAATGAAGATCAGCACGAAATATGGCATGCGCGTTGTTAATGCTGGTTGTATTGTTACCCTGCGCAAAGACTGGCACAATCAACGAATGGAAAGAAAGCTAAACAGACGTAACGGAGAGGACTGGAAGGAAAGATACAGGAACGAGATAAAACAATGTAACTAAATTAACATTGGTTTTTAGTAACGAATTGTGTACCTTTATTTTAAGTCCTTAATATAAAAACTATGAGAGCAATTTTAGTCATTACCATCGCCGCATTATCAGCTTTGGTATCCTGCAAAAAGGTAAAAATGCCGGCCAATACCAATGAATTGATGGGGGAGTGGAAAGTAGTTAATGAACCCGGTGGTTGGGGGACGAGTGAGAGAAGCGATGGTAAAACAACCTTCAAATTTACAAAGCAGGGCCGCTTATACGTATTTGAGAATCATATCTTGAAAAGCACCAGGACCTTTCATTTCACCAAACGCCGTAGCATCTATTCAGCTGAGCAGGAATACATCATTGATTATGATAAGGGGACGGACCAATCGTTTAAGATAGAAGGTAACACACTTTACCTAAACATTGAAGCCGCAGATGCCGGTGGCTATGTGCTGACCAGGAAATAATATCACATAAACG
The DNA here is from genome assembly GCA_048498515.1 of Bacteroidota bacterium. Taxonomy (GTDB): domain Bacteria; phylum Bacteroidota; class Bacteroidia; order B-17B0; family Aurantibacillaceae; genus UBA4416. Next base: position 6,061 of record JBEHXV010000048.1, on the reverse strand, counting down.
GGTTTAGCCTGTAACAAAGCAAGGGTATTAGCCGTCATAGCTGAAATAATGTAAAACACTTATTCAGTTAACCAATACCTTATGAAAAAACTCCTTCAACTAAGCGCTTTCTCAATTCTATTAGCTTCCTGTAGCCAAGCCGGTGAGCACAAAAATATTTCTACTGATAAAAATGAAAGTTTTCAAACCCTGGCTAACTATTACTGCAAAGCCATTAAAGATACCTTTCATGTTTTTGTGAGCCTACCCGAGGATTACAATGAGAGTAAGAACAGCAGCTACCCGGTGGTTTATGTGCTGGATGCCAACCTGTATTTTCCGGTCATGGAATCCATTCAACGGGAATATTCGAAAGTAGGGCTGCTGAGCCCGGCTATTTTAGTAGGTATTGGTTATAAAGATTTTCAAACCATGGATTCGCTTAGGGACAGGGATTTTACCTACCCGCAGGCGCTGGCAAAATATGAGATGAGCGCCAGCGGCAACGGGCAGAAGTTCTTATCCTTTATCAATAACGAGGTGGTGCCTGCCATTGACAAAACATACAGGGTTGATAAGGGCAGGCGCATCCTGGTTGGGCATTCCCTGGGAGGCTTTTTTGCATTGTTTGCCCTGCAACAAAATTTGCTGAATAAAAATCCTGTATTCTCGGGTTACATTGCAGCAAGTCCTGCCACGAATTACAATGATAACTTTGTTTTGAATGAACTTGAAAAGCTGAAGGTTTACAGGCAGGCACGCATTAAAACCTTTGTCACCTTTGGTGGACTTGAATACGAAGAGGAAGAAGATTCAACCATGCTTCCGCCCGATAAAGTGTTTGCTTCGCTGGAACAATCGCTTAAAAACAAAGTTACCTGCAAAGCGGAGTTTTATTCAAACCTTAAACATATGGATACTCCGCTGCCCTCATTTATCAAAGGTCTTCAGTGGATGCTGGTTGAGGAAGAGTAGGTTGCCATTATATATTGTGTCAGTTCGTCATGACGCATCGTAAGAGCCGAGAGCATAAATTAAACCAGGTTAGAACACTTCTCTCCTCCTTAATGTACATTATTCTAATACACCATGTTCAATAATAAGCTTTCCTGTTTGAAGTGCTTTTCCTTCATTACTGATCTGATAAAAATAAATTCCTGTTGTTAATCCTTCCAGACTTATGGCTGACTGTTCGTGGCTAAGCACAAGCTGTTTTACTTCCTGGCCCAGGTTATTCAATAAGGTCATGGTCGTGTTTTTTGAAAACTCAATACCTTTTACACGAACGTTCAGTACCATTGAAGCAGGATTAGGGAATAGGGTGACGTTTCCTGAAACAGCCGTTTGATTGTGGATACCGGTAACGATGGTTCCCAGTTTTGCTACAAACCCATCGCTGTAGCTGGCAGAACTGGCACTTAAGGTATAAGTACCAACGCCCGGATCAAAATCGGAAGTGCCATAAAAGGCTCCGCCAACAACAATATTGCCGGTAGCGTCTACCGTTATGGATGGCGGCTGATCGTAGGAGCGTTGTGTGTTGAGCACAGTGGCATTGATGTAATTACCCGAAATGTCCAATGCATCGACAAACACACTGTTGTAAGTACCTGCCGCCGTTAAGTTCGCGGTGCCTGCATTTGGATCAAAATCAACCGTTCCATCAAAGATCCCACACAGGTAAATTATATTGTTGGCATCAATAAAAATGCTGCTGATCCTTTCGGCACTGCTGCTTCCAATTTGTTTGGCCCACACAAAATTTCCGGCAGCACTGTATTTGGTAACAAACGCATCATGCGCGCTTCCGCCATCCAGGGTATAGCTGGTTGCTGCAGCGTCAAAATCTGTGATACCTGCAAAGGTACCGGTAACATACACATCGCCGGTGGCATCGCAGGCAATGGAAAAACCATTATCGTAAGTGCCGCCGCCCATGGAAACCGCCCAACCAAAATTACCCATGGCATCCAGTTTGGAAATAAAGATATCCTGGTCGAAACCACCGTTGCAGGCCAGGGTATAAGTTGCCGCACCCGGATCGAAATCCACTGTTTTAATAAAAGAGCCGGTTGTGTATACATTTCCAAGCGCATCGGTGGTAATGCCGGCGCCATAGTTTTGGAAACTGCCGCCTGCGCCGCCCATGGCTTTGGCCCATACAAAATTTCCCGATGCGTCGAGCTTGCTCACAAAAATGCAGTTACCGCCCGGTGTGCTGAGTGTGTAAGTGGATGAAGAAGGATCGAAATCGGCTGTGGTATTAAAGAAACCGGTAGTATACACATTTCCTGTATTATCTACATGAATGCCCATGCCCTGGTCGGAGCCCGTACCGCCAATGCTTTTTGCCCACAAGTAATTGCCATTGGCGTCTAATTTCGATATGAAAATTTCGTTACTTGATCCTGTAGAGGTAAGGTTGGCTGTTCCAGTACCCGGATCAAAATCAGCCGTATAAATATAAAAACCGGTTGAGTATACATTTCCGGCGGCATCTACTGTCAGTGTACCGGCACCATCGTTACCACCCCCACCAAGCTGTTTTGCCCATAAAAAATTACCGTTGGCATCCAGCTTGGTAATACACACATCGTTGGCACCTTTGGAGGCAATCGTATAAGTTCCGGGACCAGGGTTAAAGTCAACCGTTCCGGTAAATACGCTCAGTGCGTACACATTACCGGTGGCATCGGTAGCTACCGAAGTAACGGCATCATCAAAGCCGGCACCCCAGCCACCGGCCCATTGAAAGGTTTGCGCGGCGACCTGTTTATTCAAAAAGAATCCTGTTAAAACAAGGAATAGAATTGTAAAGTGTTTCATATGATATAATTTTAGAAACAATTTTACAAAAGGGCGCTTGTTTAAGGTTCAGTAATTTTACTGAATCGGTAGGGTAATTTTACGGTATTAGCTGTGAGAAAATAGATTTTTTTTGATTGTATTATACTTACTTTTTTCTTGACAAAAAAAGTAAGTACAAATGAATTAAGGGAAATGAATGTTACAGAGTTTTTACCAGTGTGGATATTTTTAATAATAATTCATCATCAATAATATCCCCATCACTATTCAGTTTCGATTTCACTCCCGGAATATGCAAACACAGATCATCGCTTGTTTTAACACCAAGTGTTTTCATGACAAGTAATAAGGATTCATGCGCTTTTTCGCCCGAACTGGAAGCAGTAATGAGCGCGGTTGTTTTGTCGAAAAAAACCGTGGTAGAAACGGTCCATTCAATAGCGTTTTTTAAAACGCCTGGCAAACTAAACACATATTCCGGAGTACAAATAAGCACCGCATCGGCAATGTCAATAGCGTTTCTGAAATTAGCAACAGTGACAGGAACCTGTTCATCAGTAACATCCTGGTTAAAGAAGGGCAGGGTAGTGATGTCGTAACATGAAATATTGAGATCATCTTTACCGAGTTTTGAAATGGCATTGATGATGTGAAGGTTAGCAGAGCTTTGGCGTGTGCTGCCGCAAATGGCTAAGATGTTTTTCATTGAATCCATTAGTTCATGCCACGTTGCTTCTTAATGTTTTCGTAAGCTTCCTGGATCTTCTGGAATTTTTCTTTGGCGCCATGCTGGTATTCTTCACCCATTTGCGCTACTTTATCAGGGTGGTAACGAATAGCCATTTGACGGTAAGCTTTTTTTACTTCTTCATCGCTGGCATTGCTCTCAATACCCAATACTTTGTAGTCGGAATTGGTATCCCTGTAAAACATGTTCTTCACGCTCTCAAAATCCTGGCGGGGGACACCCAGCAGGTCGCTGATGCGGCTAATCACTAAAATTTCGCTATCTGCCACATGTCCGTCGGCCTTGGCAATGCCAAATAAATAATGCAATAGTTGTATGCGCACTTCCACCTGGGTACGGATGCTGATGTCGTTGCAAATGCGTTCCAGGGGAATTTCGGCGCCGTTCACAAAATGTTTCAATACCTGTAAATGATCCACCGTAAATTGCGGACCGAATTGGCGGTTGAAAAACTCTTTGATATAATCCAGTTCCGATTTGGAAGCTTTGCCATCGGCCCGCATCACGGCAGCTGATAAGGCCATGAGCATGGTAGGAAAATCTTCGCGCGGGCTGGCAGCGTGTTGCCGGTAATACTCAAAAATGTCTTCGGCGTTGCCACCTTTTGATTTGATGGTTTTACTGACGCTGGCAAACGTATCGATGAAGGCGCCTGCTATAAAGCCAATGAATGCTCCGAAAAAACTCCGGCCTAAAATAAAATACCCAACAAGGGCACCAATGAACTTAAACACAATAGGATGTTTTTAATTAAGGTGTAAATATACAATTAAGTGTTTTGCTGTACATTAAAAAATATGTTAAGGGACTCACCCCCTCCCGACTTGTCGGGACTCTCCAAAGGAGAGGAGAGAGTGCTGTGATTCGAGAAAATGGATAAAAAGTAAAATGAAATTGCTTGTGTGAAAAACGGTTTGTTCCCCTCTCCCTTGGAGAGGGGTTAGGTCTTTAACCCCCCTTCGCTTCCTTCATTTGCCTAAACATCTCATTAAACCGGGTTCTTACGGTTTCAATGAATGTATCATCGATGATCTTTTTTAAACCATCTACCGACTTTACTTCCTCGGTATAAAATTTAAAAGCCTGCTCCATGGGGCCGGCTTCAAATTTCACAATGAACTTGTCGTTCATCTGGAAAATGGAAATGGTGATGCTCGGGTGCGGAATGGAATCAATAATGCGCATATCAATCGAATTTCTTTTTAAAGTTGAAGAGGTTTTTCATAACACCCCAGGGCGTGGTTGCCCTATCGCCATCCTGGTGTATGCGTCCTAATATGGCTTTTCCGAGGGCAACAAAATGATCCTTGCCGCCCCGTTTCAGGGCCGCTTCGGCGCTGTCGTCGCCGTTTATCATGTTGGCAGTAGCAGCCCAGTCAAAAGCTTTGCGGTCAATTAAAAAACGGAACGCTTTTTCATCGTCCCAAATGGCGTTTACAAATGCCGCCAGCTCAAAATGTTTGCTTTCGGTTAAAAATTTAAAGGCCTTTTTATCATCCCTTACCGCGTCAAGCGTTGCCACCAACTCACGGTACCCATTATTAATGAGCCAGTTAAAAGCAGCTACATCGCCCTGCACATGGCTGGCAAATTGTTCAATAGCGTAGGTCGAATAATGTTTCATGGTTCTATAATTAAAACGCCCTGTAAAGTTACGGAAAATGTTTTATTGATCTACGATAATGTCAGTTCGAGTAGGCGCTGTCTCTTTGCGCCGTATCGAGAACTCTTTTCAGTCAATCACTTCTCGATATGCCTTTGCAAAAGCAGGCAAAGGCTACTCGAAGTGACACAGTTTTTGAAACTTACTACTCCGCCCAGTCGGCAATAAACAAATTGGTGTCACGGGTACCGCCATTATTGCGGTTGGATGAGAAGATCAATTTTTTACCGTCGGGCGAGAACATTGGAAAAGCATTGAACATACTTTCTTTGGTAATTTGCTCCAAACCACTGCCATCTTCGTTCACCATGAACAACTGGAAATCATAGCCCTTTTTACTATGGTGGTTCGAGGAGAAAATGATCTTTTTGCCACCCGGGTGATAGAATGGCGCCCAGTTGGCTTTACCCAAATGCGTTACTTGTTTCAGGTCGCTGCCATCTACATTGCAGGTATAAATTTCCATGGTAGTGGGAGCTACCAGGCCCTGAGCCAATAATTCTTTGTATTCTTTTACTTCCGCTTCTTCGGTTGGACGGGAGGCTCTGAACACTAATTTTTTACCGTCGGGCGAAAAGAAAGCGCCTCCATCATAGCCCAGGCCAAAGGTAATTTGCTTTTGGTTCTTGCCGTCAATATCCATGGTCCATAACTCCAGGTCGCCGCTGCGGTCGCTGGTAAAAACAATTTTGTCGCCTTTTGGCGATACAGTGGCTTCGGCATCGTAGCCCTCGCTATTGGTCAATTGTTTGGTAATGTTCCCTTTCAGATCGGCTACATAAATATCGAAACTTTTGTAAACCGCCCACAGGTATTTACCTTTGGTTTCAGGGGCGGGCGGGCATTCGTCGCCACCTTTATGG
>JBEHXV010000047.1:0-24868 GCA_048498515.1 Bacteroidota bacterium | reverse complement strand
GCAAATTTACATATAGTGATGTAATCGCGTTGAATAACGCTGGTGACAATCACATCAGCATTTATCCAAATCCTGCCACCGATGTATTGAATATTGATATCAAATCCATGTCAGGTAAAGCAACAGTTGACCTTCTGGACCTGACCGGGAAAACCGTTATTCATCAAACCATCTCCAATACGGACACAATTGATATGAGCAATGTAAGTGAAGGCGTGTACATGGTTAAAATAGTGTACGACGAAAAAACATCTGTTAAACGAATTGTAAAACAATAAACTAAAGATTCATGAAAACGATTATAACAACCATTGCAGCTTTTACGTTGACCTTATTTTCCATGAGGGCCAACGGCCAGTGCAGCAGCCCCAATCCCGTTTCAACCAACAGCCTGGTACTTCACCTGCCGTTTAATAACGGAGCCGGAACCGATGTGAGCGGAAACAACCTTAATGCCAACATGATATTGACAGGCAATACAGGCAATCATAACGGGCTTGGAAACGATGCAGCGTCGTTTCCCGGCAGCACAAATGGCGGTGGAACAATAGCTCATAATGCCGTTCTTAATTTTACCAATCAAATGAGTATTGCTGCCTGGATCAGGCCCACAAATTTTAGCGGAGTAAAACGCATCGTTGATAAATTCAGTGCAAGCACCGGCGGTAATTTTACGCTGGACCTGAACGGCAGTACACTCCGTTTTTTTGTGGGTTCAGGCAATTTACAACAGGCAGTAACCGGCATTGCGGCCAACACATGGTTTCATGTAGCGGCTACTTATGATGGCACCGTGACGACCTTATACATTAACGGTATTATAAAAAACTCAACGAGCGCCGTTATGGGAAATTTAGTTTCAAATACAAGCCCGTTAAAAGTAGGGCTCGATCAGTTTGGTACTAATCCGTTTGCGGGAGGTATAGATGATATTAAAATTTACGGACGTTCTTTAACGGCAACCGAAGTGGCAGATCTGTACCAGGAACCGGAGTTTGATGTGCAGCCACCGGCATCGGTGAACATGTGCAGCAACCATACTTTTATGACAGGACATGCTGTTTGCACTGGCACCGTGGCTACTTACCGCTGGAAAAAAGGCACAAGCTATCTGAGCGATAACAGCACCTATTCGGGAACCAGCACTAATAACCTTACGATTACAAACGGTGGCGCTTCGGAAGCAGGAACGTACCAGTTGGAAGCATTCTCTCCAAATTGTGTTTCTGTACTGTCGCAAACTATTGCGGTTAATACAGCTTCGCTTACTACTTTAAATAACGGTGGCTTAATTTTAAATTATCCGTTCAATAACCAATTGGGTAAAGATATTAGCGGAAACAACTTTGACGCTACACTTGTAGGGGCTTACGGAACGGGGGTCGATCAGAATAATGCTCCGAACAGCGCCTTGGTGTTCTCAAATGGCAAGACATTGACGCCTCATAATAATCTGATGAATGTCACTAACCAGTTAGCACTGTCCTGCTGGTTCAATGCGTCTATCATATCGGCAAGTAGTTTAACTGCGCACCGTTTGATTGATAAATTTAACGGTGGAACCGGGGGAAATTTTGTGTTGGATATCAACGCAAACAGAATACGTTTCTTTTGCGGTTCGGCCTTAGCCACCAGCGCCTCTACGGTCTCTATTAATACCTGGTACCATGTGGCTGCCACTTATGATGGCGTTAATATGAAAATTTATTTAAACGGTGTACTGGACCAGACAGTACCTTACACCGGACCTTTAACACCAAATACCTCGGCTTTTACGGTGGGGAAAGATCAGTCGAACACCTCTGATTTTTATGGAAGCATCAGCGATGTGCGTTTCTATTCAAGGTTCCTTTTGCAACAAGAGATCGTGGACATGATGCAGGCGGCTGATGTGATAGTTACGCCTAGGAACAACCAGTTATGCCTTGGCCAAAACGCCGTTTTAAAGGCAGATGCATCAGCTACGGATTTTGTCTGGAGAAAAAATGGCGTGGCTTTAACCGATGGTGGAAACATTTCGGGAACTTCAACGTCAACGCTGACCATTGCTAATTTAACGGCCTCTGATTATGATTCGTATTCTTGCGAGGTGATCCATAACTGTGTGGTATCAACGCCATGCACCTTTACCGTTGCGCAACGAAACCAGGTCACGGTTCCAAATGATAACCTGGTTTTTTATTATGCTTGTAACAATACGGTTGGAACAGATTTTAGCGGGAATAATTTAAACATGGCAACGGTAACAGGCATTTCGGCAGCCAATGATAAGGACAATAACACAAACAAAGCCATTTTCTTTAATGCATCAACGGCTTATGCCGTTGTATCGAGTAACCCTTTAATGTACAGTAACGGAAATGCGGCTACTTTCTCTATGTGGGTGATGCCTGCCAATGGCGCTAACCAGCGTATCATTGAAAAGACCGGCAGCTATTATGTGGATATCAATGCGGGAGTGTACCGGTTCATTTTAAACTCCGGAAGCGTTTTCAACACCACGGTAGCACCGGCAACCGGCGTGTGGCAGCACCTTGCCTTTACCTATGATGGCACTGATATGAAGTTTTTTTATAATGGTGTGTTAACCAATACACTGTCGGCGCCGGGAGTTACTTTAACACCAAATGCCAATGGTTTATACATTGGAAGTACGAATGCTTCCACTTTAAAGTTTTTTGGTTCTATGGATGAGATCAAATTCTATAAGCGAGCTTTGTCCGACCAGGAAGTGTATGGTTTATTTGCAGCACCATCCATTCAGCAGCAAATTGCATCGAGCGTTGCCTGTAATACCGGAAGTGTTACTTTGGATGCAACGGCATTCTGCCCTGAGGCTGTTTCGTACCAATGGTATTACAATGGCAGTATGCTGGGCGGACAAACCAGCCCTACCTTGAGCATACCGTCGCTTAATGCATCAAACACCGGAAATTATGTGTGTGCCTATTCCAATTTCTGTTCCATTATTCCTACCGATACGGCTATGGTTCAGTTACTGGCGGCAAGCAATGTTTCCATTTCTCCCGATCCAGCAGTAACCTGTTCCGGTGTGCCAATTACACTTACCGCTTCCTCTCCTGCAGCCAATTCTTCATTTGCCTGGAGCAATGCCAGTGGCGTGGTAAATACCAGCAGTGCGATCACACCAACTTTAAGTAGTTCAGAAACCCTGAGCTTAGCGGTTACAAGCGGAACCTGCAGCGTGCAAACAGTTATTACAGTAAGTGTTTCAACCTGTACAGGTGTTAACGAACAGCAGCTTTCGGAAGGATTGTCTGTTTATCCTAACCCGGTAAAAGACAGGGTAACGATCCGTGTAAGTAACCTGGATTCAGGAATGACAGCCAGCATACAGGCTGTTGACGGAAGAATACTAAGAACCATTCCACTCTCTGAAAATGAAACGCAACTAACGGTAAGTGATCTTTCAGATGGTATTTACTTTATTACCGTTTCTTTAGGAAATGCTAAGAGTACTTATAAAATTATTAAGCAGTAGTTTTTTCATGTATAAATTAGCTTAATAAAAAAGGGCTTCAGTTTATCTGAAGCCCTTTTGTTTTAGCTGCATACCTGTCAGGTTTTTAAAACCTGACAGGTATGCTAAATTACCTGGCATTCTCTTCCCAGATAGCGGCTAAATGTACAATGGTTTGCGTGGCTTTTTCCATATCCTGTACGCTTACCCATTCCAGTTTGCTGTGAAAGGCATGTTCGCCGGCATAAATATTAGGACAAGGCAAACCCATAAATGATAAGCGTGAGCCATCGGTGCCACCGCGGATGCTTGACAATACTGGTTTTACACCGGTACGTTTAATGGCTTCCAATGCATTCTCCACCACAAAGTAACAGGTATCCAGCACATCCTTCATGTTGCGGTATTGCTCGGTCACTTTAAATTCGTAGCTCGATTTTTTGTAGTTGGATAAAACGGATTTGGTAATGTCTTCCAGTTCTGTTTCCAACGCTTTTAAGGTTGGCGTATCAAAAGCGCGAATGATGAATTTAATTTCCACCTGCTCCAGCCCGCCGTTAATGGCAACCGGGTGCATGAAAGGCTGTTTCTTTTCGGTAGTTTCCGGTGTTTTATCTTTAGGGATGCGGCTGATGATCTCGGCAGCAATTTTAATGGAATGCTCCATTTTATCTTTTGCAAAGCCCGGATGTGTTGGAACGCCTTTTACAATAATGCTGACACCATCAGCGCTGAAGGTTTCATTTTCCAAATGACCCAAACTTTCACCATCCATGGTATAACCATATTGCGCACCTAATTTTTTAATGTCCACATGATCGGCACCTCTTCCTATTTCCTCATCGGGTGTAAACAGGATGCGAATGGCGCCGTGCTTTACTTCGGGGTGATGCATTAAATAATTGGCGGCATCCATGATCTCGGCCAGCCCCGATTTATTATCGGCGCCTAATAAGGTGGTTCCGTCGGTGGTTACAATATCGTTGCCAATTTGCGCGGCCAGGTCGGGGTGCTCAGCGAATCTGATGATCTGTGAAGCATCTTTTGGAAGCACAATATCTTTTCCGTCGTACTTTGTGTGGATCACCGGGTTCACATTCTCTCCGCTGCAATCGGGCGAAGTATCCATATGCGAACAAAAACAAATCACAGGAACCTGTTTGGTAGTATTGGATGGAATGGTGGCATACACATAACCCAGGTGGTCCATCTCCGCATCGGTAATGCCCATGGTGAGTAGTTCTTCCACCAGCAGTTTTCCCAGGTTCTTTTGTTTCATGGTACTGGGAACGGTTGTGGAATTAGGATCGGATTGCGTATCGATTTTCGCGTAACGGATGAAACGATCAGTTACGGTATGTTTATAGTTTGTAAAGTCCATATTTTTTATTTTTTCACCACGGAGGCATAGAGGCCACGGAGGTTTTGTTTAGTTTTTTGTTCACCACAGAGGCACGAAGGACACTGAGGTTATTGTTTATGTTTTATTTACTACGTAACCACAGAGATTGGTTTTTTAAAGTTCTATTTTGCCTTTTCTCTGTTTCTTTGTGTCTCTGTGGTGAGCAACTATAAATTCTCAATAAAATAATCCGTGATCTTTTCCATTAAATGCGAACGGTCTTTGCCTAACACATTGTGTTCGTGGCCTGGATATAAATAGTAATCTAACTGTATGCCTTTATCCACGGCTTTCTTCTGGTACATCACGCTGTGTTGCCAAACCACCACCGGATCCTGTGCACCGTGGATCATTAATAACTTGCCTTTTAATTTATCGGTATAGTTCAATAAATTATTTTTTTCGTAACCTTCTTTATTATCCTGTGGTGAGTCCATATAACGCTCGGTGTACATGATCTCATAATATGTCCAGTCAATAACAGGTCCGCCGGCAGCCCCCACTTTAAAGGTGCCGGGCGAGCGTGTCATTAAAGTTGTTGTCATAAAACCACCAAAGCTCCAGCCATGGATACCGATACGGCTTGCATCTACATACGGCAATGATTTTAAATAGTCAACGCCTTTCAATTGGTCTTCCATTTCCTTATCGCCCAAATGCCTGTGTGTAGCCTGCTCAAACGCTTTACCACGGTATGATGTGCCGCGGCCATCCAGTGTAAATACCATGAATCCTTTTTCGGCCATGTACTGGTACCACAATTCGCCGCCGGCCATCCAGGTATTGGTTACCATTTGTGAGTGCGGGCCATTGTACAGGTAAACAATCACCGGATATTTTTTGGTTGAATCGAAATTTACCGGTTTAAACAAGCGGCAGTACAAATCGGTTCCTTCACTGTTCTTAATGGTAAATAAATTCCAGCTGCCCAGTTTGTAATCTTTCACCGGATTTTCGGCTTTGTAAATGTTTACGGCTTTTTTGTTGGTTGTGTTAATGATGTTGTATTCTCTTGGAATGGTTGAGCTCGAGAAATTATCAATAAAGTAATTTCCTTTTTCATCAAGCACACAGGTGTGGAAACCATTGCCGTAAGTTAAACGTTTTACTTCGCCTGTTTTTAAAGTTACGCTGTAAAAATCCTGGTTTACCGGACTTTGATCGTTGGCATGGAAGAACAGGCGTTCGCCTTTTTCGTCAAAACCGTTCTCTGCTTTTACTTCCCAGTTGCCTTTGGTTAATTGCCTTACAAGGGTTCCGTTAATGTTGTACAGGTAAAAATGGGTGTAACCATCTTTGCGGCTTTGCCAAATGAATTGTGAGGGGTTATTTTTTACAAACAACATCGGGTGTAATGGTTCTGTGTATTTATCGTCATGCTCTTCAAATAATGTGCGGACAAAGTTTCCGGTAGCAGCATCGTACTCGTTCAGTTTCATATCGTTTTGTGTACGGCTTAACACGGCAATGTAAACGTGTTTTTCATCGGGGCTCCAGGCAATGTTGGTTAAGTATTGTTCTTTGTCACCCTCTGTTTTTACCCAGGTAGTTTTGTTGGTAGCAACATCGTAAATACCCAACGTAACATGGTGACTTTTATTGCCGGCCATGGGGTATTTAATGTTCACATTTTTGGCGGGGCGTGTTGTCCAGTCAATAATTGGGTAATCAGTTACCATACTTTGATCCATGCGGTAAAATGCCAGGAAATTACCTTTAGGGCTCCAGAAGTTTTTACCGTCAATACCAAATTCGTTCTGGTGAATGTTGTGACCATTGTAAACAATCTCGTAAGAACCGTCGGTTGTTACCTGTGTTTCTTTACCATCTTTTACCACGTACAGGTTATGGTCTTTGCAATAAGAGTAAGCTCCGGTAACAGGTTCTTTTTGATAAGCTTCTAAGGTTGGCTCTTCTTTCTTATCAGTAGCTGTAACTGTTTTTTTATCTAAGGAATAGATCAGCTCACCTTTTTTATTGGAGAAATAAAACTGTTTATCATTCTTCCAGCTCAGGGTATTGAATGCCGCAAGTGTATCCATGTTGGATGATTTCAGACTTGCGTTCAAATCTTTTAAGGACATCACATCCGTTGTTTTCCCGCTGGCATCGTCGCCTACTTTCAGCACGTTATTGTCAATGTAGGCAAATTTTGTAGTGCCGTTAATAAAGCCTAAGCCTGCCAAACGTTTTGGAGCCAGTGTTGTTCTGCCTTTTGATACAGCTTCCTGTATGGTTAAGAGTTTGTTTTGGGCATTAATGCTAATTGCGCAGCATGCACTAATTGCAATAAATAAGTGTTGTTTTTTCATAGCATTTTATTTTTTAAACCACATAGGCACATAGAAGTAATCCTATGTGCCTATGTGGTTAAATGAACTTACTTTTTAATCGAGTTGTATAAGTCCAAAATTTGTTTCTTTGTATCCGACACTGTTTTTAATTCAGCTGTCAGAGCCGTTACATCCTGGTTCTCTTTTTTAGCACGCTCAATTTTCGCATTCAGCTTATCTTCCTTGTCCTGCCACACATTCACCAAATTATCCTTCATCACTTTTTGCGCGGCATACTTCACATACTTGCTATCGCTGGCACCCAGCTTGGCAATTTCCTTAGCCCCATCAATGGCTACTGCCGGATTGGTGGCGCGTTTTAAATATTTGCCGTAAATGTTACCGTAAGCCAGTAACTCAAAACCGCTGAATTGTTTTTTTACTTTTTTAAAGTATTCATGGTTCTCATCGGTTCCGTTTTTAGAGTACAGGTCGGCAATGGAATAGATGATCTCTTTCGACATTTCATTTTCCAGTGTTTTTGCTTTTTTCATGGCCAGCTCCGGATTTGTTTTGGCAATGGCGTCAAAACCTTCCGATACAATAGCATACGATTGCTCGGTCAATGCTTTTTCATACAGGGCATTCAAATCATCGCCTTTGTAATTAGTAGCTAAAGCTTTTAAAGCAGCAGCACGTACCCTTGTGTTGGCATCTTTCTCGTAAATGGAAACCAGCATTGGTTTCAACTCGGCTTCCTTATCTTTGCCATGTTCGCTTAACAGTTCAATGGCATCGCTTCTGAATTTTCTCCATGGGTCGTTTTGCGCAGCTGATTTCACCAAATCAAATACCACCTTATCGTCCATGTGGTTTTTAAAGTAATCCAATGCCTCATCCCTGTCGCCCCACAACGGTGCATTTTTGAACTGGAACACATACTCGTCTTTTGTTTTTTCGTAAGCTATTTTAGCCAGGAGTTGTCTTTCGGCATCAATGTTCACCAGATCAGGAGTAGAAGCCACGTCAAACGTAAAGGTATTTTTCACATCGTCTATCCAAATGCGTTGGCGTTCTTTTTTGCCACCGGCATAAATGTCAACGTAGATCGGTAATTTGTATAAAGGACATACTTTAAAATCCTGTTGCTGCTCAATATCGATCTTTAATTTTTTAGTAGCAGCATCGTACGATTTTTTCACATCCAGTTCCGGATGTCCTTTGGCATAGTACCACTCGTTGAAGAACCAGTTTAAGTCTTCGCCGCTTACTTCTTCAAAAGCCAGGCGCAGATCGTGCGCTTCGGCGGTTTTAAATTTATTACGTTCCAGGTATAATTTTAAAGAAGCAAAGAAAGCATCGTCGCCAACATATTTGCGAAGCATGTGTAAAATTTGCCCGCCTTTATTGTAGCTAAAGGCGTCGAACATGTCTTCCCTTTCAGCATAATCAAAACGCACCAGGTCAACCTGTTTTTGTCCCGATTGGGCAAAGTATCCAAAGCGCGAGCCGGCATGGTGGTCGTCGGCGGCATCCCTGCCATATTCAAACTCTTCCCATAAGTATTCACCGTAGGTGGCAAACGACTCGTTTAAGGTTAAGTTACTCCAGCTTTCGCAACTTGCCAAATCGCCAAACCATTGGTGAAACAATTCGTGAGCAATGGTGCTTTCGCCTTTGGCACCGTCAATAATCTCACGGGTTGTTTGGTAGCAAATAAAATCGCCGTGCAGGGTAGCTGTTGTATTTTCCATGGCCCCGCTCACATAATCACGCGCTACAATTTGCGAATATTTTTGCCAAGGGTAAGGAGTACCTAATTTATTAGAGTAGAACTCCACCATTTTTTTGGTCTTGCCGAAAATGGCTTTGGCATGTGGTTCGTATTCTTTTTCAACGTAGTATGAAATTTCTTTACCGTTCCATGGTTCATCAGTTACTTTTTTAAACTCACCAACGCCCATCATCACAAGGTATGGCGCATGAGGCAGGTCCATTACCCAATGATCGGTACGGGTACCATCGGTATTTTTTTTAGAATCTTTTAATAATCCATTCGACAAAGTGGTGTACTTATCATCCACGGTCATGTAAATCTCGTCGGTCATTTTCTCGGTAGGATTATCAATGGTTGGGAACCAGGCTGAGTTCGATTGGGTTTCACCCTGTGTCCAGATCTGTGGCATTTTATCAGGATCGGAGCCTGTAGGATTGATGAAGTACAATCCTTTGTCGCTCGAAATGGCGCCGCTTCCACCCGTTTTTAATTCGTTTGGTTTTGCCACATACTCAATGGTTACTTTATATTTATCATCTTTTGTGTAGACGCTTCCCAGGTCAATTCTTAGCGAATCATTTTCGTATTTATAAGAACTGGTTTGTGGAATGAAGGATTCGATATAAACGGGTTTTTTGTGGCCTTTTTCCGTACCGGTAGCCTGTGCTGTTGCCAGTTTTTCCACTACTACCGATTTGATGTCCATGCCACGGGCATTGAGGTAAAGCATATTGGTGGGATAGAAATACGGCTTTGCCAGTATTTCGGCTTTACCGGTCATTTGTGATTTTTGCCAGTCGAAGCTTACCCATAGTTTGGTATGGATAATATCGCTGCTTTTAGTATTGGTAGCACGGTATACTTGTTTTTTAGGCGGCTCTTCGGCCAGAATTTTGATCGTATCTAAATCAATGGCCGGCTCAGCCAGTATGGTTGGTGTAGCGGCTGCAGTAGTTGTTTTTTTGGATGAGGAACAGGCAATTGCAAAAGCAAGAACCGATACCGGTAGCAGGATGTGTTTGTAATTCATTTTTTAAAATTTAAGTCATAAAAATGCGATTAAATTTGAGGAATTACAAAAGAAAATGCAGGAAGTGTACAAACGGTTATGGTTAATGACCGGTGGGCTTTTTTTGAGGTAGTTGTAAAGTGCTTTTTTGGCTTATTTTCCTGGTTTTTTTACCAAAGTTTAGCATTATGTAGATTGTTGCTAAATACTTACATTTGTGCCATGCAAATTGAAGTGATGAAATCCAAGCTGCATTGTGTGAGTGTAACACAGGCAGAACTGGATTATATAGGCAGTGTTACCATTGATGAAGACCTGATGGACGCGGCAAATCTTATTGAAAACGAAAAGGTTCATATTTTAAATAAAAATAACGGTGAGCGGTTTATTACTTACGTAATTAAAGGCGACAGAGGGAGCGGAGTGATCTGTTTGAATGGCCCGGCCGCTAAAAAAGTAAGCCTTGGTGATGTGGTCATTATTATTTCCTACGCTACCATGGATTTTGAAGCTGCCAAAACTTTCGTTCCATGGGTTATTTTTCCCGATACCAAAACTAACCGTTTAAAATAATTGTTGTGAGTAAAAGCACCAAATCCGTCATTCAATTTGTTGTGTTGCTTGGCGTGGGTATTTTACTGGCCTGGCTCTCTCTTAAATCGGTATGGACCGAAAGGGAGCAGATTGTTGATTCCTTTAAGAATGCCGATTATTTTTGGGTTGGCGTTTCCATGGCAATTGCTTTATTGAGCCATTTTCTCAGGGCATACCGCTGGAATTATCTTTTAAAGCCATTGGGCTATTCAACAAAACTTACCAATGCCACCGGTGCAGTGCTGGTTGGTTATTTTGCCAACTATGGCTTGCCACGCATGGGCGAAATTACACGCTGTACCCTGGTTACAAAATACGACGATGTTCCTTTTGAAGTAGCCCTTGGTACGGTAATTACCGAGCGTATTGTGGATTTGCTGCTACTTGCCCTTGTTTTTGTGATGACGCTGCTGGTACAGTTTACCCAGCTGAAAGACCTCACTGCCGAATACATTGTTGACCCACTGATGCTGAAACTAGCGGGTGTTACTCAAAATCCTGTAAAACTTATCATTTTGATCGCTGTTTTGCTGGTGGGTGTTATTGGCTTTATGCTGCTGCGTAAAAAATTGTCGGGCTTATTAAAAGGTAAGGCCGGGAACGTTATCAAAGGTTTTGGAAAAGGCTTAAGTTCCATTAAGGATATCGATCATAAATTCCAGTTCATTGCCCTGAGTTTTGGTATCTGGATTTGTTATTTCTACAGCCTTTACACCTGTTTTTTTGCCTTTTCGGGCACGGCAGAGCTTTCGCAATCGGCCTGCCTGGTGTTATTGTTGTTTGGCACCTTTGGCGTAGCCTTTTCGCCGGGTGGCCTGGGAGCTTATCCGGCTATTTTAACGGCTTTATTGCTCAATACGTATCATGTAGAAAAGATCTCGGCAGTGGCCTTTCCCTGGATGGCCTGGAGCTCACAGTTTATCTTTATTGTTATTCTTGGCGTACTCAGCCTTATGATCTTGCCGCTTATTAATAAAAATAAAAGCAATGCCGTATCATCGTAAATTATCCGAAAAGCTCCTTACAGAAGATAAGCTGCAAAGGCTGTTGAATTTGTGGACTTTTCAAAATAAAAAAATTGTTTTTACCAACGGTTGTTTCGATATTTTGCATCGAGGACATGTAGAGTATTTGTGCCATGCGCGTGATCTGGGCGATAAACTCATCTTGGGATTAAATACCGATGCTTCAGTTAAGCGCCAGGGAAAATCGCCCGAAAGGCCGATTAATTCTGAAGATACAAGAGCAACTATATTGGCCGCCCTGGAATGCGTGGACGCCATTGTTTTATTTGACGAGGACACACCTTTGAAGCTGATTGAGCTGGTGCAGCCCGATGTGCTGGTAAAAGGTAATGATTATAAGGCTGAGGAAATTGTGGGATATGATGTGGTGAACGCCAAGGGCGGACAGGTTATTACCATTCAATTGGTGGACGGTTTTTCAACCACAAAGCTCATTGAAAAAATGAAGGGCTAAATAACTTTTGCCGGTTAATATCTTAAAAAATAGGCTACAGGCCTTACACAATAAAACCCTAATTTTAGTTCTTTCAAACTAACGCTGTGGCTAACCCTCTTAAAAAACTTGCTTCACAAACGGCCATATACGGCCTGGGAAGCATATTGCCAAGGGTTATTACGTTTTTGTATGGCCTGGTTCTTACCTATGTGTTTCATGAACCAAAAGAAATGTCGGCAAACATTGCGTTTTATGCCTACATCAGCTTCTTTAATATTTTATTTACCTATGGCATGGAGACGGCCTTTTTTAATTTTTCGAGAAAAACGGAAGATAAGGAAAGCGTTTTTTCAACCGCCTTCATTTCCATTTTTGCCAGTACTATTGTTTTTTCATTAATCCTGTGCCTGTTCTCAAATAGCATTGCCAATTTGGCAAAGGAGCCCGGTCATTCCAACTATGTAGTTTGGTGTGTACTGACGATAGCTACTGATGCGCTCATGGCCATTCCGTATGCCCGGTTACGTTTGCAAAATCGTCCAAGGGTTTTTGCTGGATTGAAATTGTTGCACATTACCGTTTTTATGGCCATTAATATTTTCTATTTCAATATTTGCAAACCGGCTTTTTTAAAAGGCGATACTTCTTTTTTTGCTTCCTGTTATGATCCCACTGTTGGCGTTGGTTACGCCTTTTTAGCGGGCCTTATCGCCAACATTCCACCTCTTTTATTATTATCATTGGATTTTATGAAAGTAAAAATGCGGTTTGATAAAGAGCTTTGGAAAAAAATGATGCTCTACGCCTGGCCATTATTAATCCTGGGTTTTGCGGGCATGATAAACGAAGCCTTTGACCGCTTTATTTTAATATACTTGTTGCCCAAAGATATTGCCCGCGATGAGTTGGGCATTTACGGTGCCTGTTACCGCATTGCCATGCTCATGACCATTTTTACCACAGCCTTTAAATACGCAGCCGAACCGTTTTTCTTTAGCAAAGGGCATGGCGAGGATTCAAAGAAACTGAATGCCCTGGTCATGAAGTATTATGTATTGTTTTGCCTGTTCATCTTTCTTGGTATTATGATGAATTTGCCATGGCTGAAGTTGATGGTGGGCGAAAAATACAGGTCGGGCTTAGGCGTAGTACCCATATTACTCCTGGCCAATTTATGTGTAGGGATCTATTGGAATTTATCCATCTGGTTTAAGCTCACCGGGCAAACAAAATTTGGTGCGACCATAACCATTGTTGGAGCTATTATTACGCTGGCGCTTAACTTTACATTTATTCCTAAATATGGTTATATGGCCTGTGCCTGGACCACGCTCATCTCTTATTTTGTGATGATGCTGTGTTCTTATTTTTTAGGTCAAAAGCATTATCCCATTAAGTACAATTTGCGAAGTATTTCGGTATTCACGTTCCTGGCCCTGGGCTTTTATTTTATTTCAACGTTGTATGCCGATATGCAAACCGTGCTTTTGAAGTTAACATTTAATAATATCTTATTACTCCTGTTTGCCTGGATATTTTATAAATTGGAGTTCGATAATTTAAAGAAACTAAAACACCTGGAAGAATGATCGTTAGAGTTGTTAACCAATCAAAACATGAATTGCCACAGTACGCTACCGAATTATCGGCGGGGCTGGATTTAAGAGCAAACACAGATGCGCCCATTGAATTAAAACCACTGGAAAGAACGCTGGTGCCAACCGGCTTGTTCATTGAGCTGCACAAAGGTTACGAAGCGCAAATTCGTCCGCGAAGCGGCCTGGCGTTTAAAAACGGCATTACTGTATTAAACTCTCCGGGAACCGTTGATGCCGATTACCGCGGCGAAGTAAAAGTATTACTCGTTAATTTATCCAACACCCCGTTTATGATAAACGATGGCGAACGCATTGCCCAAATGATCATTGCCAGGCACGAACAAATACAATGGGAAGCTGTTGAGTCGCTGGAAGAAACAACCCGTGGAACCGGCGGTTTTGGGCATACAGGGACGAAGTAATCAAACTTAGCCTTCTTATTTTAAACGGTTTTAGGATTTGTTTTTGTCCTTTTATTTCCTATCTTGTCTATCCTAAACAAACAAAAGACTATGGAATTAAATTACAAAACCATTATTCCGGCCATCCTTTTTTCATCTCTTTCAATTTGTGTATCGGCTCAAAATGAAAGAATATGGACTAAAACAACGGCTACTGCGCATAATAGCGATGCAAAGGTAAGACGCAACTCGATGCCTGAAAAAGCGGAATATTATGAGCTGGATCTGAACCAATTAAAGAGTGCTTTACAGGGAGCGCCGGTAAGAGGACAATTTACAGGCCAGTCGAACGTTGTGATTAGTTTCCCTACGGCTTATGGTACCATGGAAAAATTCAGGGTGATGGAATCGCCTATTATGCATCCGGGCCTGGAAGCAAAATTCCCGATGATAAAAACCTATGCAGCGCAAGGTATCGACGATCCTACATCAACCATGCGTTTCAGTATTACCCAATTTGGGGTACACTCCATGGTATTATCCGGAAAACACAGCTCTAATTACATCGATCCATACACAAGTGATTTGAAGACCTATATGGTGTATGATAAACAATCACTGGGAGCAAACCCTCAGAGTTTTGAGTGCTTAACCAACCAGGATGTGGAACTGCCTTCTATTAAAAATGCAGTGGCAAGCCCTTTATTAAATACCGACGATCAAAAAATGCGCAAATATCGCCTGGCGCAATCCTGCAACGCGGAATATGGAAATATTTTTGCGGGCACAGGCACCCTGGCGCAGCAAAAAGCCAATATACAGGCGCAAATGGTCATTACCATTAACCGTGTAAATGGTGTTTATGAGCGCGACTTGTCCATTACCATGGAGTTTGTTCCTAACAACGACCTTATTATTTACTGCGGCAGTACCAGTGCCGACCCATGGGCGAGTGAGTTTAATACCAAAACAGCACAAACCATTGATGCTGCCATTGGCATTGCCAATTACGACATAGGTCATAATTTTAATACCAGCGGTGGCGGTAATGCTGGTTGCATAGGCTGTGTTTGCCAGGGTAGTACGGGCTCACAGGCAGGCATCCACAAAGGCCGCGGTATGACGGGAAGTGCAAACCCAACGGGCGACCCGTTTGACATTGATTATGTGGCGCATGAAATGGGTCACCAGTATGGTGGCTACCATGTCATGAATACCTGCAGCCGAAGCGGCAGTGGATCGACCGAAGTAGAACCGGCCAGCGGCAGCTCCATCATGGGTTATGCGGGCATTTGCTCAAGCAACATCCAGGCGCATAGCGACGATGATTTTAATTATGTGAATGTGCGTGATATCAGTGCCAATGTTCAAACAGGAAACAGTACCTGTGGGGTAATAACGGCATTAACTAATAACCCGCCTACAGCCAACGCAGGAAATAATTACACCATTCCAAAAAGTACGGCTTTTGTGCTCGAAGGCACAGGATCCGATCCGGATGGAAACGCTTCGTTAACCTATAACTGGAGCCAGAACGATCCGGCCCAATCTCCTGGAAATGCCTCACCTATATCTACTTATGCGGTTGGGCCTATGTACCGTTCCATTCCTCCAACCGTTTCTCCAAACCGCTGGATGCCGGCACTGGCAACCGTGTTGTCAAATACTCTGGCCTCTACCTGGGAAGTAACGCCATCAGTAGCGCGTACCCTGAACTTTTCATTCATTGTAAGGGATAATGATGTGAATGGTGGCCAAACCGCCTCTGATTTAATGACGGTAACGGTTGATGGCAATTCCGGCCCATTTGCCATCACCTCTCAAAATACGGCTACTACCTGGAACTCGGGCGCCACTCAAAACATTACCTGGAACGTAGCCAATACTACGGCTGCACCGGTTAGCGCGGCTAACGTCAATATTTATTTATCTATCGATGGAGGTTACACCTATCCTTATACCCTGGCCAGCAATGTGCCTAACAACGGTTCGGCAACCATTACGGTGCCGGTGGTTACTACCACACAGGCCAGGATTATGGTGAGGGGAGCAGGAAACATTTTTTATGATGTGAACAACATCAACTTCAGCATTCAGGCTTCGGAATTTGTAATGAATTACAATGCTTCATCATCGAGCGCATGCCCTCCAAACGATGCGGTATATACATTTACCTACAGTACGTTTTTAGGATTTAACGAAACCACCACTTTCTCTGCATCGGGCTTACCTGCAGGGGCTTCGGCAGTATTCAATCCATCTTCAACAAGTACCAACAACACGGTGGTGACCATGACGGTTACAGGACTTACTGCCGCCATGACTGGTTCTTACGCCGTTTCGGCTGTTGGTACAGCAAGCACTGTTACCAAAACAAACACATTGGTTTTAAATGTATTGTCGCCAACGCCAAATTCAACGTCGTTGTCATCGCCCGCAAATGGTGCTACGGGCGTATCGGCAACGGGTAACTTAACCTGGGCTGCGGTAAGCGGTCCCGGTATTACCTACCAGATACAAATTGCGACTGATCCTGGTTTTACTACTATTGTAGATAATGCCAGCAACATACCAAGCAACTCGTATTCATCATCGGTCCTGCTTTCGAATACAACTTATTACTGGAGGGTAAAAGCAAGTAATGTTTGTGGGGCATCGGCTTTCTCAAGCGGTTACTCATTCACTACCAGCAATTGCAGTACCTTAATGAGCCCTAATGTTCCTAAAACCATTTCGGCTACCGGTACACCAACGGTTACGTCAACCCTTACGGTTAGCCTTAGCGGAACCATTACCGATGTAAATGTTGTGAACCTTGCAGGAAGCCATACGTATATCAACGATTTGAAGATCAGTATCAAAAGCCCTGCAGGTACAACTGCTGTACTGTTCAACCAGATTTGCGACGATGAAGATAATTTTAGCCTGAACTTTGATGATGCCGCTTCAGCGGGAGCTATTCCATGTCCTGCAACCACAGGCGGTAACTACCAGCCTGTAAATGCCTTTAGCGTGTTTAACGGGCAAACGGCTGCCGGTGTATGGACTCTTACCGTGAATGACCTGGCTAACCAGGATGGTGGCTCATTAACAGGTTGGGGACTGAACATCTGCACAAACCCGGTTGTAACGGGCATTAGCAATAGTTCATTAAATAATGCTATCTCTATTTATCCTAATCCAACTAATGGTATGTTCAATGTATTCATTGGCTCATCGGCCGACGAGGTGTTTACTTATAAAGTAACCAATAACCTTGGTCAGTTAATGGAAACCAAAACCATTGCAGCAAATCAAAATCACCAAATTGACCTTTCGGGTAACGCGGCCGGAATTTACTTTGTAACCATACAGGGCGAAAACGGGATTCGTACCGAAAAGATCATTTTGCAAAAATAATCCCTTAACTATTTTCCAATAAAAAGGCTGCTCTCTATCAGGGAGCAGCCTTTTTTTAATTTCTAATTTTAAGTAATTGTTATGTAAAATGTTAAAAATTGTCGTTTAAATACATTTTCATGTTGTTTGTCCCAACTTCGATAAATTTTAGGATTTTTTATGATAAATCCCTTATTTTTACCTGATCTATTTTGGCCCCTAGACTAAAATTATTTTTAAAACTATGAAGAAATTCAGGTATTTGCTGATGTCTGCGCTTATTGCACTCTCAGCTATCCACGCCATTGCACAGCCAGTGAATGGCACAACTACTTTTTTTACAAACACCACAACGGCGCTTGTATCTAACACATCCTGTTCACCACAAAAAACAGTTGACCTGTCGGGCTGGCATTTTGCGGTAGCAAGTACATCAAATTGCGGGTTCAACTGGACCAGTACTACCGGTGGCGATGGCCGTTTTCAGTACCTTTGTGGCTTTGGGACCCTGTTTCAGGCGCAGTTCGGTTCAGACGATGGAAGCGAGTTTGCCATGGATAACCTCATTTGGGGTGTATCTACCAGCAGCTGGACCTCAAAATCAATGCAGTTCGTGGGTTACAAAAACGGGGTACCTGTACCGGGTGCAACCCTTAATGCCACTACACCTTCGGGTACAGGGATCTTAAATACCCTGATCGTTACCTTTACAAATAATACCGCTTTCCACGATGTGGATAACATTATCTTAGCACCTGTAAGTGCAACCTGTAACTCCATTTTGTTCTTCGAAGAGATTACGATTGGTACGGCCAGCGCGTCCTGTACCACGCCAACGCTCTCGTTATCAGGTTCAAACAATGTCCTCTGTAACGGAGGAAGTACCGGCTCGGCAACCATGTCGGCCACGGGAGGCACGGGCTTTACCTATACCTGGTTTCCGAGTGGAGGAAACAGTGCCACTGCTACCGGCCTGAGTGCCGGAATATATA
Organism: Bacteroidota bacterium; assembly: GCA_048498515.1. Classification (GTDB taxonomy): domain Bacteria; phylum Bacteroidota; class Bacteroidia; order B-17B0; family Aurantibacillaceae; genus UBA4416. The sequence goes on along the minus strand of JBEHXV010000047.1, from coordinate 6,502 downwards.
CCTGTTACGTCAACAATAATAGTTGCCCAACCATGGGCACCCGAACGGTCCAGATTACCCAACCAACAGCCCTGAGCTCATTCACCGCCATGACCCCGGCCCTTTGTAACGGACAAAACGGTAGTGCTACGGTTAGTATCACCGGAGGGGCGAGCCCGTATACCTATACCTGGTCGAGCGGACCAACTACTTCTGTAGAACCAACCTTACTTGCCGGTACCTATACGGTACGAGCCACGGATGCAAATTTATGTACTAAGATCAGTACGGTCGTCGTCACGCAACCTTCTGCCATTGGCACTTCTACGGGTTATACCAATGTGTTTTGTAATGGAGGTGTAGGCAGTGCTTCTGTATTAGCTTCCGGAGGAACGCCACCCTTTACCTATACCTGGTCTACAGCTACTACAGGCAGTTTTATAACCAATGTTCCGGCAGGCTCCTATACGGTCAAGGCGATAGATGCCAATAACTGTTCCAGTTCCACACGAACAATTATAATAAGTCAGCCTCCGGCTTTAGTTACTTCAACAGCTGTCACCAATGCCGTCTGTGGAGGGCCAACCGGAAGCGCTACAGTTACCGCCAGCGGAGGGACGGGTTCATACAACTATAACTGGCAGGCAGGAGGCACAACATCCGTCACAATAAAGCCGCCCGGAACCTATACGGTACGAGTCACGGACTTAAATAGTTGTATTAATGTAAATACAGTCACCATAGCCAGTCCGCCTGGAATAGTCACCTCAACAGCCGTCACGAACGCAGCCTGTAATGGAGGTACAGGTAGTGCTACCGTTACTGCCTCGGGCGGAACCGGGGCGTTAAGTTATTTATGGTCAACAGGCGCCACTACCTCTGTTATAACAGGCCAAATGGCTGGTGTTTATACCTCCACGGTCACTGATGCCAGTAGTTGTACCAGTATACAAAATGTAACTATTAACGAACCATCGGCCCTCGTTACCACAACAGCGGTCACCAATGCTTTATGTAATGGTGGTACGGGGAGCGCTACGATTACACCTTCGGGAGGAACGGGAACTTATACCTATTTATGGTCGACTGGTGCTACTACTTCTGTTATAACAGGCCAAATGGCGGGTGTTTATACAGCTACTGTAACCGATGCCAACTCGTGTACGAACGTAAAATCGGTTAGTATTACCCAACCGGCGGCTTTAGTTACCACAACAGCCGTTACCAATGCTTTATGTAATGGTGCTAATGGAAGCGCCACAGTTACCGCCAGCGGGGGAACAGGTGCTTACACCTATACCTGGTCGAGTGGACCAACCACAAACGTAGAGCCTACCTTGCTCGCAGGTACTTACACCGTCCAAACGACGGATGCCAATTTATGTGTGAATGTTGCCACCGTTACTGTTAACCATCCGTCAACAGTAGTCAGTACAACAGCTGTGACCAATGCCTTGTGTAATGGAGGGACAGGCAGTGCTACCGTTACAGTATTTGGCGGAACAGGAGCTTATACGTATTTATGGTCAACCGGCGCCACCACTTCGGTTATAACTGGCCAGCCGGCCGGTGTTTATACATCAACCGTTACAGATGCCAATGGTTGTACAAGGGTAAGAAATGCAATCATTGGTCAACCATCCGCTTTGGTCACAACAACAGCAGTTACCAATATATTGTGTAACGGTGGTTCAACAGGTTCAGCTACAGTGGCTGCTTCAGGCGGAACGGGTGCCTATACGTATTTATGGTCAACATCAGCCACCACTTCGGTGATTACCGGGCAAACATCCGGTGTGAAAACGGTAACGGTCACCGACGCGAACTCATGTACCAGCATAAAATCTGTAAATATTAACCAGCCTGCAGCTCTTGCAACAGCAACAGCCGTTAGCAATGTATCCTGCTTTGGCGGTTCTAACGGAACAGCAACAGTAACCGCAAGTGGGGGAACAGGGGCTTATACGTATTTATGGTCAACCTCTGCTACAACTTCGGTTATTACAGGTGAAACTTCGGGCGTTAAAACCGTAACGGTCACCGATGCAAACAGTTGTACGACAGTAAATTCTGTTAACATTGCCCAACCGGCATCAGCCCTTGCTACCGCAACAGCGGTAAGCAACGTATTGTGTAATGGCGGATCTACCGGCTCAGCAACCATAACAGCCAGTGGCGGAACAGGAGCTTATACTTACTTATGGTCAACCTCTGCTACAACTTCAGTTATTACGGGTCAAACATCGGGTGTAAAAACCGTAACGGTCACCGACGCGAACTCATGTACCTCTATACAATCTGTAAACATCAATCAACCAACAGCCATTGCAACAGCAACAGCTTTAAGCAATGTATTATGTAACGGCGGAGCAACAGGCTCTGCTACAGTTACGGCGTCGGGTGGAACAGGAGCTTATACTTACTTATGGTCAACCTCTGCTACAACTTCAGTTATTACAGGTCAAACATCGGGTGTGAAAACCGTAACGGTCACCGACGCGAACTCATGTACCGCTATACAATCTGTAAACATTACCCAGCCAACAGCTCTTGCAACTGCTACAGCGGTGGGCAATGTATCCTGCTTTGGAGGATCCAACGGAACGGCAACAGTAACCGCAAGTGGCGGTACAGCAGGTTATACTTATTTATGGTCAACCTCTGCAACTACTTCAGTCATTACAGGTCAGACATCGGGTGTAAAAACTGTTACAGTAACCGATGCGAATGGTTGTACCTCAATTAATTCTGTTAACATTAATCAACCGGCAGCGGCCCTGGCAACAGCAACAACCATTGCCAATGCCTTATGCTTTGGTGGAGCTACGGGCTCTGCTACTGTAACCGCAAGTGGAGGCACGGCAGGTTATACCTATTTATGGTCAACTTCAGCCACTACTTCAGTTATTACAGGACAAACCTCGGGGGTAAAAACCGTCACGGTAACCGACGCCAATGGTTGTACCGCAATCACTTCAGTTAACATTGGCCAACCTGCTTCGGCACTTGCAACCGCCACAGCAGTAAGCAATGTATTGTGTAATGGCGGTTCTACAGGATCGGCTACTGTAACTGCAAGTGGAGGCACAGCAGGTTATACCTATTTATGGTCAACCTCTGCTACTACGTCAGTCATTACAGGTCAAACCTCGGGTGTTAAAACCGTAACGGTAACCGATGCGAACGGATGTACCTCTGTTGGATCTGTTAATATTGGCCAGCCATCGGCCCTGGCAACAGCTACAGCGGTGAGCAATGTATTATGTTTTGGAGGAAATACAGGTTCTGCTACCGTAACAGCCAGTGGCGGTACAGCGGGTTATACCTACTTATGGTCAACTTCGGCAACCACTTCGGTTATTACAGGAGAGACATCAGGCGTTAAAACGGTAACCGTAACCGATGCAAACAGCTGTACGGCTATTAATTCAGTTAACATCAACCAGCCGGTAGCCGCCCTGTCAACAGCAACAGCTGTTACTAATGTGTTTTGTTTTGGTGGCAGCACCGGAGCAGCAACAGTAACAACCAGTGGTGGAACAGCGGGCTATACTTACCTATGGTCTACCTCAGCAACTACTTCTGTTATTACCGGTGAAACCTCAGGCGTTAAAACGGTAACAGTAACCGATGCCAATGGTTGTACAACAACCGATATGGTAACCATTACACAACCTGCTTCAGGGTTAACAGCTTCAACAGTGGGTACTGATGTATTGTGTTTTGGAAACGCGACTGGTTCAGCAACCGTAACTCCTTCTGCAGGAACACCGGCTTATAGCTATTTATGGTCAACCGGTGCAACCACATCGGTAATTACAAGTCAGACATCAGGCGTGAAAACCGTAACAGTAACGGATGCGAATGGTTGCACAGCAACCAGTTCAATTACTATTACCCAACCTGCTGCTGCATTAGCTACATCAACCACAGTAAGCAATGTATTATGTAACGGTGGCAACACCGGTTCAGCTACCGTAACTGCCACAGACGGTACAGCAGGTTATACATACTTGTGGTCAACTACAGCAACCACTTCAGTCATTACCGGCGAAATGGCCGGTGTGAAAACGGTAACAGTAACCGATGCGAATGGTTGTACAATAACGGATGCCGTAACGATTACGGAGCCTGCCGCCGCATTAGCGACAGCAACCATGGTTGGCAATGTATCATGCAACGGTGGTAATAACGGTACTGCGACCGTAACGGTAACAGGCGGTACAGCAGGATATACGTATTTATGGTCAACCACAGCCACCACTTCAGTGATTACCGGTGAAACCGCCGGTGTGAAAACCGTGACGGTGACTGACGCGAATGGTTGTACCATTACGGATGCTGTAACAATTACCGAACCAGCTGCGGCATTGGCAACTTCAACTATGGTCAGCAACGTATCATGTAACGCGGGCAATAATGGTACTGCAACTGTAACCGTTACAGGTGGTACAACAGCATATACCTATTTATGGTCAACTTCGGCCACCACTTCGGTGATTACAGGTGAAACCGCCGGTGTGAAAACCGTAACGGTAACCGACGCAAATGGTTGTACGATTACCGATATGGTAACCATTACAGAACCAACAGCTTTAGCAACTTCTACAACCGTAAGCAACGTATTGTGTAACGGTGGTAACACAGGATCTGCTACTGTAACGGTAACCGGTGGAACTACAGGTTATACGTATTTATGGTCAACTGCTGCAACTACTTCGGTTATTGCCGGTGAAACTGCCGGTGTAAAAACCGTAACGGTAACCGACGCACATGGTTGTACGATTACTGATATGGTCACCATTACAGAACCTGCTGCCGCATTAGCCACATCAACACTGGTTGCTGATGTATTATGTAACGCAGGCTCAACAGGTTCAGCTACAGTTACTGTAACAGGCGGAACTACAGGCTATACCTACTTATGGTCAACTTCGGCAACTACTTCGGTTATTACAGGAGAGACTGTCGGTGTGAAAACCGTAACAGTAACCGACGCGAATGGATGTACGATCACCGATATGGTCACCATTAATGAACCAACGGCCTTAGCAACATCTACAACAGTAAGCAATGTATCATGTAACGCTGGTAATAACGGTACCGCGACTGTAACCGTAACAGGTGGTACTACAGGATATACCTATTTATGGTCAACTTCAGCAACTACTTCGGTTATTACAGGTGAAACCGCCGGTGTGAAAACCGTAACGGTGACTGACGCGAATGGCTGTACAATAACTGATGTTGTAACCATTACAGAACCAACAGCTTTAGCAACGTCGACTACCGTAAGCAATGTATTGTGTAACGGAGGAAGCACCGGTTCGGCTACAGTAACGGTAACGGGCGGTACAGCAGGATATATGTATTTATGGTCAACTTCGGCAACCACTTCGGTGATTACGGGTGAAAACATTGGCGTGAAAACGGTGACAGTAACGGATGCAAATGGGTGTACCATTACGGATGCCGTAACCATTACAGAACCAACTGCCTTAGCAACCTCTACAACAGTAAGCAACGTTTTATGTAACGGTGGCAACACCGGTTCAGCTACAGTAACCGTAACTGGTGGTACTACAGGCTATACCTACTTATGGTCAACTTCGGCAACCACTTCGGTTATTACCGGTGAAACTGCCGGTGTGAAAACCGTAACGGTAACCGATGCGAATGGTTGTACCATTATTGACGCGGTGACAATTACCGAGCCTGTTGCGGCATTGGCTACATCAACTACTGTAAGCAACGTATTATGCAACGCCGGCAACACCGGTTCAGCTACAGTAACCGTAACCGGTGGTACGGCAGGCTATACCTATTTATGGTCAACTTCGGCAACCACATCAGTCATTACCAGTGAAACCGCTGGGGTAAAAACCGTAACGGTAACCGATGCGAATGGTTGTACCATTACCGACATGGTAACTATTAATGAACCGACGGCTTTAGCAACGTCGACTACCGTTAGCAATGTATTATGTAACGGAGGCAACACCGGTTCAGCTACAGTAACGGTAACGGGGGGCACTACAGGCTATACCTATTTATGGTCAACTTCTGCAACCACTTCGGTTATTACCGGCGAAACCGCCGGTGTGAAAACCGTAACAGTAACCGATGCGAATGGTTGTACAATAACCGACATGGTAACTATTAATGAACCTACAGTTTTAACATCAACACAAACACAAACAAATGTAACCTGTGTGATAAATGGTGTGGCTGAGGTAACTGCCAGCGGCGGAACCACTCCTTATACTTATACATGGTCACCGGTTGGTGGTAACGCTGCAACATCAACAACATTAACTGCGGGAAGTTACACCTGCACCATAGCGGATGCCAATGGCTGCATGGTGACAAACACGTTTGCCATCACGGCCAATACGGTTAACCCTGTGGTATCTGTAAGCGGTAATACGGTAACCTGCGATGGCGTGAGCAGCACATTAACAGCTAGTGGTGCAGATACCTACGTGTGGAATACAAGCGCAAGCACTTCAGCCATTACTGTTTC
>JBEHXV010000046.1:25000-27683 GCA_048498515.1 Bacteroidota bacterium | reverse complement strand
TATTTTTTCTAGTTGTGGAATAAAAAAAGTGTGTATATTTGCAGCCCGTTATTTGAGAGATTAGTTGAAGAGAGAGGAATGAAGAGAAAATATTTTTAAGAAAATTAAAAATAAATTTGGTGGTTAGTAAAAGGATGTGTACTTTTGCAGCCCGCAAATGAGAAAAGCGGCTAGTTCATTAAGAGATTTGTTAGTTAAGTAGTGAGTAATCACGGGCGAACTAAAAGATATAAAATTTAAGTCAGGAATTTGAAACTAGGTAACTAGGAACAGGAAACTGACTGAGTTCTTTGAAAAGATTGAAACCAAAAAATGTAGCAGGTAACTCTAAAAATAAAAGAGAGTACATCTGAATGTTACAAAATGCAGTGATGCAGAGTAACAGTAAAATACATGCTAGACCCTGAACAGACATTTCTAGATATGAATATCTAAGATCAAATTTTTTTACAATGGAGAGTTTGATCCTGGCTCAGGATGAACGCTAGCGGCAGGCTTAATACATGCAAGTCGAGGGGCAGCGCGGGTAGCAATACTTGGCGGCGACCGGCGCACGGGTGCGTAACACGTATACAACCTACCTTAAACAGGGGGATAGCCTTTCGAAAGAGAGATTAATACCCCGTAATAAATTGAATGGCATCATTTGATTTTGAAAGCTCCGGCGGTTTGAGATGGGTATGCGTCCTATTAGCTAGTTGGTGGTGTAATGGACCACCAAGGCGACGATAGGTAGGGGATCTGAGAGGACTAACCCCCACACTGGTACTGAGACACGGACCAGACTCCTACGGGAGGCAGCAGTAAGGAATATTGGTCAATGGAGGCAACTCTGAACCAGCCATGCCGCGTGCAGGAAGACGGCCCTATGGGTTGTAAACTGCTTTTGTACCAGAGAAAACCCTTCCACGTGTGGGAGGTTGATAGTATGGTAAGAATAAGCATCGGCTAACTTCGTGCCAGCAGCCGCGGTAAGACGAAGGATGCAAGCGTTATCCGGATTCATTGGGTTTAAAGGGTGCGTAGGCGGACTTGTAAGTCAGTGGTGAAATCTCTCAGCTTAACTGAGAAACTGCCATTGATACTGCAGGTCTAGAGTATAGATGACGTTGGCGGAATATGACATGTAGTGGTGAAATACTTAGATATGTCATAGAACACCGATTGCGAAGGCAGCTAACGAAACTATAACTGACGCTGAGGCACGAAAGTGCGGGGATCAAACAGGATTAGATACCCTGGTAGTCCGCACCGTAAACGATGATTACTCGTTGTTGGCGATATGACAGTCAGCGACCAAGCGAAAGCGATAAGTAATCCACCTGGGGAGTACGCCGGCAACGGTGAAACTCAAAGGAATTGACGGGGGCCCGCACAAGCGGAGGAGCATGTGGTTTAATTCGATGATACGCGAGGAACCTTACCTGGGCTTGAAAGTTAGTGACCGTCTCTGAAAGGAGATTTTCCGCAAGGACACGAAACTAGGTGCTGCATGGCTGTCGTCAGCTCGTGCCGTGAGGTGTTGGGTTAAGTCCCGCAACGAGCGCAACCCCTATCGTTAGTTACCAGCGAGTAATGTCGGGAACTCTAACGAAACTGCCCGTGCAAACGGTGAGGAAGGTGGGGACGACGTCAAGTCATCACGGCCCTTACGTCCAGGGCTACACACGTGCTACAATGGTAGGTACAACGGGCAGCTACACAGCGATGTGATGCTAATCTCTAAAAACCTATCTCAGTTCGGATTGAAGTCTGCAACTCGACTTCATGAAGCTGGATTCGCTAGTAATCGCGCATCAGCAATGGCGCGGTGAATACGTTCCCGGGCCTTGTACACACCGCCCGTCAAACAATGGAAGTTGAGGGTATTTAAAGTCGGTAGCTGTAAGGCGCCGCCTAGAGTAAACTTGATAACTGGTGTTAAGTCGTAACAAGGTAGCCGTACCGGAAGGTGCGGCTGGAATACCTCCTTTCTGGAGAAGCGTCTAGTGTGGATGTATGAACTCTTTTATAGAGTTATACTGCTATTTTTTTGGAATCAATTAAAAACTGGAATTAAAAACAAAACCCAAAAACGAGCCAAGTGGGCTTTTAATTAAGGGAGTTAAGGGCAAAAGTCAAAAGTCAAAAGAGAAAAGCCAAAAGGAAACTTTTGACTTTTAATTTTGTAACTTTTAACTTAAAGAAATAGTCCCGTAGCTCAGTTGGTTAGAGCACTACACTGATAATGTAGGGGTCAGCGGTTCAAATCCGCTCGGGACTACAGGGTAATGTTAAATGTCAAATTTATCATTACGGCGCTTATTTTGGGGGATTAGCTCAGCTGGCTAGAGCACCTGCCTTGCACGCAGGGGGTCAACGGTTCGAATCCGTTATTCTCCACATTTTGTTTAATTATCTAATTGTCACATTGACTAATTGGCTAATTAAAACCAGTTCTTTGACATATTGAGAAAGACACGAGAGTACAGTACAGTGATGTATTAGTACGATCAAAGTAAAACAAGTAGAAATATTAGGTGCGTAAAAGCATAATAAAAGAAAGTAAATAAGGGCGCATGGAGGATGCCTTGGCTCTTGGAGGCGAAGAAGGACGTGATAAGCTGCGATAAGCTAGGGGGAGTGGCAAATACACATTATATCCCTAGATTTCCGAATGGGACAACCCACCATACTGAAGGTA
>JBEHXV010000046.1:0-20000 GCA_048498515.1 Bacteroidota bacterium | reverse complement strand
CTTCATTTTTAAATATCAAGTCCGTAAAGCTTGACGATCACGATAATATATATGTTTCAGGTGGTGGAATAATCAGGAAGATTGACTCAGCGCTGACCAACATTACAGATTTTATTTCGACAACGGGTATGTCCCAGTTTTATAATGGAATAGAGGCTAGCTATTGTAATTGCCTGAACGCTAATTCAATTGAATTTGATATAATTAATAATGAAATGTATTTTTCTAACATTAATCTTTACAAGCTAAACATGGCAAATTGTACCGCCTTAAATACCCCTACACTAACATTAAACGTGTCAAATCAATGCGGAACAATGACCGCTTTAGCCGTAAGTACAAATGCAAATTATTATTATTGGTTAAACTCTCCTAATTATTCTGATAGTTATACCACAGATGTTAATGGAACGTACACTATTGTTGTGAGTAATACAGTAGGATGTTCAGCTACTGCAACAGTGAGCAACTCTTTCAACAATTGTGTATGGCCAGGTGATGCTAATAGTGATGGTGTAGCAAACAATTTAGACGTTTTGGAGCTGGCATTGCATTACAATCAAACCGGTGCGCCCAGAAGTTCTGTTAGCAATATGTGGCAGCCATATGGAGCCACGAATTGGAGCGTAACAACTGCTAACGGTATGGATTTAAATAATAGTGATTGTAATGGTGATGGGATTATAAACGACAATGATACTTTGGCTATTTATACTAATTATGGTTTAATGCATATTCTCAGGACAGCTCAAACTTCAACAGTAAATTCCCAATTAAGAATAGTACCCGATCAGCCTGCTATTGTTAAAGGAAACTGGGGCACAGCTTCTGTTTACCTGGGCGATGCTACAACGCCGGTAAATAACATTAACGGCATAGCTTTTACGGTTGATTTTAATCATACCTTGATTGAGCCAAACAGCATTTATATTGAATATCAGAATTCATTTATCGATGCCTCACAAAATTTACATTTCAGTAAACCCGATTTTGTGAATGATAAACTCTATACAGCAACAACGCATACCGTTACTAATAACGTAAGCGGTTATGGCAAAATAGCCACATTACATTATCAGGTCCTGTCAGCTTTGGCTACAGACGAAACATTGACTATTGGCTTATCCCAGGCCAATCAATCAAACGCCCAGGGAACTATTACGCCTTTAACGTCGGGTACCGCAACATTAATGGCCATAGGCGCAAGTGTGGGCATAAACGAAGATACAAACAGCAAGACAATTTTTGTGAGTCCTAACCCGGCGCATGATGTGTTAAATGTGAGCTTTACAAAGCTTTCTCAAAATACAAGCGTAGAACTGTACAACAGCGTTGGCGCTTTGGTGTTAGCTGAAAATGTGACTGATAAAACCCATGTTATAAATACTGCCGCGCTAAGCAATGGATTGTATTTTGTTAAGGTATTGGAAAATAACAAGGTGGTTGCCATGCGAAAAGTAGTAAAGCAATAGTTATGGCTAATGGCCTATTTTTTGTGTCATTAAACCAAAACAGGTTAAATTACGTAAATAGGCTATGAAGAAATTACTACTCATATTTTTATTTCCTGTTTTATCTTTTTCTCAAACCTTGCAGGTTCAATCGCCCATTCGTTTTTTGGCTTTAGGCGATTCCTATACCATTGGACAAAGCGTGCCGGCCGCACAGCGCTGGCCCGCTCAATTAAAGGATTCGCTGGCACTAAGAGGCATTATTACCGATACCATGCGGATTATTGCCACAACAGGCTGGCGAACAGATAATCTGTTGAATGCCATTACCAACCAGCATTTGCAGCAACAGCATTATAACCTTGTTTCTTTATTAATTGGCGTGAATAACCAATACCAGGGAACGCCTTTCTCTCAGTATGTCAATGAATTTCCGCAGCTGTTGGATTCAGCCATTCGCTATGCCGGTGGCGATACCAGCCATGTTTTTGTGGTTTCCATTCCCGATTATGCCTACACGCCTTATGGACAAAGCACCGGCAACCAGGCCCAGATAAGCCAGGAGCTCGATCAGTATAATGCTTTTAATAAGCAGGTTGCCGATAGCTTCCATGTCCGGTATTTTGATATTACGCCCATTTCCAGGATGGGGCTTGCACAACCCAATTTAGTAGCCCCCGATGGTTTGCATCCTTCCGGAATTCAATATGCCCAATGGGTTAAACTCATGCTGCAATATATTGATGGAAATATCACAACCGCTGTTTCACAAAAAGAAGAAGAGAAGCTGTTAACTATTTTTCCAAATCCCACTTCCAATCAGTTAACGGTTTTTTGCCCGGTTAAAGGGACCAAAGCTATGGCGATTTATGACAACATGGGAAAGCTTGTGTATAGCCAGGAAACAGACCAGGACAGAGCAGACATTTTATTAAATAATTTAAGCAGGGGAATTTACATCCTTCGTGTGGTTACGAACTCTGGGCAGATCACAAGGAAAATAATAGCAGAATAACTATCTTTATAGCTATAATTCCCCTTTTATGAAACCGGTCCTTGTTCTTGCTTTATGCCTTCTTTTTTTTAAAAATTACAGTCAATCATGGGTTGCAACCAATGCGCCTGCAATTACCGGACGGTATGATGATATGTCGTTTATTTCGCCCGATACCGGCTGGGTTGTCGGCTCAACCTCTTCCAGCGGATACATAAGGGGTACCACAGACGGGGGCACAACCTGGACTACTTTAAAAACATTGCCGGGCGTTTATATGCGAAGCATTGAATTTGCCAATAAAACTATTGGCTTTGCCGGCGCGCTGGAATATAACGGACAGAATGTGTTTTTTAAGACAACCGATGGCGGGGTAACCTGGACGGATATTTCATCCGCCATTGTTGGTGTTGACAGAGGCATTTGTGGTATTTGTTGTGTGAACGCAAATGTAGTGTATGCCGTCGGTGTATATTCTACACCGGCTTATGTTATGAAAAGCACAAACGGTGGCGCTAACTGGACCAAAATTGACATGAGTGCGTATGCTTCGGGTTTGGTTGATGTGCAGTTTATTGATGCCATAACCGGCTATGTAACCGGGCAAAGTAATGTAAGTGCCGAAGGAGCGGTTATACTTAAAACAACCGATGGCGGAGCAAGCTGGACAAAAGTATTTAAAAGCAATGTTGCCGGTGAGTATGTATGGAAAATCCAGAATTTAAATGGCACAAACTGGTACGCGTCTGTTGAGCGTTCAGGACCATCAAGCGCTATGAACGTGTTTTTAAAAAGTGTGAATGGTGGCACAACCTGGACCTCACAAAATGTTGCCACATCAAGTTATTTTCAGGGAATTGGTTTCTTGTCGACTCAATTAGGATGGACGGGAAATAATGATTTGTACCGAACAAGTAATGGTGGTAGTACATGGAGTGTAGATATTCCATATTCTGCCAGCAATGGCTTTAACAGGTTTCAGCGCGTAAATTCAACAACCGCTTATTTTTCGTCTAATAAAATATATAAATGGAGCAGCACAGCTACAGCCGTACATGAACAGGAGGCGAAAGCGGAAGAAAAGAACTGGCTCAGCGTATTTCCAAATCCTGTTAAAGAAGCAGTATCCTATCAATTGAATTTTCCGAATAAAACGATGTATGTAGCCAGGCTTTTCAATTCAAAAAGTGAGATGATCTGGGAAGAAACAAAACAAAGGGAAAAAGGTAGCTATGACCTATCCGTTCCTGTAAAAGTGAGCCCGGGCTTATACTACTTTTACATCATGTACAACGAAGGACTTGAATGCAAAAAAGTGGTAGTGGAATAAACTTAAAAATTCAATTTCTTCTTCACGTCCATGTGCAGGCTGGCGCCGCGCATTTTTTTAGCGAGTAAGGGAATAATGAACTCCTCTAACCGTAAATTGAACTTTTGCGATTCGTTGTTAAGGTATAAAATGGTGGTTGCAATAAATTCTTTCACCATATCATAATCCTTTTTTATGTTTTTAATGACAGCTTCCGACAAGTCTTCCGAAGAATAATGCGTGTCAATTTCAAAACTAATGACATTTGTTTTTACCAAAACAGGCACCGGCAACTCTACATAACCATTATTATAAGGATCGAGGTGAAGTAAGCCGCTATCGCCGGTAACCATCAGGGTATATTCCGCAAAAAAATGAGGGCCTTTATTGTCCGGCCTGTCAACCAGGTCTACCAGCTTATCTTCAAAAGAAATGTTTACAGGTTGTAAGGAATAAAAGGATACCAGTTTTTTTACCAGGTCTTCAAAGCTGTCTTTATACATTAAAACCTCTACATCGCTCATGCTGTAAATATTGTTGGCAATGTTGGTTAACCTGGTATAAGCATAATCATTAAAGGGGCGCTCACCAAATAATACGAATGTTTCCATTATAGTACGGTATTAAATTATTAACGGGGATTAACGTTTATATAAATTTCAAGAATCATGCTAAAAAACGCAAGCCCTTTGAACGATAGTTATTCCTGTTTAGTCGTTAATAACCCGGATCCCTTAAAAAAATTAACAAATAAAAAAGGCCTCTTAGCGAGGCCTTTAGACTTTTTTCATTTTCGTGCCCGGTTTGACGCGGGGTTCAGATTGAGAATTTGGAAAAACTAAGTTTATGAATTCTGGTGATGAAAAAAGTCTTTCTGCTTATACATTTAAATTCCTGTGCCAGTAAAAAACTATGTTTTTCTGGGGCTTTTATTTCCGACTTAGGGAAATAATTGCACAGGTTAACGAAGAATCAAAATCTGAAAATTTTAAAAATTGTCATTTCGAGTAGTCCTGACGATAGGAAGGACGTATCGAGAAGTGATTACAGAATGAGTAATTCTCAATACGCTTCGCTACGTTTCGTTACTCGAGCTGACAGAATTGTCATGCTGAACTTGTTTCAGCATCTCACCATGAGACCCTGAATCAAGTTCAGGGTGACCTAAGATCTTATTAGCGGTTCTTATTTCTCCAGTGCTTCCTTCACCAATTGGTTAGCCATTTTAGGATCGGCTTTGCCTTTGCCCAGTTTCATTACCTCACCAACAAACAATCCCAGTAAGCTTGATTTACCGTTTTTGTATTCGGTAATTTTTTCGGGATATTTTGCCAAAGCCTGGTTTACCAGTTCCTGCAAAGCGCCGGTGTCGTTGCTTTGTAAAATATCCAAGCGCTCGGCAATGCTTAAAGGCGATTGTGCGGGGTTTAACATCAGTTCCGGAAATAATTTTTGCGTGGCGGCGGCATTGCTTATTTTCCCTTCATCAATCAGTGCAATTAAATCGGCAATGGCTTTTGGCTTTACGGTAAATTGTTCAATGGTAATGGCATTTTCGTTCAGGTACGATTTAATGCTTCCCATCATCCAGTTGGCAGCCGCTTTATAATTTTTGGTGAGTGAGGCTAGCTCGTTAAAGTATAAAGCCAAACCTTTCAAATCGGTTAAGTTATAAGCGTCGTATTCCGACAGGCCGAATTCCTTTGTAAATTTTTTGAAAAGGTCACCCGGCAGTTCAGGCATGTTTGCCTTTACCGATTCAATGTAGTCCTGTTTTACCATCACCGGTTGCAAATCCGGTTCAGGAAAATAACGGTAATCGTTGGCATTCTCCTTACTACGCAAAGCAAAGGTAGAGCCATTTACGGCGTCGAAACTCCTGGTTTCCCCGGCAATTTTTTCGCCTGATTCAATCAGGTCTATCTGGCGCTTAATTTCAAAATCAATGGCGCGTTGCACGTTACGGAAAGAGTTCATGTTCTTTACCTCTACTTTTTTTCCGTACTCTTTGGCGTCTTTCAGCATTACCGAAATGTTGGCGTCGCAACGCAACGAGCCTTCCTCCATGTTTCCGTCGCAAATATCAAGGTAACGCACCAGTTTTTTTATTTCCGTTAAATAAGCATAAGCTTCGTCACTGGTTGTAAAATCCGGCTCGGTCACAATTTCCAATAAAGGCGTTCCGGCGCGGTTCAGGTCAATTAAAGATTCAAACGGATCGATGTCGTGCATGCTTTTTCCTGCATCTTCTTCCATATGAATACGGGTAAGATTAATGCGCTTTTCGGTTCCATCTTTCAATTTAATATCTACATAACCATTGGTGCAAATAGGGGTTTTATCCTGTGTGATCTGGTAACCTTTTGGCAAATCGGCGTAAAAATAATTCTTGCGTGCAAATTGGTTCTCTTCGCGAATGTTTGAATGAGTAGCAATACCGAGTTTCACAGCAAACTCTATGGCGCGCCTGTTAACTTTTGGCAAAGTGCCGGGATGGCCTAACGTGATCACACTCACATTGGTATTAGGCATGGCACCGTATTCGGCAACATCGTTGCTGTACATTTTTGTTTTGGTAAGCAATTGTATGTGGCACTCAAGGCCAATAACTGCTTTATATTTTTCGTAAACGGACATGTTGTTAGTTATGAATTATGAGTTATGATTTTTGAGTAGTTACACACTCAAAAGTCAGACCTTAAAGATAGTAAATATTTGTTTTTGAAAGTGGGTAGAATGTCATAATGCATTGAATTTTAGTATATTTGATAATGAAATTAACACTGTGGGTCGTTTTTTTTCCTCTTTTTTTGGTTTCACAAAACAGGGATTCGCTGGCAAACCTGCATTATAAAATAAGGTTTTCAATACAAGGAAAATACACGGCAACGCAATTTGATTGTTATATGAGGTATGAAGTGCAAGACTCTTATAAAACGCATAATTCAAGCCAGTATTCTGTTTTTAATGGAAAAATAAATTCAGAGCATACATTCAATCCCGAACTAAAAATTGATTTTGAATTGCCTCTTTGGTTAAAACTGACTTGTGGTGTTAATTATAATTCCACTAAATTCAATATCCAATCAGACCAGGTATTTTATTTAGAACAGTATATTTACGATCCGAATTCTACGCCAGGCTCGGGATCTTCACCTGATGTTATTGGTTCTGTAATAACTTATGATACCTTGGGGTATAATAAAGACGCGATTGAAATTTCAGGCTTTAATACTTTTACAGGCCTGGGTTTATCAAAGCAATACAAACGGTTTAACTTTGATATTGATTATTGCTTTTCAATAAATAGAATTACCAATGGTTTTGCTGTACGAAAGATTTACGATAACAATAATACCCTCGAAAAAACGGAAGCCTACAATTTTATGAGCAACAATTTGTCTTTTGCGCATAATTTCAGCACAAGCATTTCCTATCGTTTTTATAAGAACATTAGTTTTAAACTTGGTTTCCAGTATTCAAAAAATGATCGGGATGTTGTAAATAGTTCATACCAGCATTATACCCAATTTAAGAGAGCTAAATATCAATCAGTTTTTGCAGGCTTTGCGGTATCGTTTCTTTAACCCTTAATAAACTTCGTCAAATCATCGATCACATATTGCGGAATGTGTCCGGGAACCTCATAGTCCTTCGTATTTGGTCTTCCTTCGCCTTCTAAAAACAAATGGTTAAGTTTTGGGTAGGATTTCAGGATAACATTTTTATGATCGCCCAATTGTTTTTGCCATTCGGCAAATTCTTTTGGTAGTACCTGAAAATCCCTGTCACCCGCCAAAATAAGAATGGGAAGGGTCAATTTTTTAGCTGTTGCCAGCTGGTCGTAGTTTAAAACACTTTTCCAATAGGTAGGACTGCCGCCCATTAACAGGCCCTTTGGTGTTTTGCCCAGTGCCGGCGATTTAATTTTGTCCGACAACCATTTCATGGTATTGATCTGCATTTGTTCGGTGGTTGAGATCGTATCGTCCAGCAGGGCCATGTATTCGGCCTGTTGGGGCAATACATCCACCAGGTTCGTCACCGGAGCTCCTATCATCACAATACCTTTCAATTTGGGGCAAAGCTCGGCTATTTTTGGCGCGCACATGGCGCCCTGGCTGTGGCCTATAATGTAAATTTTTGTGGTGTCAATAAAAGTAAACTGGCTGGCTAAAGCCACCGCGTCAATGGCATCGTTAATGGTTTCTTCATAAAGGGAAAAGCTGTCCGACAGTAATTTTGGATCGTATTGGTAAGCAAAGGTGCGTTTATCATATCGTATGCTCACAATGCCCTGTTGCGCCAGGCCCTGTGCCAGGTCGCGAAAAGGTTTATTGGGGCCAAGTGTTTCGTCCCTGTCGTTGCCGCCCGAACCATGCACTAAAATAACCAGTGGCGATTTTGATTTGCTGGTGTCGCCAAAGGCAATGTTGGCGCCAAGCGTTAAACCATCACGTGTTTTTACAGCGGTACTCAAATCGGTTACTTCCGAAAAGCCTTTGTAGCCTTTTAACTGAAAGAAGGGTGTTTCGGTATAAGTTCCAAATGAAAAGGATTCTATTTTGTGCTTATTAAAAACAATATAAAGCAGTTTTTTCTCTTTTTTAAATTCAATGGCAAGTGCGGTATTGGTTTTAAAGCCATGAGGTTCCTCATCAATACGGATCAGTTTTTTAGGTTTGCCTAATGTTTCAAGCTCTTCTTTATAGGCTTCTTTTTGTTGGGTGGTAATAAATTTTACAATTCCCGTAGTATCAAACAGGGCGTCAATTTTGTCATACTTTCTCTCTTTCAGGTAGTTAAATACCTGTTGCGAGGTTTCCATGTCATTTTGTGCCCGGGCTTTTACCGAAACAAACAGCAGGAAGAACAGGATAATTTTAAAGGTTGAAACAGGCATTTTGCTTATATTTATCCTGTAAAATTACGCTTTTTTGATCCCTAAATTCACCATAGATAAAATTATTGATGCCGCCCGGGTAGAGGACGTCATAGGCGATTTTATTACCCTGAAAAAACGTGGCGCCAATTTATTAGGTTTATGTCCTTTTCATGGCGAGAAATCGCCATCGTTTACGGTATCGCCTGCCAAAGGTATTTACAAGTGTTTTGGCTGTGGTAAATCGGGGACGGCCGTTAATTTTATCATGGACCACGAAAGCCTGTCTTATCCTGAGGCCTTAAAATACCTGGCCAACAAGTATGGCATTGAGGTGATTGAGAAAGAAGTGAGTGTGGAAGAAAAAGCGCAGCAAAACGAAAAGGAAAGCCTTTACATTGTGATGCAGTACGCGCAAAAGTATTTTACCGATTTGTTGCTTAATGATGATATGGGCCGTTCCATTGGCCTTGGTTATTTCCAGGAACGCGGCTTTACACAGGCCATTATCGATAAATTTCAATTAGGTTACAGTTCTGAAGAAAGACGAAAATTTTCGGAAACGGCAGTGAAGAATGGATACAAACCGGAGTACCTTGTTAAGACAGGGATGTCCATTTTATCGAACAACCATGCGGAAGGTAACCCTATAACCGTTAGTGATATTTTCGATCGTTACACCGGCCGTGTCATGTTCCCTATTCATAACATTTCGGGTAAGGTGATTGGTTTTGGCGGAAGGATTTTAACCAGCGACAAAAAATTAGCCAAATACATCAACTCGCCGCAAACCGACATTTACGATAAAAGTAAAACACTTTATGGTTTGTTCCAGGCAAAAAAACAAATTATCCAGGACGACAACTGCTACCTGGTGGAAGGTTATACCGATGTCATTTCCATGCACCAGTCGGGCATTGAAAATGTGGTGGCCTCTTCCGGAACTTCATTGACGGTTGACCAGATCAAGCTCATTCACCGTTTCACTAAAAATATTACCATTTTATACGATGGGGATGTGGCCGGTATTAAAGCCAGTTTCAGGGGCATTGACCTGATTTTGGAAGAAGGCATGAATGTGCGCGTGCTCTTATTTCCTGATGGCGACGATCCGGATTCGTACAGTAAAAAAGTAACCAATGAAGAGTTCAAAGAGTTCATTAAGAATAATAGCAAGGATTTTATTTCGTTTAAAACCAGTTTGCTGTATAAGGAAGTAGAGAACGACCCGATAAAACGTGCTGAATTAATTAAAGACATTGTGGAGAGCATCTCTGTTATTCCCGATGCCATTAACCGCTCGGTGTATGTAAAAGAATGTTCCAAAATTATGGACATTTCCGAACAAATTTTACAAATTGAGATCAACAAACTCATTCGCAAAAAATCAGGCAAAGCCGCATCAAATAAATCTTCCGACTCCGCTCAAGACACAGCTAAAAATTACGGTGCTTATCCTGAAGAAATCCCACCGGAAGCTTACCACGAAGAAGAAGCAAAACAGGTTGACCCGGTTCTCGATCACGAAGAAAAAGAATTGCTGCGCATGATGATGCAGTATGGTAATGTATTGGTGGATGTGGAAGCGGAAGATACTGATAAGGTATCGCAATCGTTTCAGTTAACGGTTTGCGAGTTTGTTATTTTTGAATTGTGGCGCGACGATCTTCAGTTCATTAACCCTGTTTACCAAATGGTGTTGGATGAATTTCAGCATGAGTTGGAAAGTGGAAACATTCCTACCATGCAAACCTTTACACACCATTCAAATCCGGCTGTTTCGCAGGTAGCCATTGATTTTGCCTCCTTTGCCGAATCGGTGAGCCCGCAATGGGAAAAATTTGGCGTAGCCGTTCCGAAAGAAATTCACGCCATTAAAAAAGGCATCGAACACCAGTTGTTCAGTTTAAAGGAAAAGCGCCTGAACCAGATCATTAAGGATGCGAGGGAACTAACCAAAACAGCCGATCCGTTTGAAAATGAAAATGTATACCGTTTTCTCATCTCGCTCGAAAATCAGAAAAAACGAGTGAATAAGATCCTTGGCCGTACTATTATCAGATAATGTATCTTACAGTCAGTTCGAGTGTTTTTTTGTCTGCCTCTTACAAAAAAACGTATCGAGAACTGCTTTCTTAATCACTTCTCGATACAAATTTGCAAAGAGGCAGCAAATTTACTCGAAGTGACAACTTGCATATTATCAGATAGTAAATGAGTGAGTAATTTGCTTCTTAAGCGCTTTACCATTAAATTTAGCTTTCTGAGAACAAAATGCCTCATAGTTATCTTTTTGGTGTTATTGGCCTGTAAACATTACGGCCAGGTTGATACCAATTACCTAAGGGCGTATAATATCCAGATCAGCGACCTTATTGATAACGGCGACTACGAGCTGGCCCAGCTCAAGGCCGACAGCCTTTTTATTCTTTCCAAACAAATTGATTACCTGCCCGGTGTTGCCGAGTCGTATAATTTAAGAGGGATCATTAACAGGGACCAGTCTAATTTGCGTGACGCTTTGGATAATTACCTGAACGCTTTAAAGTTGTTTGAACAATTAAAAAGGCCTATTAAAATTGCCGGCATGCAAAATAACATTGGCCTTATTTATGCCGAGATCAAGGAATACCGCACCGCATTGGCCTATTATTTTAAAGCCGAAAAAATCAATCTCAAATACCATGAAAAAGCCAGGCTGGCTATTAATTACAACAACATTGCCACCTGTTATCAAAAGCTCAAGCAGTTTACATCGGCCCAGATGTACCTTAATAAATCGCTCGAGCTAAGAAAAGAGGTGAGCGATACGGTAGGCATGGCCATGGCGTACCACAACATTGGCATCAATCACCAGTTGACGAGCGACAAGGATTCGGCCATTTTTTTCTTTAACCGTTCACTTAGCTATTTAAGTGGCATGAGCGAAAACATTGGCCATGCTTATAATTATCTTGAACTTGGAAATACCTATTTGCAGCAGCATAAACTGGCCGAGGCCGAAAAATATTTATTGAGTTCTTTACGCATTTCCGAAAAAAGCGAGCTGGAGGGTGTACAGGTAGAAGCTTACCGTTACCTGAGTAGTTTATATGAACAGAAAAATGATTTTAAAAACGCCTTTAAATACCAGAATTTATTTTTGGCCTCCAAAGAAAATATTGAGAGCGATGAAAGTAAGAACGAGATCCTGAAAAAGGAATTGGAGTACGATTTCAGCAAACGCCAGGAATTGCAGAAAAAAGATGCGGAACGAAGGCAGGCCGTATCTGAAGCCGAGATCAGGAACCAGAAAAAACTTACTACCTATGCCATCATTGCCCTTTTTGTGATGCTGGGGCTTATTTTGTTTGTGTTCAGGAGCTATAATCAAAAGCGTAAGGCCAATTTCATTATCTCTAAACAAAAAGAGTTGGTTGAGCATAAGAATAAGGAGATCACCGATTCCATCAACTATGCCAAGTACATTCAAAATGCCCTATTGCCATCCGATAAAGTGATTGCTGAGCTTCCGGTAAATTGTTTTGTATTGTTTAGGCCAAAAGATATTGTAAGCGGCGATTTTTACTGGACCTACCAGTTCCAAAACAACAAATCTGAACTTTACCTGGCTGCGGTTGACTGTACCGGGCATGGCGTGCCGGGCGCTTTGGTAAGCGTGGTGGGCAATAACGGGCTTAACCGTTGCGTGAAGGAATTTGGGATCCATGATCCCGGAAAAATTCTCGATAAACTATCGGAATTAGTTGAAGAAACCTTTGAAAAAAGTGAAAACGAGCTTAAGGATGGAATGGATATTTCACTTCTCCAGGTACTTGTGCCTGAAAATGAGCAGCAGGAAACGGTTGTTCATTGGAGTGGCGCCAATAATCCCTTATGGATCATCCGTTCCCCGGGGGATGTTGTTCCCGAAGTCCGGGGGAATGTTGAACTCATCGAAATAAAAGCCGATAAGCAACCTGTTGGTAAATATGTTGAACGGAGGCCATTTACTACTCATAAACTATCGCTCAAAAAAGGCGATCGGCTGTATTTGTTCACCGATGGGTATGCCGATCAGTTTGGAGGAGAAAAAGGCAAAAAATTCAAGTATAAACAGCTTGAGGAGCTTTTGCTCTCCACATTTAGCTCCAGCCTGGAGGAACAAAAACACAGTCTTGAAAAAGGCTTCGATTCCTGGAAAAAAAGTTATGAACAGGTTGACGATGTGTGTGTTATCGGAATTCAAATTTAACCAAAACCTTACATGTTATTTTGAGTGAAATGCCTTTTTGACTTAGTTAAAAAAAGGTCATTTTTTTTCAATTCTCATATATTTACATCATATAACTAAACCGATTATGAGAATTATTATTTCCACTATTTTTATGGCGATGTCATTATTTATTTCTGCGCAGGAAGATGTTGCCAGGGATATGATCACCAAGACAGAAGTTTCTATTTCCAAATCACAAAAAGAAATGCTTGTGGGGCACGCCCAGAACAAACAAGCAGTGCTGTCCAATGCGGTTCAATACCAGGTATTGGCCATTGAGGAATTTAATAAAGGCAATTTTTCAAAAGCCATGTGTTTTACTTCGAAGTCAAGAGAATATACCATTGATATATTATCGGGGGCCAATATAAGCGGCTTGAATTACTATCAGCTTACCAATGAAGAACAGCAAATGAGAACGCAAAATAATTGCGCGGCGTCTGAAACCACAACACCGGCCCGCATCAGTGATGCTGTTTTAATGAGTCCCGATCAGTTACGTAACAGTTATAAAATAAGTTTAAATTAATCCCGAAACCATTCATCACATGAAACATTTATTTTTTACACTACTTACTATTTTAGGTTTAGGGACGAGTTTGTTCTCCCAGGCTCCGGGTTGTCCGCAGATAACGCCTTTTGGCGGAACTATCTGCCAGGGACAATGCGCCAATTTAACGGCAACGGCCGTTACCAATAACCAAACAACAACGTATGCTGTTTCATCCATACCCTATACGCCCTTCGCGTATTCGGGCGGAACCGCGATCTCTGTGGGAACAGATGACGTATGGAGTAGCATCATCACGCTTCCGTTCAACTTTTGTTTTTTCGGAGCAAGTAACAATAAAATCAAATTAGGTTCTAACGGGCAGATCATGTTTGCCCCTGCCAGCGGTGGCGGTACCGATAACTATCCTGTAACTGCAGCCGGTGCTTTACCAAGCACAGCCAATACACCCGGTAATACCATTAACGTGTTCAGGGATATTGACCCTTCGGTGTCGGGCTGTAACGTAAGTTACTATATCTCGGGTACAGCGCCCTGCCGCGAACTGGTGTTTTACTTCAGCAATGTAGCCTTATTCTCCTGCGGTACGCCACGTTCAACCTTCCAGATGGTATTATACGAAACCACCAACTACATCGATATCTATATTGGTAACAGTAGCGGTTCATGTACCGGTTGGTATAATGGATTAGGAATTGTTGGGATACAAAATGCGGCAGGTACAGTAGCTTATTGCCCGCCAAACAGGAATGCCAATAGCGGAAACTGGTCGGCCACCAATGAAGCCTGGCGGTTCATACCCACGGGCGCGCCTTCCTATGCCGTCACCTGGAAAGGCCCGGGTAACGTCACGGTCGGCACGGGCTTGGGGCCCGTCAGCGTTTGTCCTACAGCCAATACAACGTATACGGCCCTCATGGCCGTTACCAATTGCGATGGCGCCGTTACCAATTATTCCAACACAACAACCGTTGTTGTAAATAATAGCCCTACCGTTAATATTGCTCCAACTGGTACCTTAAACTGCTCGGGTAACACAGTTATAACAACTACAGTTACACCAGCCAGTACTTATGCCTGGTCTGGCCCCGGTGTTGTATCCGGTGGTGCAACCGGAAGTCCTAGTGTTAATCAGCCCGGTGTGTATACCGTCACGGCAACCGCTTTGGGTTGTTTCCGAACGGCAACCATCAATATGGTCAGTCCGCCTCCAATAACGGTTACCGCCAACAGCGCAAGTATTTGTCCGGGAGGCACCGGTGTTTTAACGGCAGCCGGTGGTTCAACCTACACCTGGAACCCCGGTGGAAGTACCGCCAATCCGTTTAATGCCAGTCCCGGGTCCACAACCGTTTATACTGTTATTGGAAGATCGGTGAGCGGCTGTACCGGAACAGCAACAAGTACCGTAACCATTAACCCGGTACCGGCAGCTACCTTATCATTCACAAATCCATCCTGTGGACTTAATAATGGAGTTATTATTATAAACAATACGTCTTGTTGCGCGCAAACCATTTCAAGTTTTGCCAGCAGCCTTGGCTCCATTGCGGGGCAAACGGTAACAGGCCTGGGTGCCGGTACGCCGGTTATTACCCTCACAAACAGTTTTGGATGTACGTTTACGGTGTCGGCAACGCTTACTATGACACCTGGTCCTACAGACATTGCCGTGACGCCAACCAATGCAACCTGTGGTAATAATAATGGTAGTTTCACATTCGGGTCGCCGACAGGCGGCACGCCTACTTATTCCTATTCCATCAATGGCGGCGCTTTTTCAGCCACATCGCCTACCACCAATTTACCAACCGGTACGTATACGGTTACGGTAAAAGATGCGAAGGGATGCCAGTATTCTGAAACCACAACCATTTCAAACATTCCTGGTCCTACAGCCATTGCAGGAACTACAACCCAGGCAAGCTGTAACGTTAACAACGGTACTCATAATATTACAGGTGTAACAGGTGGTACACCGGTTTATACATATAGCGTTGATGGAGTATCAACAGGTAGTTTAACAACAGGCTTGGCTGCCGGTACCCATACCGTTTTGGTACGTGATGCCAATGGCTGTATCTTCAGCCGCACATTCGTTATTGGTTCGGCCAATGGCCCGTCGAGTTTTACGGTAACAACAACCAATGCCAGTTGTGGTACGGCCAACGGAACATCTACCGTATCGGCCATTACCGGCGGTACACCTACTTATAGTGTATCATTCGACGGTGGTGCTTTCGGTACTTCTTTAACAACAACAGGCCTTGCGGCTGGTACACATACGGCTACCGTTAAAGATGCCAACTCCTGTACCCTTACGGTAACCTATAACGTAGCAAACAATGCGCCACCATCCGCATCAGTTACCAGTTCATTAAATATTCTTTGTAATGGCGCTACAACAGGAAGTTTGGCTGTGACACCAGCCGGTGGAACAGCTCCTTTTACTTATACATTAACTGCTCCTACTGTAACCAACTCTACCGGTAACTTCACCGGGCTGGGAGCAGGAACATATAGTATCACCGTTCGCGACAACTCTGGTTGTACATCAACAGTATCCGCCACATTAACGCAACCTACGGTACTTACCGGTACAACAAGTTCCATTCCGGTGAACTGCTTTGGTAACTCAACCGGTACGGTTTCGGCCGGAGGATCGGGTGGA
Organism: Bacteroidota bacterium; assembly: GCA_048498515.1. Classification (GTDB taxonomy): domain Bacteria; phylum Bacteroidota; class Bacteroidia; order B-17B0; family Aurantibacillaceae; genus UBA4416. Next base: position 3,927 of record JBEHXV010000046.1, on the reverse strand, counting down.
GTAGGACCTTATACGTATTTATGGCCGGCATTGGGTGCTAGTACTTTAGCAACAGTTGGTGGCGCAGCAGCAGGAACTTATACCGTAACCATAAAAGATGCGAACCTCTGCACCATTACACGAACTGTAACAGTTACCCAACCAACCTCATTAACACTCACCTCTACCTTAACACCGGCAACCTGCGGTAACGCTAACGGATCGGGAACAGTAACTGTTGGTGGCGGTACAACACCTTATAATTATAACTGGGATACCGGAAGCATAACCGCTACATTATCGGCGGCACCTGCAGGAACACATACTATAACCGTGCAGGATTTTAATGGTTGTATTTTAACAAGAACGGTAACCATTACCAACATTCCAGGTCCTACAGCTATTACAGGAACAACCTCGCTTGCAGGTTGTAGCTTAAATAATGGAACCTACACGGTTACAGGTGTAACAGGTGGTACACCGGCATACAGCTATAGCGTGGATGCTGTTGCAACAGGAAGTGTAACAACTGGTCTGGCAGCAGGAACACATTCAATTACAGTAAAAGACCTTAACGGATGTACATTCGGTACTACATTCACTATTAATACAGCTAATGGCCCAACAACGGCAACAATAGCAACAACTAACGCGAGCTGCGGTAGTGCCAATGGTACCGGTACCGTAACCGGGGTTACCGGTGGTACACCAACCTATAGCTTCTCTTTCGATGGCGGTGCGTTTGGTACATCAACTACCACATCGGGCTTAGCAGCAGGTACACATACGGTGGTGATTAAAGACGTGAACACCTGTACGCTGCAGGTTACCTATACCGAGTTGAACAACAGCGGCCCTTCGGCATCTGTTACCAACTCTGCGAATGTATTGTGTAACGGAGGCACAACCGGAAGCTTCACCGTAACACCGTCAGGTGGTACAGCGCCATTTACCTATACATTAACAACACCAACGCAAACCAATACAACCGGTATTTTCACAGGATTACCTGCCGGATCATATAACGTGACAGTAAGGGATAATTTAGGTTGTACAGCTACTACTTCAGTTACCTTAACACAACCTACTGCAGTTACCCTAACGGTTAGCTCTTTACCGGCTGCTTGCTTTGGTTCTGCAACAGGAACCGTTTCGGCCTCCGGTGGTGGCGGTACAGGTACGTTAACCTATTCGTGGCCGGCATTAAGCAGTACATTGGCTACTGTTTCAAATGTGGCGGCAGGAACCTATTCGGTGACCCAAACCGATGCCAATGGATGTGCCATCACACAAACAGTAACGGTAACACAGCCAACCTCATTAACACTTACTTCTACTTTAACACCGGCAACCTGCGGTAACGCTAACGGATCGGGAACAGTAACGGTTGGTGGCGGAACCCCGGCTTATACTTATAGCTGGAGTACCGGTAGCATTACAAACATATTAAGCGGCGCTGCTGCGGGAGTACACACAATTACAGTTACCGACTTTAAAGGATGCGTGCTTACAAGAACAGTGAATGTTACAAATATCCCTGGTCCTACGGCGGTTACGGGTAATACTACGTTAGCAGGTTGCGGACTTGCCAATGGAACCTACAGTGTAACAGGAGTTACCGGTGGTACACCGGCATACAGCTTTAGCGTAGATGCTGTTGCAACTGCAAGCTTAACCTCAGGTTTAGTGGCGGGAACTCATTCAGTAACCGTTAGTGATGCGAACGGGTGCTTATTTACAACAACATTTAATATTGGTACAACTCCTGGCCCAACATCGGCAACTGTAGCAACCGGAAATTCAACCTGCGGTAACGCTAATGGAACAGCTACCGTAACTGGTGTAACAGGCGGCGCGCCTACCTATAGTTTCTCTTTTGATGGCGGTGCCCTTGGCACAAGCGCTTCAACAGGAAGTTTAATAGCAGGTACGCATACAGTAACCATTAAAGACGTAAACTCCTGTACCTTAACAACAACCTACCTCGTTAATAATAGCGGACAACCTACGTCAACAGTAACAGCTGTGACTCCGGTAACCTGTTTCGGACTGGCTAACGGTAGTTTCACAGTAGTTGGTTCAGGTGGTAGCGGAGGACCGTTTACATATACTGTAACAAGTCCGTTGGCTACAAATGGTAATGGACAGTTCACAAACTTAACAGCCAATACATATAGTATTATTATTGCCGATGGAGCAGGATGTACTACAACTAATACAGTTACCATTACCGAGCCTCCTGTTTTAACGCTTACAGCTACATCTGTACCGGCAAAATGCTTTGGTACAGCTACAGGCACCATCAATATAACAGGTGCGGGTGGTACACCTACTTATAGCTATAACTTAAATGCCGCTTTACCATACCAGCCATCTAATACATATACAGCTGTAGGTGGTGGTATTTATACTCCGGGTATTCAAGATGCCAATGGATGTACGGCTACAACAACTATACAGGTTACGGAACCAACCGCATTAGGTATTACGGTATCCAGCACACCGGCAAATTGTACAGCTTCCAATGGCGTTGCTTCGGCAACCGTTACAGGCGGTACACCGTTATACACGTATACATGGACCGGTGGTGGGGGTAACTCCGATATCAGTAATCCGTTACCGGGTGGTTCATATACAGTTACTGCTACCGATTTAAATGGCTGCGTCATCTCCAGCCCTGTAACCATAACAATTACTCCTGGCGGTATAGCAAATATTACCGCTTCAACCAACATTACCTGCAACGGCTTAACTAATGGTAGTATGACCGCAAGCATGGTTGGTGGTCAATCGCCATTCACTTATTCCTGGACAACAACTCCTACACAGACAGTAGCTACAGCTACCAGTATGGGTCCTGGTACTTACACCTGCGAAATCACCGATTTCTATGGCTGTAAAGCTTATGCCAGTGGTACGTTAACACAACCTTCGGTGTTAGGAGCCATTATGAACTCTAACAACGTTAAATGTTTTGGTACCGCTACAGGAACTGTATCGGCAGCCGGAACCGGCGGCGCAGGCGGATATACCTATTTATGGCCTGCTTTGTCCAGCACTTTATCTACTGTGAATAACGTGGCTGTTGGTGCAGGATTCTATGACTGTACCATTACAGATGTCAATGGTTGCAGCATTACGCAAAGCATCAGCATCACTCAACCAAGTTCAGTAACATTAACTTCTACCGTAACCCCTGCAAACTGTAATCAGTCTAACGGCTCGGCAACAGTTACCGCTGCGGGAGGTACGCCTGCATACAGTTATACATGGAGTACCGGTGCAACAGGCCCTGTAGTTGGTCCTATACCGGCAGGTACACCAACAGTAGATGTAATGGATGCTAACGGATGTTTGCAAACCCTTTCGGCTACCATACCAAACGTTGCGGGTCCAAGTTCTACAGTAACTGCCCAAACCAATGTAAACTGTAATGGAGGAACAGATGGTTCGGCTACTGTTAGTACTACAGGTGGTGTGGGTACTTATACTATTAACTGGAGCAGTGGACAAACAACACCAACTGCGGCAAACCTTTCAGCCGGCCTTCATACTGTAACTGTAACCGATGGCGCGGGCTGTATCTCTTCGGCCAGTGTAAATATTTCAGAGCCGGCTCCATTAACCGTAACCATTACGCCAAGCGATCCTAAATGTAATGGCGCCAGCAACGGAAGCGGATTAGCCGCGGCCTTTGGTGGAGTACCAACGTATACTTACGCGTGGACCGGAATAGCCGGTAACAATGCGTTAACTAATCCAATACCAGCAGGTTCTTACGGATTGATCGTAACAGATGGAAATGGTTGTACTGTAACCAGCAGCATGACGCTGAATGATCCTGCACTCATGACTGTTTCTATAACGAGCACTAATGTAAGTTGTTTCAATGCGTGCAATGGTACAGCTGTTGCGACGGCAAGTAATGCAGTAGGGATCGTAAGTTAT
>JBEHXV010000045.1:0-28674 GCA_048498515.1 Bacteroidota bacterium | reverse complement strand
ATTTTTTATCACACAAAAATCCACGCAATACCGCCTAAAAAATTCCGGTTCACACCGTTCGTTCACACCAGCCGCACTATTACCAAGGTATGCAGTGATTAACAAACTCACTACAGCCTTAGTTCTTGTTTGTTCATCCTTCGACTCCGCTCAGGGTGACACATTCCTATAACGGATACGCCGGCAGATCGGCTTTACAGCCAACCAGCAGCAAAATATCCGTCACGTTCCCTTCACTGAAAAGCCCCCTGTTCGTCACATTATTCTCAAACATCAGCTTCAGTTTCAATAATGGTGAAAGGCTGCTATTCATTGCCGGCGAACCGTTCAGCATGCCATTAACCGTATTGCCATTGCTACCCGGCGCCGATGCCCCTGCAATATTAAAGTCCTCCACCTCAATTTCATCCGTATAGCCATCAGCCCGAACAAAATATAATTTCACACCGGTAGCGGCATTCATCTTCAGGTCGACAATGCCCTGCGGAAAGAGCTCGCGCTTGAGTTCAACGGTCACCCCGAAGGAAGCATCCGAACCGTTAGGGTCCACATCGGCCAGTTCGTACCACTGGTCAGGGAAATTATTCTTGAAGGAGAAACCGCGGTTGAAGGACAGGGAGTAATCCAGGTCCTGCAATACCTGCGTGCGATAGATAAAGCTATCGAGGGCTGTATACTCCACTGTGAGCACAATGTCGGCAATGTTACTATAGTCCATCCGGTTGGAGAATCTCGGCATCTTGAATTCCCATTGCGATTCGATGCCCATGTTTTCGAAGGGGTTCATGAGCTCGCTTTGCATTGGCTGCATGTCGAACACACCGCTGGCATTGCTGGCAGAGGTAAGCGCTACCGAATCGACCGACAGGCGGCGGATGGGCGTGCGCTGGAAGATGGTACCACCAATGACGGTATAGGATGTAGCGGCAGACGTCAGAGTCGCTTTGATGCTGTCATATACCGGCACCAAGCCAATGACCGAGGTTTTTACGCTGTTGATGAGGCGCAGGTAATGGCCCGGAAAATCGTAGTCGAACAGTTTGTTGGTCAACGCAAAATTAATCACACCGGTTTCGCGGAACTGCTGGAACTCGGACGGGAAATTCTGCGCGAGCGAGATCACCTTGGTCATTTGCAGCTTGCGTTGGTTGCTTTCGAAAGCGTATTCATCCAGGCGGGTAACATCTACCATTAAGCGCGCGCTGCCGGTGAGGCCGCGGCGGTCGGTGGATCCGCCGGCGCTGCCCGTTGTTGGCGACTCCCAGTAATCGTCGAGGATAAAAGGCCCCGCTTGCTCCTGGCGTTCGAAATACAACTGGCGTTCGGCGGTTTTGGCCGTAGAAGTTGCCAGGTTGAGCATGTAACTGTAGCTACGCTCCAGCACATTGCTCATATAATTGTACAGCTCGGCATTGGTGAATTTGGTTTTCAAAAATTCCAGGCTGTCAGCAGCATGATCGGTGTTCATTTGCGCAATGTCACGCTCCTGGGTCACAATGCGCACATTGTCTTCCGCTACCTTGATCTGCTGGTTAGCCAGACTGATATCGAAACCGGCCAGATCTTTCTGGAAGCCCCACTCTTCCTGACGTCTTTGGAAGGATGCCATTTGGGAGGCAAGGGAAGATAAAGTTGAGAAAGATTGCGCACTAAGTGCAGCTCCATCTAAATATTTTCCGGTAGATGAAGCTACAATTGCTACAACTGCCTGACTAGTACCTGCCACTGCTAATAAAGCCATACTTAATATTTCAAATGCATTTACTCCTGCTGACAATAAATCATTAAAATGATCTTGTGTAAAGGTCGCCTTATCCAGCTGGATCTGTGCTACGCCCTGCTCATCCACCGCCTGGCTTATGCGCAGGTCCTGCAGTTTAACGGTGGCTTTGGCGGTTTGCAGATCCTGCCTGGCCCGCAGCTGGCTGTAATTTTCGTTATCCAGTTTTTCAAGCGCCGCTAAAAAGAGGCTTTCCATTTGCTGGGCCTGCGCCACAATTTGTTTGGCACGCTCAATGAGCGTGCGGAAACGGTATTGCACCGGCGCGTAATTGCCTATGCCCGGTGTTACCAGATTACCGCTGGCGCCGATGAAAGGCATGCCCGTTACACTGTCGGTAGCGGCGGCGTAAGGATCCAGTTCGCGCACCATGCCGGCAATGTTGCGGCAGTTGAAGATCTTGTACAACTCCACATTACCTTTAAGCACCAACGAATCGTGCACCGGGTTTTTCGGCATGCAAAAGCCCGGGTCTATCAACGGCATATGGTCTCTGGGTTTGCCTTTGGCTCCCAAATAAAACGCGGAGTTAGCGTTGGTGTACACCAGGTTGGCATCGTAGGCCCGCCGTGTAGGACTCAATGGGTCATAACGGTCAGCGCCGGTAAGGTGTTGTGCGCCGTCTGTTTGAAAGGAAAAATCATATTCGGCGCCTATATTAAACGGAAGCTGCTCTGCCAGCCAGTAAATTCTATCCTCGGCCTCCGGCGTATCTACGTCTTCGGCATTTAATCCCGAAAGGCCGGCTACTGTTTCCGCAAAATCAGCCGCTACCCTTTCATTAAAGACAAGGCGCTCATCGAGCGCTAAAAAGTAGTTGCCGGTAGCTATGCCGGTAGCTATAGCACTTGTAATTCGTTCCGTAACAGTTTGTGTGGCTTCCGGCGCCGGCATTTCGTCTTCAATGATCTCAAAGGCTTCGGCAAATTTTTCGGCGTAGCTTGCTTCGGTTGCGTCCTCAAATAATTCCACGATCTCCGTTTCAATGCCTTCAATAAGGCTTACGGTACCCAGCTTGCGCATCTTCTCCTTCAGCTTGTCAAACATATTTTGCCAGCCCGGGGCCTCCGAAAGTTTTACCTGCCTTTCAAGACAGCCATCAGTGGCCTGCTCACACCCGTTCGGTTTCAGGTTCAGCTCTTTTACTTTCAGCAGCTCCAATGCTTCGGTATACATACGCCTGGCAAGCGGCACCGTTTCAATGGTGTCCATGGTAAATTCGCGGTCGGCAAAGGCGAAAAGGCATTGAACGATATTAATGATCGTGTACTGGGCATAGGCATAAGCCCTCGACTGTGCAATGAGGTGCGGGTTGAGCGGATCGAGCAGCCAGTTGGCATTGTGGCTATACACATTGCTAATGCTTTCTTCGAGCACCAGTCCGTAAAATATTTTCCGGGTTGTCACATCGGCATTCCTGAAATCGTACACCGAGCTGTACCAGTCGAGTGCCGCCTGGTATTCGCCGCGTTTTTGCTGGTCGAGCGCCAGGAGCATAGGCACAAAATAATAGGCTTCGTACAAGACTTCCCTTACCGCGTTGGTGCGCAACACGGCATTGATGGAAGTTCCTTCGGGTGCGTTGGTATTGGCCTCCAACTCTGCTTTAATTTTAGCGGCACGCATGTGCATGTCGGTAATGCATTCGGCAGATTGTAAAGGAAGATTGCTTAACCGGTCGGGCGCCAATGCAAAAGGTGAGTTAATATACAACAGCCTGACACCGATACCTGGAAATGTAATATTAGTCCTGGCTCCCAACAATAGGTTTCCGTTGTCGGTACCAAAAGCCATGTAAAGTGGATTAGCGCTATGCGTAAAAACAGGATATGGTTTTACGATGTTCAGCATTCCAATGCCGGTTACAGATAACCGGGTACAGGAAATCAACCAGTTGTGATCGCCACCAAAAGAGTAAGTCATCATTGGGCCAACATTTGTAACAACTATTTCTATATGTTGGTTTCCACTAACATCTTCATAAAAGACGACAATGGAATTCGGTCCGGTATCTCTTTGGAAGGCGCCATGGATCTTATGATAGTTTAATGTGACCTGGTTTGTAATGACATTGGGAGCATAGGCCCTGATAACGACTTGTTGTTCGAACACATAGGCAATGCCATCAATGGTAGGATGACCGGAAGTTTCCACATCAAAATGAATACTGGTCATGGGGTCCTGCTCATCGGATTTGATGGAATAGTTGGTAATATCGGCTTTCTTAAGAAGGTCCGCAATACCGTCTGAGTAGACGCTTGTTTTAGGCACAGTCCATTTATCCGTTTCAGGATTGTAATACCTTACGCTTTGCGCGTTATAATCATTACCGGTAACCCTGTAGGAAAGCACAAATGCCGGGAACCTGGTGCTTACCCTGTTTTGGCAGGCAGTCACAAGGGAGATGTGATCATTCTCCACAATCTCAGGGAACTCATCTGTTTCCGTTTCTTCCGACCAGGTGCTATTGGCACGGTAAAGGTCTTTGCGGATATAAGACACCTTGAATTTCCCTTTATCATTGTACGAGTAAAACAATAATAAAACGGCATCTTCCGGCTCCTGGTTAGTGGCTTCTTTGGTATATACAAAACAACCAATGAGTTTTGCTGTTTTACGTATCGGCAATTCTTCCCAGAAACTATGCGCGTCTTTCGAGCTGTCGTTTACTTCTTTTTGCGACCAGTAAGCGGCTCCCGAGTTACCGCTGGCAAAATAATAGATCATGTCAACATCGCTGGTAACTTCGCCGGCACAGCAGTCATTCGGGGCTTTCACGGAAACAGACGCTTTGGCATTAACAACGTTGCAAATAGCAAGATCCTTAATGTCTTCTAAATAGGTCTGAAACTGCTGTGCCGCCTCACAGGCATTAAGCGGACTAAGGCGGTTGGCATTCTGTACCGTATCGGCCAGCTTCATAAAAGCAGGGCTCTGTAACCGTTTCAATGTCGGGTACAACAGGTTCTCCGGGTAAATGTAAACAAATATGGCGGCGCGCCAGGTAGCATAGGAACCAAGCCATTCCCATTCCCTGCGGAATGCCGGCGCTATGAGTTTAAAGTCGCCTACAAAGCCATCATACACTCCGGTATTAAGCGCGTTTAAAAAGCCCTGCATGGTTTCAATGGCAAAGGACACACGGGTGTGTTTTACACAGCAGTTATCCTTTGTTTCCATAAAATAAGTTTTCGCCAACTCTTCGGCTCGGTCCTGCCATAACTGGCAATCGGCTGTGAGCGCGCGAATGAGGGCGTCACGCATGAGCGGCATATTCCTGTCTTCCGCCTCCTTCAATACCTCTTTCCAGCGGTCGGCCACTCCCTGTTCCTGGTCTATACGGCTTTCCAGCAGGTCTTTCCATGCTTTGCGGTCGGCCTGCGGTGAGCGCCACTGATTGTAAACCGGCAGGTCCATTTGCGGGAAGCTTACCAAAGGCGGTTGATAGTTGAGGAAATAATCCTGGTCGAGTACAATGTCCTCATCAAATTCTTCCTGAACCTGGTTGAAGCTAAGGTTACGCGAACGAATGGCCATGAGGATGTTGATGACATCATCGCATTCCGATGCCGTAATTGAAGACGGGGAACCGGAAGTTTCTGAACGCAGTAATTCATAACTGTTTTTTAAAACGCGGTACTCGGCAGGCTTCATGCCAAGAAGTTCCAGGTGGGGACGGATGTCCGCGCCGCTGTCTTCAATCGTTTCAATTTCAAGAAAATAAGGCAGGTAAGTACGTGGGTTACTTTCACTAAAATAAGTGGCTGATCTGGATACGACCGTATTGATCCTGTTTTGCAGTTCTGTTAAGAGCACACCGGCAAAAAGTCCAGGCTGAAAGGCGGTATGTATATCCGCATATTCATCAAGGAGCGCTGCATGCCGTGTATTCCATATTTCGTATACCGTCTGTAAAGGCAGAAAATTTTTAATATTTTCAGGCGGTACAATGTCGGGCTGAATAAAAGGCAACCTGTTCCATGCCGCCAGCGTTGCCTGCCATTCCTTGCGGCGATCGGCATCACCACGACCTGTACCTAAAGCCATGTGAAGGGCGTTATAATAGTGTACCATTTCAGAACCACCGTCAAAATCTCCATCGATCTCTTCCTCGATCCAACCTCCGGAAACAAAGTATTTCTGTACTCTGGCATAGCCCGGTAACATCAAGCGTACCGCTTTTGCGAGGACGGCCGGCGCGGGAACCTTTGAGGCATCTGAATTACGATACGCATCGATAATGTTGGCCACCTGCAACATATCGGCCGCATTGATCCCGAAAGCCGTATACAGCGAATCGGTCGCTTTTTTCTGCAAAAACACGTCCAGGCTCCTGAGGTCGGCAATAGCAAGATCAAATGAAGCGTAATTGGGAATGGTATATCCTGTGGATTCATCTCCGGTATTCACATAATTTAATATGCCGGTAAAACCATTGTAAGCATATGGACTGATGAAACCAAATAAAATATCATAGGTATCGTCCAGGAATTCTTTGCGGGTATCGTAAAGGTCGCTGTATCGTTTTGCTTCGGGGTTTACCAAAAGCCTGTCTTTGGAAATAAAGAGCGGATCGATAATGGGACGGTGAACGGCTTCATTCACATCTAAAAAGTCATCGGGGATGGTTTGAAGGCTTGGATCCCAGCTACCGAAAACCGGTTCAGTCAATGATTTCCAGAAGTATTGCGCTGAAAGCTGCAGTTTGATAGGATCAACATCTTTTACATATTCTATTTCTTCTATTACCCAGTCTTCCCTTAATTGTGTTTTGGCAGAGGTGTATATAATGGAAGCCATCTCATACAATTCGGCTGTGGTTGGGCGTGGAGCGGTGAACATGGATGCGAGGTATTTCTCACTAATGCCCATGAGCACCATGAGCCGGTTAAAAGCAGGAATGCCAAGGCGCAGGTCATTACTAACAATATCCAACTCCGCCTGAGTAGCAAGCCCGGATGATACTGCAGCATATAATTCTTTTACTTTCCCGTACAGGTCATTATCTGCAACACCCGTCCAGCCTGCCGGCTTATTCCACACCCTGTAATCCTTAGGATCGGCAATTACAGCCGGGGATAAAGGATCATAAGAATGGTCGACGAGGAACAGGTCTTTTGTCAGTAAAACCGGATCAACCAGTTGCGTGGCATAAATGTCTGCTTCTACTTCAAACACCAGCGTGATGGCGCCGCCAAGCCATGCAGGATTTACCGGGGAAATAAGGAATTCAATATCTACCGACTTATAATCCAAAACATCTACATCAAATGAAATATGTGATGAATCAGTAGAATAAACAAGAGGCGATGCACTGCTGATAAGCTTTGCATTCCCGGTTGCTTTTTGAAAAACGGGCGTTGTCCATGAAAGTGTAAATGGATTTGTGGCAGGATATGGAAACGTAACCTCTACGGAAGATGCCACCGTAAGTTCCCTGTTGTACCAGATTTTTGGCACGTACGGATTAAACAAGGCCGTTGCGGATTGCGCAAGGCTTATATTGGTATTGGTATTATCGAGCACCCTTTTATCAACCAAAAAAGAAACTCTTTCTGCAGGATCCGGATCTGATGTGGGTTGAAGATAAACCAGGTTATCTTCAATGACGTGGCCAACAATATCTTCACCTGTTACCTGTACAATGCGGGAAGTAAAATCGGCTGCCACTGTGAGCGACAGTGCCGTATCCTCTGCACAACTTTTTAAAAACTCATCCGTCTGGGCTTTCCGGTTCTTCCATAGTTCTTTGGAAGCTATGGCCACCTTTACATCCGCTTCGTCGGGATCATTTATGGCTCCAAGGTAAGTCATATCTTCCCAGCCAATCATATCAGGATCGATGATGGGCTGCCAGTTACTTTTGTAAGTGCCCGAAGAGCCGGGTACTACATTTTCTCTGCTGTAACCGGTATACACATAATCCTGTTTATGCCAGAAATCGCGCAGGTAATCGCCATGCCACACTTCCATGTCAGAAATCGACGGATCGGTAAGCACATCGCGTTGCGTATTTCTAAAACCAAAAATCTCTTCAAGATTATCTGCATTCAAATCATGGTCAGGGTCGGCATTACCGATTGTAAGCCATAAGGCATCCACGGTATAATCGGTAGTGAGCGGCATAAATAAAGGAACGCCCAGCTTATCGGATAATTTTTGAGCGGCTGCCAACTTACCCGGTTCTTTTGTAAGATATACACTTCTCACTTCGTTCATAGAGGTACCTGCCTGCAATAAAATAGATTGGTATACTAACTGAAAGAACTGATTACGTTCATTTTCCAAAGATGAAGGAGGCGTAATGGTGAGCACCTTTTTTTCAAGCACCTCCGTCACCAGTCTTACCCGGCAAAATTCATCGTGCAGCGTTTTGCAATTAATAGCCATGGAATCGAAAGGCTGAAGGAATGTATCGGCCATTAATGTAATAAAGTCGGCCAAATTACCGCCCTCCGTATAAGTTGGCGATGTCGTATGCCTTACATGAGCGCCGGCATATTTTAAAAGATCAAAGAGATAGGAAAAAGGACTAATCATGGATTTACAATCATCGCAGCCACAGGTATTGAGCGTTCGCCCTAACACAGTGGACACAAAATTAGAGCCCTCCACATCGGGCGTTGCAGGGGAAACAAGGCGCAAATCACTTAAAGTGCCAGCGGTTAGTTTATCGGTTAGTTTCTGATTTTGAACAGCGAGCTCGTGAATTTTGGCTGCCTGGTAAAAAGGCAATGTGTCGTTCACAACGGCATCAATAAAGGTTTTTCTTGGCACATAGCTAATAGCGGGGATGCTTTTAAATCCCTGGCTAATCATACGCTGATTTTGTGCCGCATCCGGATTAATTGTATAAAAGCTCACATGCCCCTGTAAAGCTTTAAGATTGTTACTGGTAATATCATCAGGGTCAAAACCGTCGATGTATTCGATTGGCCCGGCTTTACGAATATCTTCGAGTGTCACCAGTTCCTTGTCTTCCAAAAAATCCTGGAACCGTTCGGTAAAGGTAATGCCGGCAAGTGTCGCGATCTCTTCAATAGTCGGCGACTCATCGGGTGCAACAGGCGCCGGTCCGGGAATTGTGGCAATCATAATATTCATGTCGCCGGGCATTACATTGAGGTATGAAGTAGAGTATACTACTCCATCCGGTTCTACCGACACTTCCAAATCAACATCAACGAAGTAAATTCCGGGATTCAATAATTCCACGGCATACTCTTCATAACCTGTATCTCCCGCCTCAAAAGTAGTGAGGGTTCCGGTTGTGCCGTTTGTTTTATAAAAGCCATCTTCTTCCACATCGAGCTTAGCCGGGAACTGGATCATGGTAAACTCCAGTGTGCCAAGCGGCCCCCATTCACTTAAGGAAATGTCATAACCATAAACAACACCTTTTGCCGTGACATGGATAGCCGAAATGGAAACGACATCAACCGTTATGTCGCTTGCCAACTCATAATAAATATCGGAGGCGCTCAGAACGGAAAGCTTGCCTGAAACCGGATCTATGAAAAGATCCCTGATAAGTGTGTAATAGGTTTCCGAATCATAGGTCGCTTCCATATAACACTCCTCTGCCCTGGCGTCTAAAGGTCCTTTTAAATTAAGACGCAATAAAGCATTATCGCCTAAAGGGGTGGGAACTGTTACTACCGGAAAAATAGGCGTATCAATCCGCAGGTAACCTTCGGTATTGGGAGAAGCCGTGTACTCCGCTTCCTCTGCTACATCTCTTCCACGTACTGTAAAGTTTCCCACATAAGCCTGAGTTGCAGGGCCACCCGTATCAAGCATGAACTGGAATAGCAATTTACGGGATTCTTTTGGCATCTCCGGCACATAGCCCGGAATGCTGGCTGTGTTTTCAATAGAAGTAATGTTCACTTCAAATGAACCGATATCATTGTACCCTTCGTTAAGGGTTATTCCTTTAAATGACGCTGACATATAATTAGGTTTTAAATATGATTAATAATAGGGGTTATAAATTGGCAAAGGGGTATTGTCTTCCGGTACCATTATTATATAGCAAGGCTATTTCCTCATCGGTTAATCCATGGCCTTTCCAAATGCCGATCTCATCAAGCATACCGTCGAAATTGTAATGACCATCTATCATATTACCAAACATAAATGTTGGTTGAGGGCATGAAATAATTTCCTGGCAAGACTCTTTTCCCAGCGAAACACCATTCATAATACAATCCAATTGATGTCCAATTCTCCTAACAACCAGGTGCTTCCAAACACCTACTGACAGGGTAGCCGGTTTATAATAACCAAAGCTGCCAGCCTCAAAATTAAGGGCGCTACCGGTAAAGTATAAGGAAAAAGCCTTTTCCAAAACACCTCCGCTTGAATCAAGCACATACACAAGTTCGCTGCCACTACCAATAGTTGAGTCGGTTTTTATCCAAAAGGCAATGGTAAAATCTCCCGTTCCAAAATTGAAATCCTCATCCGAATTAACCGACATGTAACTACTTACAGTTCCTGAACCATCATCATTGAATTGAAGCCCGTTATCAATCTTACCTGCAGCCCAGGTTGGCACGGTATCTCCCAAAAGTGCCCCTTCATGCCCGTTACCTGTCGCATCTGCCGCACCAGTACCTGTAGTTTCGTCCAGTTTCCAATAGGCCATTAATCCTTTCAACAGATCGGGCGCAGCCGGTTCGTCCAGCTTTACGCCATTATAGTACGCCTCTAAAAACACATCATTGATCTTTCCATCATTGATATAAACAGCCGGCGAGTCAGCTTCAAATTCTACCACAAAATCACCCTGGTCATCGGTAAGCGCGCTTCCCAGGAAAATTTTTGCCATGGGAGCCCTATGCCACAACTTGACTTCTATACCTGCTATAAGCTTTGAGTACTGCGTATCCAAAGGCTTATATAAACTCACTATATTGCCTTTAACTTTAAAGTTTCTTCTGAGAAAAGTTTCCATAATTAATTTTTAAAATGAATAATTGAGGGCGGGGAATCTTGTACTAAAACACTATAACTCTTTTTTTATTGTTTGTTACACTGTTAAATCAAACTAAAAAATAAAAAAAAGAACTGCTAATTAGGGTTTACCCTACATGTTTGTATAGTAACGATTTGTTAACAGTGTGTTTCTTTTGATATATGAATAAAATAACTTAAATTTATAAAAGCACCGTTTTTAGTTTATGGCTGATACGATATCCATACTTTTTGCTGAAGATCACAAAGTATTACGACAGGCTCTGGTCCCTATTCTTGAGCATTATTCGATCCACACCGTAGGAGAGGCCGAAAACGGCATGGAATTATTATCCTTACTTGAAAATGTGAAACCGGACGTCATTTTACTCGACCTGCAAATGAAGGGAATGAATGGTTCGGAAGCGTTTGAAAAGATGCGAAAACTCTATCCGAAACTAAAGATCATTATTTTCAGCCATCACAACGATCCCATGCTTATCAATCATTTCCACGCAAAAGGCGCCTGTGCTTACCTTTCCAAAAATGATGAAGTGGAACATATTGTTGAAACAATTCGCATGGTACATTCAGGCATTGTTATTTTTAAAGATCTTTCGCGCGATGCAAATGACCTGAAATTCAGCACAAGAGAAACTGAAGTAATTCCATTGATAGTTGAAGGAAGATCGAACAAGGAAATTGCCGAGGAGCTTAACATAAACCACAAAACTGTTGAAGCACACAAAAAACGCTTATTTAAAAAAACAAAGACCCAAAGCGCGGTTGGTTTTGTAGGCTACTTATTTAAAAGAGGCCTCAATTTTTTAAAGTAAACCTGTTCAACGTTTTATTTATTTCCAGTTTACTAAAAATTCATGCTTTGTTATTTAAACTAATTTACAAAAAGAAAGGCTTACATCCTTTCTTTTTTATTTTAATACATTCGTTTATATTTGAAATAAACTACTCTATTTTTTAGTGTAACCTGATATTTTAAGAAAGCATATGCACGAACAACTACCTTTTATATTAGCGCTCATTGCCGCCATTGTTTTAATAGAAATGCTGGCCGATAAACTCAGGATTGCCTATCCTGTATTGTTGGTTCTGGCAGGGCTGTTCATCAGCTTTATACCAGCCTTGCCCAAAGTGCATATCAACCCTGATATGATCTTTTTTATTTTTTTACCACCACTGTTGTTTGAAGCTGCCTGGAGCATCTCATTTAAAGAGATGAAAAAATGGTGGCGCATCATTGGCAGCTTTGCATTTTTGGTGGTGCTATTCTCGGCCCTGGCGGTAGCGGTTATCACCAATCATTTTATCCCTGGTTTTACACTGGCTCTTGGTTTCCTGTTAGGAGGGATCGTATCGCCACCCGATGCCGTAAGTACAGGCGCTATTATGAAATTTGTCAGGATTCCCAAATCCACTGCGGCTATCCTGGAAGGTGAGAGTTTGCTCAACGACGCGTCCTCGCTTATTATTTTTCGCTTTGCATTAGTAGCTGTTGGCACAGGACAATTTATTTTCCAGGATGCCATACTCAGTTTCTCCTGGATGGTAGTTGGCGGTGTGGCTATTGGCTTGTTGTTTGGCTGGTTGTTTATGCAGGCACACAAGCTATTGCCTACCGATGCGCCATCGGATATTGTGTTTACCATTATTGAACCTTATTTCCTGTATTGGATTGCCGAACAACTGCACAGTTCAGGTGTACTGTCAGTGGTGTTCGGAGGTTTATTTCTTGCCAACAGGCAATTGCTGTTTTTAAACAGCGCCAGTCGTGTACGGGGCTATAGTTTTTGGGAAGCTTTTATCTTTATCCTGAATGGAATCGTATTTATGCTCATCGGGCTTGAACTGCCGGAAGTGGTTACCGGGCTCAGGGCCGATGGCATCCCTTTGAGCACCGCTATTGTGTATGGCGTTATAGTTACAGTTGTTCTTATTCTTGCCCGCATGGTGAGCTCTTATGCCGCGCTTGTGTCTACGCTCATTTTCAGGCCAGGTGTAGCACCTGGTCGTGGCGACAGAAAAAGGATGTGGCGCTTGCCCCTGGTACTTGGCTGGACAGGTATGCGCGGTGTGGTATCGCTGGCGGCAGCATTAGCCATTCCTTTAACGTTGCCCAATGGCGAAGCCTTTCCGCACCGGAGCCTGATCCTGTTTGTTACATTTATTGTCATCCTGCTCACATTATTATTGCAGGGACTCACATTGCCAACCTTTATCAAGCGGTCGCACCTGTTTGACAGTTTGGGCAGTGAGGCAAAAGAAGAGGAAATGAAGCTGAAGATTAAGAACCAGCTGGTAACTGAAACGGTAAGGCTGTTAAGGGAGCATGAGGAAAAGAATGAAAAGGAAGATTGGTTCCTTCAGCATATGATAAGGCAATGGGAGCACAAGATCGATCAGCCCGAAGATTTAAAAATGAGCGAAACCACCAGGGAAGCTTATCTTGAACTTCTTGAAAAACAACGGCAATTTCTGGCAGAACTGAACAAGGACCCCGCAATAGATGACGAGATCATTCTTGAGCATATTTACCAGATAGACCTTGAAGAAGAACGGGTGAAGCTTTTGTAGGGATTAACTCCATTGATCCCCTGCTCCGCTCTTCACGGTAGTAATCGCGATGTCATATTGCGGCATCTATTACCCGGTTTTTTATTTATACCCTTTCTATCTTCGTAATCCTGTAAATTATCACTTTTATACAGGAGCTACTAATCCTGCGGGTTCTTCAACTATGCTATACCTGCAAATAATAAAAACATTTTCATCGTTTTTCACAGGGCCTAAGTCAATTGACCAATCCTCTGAATTACTATACGTTTTTACAATTTGTTTGTCTAAAACACTACATTTCAGAAAATACGTTGGTTGATCTTTGAAACACGTTGGGATATTTTTTTTGTCTATGCTAATAACTAAGTTATTTGGGGCGCTATTGTTTTTTGCTTCATACCACTCGTTTGAAAAATCATTCTTAACATTAATTATTTTAAAGAATTGAAGCTCGTCTGTTAACCGTGTTGTCATATCATTGTCGGGCGTTTCATTCCTGCTGGAAGTATAGCTTATATGAATTAAAACATCGGTTATGGTATTATAATCAAAGCTTCTGAAGTTTTCGGGTAATTTTAATTCCCACCCACTTATTGCCCCTGCACCTTCAAATGGCAGGTACCTTTCATCCCTAAAATTCAATTCAAATACGCCTCCATCGTTCATGGCATTGCTTGTTGAAATGTTGTTTCTATTTGTCAGCTCAATAACGTCTAACGGAGACGGAATTAAATACTGGGATCCGGTAGGAACTGTTCCATTCTTTTTTCTACGGACCTCACTTTTTGTTAAGCGAAGGCTCGCATTGACGTTGGTGTAAGGTCCTGTAACACATGGCATGGTTACCCTCACCGACTTAATAATTCGTTTGTGTTGACCTGGATACACCATATCAAACGCAAACTCCGGAATGCTGAAGGTTCCTGTTCCCGTCTTTCTGATATTCAAAAGGCTTTGGGCTGATAATTGTTCCAATGAGAAAGTTTGAGTAATTTCCTGGTTCCTGGTATTTTTATCCATGTAGGCTACTTCCAGGCGTTGCAACTGCAGCATCAATTTTTCGCCACTCAGTAATCCTGCCTTATCTGTTTGCCAATACTCGCCGCCATTTATAATAAGGGAGCCATCTGTTACGTCCTGTTCAAACCTATAGGCTTCTTCGGCTTTTAGCGCCATTTCAAAAGCCATATTGTAGGCATTACGGTATAGGCTACTTAATGTTCCTGAAAGGTAATCGTACAAACCCAGATTACTAAATTTGCCCTTGTAAAAATCAGCCAGTTCTTTGGTTTGTTCGGTTTGCAGAGTATGCAGTTCCAAATCTTTTTCAGCCAATGTCACACGTATTTCGCTGCCAATAATTTGCTGCTCCATTTGTTTTAATTCCTGTTGCGATAATTTCAGTTGCAGCTTCCAATCTTGTTCCCTGCGGAAATTACCGGCTTCTATGGAAGCAGAATTGGCAATTCCACTACTTATATCGGATAAAGTTCTCATTAATTGATAGGCTCCTTTTGCGCCATTAGATGTTTCTTCAAATCCGGGGGAAATTGAAAACCCAACTCTTTTAGGCCCGGATCCGGCGACCGCTGCAATTAAAGCAACGGTTGGTAAACCAGTTGTTATAACATTTGCCGTATGCCTCGCATCCTGCTCTAAACTCTCCATGCCGGTTAAGCCTTCATCTATTAAATGCGTGTAATGATCTATTCTATTTTCAACATTCTTTTTAGCTTCCAACAGTCCTTGTAATTGAGCTTTGGCATCTTCAATGCTTTTCTTTTTAATTTCTTTGGTAAGCGCTAAAATGTTTTGTTCCTGAACAGAACGTATCAGCGTTAATTCTTCCACATCTTTCTTTTCGAGGGCCGATAACAAGGTGGAACCAAAGCCCTGCAGCGTTCCGGTAAACTGCCTCGCTTTTTCAATAAGGTAAGCAAAACGGTATGCCGGTAATTCCTGGTTAAGGTTACTTAATATATCCGATAAACTTAAGCCTGCCGCTTTTGCCCGCACCAACATCATTGGGTCAATTGGCGGTTGAAATAAAGCTAACTGGCGTTTTAGCCCATTTATATCCATGCAATGCCTTATCTTATACAAACGGTCATCTACTCTGTCCCAGTATGCCAGTAATGTGGTATTAGGAGGCACACAAAAAGCCAGTAAATGCGGAGCTGCACCGGGAGTTATAAAGGGCGCGTGATCTATAACATTAGGTTCCAATTCTTCGTTCCAATTGAATGGGGGGTGATTGTTTGGTAAAGCAGGAACATTACTACCGGCAAAGCCTGGCACACCCGATGCATGAATTGCTGCATTGTTACTTGTTGTTTGCTGATAATTTTCAAGGGCAATCAAAAATTCTGAATTTTCGTTGATGGCAGGACCAATTTTAGAATAGGTCAGCAATTCATCTGTTGTCGTTTCACATTTACCCAAATCTGCCGGTTTTTCGCCAAGTATGTCCTTTGCCAGTATATACAGCATGGTAGCTTCGTTAATAGATTCCACCGTGTCCTGCGAAAATAAATCATCGCCCCAATCCAACAGGTTATCAATGTATTTCATAACAATGGCCTTTGGATATGCATTTATTCTCAGTCTGGCTATGGCATGAGGATTAAAAGGGTCTTTTTTATAAGCTTCAATAGCTTTTGTATCAGTGAGTATATCATTCATTTTTTCAACTCCCTGGTTGCGGAATAATATATACTGCCATTTTACATCCTGAAGCGAATGAATGTTTCCAACAGGAGTTGCAGCCGGATTGAAAATTTTCTCGTACCAGTATTTAGCTTCAGGGTATTTTCCGGTTGCATTTAAATGGTTGGCAATTAAAAAAGGAATATGAAAAAATAATTCCTTATAATATTCCCCATATGGGCCATTAAACGGAAGAATAAAATTATCGTATTTTTTTGTGGTTAAAAAAGCGTGATTAATTACCTGATTAATATTGTAATCGGTATTTTGCTGAGTCGTTATTGATAAAAACTCATCAATCCCATTGTTAAACATTTCTTTTCCAAGCGTGTCGGCCAACATGGTAGATAAATGAATAACCTCCCTTTTATCATTCACTGAGGCCCCATTACCCGTTGAATTGGCTGAGCGAATCAAATACTGTTGCGTGTTGGATTTACTCGAAATATTATTTTCGGTAATTGTTCCATAAAGTGAAATAATTGCTTCATCAGCTTTGTTATGCACCAATAGAGATTCATTAACCTTTATACCAATTTTTTTGTCTCCTACTTCTCCTGTTTGGGTAATAGGATAATAATTCATACTTCCAAAATTGCCTATAAATAATTCATCAATATATACGTCATTGTATGTGTACAAATAATATGAATTACTAGGGAATGTGTTTACTGCTACAAGCTGAGAGGTATTAGCATCAACATCTAATACTTTAATTGGATCAAAATCAATAACGTTGTTATAAGGTATGTTCTGAAGCTCTAATTTGTTAGAATATAAATTTAACTTAAATGCACTAGGATAAGCCATTTCTTCTGTCCTTGTAATTGGAGTTCTTGCCAGGACATAAATACTTTCATCAAGTATTAGAGGGTAGCATTTCTGATATGTTTTAGAAGTTTCATACTTTAATTTTAATTTTTCCTGTATTGGCATACTATTAAAAGAAAGACTTTGCGGATTCCTCCATTTACCAAATTCATTCATGTCTGAATAAACTACTTTAAATGAGATCTCATAACCGTTCCTGGAAGTATTTCCCGCATTAACAATCGTTTTCTCTATGATCGATTTTTCAACCCAGAAAATAAATAGACGCCCTAAGTGCTTAATTGCTGAAATGTAAGGTGCATTAATTGCCAGTTCAATTTTTTTCCATGAACTAAAGACTTGGGAATCGGGCTCGTAGGTGCGGTAATAATATTGGTAAGGGTCGGTGTTTGTTCTTCCAAAAAAATAATATAGTTCTTCCCCGGTTAAAACATCTTTATGGTAATAGTTTCCTGCTATAATTAACCTGGAAAGCTGAGAGAACTGAGTCAGGTATTTTTTATACGCATTTTCAGCAGCTTCCTTAGTGATCTTTTGCTGCAGCAATTCCTCTTCCAATTCTTTAAATTCCGGAGATTTATTATCCCTAAGGTCGGGTTCAATGTAATTTTCGGGATACAAAAACACTTTACGGTTGGCCTCCCATACCCTGTAATTCTTTCTCCACTCCCACTCTGCCCTTACCTCTTCTTTTAATACAGCCTCCTCATCAGCGGTTTGCTCTAAATTCATTAATAAGCGATGAATATATAATTGTAAAGATGAGATAGCGGCTAACACTTTTGATGTGCGTGCGCAACCATCCATTTCCACGTCAAGCAAAAAATATTCATATAAATCGCTGTAAGTTTCAAATCCCCTGTCGTTAATGGTATTATTACTGATAATGTAAGCTACCAAGGCATCTCTTTTAAGCACATCCAATTCATCTGTATGTACTGAAAGACTTTCGTTAAATGCTTTTTCATCTTCGTATTTTGATTTGAATGAGGCAAGCAGGCTATTACCTGCCGCTTCCAATTTAGAATAGTCCTCAGAAACCAATTTGGCAAGTGTATTACCGTTAATGCCGGTGACAGCGCAAATAGAAATGTATTGCACTAATTTATCAATTGACGCTAAAGGTGATACCGGTAATTTTAATACAGTTCCATTATGAATTTCCTGAACTAAATTTTCGACTAGGGAATTTTGCAAATTAAAAAAGGCTGAAAACAAGTCTGCCGAAACAGGATTCACTAGCAGCTCATGTAATTGGCTGACATTAGTATTTACACTTAATAATTGATTATACACTGTTATTGAAAATAAAACAGTTGTACTCAGTTTTTTAGTAGTGTCAAAAAACACATATTTCCCGTTTGTAGTTAAGAGATCGTCTAACAGGAACTTAAATGATTCAGGTGATAATTTGTAATCGCTGGCCAATACCAGGTACGCTTTTATTTCGGGGAAATACCCTTTAAATGTGAGCAGCCCGTCACCTGACTCAGTTTGCATAGCAGTTTTTAGTTCACTCCATATTGGAGATCCTGAAGGCTCTATCGCACTTGTAAATTCCTTTAATTTATCGATAGCTTCTTCATCAGAAAGCAACAAGTCGCTTCCAGTCATCAACTCTACTGCTTTACCCGCTTTGAAAGGCATTTGCTTAATTTTTCCGGCAAAGGCCATTAAATCAAGCAGGTCTGAAATCGCCATGCTTGCGCTCGTCATACTTTTATCCCATAGCTTAAGCACATCATTGAACTCCTGGATGCCGTAGCCCAATTTTTTTGATAATTTGACATACCTGTAAAGACGATACAGGTATTCCTCCTTTGCACCTGCAAGGTCTGTTTTCAGCTCAGATTCCAGGGTAAGAAATGCCAGATCGGGCATTGGTATCTTTAGCCATGCAACCAGCCTGGCTTCCTTTTTTTCAATGGACAAGGCATCAAAATTGTCTTCTCCAAAAAATAAACGGATGTAATCTGAAGTAAATGTTGCGAACAGGCCACAGACTTCTTCTACAGAAACAGTCAATTTTCGTTGTAAGACAACAGCCCTTAATAATTCATTAAAATCAGGTTCAGCATTTGTGCCGGATGCGGTGAGTTTGCCAAGTACGAGAGCCAGTTCCTTAATGGTCCAATCCGTTTTTCTCCACAGTCGTATAAAACGCGCTATTCTATCTAAGTTATGTTTATCGAGCTTGTTAATCACTTCGGTGTATTCCTGAATATCGTCACCTTGTTCCCTGGTAATTTCAGGAGCCATGCCATTACGTGTTACAAAATCTGTAAGCAATAAATCGCTCAACTCATCTCTTTTTAAACCTGTGATTTTCAGGAATTCGGTTACCTCAAATCCTGATGGAATGTTGTTATTTGTGATCCCAAATAATTTTTCGGGGTTTACAATATTGGAAATTGTGATTAACTCCCACTCCTTTTGCGATATACCCAGTATTTCGGGATGCATGGAGTCTGGGTTTACAATACCTGATACATCTGAAAGTGTAAGATCGAAATGTTTTAAATAGGTACGGATCTCTGCCAGGGGTAAATGGAAAGGCAAGCTAAGATTATCAGTAGTATTAGCAAGTGCCTCATATGGATCTGTGCCTGTTATTTGTTTTTCCAAAGCAGTGTTTACAATGGAAAGATAAGATACCAGCGTGTTAGTATTTTCGCAGCTAAGCTCTAATTCCCATAGATCTTTTCTGCGATTTTTAAGGTGTATTGAATCTGATTCGCTAATGCCATCTACCTTGTTTTCGATAAAATACATCAGGTCGACAAAATAAGCTGCCGGACTAAATATTGACTTGCACTGATCGCAGGCACAGTAATTTTGAAGGCCAAACATTTTATCATAACCTTCAATATCTTTTAATTCGTTTACGAGTGAGGGTGATAAATTACCTGCACGGGTAGCGGTTAAACTATCATGAGCAATTTCCCTGCTAAGCGCCAGGGCGTGCGATGAACGCAGTGTAATTTCGTTGGCACGATGTATTACCGAACGGGCAGCTGTTTCGCTAACTCCTGTCTTTAATGAAAGTTTACGAGGGGTTTGAACAGAAATACCTGTGGCGGAATCGTACCCGGCAGTCAATAATTTTTCGGCAACATCGGGCTCATGGCTTAACAATAATACGCGCTGAAAACTCATGAGCTGTTTTTTCACAAACGGCTTTTCTCCTTCCGGTATACCGTTCCATTTGGGTGCTAATCCCACGCCTTCGTTCTTACTGAAAAAATCAGCAAAGCGCAGATCCAGATCAGGGTTTGAGGCTGCAAATGTATTTAGCGTGTTTAATTTTGTGTTTATCGCTTTTATTTTATCAGGCGCTGAAGTTTTTCGGTTGTGTAAAACAGCATCAATACCAAGATGCTTGTAAGTATTTACCAGGCTATTCAGCTGGTTAAGCCCTGCTAGCATTTTTTCTTTCTCTGCAGGAGCAATTCCTTCCCAGTTCAGGTGCTGTGATACATTACCGTTTTCAAATAATTGAGCATTATTAGCCAAAAGCGGGTTTACATCATTTACTTTGTTTACTGAGGATTGTTTATCATTATGTACCAGGCGGTTTACGATCCAATCGGAAGGAAAGGCCTTAGCACTATTTCCGGCAAGTTTTTCGGCATAGGCTGCATCATCCATGCCTTTTGGCGGTGCAATCTTATGTTTCTTCAGGAATTGCTGCCAATCTGTTACAGCCAGTGCGGCTAATGAACGCAGGGACGTATAATTACTTTTAAGCGCCTTTGTAAGTGCAAAATTTTCGTTACCAAAGCGGTGAAATGCTACAACAAGTAATAATTCGTTTTGGAATTTTTCATCAATAATACCTTTTGCAAGCAAAGAATCAAGCAATGTTTTAGTGATGTTCTCATAACGCATCCCGAGCGAAGCAAGTTTGTCAGCCGTTGCGGCATTAGCTCCGGCCAGGAGTGCCAGCTGTTGCACTACTTCACTCGTTACAGGTACCGTTGTTGCATCTTCCTTTACAGGTACTTTTAAAGTAACCACTATATCGGCTTGTGTAAGATCCCATAACACATCGCACTCACTGCTATACAAAAGCGCTTCGCCTTCAAATACTTTGAAAAATATATCCGGGTTTTTATCCAGGAACAATTCCTTGTAAAAAGCGGTAGTAAAGCTTATGCTAAACTTTCCATCGCTATCTGTCATGGCATTGCCTAACAAATCGTTTGCTATTAAATCCTTATCCCAGGCCTCTACTCTATGATCCGGTATAGCTTTTTCGGTTGTAAGGTTTATTACCCTTCCCTGGATGTTGTAGGTTTTATTTTTCATTATGTTAGAGTTTTATATATTGCTTTAGTTTTTTTTATTTTACGATATTAAAACAAATACCGCTGAGCAGATAAGTCCAAATGTTCTCTTACCTAAAGTTGCCTGCTTTATTGAAGTTTACCCACCAATGATTTTCTTGCCACTTACCATCTTTTTTATATTGAGTCCTCTTTCTGAGTATGTACCTGTCTTTGCTTTTGTCAAAAGAAATTCTAGTTTCTCCATGTTGATCCCATAACTCTACATAATTCGGCGTTCCATCCTTCTTATATTTTATTCCAATAAAAATGGTTGTATGTTCACCCAGACCAGTCAGTGCTCCTGGCTTAATTTTTTCATAGTCTTCAAGGTATTTTAGCTTAGTTAGTGGCTCACCGTCAATAATTCCAGCATACACCAAAGCCCCAACCAAAGTCAAATTTCCGAGTTCTCGCGTAATTACATTTTCCTTATCATAAATTGGCTTATTCAGGTCGTAAAAACTTTTGTGTGAGCCTTTATCAAACACCTGTGGACTAAGGTCTGCATTTGTCATAGCAAACCCAAGTTTCGAAGTATACTTAATATACTCCTCTGAGTCCTCACCAAATATTTCTCTTAGAGCTATTGTCACTCTATCATGTATTGTTGGTGAACAACTAAATGTATCAGTTCCTCTGGTTTTCCAGCTCTTGTCTTCCTCATATTTTTTGACCAAAAATCGACCGATCAAATTATCAAATTGGCTTATATCTTCTACATCTATTAGCCCTGAATAACCAAGATCTATTTCCGAATTAATATAAGCCCAATTTTCATCTGTTAAATTGAAGTCTAGTCCAGTTGATTGTCCGAGTTTATTTAAATATTCTCTTAATGAACTTTTAACCTCCTCAGCACTTTCCTTCGCGCCTCTTTCTATCTGCAAATGAGTCCTTTTAGAATCGCCTGCCAATGTACTTATTTCCGTTATTCTAAAAGAGGCTTCTCCACTTGCATCTAAAAATATTATTGGATTCCCTCTACAATACAAATACACATTCAATCCATCTACTGTTCCTGCCGGGTCAGGGCAAAGCCAACGGCCCAACCATGGCGCATAATAACGGGCGGTATGGTAGTTCAGTCCACTCTCCTCATCCCGTTCCATACCGGTGTAGCGATAGCGTTTGGCAGGGACTTCGCGTGTGCTATCCACTGCCTGGTAGCTGGTATTGCCATAAGGGTAATATTCTTCATAACTGATTAGTTGGGCGCTGTGATCTAACTCCAAAGACGCAGAATCAAGATGGTTACTGTATTGGTAGCGTATCAGTCCTTCGGCTGCGTTTAGTTCTATGGTTCCTTCAATGGTTTTTGTTTCAATCAAAGCAATGCGTCTGTTATCATCGCTTATGTGCAGGCTTTGACGCTCCGATTCAGGCGTATTTGTTAGTTCATTACCAAAGTATTCGCGGTAAACTTCGTAGCCACCTATATAATAGCGTACCTTGGTTTTTGTACCTTCCTGTACCACTTTGCGGCAACGCTGTCCGCTGCTATCGTAATTGTACCAGGCTTTTGTAGTTCCCTTCTCAATGTATGCCAATTCATTCTTGTAATTCCATTGTATCTTAGTTAAGGATGACAGGTTCTGCATGTTGCCATTGGCATCGTAATCATACAGCTCTGTTAGCTGACTAACTTCTGTTTTTTGCAAACGGTTGCTCAGTTCATCATACGTAAAATAACGGTTCCAATTATTAGAATCCGCTTTGTGTATTACATACAGCTTATTACCGGCATCATCGTAATCAAATTGTTGTGTGTAATTACGCATGGCCTGCGCATCGTTTGTATGCGGTGGTGCAGGTAAAAACTCATTAAACTGGGAGTATAAATTATTTTGTCCGCTGTGTTCCCTGCCACTTGCGTTTAACAATTGGTAAAAGGCATCGTAGGTATAAGTGTTAACCGCATCAACCTGTTCGTTGTTGTAAAAAACAGTTTTTTGAGAGGTATCACTTACCTCTGTTATATTTCCAACAGGGTCGTACCTGTAGTATAAATCCTGGACTGTCTCGGTTACTAAACTGGGCGGTTCATTGGTATTACCCGGCGCTTGTTTTTTAAGGTAAGTACGCGTTGTTCGCAGGTTTTTTAAAGCGTAGTTTTTTTCATCGTAAACATATTTGGTGAGCGTGTTATTCCCATATTGGATGCTTTCGCGTTGTCCTTTTTCGTTGTATTGGATATCTACGACATAATCTTTAAAATTCGCATCACTTGTTTGTTTTAGCTGTACTTTTTTCAGCTGTCCCGAAAAATTAAATACGGGTTTTGAGATGCTTCCATCCGGTGCCCGGCTTTCTATCAATCTGCCCAGGGCGTCGTAAGAAGAACTGCTGTTAAATTTTTCTTCCAGTAAAACGCTGTCTTCCGTTTTATACCAATTAACAACAGCCTGGTATTTTTTGCAAAATTGTTTAAATGTTTTAAGCGCTTCACCTTTAAAACTGACGCGTTCTAATTGCACCAAACCAGTTTGGTCGTAATGCTGCAATACTTGTAAATTTTTATTTAAGCCTGAGTCTTTTGTGCCGTAAATCATTTTTTCGAGCAGGGTAGCTTCATTTAAAACGCCTTGCTCATCGCCCCCCTGGCACCAGGTAGCTACGGGGCGGTGTACAGCATCATATTCTATCCAATTTTTAAATCCACGGTTCGTCCAGGTATATAAAGGGTTCCCTATGCTGTTTGCAAAAACGCGGCTTTCGCCGGCATCAATGCTATTGGTATGGATAACATTACCAGCCATATCATAGGTATAAACAAAATTATGCAGGGCTTTATCCCTTGTTTTATTAAGTTCATATTGGCGTGGGTCGGTTTGGGTTAATGGTTTACCGTTAATGTTAAAGGTAGTATAAGTTATGAACTGCCTGGTTCCAGGAGTGTCAATGTCTGTTTTAACCCCTACATTTATAAAGGCTCTGCCAAGGCTGTCTAAAATAGTAAGGGCAGGTGTGTTGAAATGGGCTTTGGCCTTTTCCAGGGCAACTTTTTCTTCGGGATTGTTTTTGTTTATTTCCCAAAACGCTGAATCTTTTACAGTATCATTCAAATCATAGGTTTTAATCTCCCAGGATGTAAATTCTACTTTGCTAAAAAAGCCTTTTGGTGTATCGGTCTTTACAACCCGCATCAAAGGATCGTAATGAATGACAGGTGTTAAGCCAATCCTGGTTAAGTCGTTTTCTTTTTCATAAGCATAACCCGAAATATAAAAAGGTTCATATTGTTTATACGGTTTTTGCTTATTGTTATAAACCGTTCTGCCCGATGAGAGCCAACGGTCCTCTGTGTTTTCCTTTTTCGGTAAGTGTGTGAGAGAATCTACTACTAAACCTCCCTTATTATCACTTATATAAGCCAGACCTGACTCTACTTTTATTTTTTGTTGCAGGCTCCTGCCAAATCCATCGGAGTAACCCAGGGCAATGTGTATGAGCGAAGTCTCATTTTGTTGTAATTCGCTTACATGGATCTGGCGGGTAAGGCCAATAAACTGTGGCGGTTGTTGACGTGTGTAAAACGCCTCCATATCGTAATAAAAATAAGTAGCTGCATTTTGCAAATACAGCCCGGGTTGTGACACAATAGCCTCTAAAGGATTCAAGGTTTCCGGAAAACGTACAACGTAGTCTTCCATTTTAGCATCACCTTTATCAACAACCCTTATAGTTCCGTTTTCATCTTCCACCTCTTCCCTGCCATAAGCAGTGGTGGCTATTACCATACCTAATGCATCGGTAATGGCTGCGGTAGTATTGCCCTGTACATCAATTACTTTTTCCGGAGAAAGGGTTCTGTAATCAATAGTGGCAACTGTTTTATTATCTAAAGCATCAATAGAAGAAGTAGGAATAAAATAATAGTGATCGTATCCTATTTCGCTCGTAACACTCCAGGCATCCATGGTTTTATACGGCAAATGAAATTGCGCTGCTCCGTAAAAAAATTGCACAGGCGATGGCGCCCACCAATAACCGTCTTTTAAAAGGTACTTGCCTTTTTCTTCAAGGTCGTTTAGTGTTAAATCTCCTTTGTAAACTTCCTCTATTAAAGCTTCTGTAAAAACAGTTGTTTCACCATGATGCGGAAGTACAGGCCAGGTAATTTCTTTAAACCCTAATGCTTCCGTTTGATTTGCATTCCAGAAAAAACTTTTGCTCCAGCTTAAAACCCGTTTTTGGCTTTTTTGCAAATTAACCGTATCGCTGTAATTAATCTCCTGTACAGCAGCTAATTTTTTGCGCAATTCTTCGGCAATAAAATAGACCTGGTTTGGAACAATGCCAGTTACCTCAAAAGCCTTTTGTTCAACAGGTATTCCCAATACATAATAATCACCTTCACCTGCTTTATGAATTACCGCTGTTTCCTGTAACACCATGTGCAACTGTTGCTGTTCGGGGTATGTGTTGGGCTGCCCATCCCTTCTCGGATAAACCACCTGGGCACTTTGCGTTGCGATCCCGTAATTATCCACATCAACTGTTATGGAATGCGATATACGGGGGTCTTTATGATCTCTTTCGTAAGCAAACGAAATACTTTCGTTGGGATGCACTAAATAAACCGCAAATTTATTTTGATGATGTGCCTGTAACTGGCGAACAGCAAAATTCATTTCGCTTACACTGTAAGGATGTATCTCTTTATCAGTTTTGTCTAATGCGTAAACCTCTGTTCGTAATACCTGGCCTCTTAAAGCACGGCAAGCCTCCCTTTTTGCGGTATATGTGAAATTTTCCGCATTTTCAATCACTGTGTCGGGTAATGCATACGCCTCTGTATCTTCGCTGTAATATTCTTTTTTGTATTGGGTGGAAATAATTCCTCCTTTTACGTACGCCCCCGTATGAAACCAGGTTTTAGTATGAATTGGGGGTACAAAATGAATGTTCTCTTCTGCGTTTAAGGAGTTTTCGTCAAACACTTCTTCATCTAACTGTTCCACCATTCCAAAACCACGGAACTCCCTTTCTTCACCATCGTAATAACCATGGTGGTATTTGTAGGTAACTGCCAATTTTGAATTGGATATTAAGTCGAGCGTTTCTGTTTTAGCCACTACATAAACAGGAAAGTGCAATTTTGTGATCCATGGCTTCCCATTCTTCTTATCCTCCAGATAAAATTTTGTAGAGGGTGCGTAATGTATGCGGCTTTCGGCTCCCATGTTATTAATGACCTTATTTAGCAAATAAGGTTTGCCTTCAGTCATTAAATCCACGTAGCGCAATTGGCTTCCATTATCGTTTGGCAAAGGCGACGACCATACCAAACAAGGCGTGCCTTTTCCTAACAGATCGGCTACCTGCACATCGGTAATGTTATTGGTAGCTGGAAAAACAGGCATCACCGTTTCATCGCTCCAGGAATTTCCGGCATGATTGAACCAAATTTTTACTCCCTGGTTTGAAAGATAAATAATATCGGTTGTTCCTGAACCATCTACATCTGTTAACCGAATATTTTTTTGATGAAACTGCTCAGGGCTATCCATAACAGGCGCATTGTCCATCACTATTTTTGCGCCAAACTTTCCATAACCCAAATTAGGCCAATAACAAATAGCTTTGTTTCGAATCCGTAAAATATCCGTTAATCCATCGCCCGACATATCTGCCAAATAAATGGACTGGTCAGCATCCGCAAAAATTAAAGCCGGCCCTTCTTCTTCATCCCTGGTTTTGAAAACAGTTTTAGAGGCTTCGTAACCTTGTTTGACCTTTGATGGAAACCACCGTAAAACATCTTCTTCTGTTATTAATATGTCCGCAAAGCCATCACCGTTTAAATCTAAAAATTTAAGATTAGGGTCCTGCCAGTTAAGATTTGGCATTTGCTCAAAGGCTTGATAATTTTGCCAGTTTCCATCGGTGTAATTATAAAATCCGGAAGTTTGATTAGTGAATATGGTCAATTCTTTTTCGCCATTGCCATCCATGTCCTGCAATTGGGGCCTGCCATTCCCAATCAGCGAAGGTTGTGAGCTTATTACTTTTGTTGAAGAAAAATTCCCATCTCCTAAATTGGATTTGTAAAACCAGGCGCCACCCTGCTCGGTTAAAATACCCTCTATTCCCTCGCCTTCCAAATCTACCCAATAGTATTGCATGCCATCAACTCCTATTGGTAAATTTTCCAGGTTTTGGGAAGAGATCGTTTGTATGGTATTACCTATAACAGCTTCCGAATAAATGTATTCAACCGGCGGCGTTGATTTCGAAACATAGGCATTGCCATTTTTAATATAACCGGTTTGCCTGACTTTAATTAATTGCGTGAGATGAGGAGATGCTTTATAAGTCAGATCGGTTGATTTTACAAGGACAGGTAAAGCACCTAATTCTTCAAACTGATGGAAAATTAAAATGCGACTGCATAAGCGATAGTTCCGAATTTCAAATCCGGCAGTAAAATTTGAAAACGCATCCTGCCTCACACTCCATTTTTTTTCTTCAATAAGCGTTGGCACTTCTGCAGAATGCTCGCCATAATCAAATACTACCTGAAAAAACCAGTCGCCGGCTACATTAGCTTGTTTATTTCCGTACTGAATGTTTTTAATGTATTTATGATTAAACGCGGTTTTATTTTTTAAACGGTTTTGTTCAGATGGCTTTGAAGCATCAATGCCTTCTTCATTTTCCTGCTTATAATTATAAACAATGATGTTTCCATGATTATCACGGCTTTCTTCCAACAACCACTCAAAAACGTTGTGAGGGTTTTGCGAATCGTAAATTTTACTGCTCTTGGATCGTCCGTAAAAACTGGTAACATTCTCTTTACTTGTTGTCTTCCAATGTATTTCTTTCGACTCATTATGAACCCATTTTTCAATGAGCGCAAACAATCCTTCCGTACGCGGGCGATAATAATAAATAATATGATCCCCCTCAGGTTTGGTTTTTGGTACCCAGTTACCTGGTGTTTTTTCATACAACGTTGGCACTAAATCTTCGGCACCGGATAATAAGAATGTATCCGATCCTTCCGCATCATTGTACTGGGGTAATCCTTTTGATGTTTTTCGCTGAATTGAGGGCAACGATAAGTTCCAGCCTAAACCGAAAGCGGAATTTCCGGCACCTGAATCGTAAGCTAACACCAATTGTGGTGCAAAGCCATTTCTTCCCGGAGATACAGGAACAGGAATAGAAGCTGAACCTGTGCCTGTAAGGGCATTAACAGAAAATTTTTCACCAATGCCATTTATGGCGCCGCCACCTTTTGGAAGGTTAATGGAAGGCAGCAAAGCCTTTTTTTCTTCCTGGGTATTTTGCGATTGTTTCTCCACGTAATGAATCTAAGCTAAACAGTAAAAATTTCCATCAATCCCATTATAAATATAGTTTCCTATAGTTATAAAGTAATTGGTGAGAATGTATGCAGCTAAAAATACAATAAATGAATTAAAAAAAAAGGGCGGTATACCGCCCTTTTTTTTTTTTCCCCTTCTTTGGCTCCCCAAGAATTCGAGAGGA
>JBEHXV010000044.1:0-31856 GCA_048498515.1 Bacteroidota bacterium | reverse complement strand
TAGCCTGGGAATAAACAGATAAACAGGTTCCGAAGAACAGGAAAAGGAAAGCAAAGGTTTTTTTCATAGGGATTTGGCAAAAGTACATACCTAATATAAGGGGTTTATCTTTAAGACGCAAAACGTTCTTAAGTTATTACATTTTAATACTATTAAAGCGAATCTTCAATTTTCGTGAGCAACTCATTTAATTTCATTTTATATCTAAAATATTCATCTTTGTTAACAACCCAACTTTCCATTAGTTCTTCACCGGGATGAGAAATGTTGTTTTTATTTCGCCGATCAAAAAATTGAATTGAGAAGTTTATATACTTAATGGATATTCCTAATTTATCAAGGAAATCAGTAACATTATTTTGATTATATTTTTTTAGTTCTATAGCGGAGGCATCATTTGAAAAACAATAATAGTGGTAAATATTCAATAAATGATTAAATGCAACATTATATTTCCCTTCCAACTCAGCCAATGTTAACATCTTTATCTGTTGCATTAACGTATCGTTTTCTGACAAGAGCTTTATATCAATCAAAATATCCTGACTTTCTTTCAACAACGTATCCCTATTCAACATTCTTTTAATAAGATTTAAATAGTTATTAGACTCTTTACTATTTAGTATTCTCTCATTAAATTTAGTATCAGCCGCATTAGAAAGTAAATATTTTTCTAAAAGAAATAAGTATTGTGTATTACCGAGTTTAAATTCATTATCTAGTAAGAAATTTTTTAGAAGTTTATTCTGAGTAGAATGTTTAAGCAAATAAATTAATGCTTGAGAATTTGAAAGAGTAAGTAGTGGATTCCAATTTAAAAACATTTTATCAATAGCTACTTTGGCATCTTTAGTAGCAAGATATTGCTTTAATGCTGTTGAGAAAATCTCTTTAAGTTTGTTACTGTCTTCAGCCGTAATTGAAATTTTTCCGCTTTGGTTATATTCTCGTTTAAGTTTTTCGACAATCTCTTTAATCTCTTCTAACTTATCTTGGGGTTTGGTCTTTTTCTTTAAACTTTGCGGGATACTAATTACTTTTTCCTTTTTGACAAATTTTTCAAAGTCCGTTTCATCCTCAATTATTATAGTTTGAGTTTTAAGTTCATTAATCTTAAGATTAAGTTTTTCATGAAGAAACTCAGAAATACTAGTTGTAATATCAAATATTTCATCCCCTATAACATCATTCTTTATACTTCTATTTTTTTTATAAACTAGGTAAAAATCATCCACATATCTACAATATATAAAATCTTCTTGCTTTGATATTTTTAGATTTTGAATGAAATTATCAAGTTCAAAAAGGTACAAATAACTTAAAAAGTTAGAGAGTATATTTTGAGAAAACAAAGGAACCCCTTTTAAAGACTTATTTACAAATAGTAATAAATTTTTAATTTCTTCAATGGTTGAACTATCAAAATGCTGTTTCTTTGAATTAGAAGGAACTGCATACTCTTGAATGATTTCTAGGAGAATTTCTAAATCAATAGACTTAAAATAATCTTGAATATCAAGTTTTATTACAACAGCTTTCTTTTTTTTATTCAATATTGTTTCAATCTGATTATTTACTTTATTATTAAAATCTATATAATCATTTTGATAATACAAAGAAGTCTTTTTTGGTGCTTTGAAGTCTAGTTTACCCCCATAATATGTTGATATGTTTTTCCTATTTTCTTTTTTCAGCTCTATCGTTTCATATGACTCTTTAATTAGCTCATATATATAGAAACCAAGTGAATAATATAGTACTAGCATTTCAAAAGAGAGGAAGTTGAATCTTCTAACTCCATAAACTTCTTTTGGAATTAAATACTCAATATTATAGAAGACGTTATTTTCATTATAGAAAGTATCTTTTTCTAACAAATTTTGATAAAAATCTGCACACTTAAAATTTAACGCACTTCCATCATTTCTATATATTTCAAATTCTAAAGTCTTAAAAGAAAACTTATCGTTCTCAATTTGAAGGTTTATCAGATCAAAGGCTTTTTGAACATGATGAATTTTCAAGAAATTTCCTATATTATAATTTCTTACCATTTTTAAACTATAGACTTATACATTCTTTTTTATTATTCAAAAAATTAGTTGAATTGAATCAAAGTGATATAAAAATAGTAATTATTCCACAAAAAAGCCCGTTCCGATAATTCGGAACGGGCTTTCATTTTATAGTGCGCTTCGACTTCGCTCAGCGTGACAATTATTTCGCAATAGGCTGCATTACCTCTAAAGTAATGTTGATAGTGACGTTCTCACCTAAACCACCGGCACCGCCAATACCAAATTTGGTACGGTCAATGACGGCTTTACCTTCAAAACCACCTACGTTAAATTTACCCCAATCACCCATGTCTTTGGCTTCCATACCCATGTAGTTGAAAGGGATAGTCGTTTCAACGGTTTTATCTTTAATGGTTAATTTACCTTTTGCAAGGTAAGCGAACTCACCTGCTGTCGTATCTTTTACAACCTCAGCCGCTTCAAAGGTAATGTGTGGGTATTTAGCCACGTCAAAGAAATCAGGACCCGCTAAATGCTCATCACGCATTTTGTTTTGAGTATTCAACGTTTTTGCATCGATCTGGATAAAGATCTTAGAACCTGCGTTCTCTAAATTTACCCAACCGCTGTCAATTAAAGCCGAACCTTTGGTGTTGGTTACAATGTGACGGATGCTGAAGTCAACGGCAGAGTGAGCGCCATCCACTTTATACATACCTTTTAATTCGCTCACCTCTTTTACATTAGCCGCTAACATGCTATCAGCTTGTGCTTTTGAATTGAAGGTGTATTCTTTTCCATCGATGTTCAGTTTCACTACTTCTTTGGTTACCATTTCGGCGTGGCCTTTTGTAGTACCAATACCCGCAATGTAAGGAGCAATTACCAATGAAACGATAGACATTAATTTAATTAAAATGTTCATTGACGGACCAGATGTATCTTTGAATGGATCACCTACTGTATCACCAGTCACTGATGCTTTGTGTGGTTCCGATTTTTTGTAGAACATTTCACCGTTAATCAATACACCTTTTTCAAATGATTTTTTAGCGTTGTCCCATGCACCACCGGCGTTGCTTTGGAAAATTCCCATTAACACACCCGATACGGTAACACCGGCCAGTAAACCACCCAATACTTCAGGGCCGAAAACAAAACCTACAATTACCGGAGTAATTAAGGCAATAGCGCCCGGCATCATCATTTCGCGGATAGAAGCCTGTGTGGAGATAGCCACACATTTTTCGTACTCCGGTTTCGCTTTGTATTCCATAATTCCCGGAATTTCGCGGAACTGGCGACGTACTTCCTGTACCATGTCCATGGCTGCTTTACCAACTGCCTGGATGCATAATGCCGAGAAAATGAAAGGGATCATACCACCAATAAACAAACCTGCTAATACAGGCGCCTGGTAAATATCAATGTGTTGGTTATCAGGCATTGCAATACCCACGAAAGCGGCAAATAATGCTAAAGACGTTAAAGCGGCAGAAGCGATGGCAAAACCTTTTCCGGTAGCTGCTGTTGTATTACCAACCGCGTCCAGGTTATCGGTACGCTCACGCACTTCAGGAGGTAACTGGCTCATTTCGGCAATACCACCCGCGTTGTCAGCAATTGGTCCGAAAGCATCAATGGCTAACTGCATAGCAGTAGTAGCCATCATACCCGCGGCTGCAATAGCCACACCGTATAAACCAGCGAAGTAATATGAACCCATAATACCTGCCGCTAAAGTAATAATAGGAATAACGGTTGACTTCATCCCTACCGATAAACCACCAATAATATTGGTAGCATGGCCTGTAGAAGATTGTTGAATGATAGATAATACCGGTTTTTTACCCATTGCGGTAAAATATTCGGTTACAATACTCATAATAGCGCCTACAACCGTACCAACTAAAATGGCCATGAACACACCCATTTTAGTGAAAGTTACACCACGTAACACAATATCGCCGGCAGGCAACATCCAGTTCACAATAAAATAAGAAGCGATAACGGTTAAGATCATCGATGCCCAGTTACCCATATTCAAGGCATTCTGCACATTCGATTTTTCATCTTTAATGGTTACAAACCATGTACCTACAATAGAGAATACAATACCTAAACCACAAATTACCATTGGTAATAAGATTGGTGACATACCGCTGAAATTATCTTTAACAATAACTTCCTGGCCCAACACCATGGTTGCTAAAATAGTTGCAACGTACGAACCAAATAAATCGGCGCCCATACCGGCAACGTCACCTACGTTATCACCTACGTTATCGGCAATAGTAGCGGGGTTACGAACGTCATCCTCAGGAATGCCCGCTTCTACTTTACCGACTAAGTCAGCGCCTACATCGGCCGCTTTGGTATAAATACCACCACCTACACGGGCAAATAAAGCAATTGATTCGGCACCTAATGAGAAACCGGTTAACACCTCAATGGCAGTGCTTACCTGGTGGCTCTCCAAATGAGCAAACATTCCTAAAAAAGCAATAAATAAACCACCTAAACCTAATACCGCTAAACCGGCAACACCCAAGCCCATTACAGTACCACCTGTAAACGATACTTTTAAAGCTTGCTTTAAGCTTGTACGGGCTGCCTGTGTGGTACGAACGTTAGCTTTGGTAGCTACTTTCATACCTATATATCCTGCGGTAGCCGAGAACACGGCACCAATGATAAAAGCAATGCAAATAATCCAGCTCGAGTGGATCTCTTTTCCGTTTACTTCATGAATGGTACCTGAATAGGCCAGTAAAGCCGCGGCTACGATCACAAAAAAGCTCAGTATTCTCCATTCGGCCTTTAAAAAGGCCATGGCACCGTCGGCTATATAGCCGGCCAGTTCTTTCATATTATTATCTCCGGCATCCTGCTTGCTAACCCAAGCCGATTTGATTGCCATTACCACTAAACCAAGGATCCCCAATAGCGGGATCATGTAAATTACTAAATCGTTCATATGTTTTTATTAATTGAAGGGTGCAAAAATAAGGAATTTAATTGAATATTAAAATATTTAATTTACTGACTATCAATAAGTTGAAAATTATTTTAGTTGTGGGATTTATCAGATGGCGATTGCAAATTGATGGAGAAAGGCATCTTATAAAGGTTTTTATCCTATTTTTGAAAACCCCCGTTTCTTATGAAAAAAAACATTTTATTTTCGATATCCTTAACCATTTTTTCATTAGCTGCATTGGCGCAAGGTAGCGTAGGTGTTGCCGGCCTGGTTACCGCGTTGTCGCAACGATCAACCGTATTGTACAGCGACACTGTTTTTGAGGTGGATGGCTTAAAATTTAAAGTAACAGAAACGTATGCGTTTAGAGATAAAGTTAAAACAACACTCATTTTAACCAACCAAACCGATCAGTTTAAAATACTGCATTCCGATGATATTACTATTATGAATTGTGACAGTGCCGCGATAGTGATAAATAAAAAACCGCCATTGGTTGTTGCACCACATAGTCATAGAAAATTTGGATTGATGGCAGAGGGAAAAAACTTTAAGCTATACGATATCAGGTTGATGGTAAAACAAATTTACACCGGCACCGAACCAATACCCATTCCTTCCATAGGACTTTTTAATTTGCATAGAGAAGGCATTTACACCACAAAATCAGGCCCTTTGGAAATCACATCCATTAAATGCGGCGGCGCTGCTGGTGGGACTACGAGAGCATACTTTAAACTAAGTTATACCGGCGATAAACTATTGGGTATACACGGACAAAAAGCCATGTTGTTAACAGCAGATAAAAGAGCATATCCTAATTCATGGCCTAAATCAAAGTATGTTTTTTATCCAAAGGAAAGAGCTTCTTATAATGTATTGCTGGAATTTGAGAACCCGCAACCAAATTTTGTTGGCGAGTATTGCGACAAGGTAAGTTTTGAAAATGTATTTACAGAATATACTTTATCATCGAACAACAAACCGTTTGAGTTTCATGTTTACAAAAACGGAATACAGGACGACGACGAACCAAAAGAAAAAAAGGAAAAAGAAAAGGAAGATTCCGAGGACTAGCTATTTGTTGCCTGACACAAAAAACTTAAAGGCACTGGCACATTCCTTAACAGCCTCAGCGGGAGTTTTAATGGTTTGCGCAACGTTATGCTCATAAACCTGCTTGTCGCTTCCGGCGCCGGCTACTTTTTTAAAGCGCCATGCCCTGCATGTTTTAATTGGCCCGGTCATGGCAGGATAATCCCTCGGATCGATCTTTACATAATCCATCTGAACGATGTATAGGTTTTTGGCCTTATGTTCCGCAAAAAATGAATAGCCTTCGGGATATGTTGAACCCAGATCAAAGGTTTGTATGTTTTTCATAACAGGCTTTGTGGCTAACCTGCCACCCGAGCCAAAATTGGTGGCCCCGCCAAGTATGCAATTGTAATAATAACCCGGGGTTGCATCTCCATCGGCAAGTCTGTTGAGCTCGCGAATAGCGTTCTGATCCTTTAAAGACATATCCAGTACAAAATGAATATTACTTAATCCCGATTGCTGTTTAAACTCAGCGGCCATTGTGTACATCCACTGTTTCAAACTATCGAGCGGGTGATCCCTGACATACTCCCAAATGTATAAAGAAGGAATATCCACCACAAATATATTCTCCGAATAGGTAGTACCTGCATTTTTATCTTCAAGATAACTGGAATAATCATACACCGCATCTTTAAACGGGTATCCTGCTTTGTAAGCCAGTTTTCCATCATCTGCATGAAGCTCTGTTAAACGGCAGGGTTCACAATTCAGCTCTTTTGCTTTTTGGCTGAAATAATTAAGCGCTTGTGTATTGCTTCTGAACTTAACATGGACGGTATCCAACAAATCATTTTTAGGAAGCTTTGCCAGGTTGGTGCTTTGCAAATGCAATAAGCCTTTGTTCAGGTATTTTAAAATGCTGGTCGAATCACTATCCACAAACTTGTAGTTCTCGCTTTCTTCGGCACCACTGCCCTTATAAAAGGAAATAATGAATTGCTCGGGTCCTGCTTTGGGAAATTTAATCAAATACCATTTCAGGCTTTCCAAAAGAACGGAAAGGTTTTGTTGGTCGTCAGGATGATAGAGGTAATGTGTAAACGATAACTCTATTAAATCCCGGTAATCGCCATAACTTCTCATTTGCTTAAACGATTCCACACGGGCGGCCGTTTTTAGCTGTACAAATTTCACAGAGTCCACCACAAAATTCTTTTTATTGTAATGCACCGAATCTTTGGCCATTAGCTTTACCTGTTTTAACCTTTCGCCCGGATCGGGATGGGTAATTCGCATGATAAAGGCATCTTTATTGACTAGCCTTCTTTTGATCTCAAAGCGCTTAAAGGTTTTAAAGGTTTCGGCCATTCCTTTTAATGAATAAGGCGACTCTTTCAGGTATTTTATGGCCAGGAAATCGGCGGCCGATTCCTGTGTTTTTAAATGAGAAAAATCCAGGGGCAGTCCAAACTGGCTGAGAAATATATGACCTCTTTTATCCAATCCATCCTTGTTATAAAAATGGGACGCCTCATGGGCCAAAATAGCAGCCAGTTCGGCTTCGGTATTTACGTAACAAAACAGGCCGGTGTTTATTCTAAGCACACCCAGCGCATCCATGTAGGCATTAAAGTTATAATCCCTGTTAAAATATATTTTAATGTTATTCACCAGTTTTTCATCCGGGATGACCTTTCTTAAAATATCTCGCACATAGCTTTCATAGCCCATGAACGAGGGGTAGAATTCTCCCGATACATAATCGGTATAAAAGTAAGTGGAAGCACTATTTGCTTTAGCGCCGGCAGCGTCACCAACGTATATGTTGTCTTTATAGTAATTTGAATAGAATTTTTTTGCATTGGTAAAAACAGAATCGCTGAGCTTTTCAGTTTTATCCCAATCATAGTACTGGGCTTTTGCGAACAGTGCTGAAAAAATAAAAAAAGATAATATCTTTGCTTTCATATACACAAATCTAATTAAAACAATTTAAACTGCTATGAAAAAAGTCCTCTCTCTCGTTTTATTTTTAGCGTTCAATATGGCATTTTCGCAAAAGGATTTGCACTTTTTTTATTCCGACACCATTATGGAAATTGACCATATGCGCTGCGAACTTAAAGTGGGGATGGCCTATGGCGAAGACCTCTTTAAGGCGCACCTTCTCCTTACCAATTTTACCGATAGTTTTAAAGTCATTAATCCCTCCAATATTCAGCTTAAGATCTCAAACGGAAAGACGTATGCCCTGACCAACAAAGGCTTGTTTGTTATTCCACCAAAAGGAACAGAAAAATTCAGGATCAGGTTTCAAGGTGCCAATTTTAAAGAGGCAAAACTTGAATTGCTTATTGCCGATATACAAACATCGGGAAGCCCGATCAATTTTTACAATTTCGGCGCCTTCAAGCTTAACGAAGAATTTATACGCAGCCAGAAAGAAAAAAATGTTCCGCATAAAGTAATGGGCCCGCTTGATGTGTATATAAAATCATTTGGCTACAGGGCATCAAATGGAGAATTAACAGCCAGGATAGGCGTTCATTACAACGGTTCAAATTTTTTGGGGTTCTTCTTAAATAACATCAAGGCAAAAGATGCCAAGGGAGTGGTTTATATCAATAAAAGAATGAATGCGCACTATTACAAGGCAGAAAAAAAAGAAGTGAATATCCCGGTTCTTTTTGATGTGAAGAACCCGGAGGGCGACAAGCAACTAAGCGACGAGATAAGCATTGACAATGTGTTTGCCGAATATTACCTCACCACCAATAAACAGGTTTATACGATTACCATGCATAAAAATGGCGAAGGAAAAGGGAACCCTAAAAACAACGACGAGAAAACAGACGATATTGAAGTGATAGAGGATTAAAACACTTTATCCAAAGCGATCTTAAACCACGCGGTGTAATTCCCGGGGTTTAGCACCATGTCTTTTTTGATGTCGGGAATGGATTCCCATTTATAATTTTCAGCTTCCTCTTTATTAAGAACAGGATTTTGGTTGGCATGACCAATTAACACATAGTCGAACTCATGTTCGGTTAAGCCATTATCAAACACAGCCTTGTAGGTAAAATTGGTTTTAATGCTCAGCTCGCAACTAATGCCCATTTCTTCGAACAAGCGCCTGTTGGCCGCATCCCTGATGGTTTCATTCGGGCGCGGGTGCGAGCAGCAGGTATTGGTCCATAAACCCGGGCTGTGGTATTTTGATAAAGCGCGCTGTTGCAACAGAAGCTCTTCCTTGTCATTAAACACAAATACCGAAAAAGCACGGTGCAGCTTGCCTTCCTCATGCGCCTGGAGTTTTTCCATCACGCCAATTTCATTGTCATTTTCGTCAACCAGTATCACAAACTCTTTGGTCATGCAAAAAAGGACTAGAGTAAATTAAGACTATGACGAACATAAGAACTGGCAAATAATGCCATTTTCTGGGAGTTAGGAATGCGGATGCGCTCTTCCAGGATATGTTCGGGATGCAGGGATTTTATTTTATTGAATAGTTTGCGGTAATAGATGTAGGCTACGTATACGCCAAAACGGGAGTCTTTTGGCAATAATTTTATTCCTTCCAGTCCTTTATTAAAATCAATTTCGATATCGGCTTCCAGTGACGATTTTGTTTCCGGGTCCAGTTTTGTGAGCTCCACATTTGGAAAATACACACGTCCCATTCCCAGGTAATCGGCATGAAGGTCGCGCAGGAAATTAATTTTTTGAAAAGCTGATCCCAAAGCCATGGCATAAGGGGTAAGATCATCGTACATTTTTTGGTTGCCTTTTACAAACACGCGCAGGCACATTAAGCCAACCACTTCGGCACTGCCCAAAATATAATCCTTATACCCATCAGCATCATACGTTTTTTTGTCAAGGTCCATTTCCATGCTCTTCAAAAACGTATCAATGAGTTTTAGGTCAATCTTATAGTCATTCACAACCTGCTGAAAGCTGTTTAAAACAGGGTTAAGGCTAATGCCCCGTTCAATAGCCCGGTAAGTTTCCAACCGGAACTCATCGAGCAATTGTTTCTTGTCAAAGTCATGAAACGTATCAACGATCTCGTCGGCAAAGCGTACAAAGCCATAAATACCATAAATGGGGTTTTGAAATTGCTTATGCAGGAACCTGATACCTAGTGAAAAAGAGGTACTATAACTGTTGGTGACCATTTTACTGGTCTTAAGGCTGACATTATCAAATAAATGCTTCATCTTGAATCAGGGCACGCTAAAGATAATAAAAAAAAATTGCACCAATTACTACAATTTTCATCTGTTATTAGCCGCCTTAATGCATAACACGCAAAAAAGCGTTTTGTTCAAATGCATCCTGTTTATTTTAAATTTCTTAAAACCTGCTCTGCCACCAGTTTTCCGGAGATGAGGCAAGGCGGTACACCGGGTCCCGGTACTGTTAACTGACCGGTATAAAATAAATTTTTGACCTTTTTATTAATAATTTTTGGCTTTAATATGGCTGTTTGGTCAAGGGTATTTGCCAGACCATAGGCATTTCCTTTAAAAGAATTATAATCCTTTATAAAATCGCTGGTCGCAAAATCGCGGCGCAACACAATATTATCTTTAAAAGCTACACCAATTTGTTTCTCGATGCGTGCAATCACCATGTCAAAATACCGGTCATTTGTTTTTTGATCGTCGGTTAAGCCGGGTGCAACCGGAATGAGCACCATTAAATTTTCACAGCCTTCGGGCGCCACCTGTTTATCGGTGTGCGAAGTACAGCTCAAATAAATGAGCGGATTGGTAGGCCACTTCGGATCGGTATAGATCTCGGCCGAATGTTTGGCAAAATCCTCGTCAAAAAAGAGGGTATGGTGTAATAAATTGGGAAGTTTTTTATTGACACCAATGTAAAAGATCAGGCTCGAAGGCGCGAGCTTACGTTTTTCCCAATAGGCTTCGGAATAGTTCCTGTATTCCTTATCCAACAATTTTTGTTCTGTAAAATGGTAATCAGCGCTGGAAACTAAAGCATCAAAATTTGCATA
Source organism: Bacteroidota bacterium (assembly GCA_048498515.1). Taxonomy (GTDB): domain Bacteria; phylum Bacteroidota; class Bacteroidia; order B-17B0; family Aurantibacillaceae; genus UBA4416. The sequence goes on along the minus strand of JBEHXV010000044.1, from coordinate 20,788 downwards.
CGCGCTCGTTTCAGTTCTCGACTCCGCTCGAACTGACAATTCTTTCGCTTTCCCTTCCTGTACCTTTATTTTCGACACATCCACATTAAACTCAAACTTTACTCCCAGCTCAATGGCCAGTTTGTGCATGCCATTTACCACGCTCACCATGCCCCCTTTTGGGTACCAGGTGCCGCCTACCATATCGGCATAATTCATCAGGCTATATAAAGCCGGGGTGTTTTCGGGCAAAGCTCCCAGGAACAAAACCGGGAACTCCAACAACTGAATGAGCTTTGGGTTTTTAAATGACTTACGGATATGGTTGGCGATGGAATTAAACACATCCAATTTAAAAATGCCTTTGAAAAAACGGGCGTTCATAAATTCGGTAAGCGACAAACCAGGTTTGTACACCAGGTCGTTCATGCCAATGTTGTATTTGTATTCCGCTTCTTTTAAAAATTGTTTCAGCTTATCGCCGCTGCCTTTTTCAATACGCTCAAACATGGCATAAAGCTCATGAATGTTGCTTGGTATATCCAAAGGCCCGTCTTTATAAATAACCCGGTACGAGGGCGATAACCTTTCCAGCTGGTAATAATCGGAAGGTTTTTTTCCAAAATCGGCAAAAAATTTCTCAAAGATATCCGGCATCCAATACCAGCTTGGGCCCATATCGTAAGTAAAACCATCCTTTTCAAATTTTCGCGCCCTTCCACCAACTCTGTCATGTTTTTCGAGCACTGTAACCTGGCAGCCGGCTTTAGCCAGATAACAGGCAGCCGAAAGCCCCGAAAAACCTGAACCAATAATTGTAACTTTGTAACTCATTCAAGAAAAAACAAAAACTGTAAAATATTGTTTAAACTTACGGAATATTTATAAATGAAACACATTGTCACTTCGTCCCGGTTCATTGGGAGAGAGGGGGAGTATTTTAAAAAAGTTCTCGATACAATTTTTGCAGGAGGCAGGCAAAAATCACTCGAACTGACATAATAAGAAATTAAGTAGTACTAATGCAAAAGCATATTGTCATCATCGGTTCAGGAGTAGCAGGTTTAGCTGCGGCTGTGAGGCTTGGAGCTGCCGGACATAAAGTTACCGTGGTAGAGGCCAACGATTATGTGGGCGGAAAATTAACCGTGAAGCATTTGGGCAAGTACCGTTTTGATGCCGGCCCTTCTGTTTTTACCTTACCAAATTTAATTGAGGAGTTAACCGACATAAGCCGTATTAAAGACCTGAAGTTTGAATACCTGAGCCTTGATACCATTTGCCATTATTTTTATGAAGATGGTACCCGCCTGACCGCTTACACCGATAAAGAAAAATTTGCCGCAGAAGTTCAAAGCAAGTTAGGCGAAACAAAAGCGTCGGTTTACGAACAGTTAAAATACAGCGCCACCGCTTATGAACTCACCAGCGATATTTTCATGAACCAATCGCTGCACCGGCTTTCCAATTTCTTGAACCTGAAAACAGCAAAGGCCATTTTAAACATCGGGAAATTAAAGATGAACAAAACCATGCACGAGCTCAACAGTACACGTTTTAAAAACCCGAAAACCGTGCAGCTCTTCAACCGTTTTGCAACTTACAATGGTTCCAATCCATACCAGGCACCCGCTATTATCAACATTATTGCACACCTGGAACATAATATTGGCGCCTTTGCACCAAAGGGAGGCATGCACGACATTACCATGCACCTTTATCAATTAAGCTTACGGCTTGGTGTTGAATACAATATGAACACGCGCGTGCTGCAAATAAAAACGGAGAACGATGTTGCTAAAAGCGTGATGACCGATAAGGGCGAAATAGCCGCTGATATAATTGTGAGCGACGCGGATATAAAACATGTGTATGGTAAATTGCTTGATAAAAAATATTATCTCGCAAAAATACTGGAACAGGAAAAATCCCTGTCGGCTTTGATTTTTTACTGGGGTATCAAAAAAGAATTTAAGGAATTGGGCCTGCACAATATTTTATTCAGCCAGGATGGTGAAGCGGAATTCAGGTATGTATTTGGTGAACAAAAACCGTATAAGGATCCTACTACTTACATCAATGTTACTTCCAAAGTTACGCCCGGCGATGCGCCCGAAGGTTGCGAAAATTGGTTTGTCATGATAAATGTTCCGCATAACACTTCCGGCCAGCCCATTGAGTATGTGGCTGAAATGCGCAAACAAATTGTGGCCAAGATAAACCGGGTGTTGAACACCGACATAGAACAGTACATTGAAGTGGAAGACGTTCTGGACCCTTACCTGATTGAACAAAGAACAAGCTCAGCGGGAGGATCGCTGTATGGCAACTCTTCCAACAATAAATTCGCGGCCTTTTTGCGTCATGCCAATAACAGCAGTAAGATAAAGAATCTTTATTTTTGCGGAGGAAGCGTTCATCCTGGTGGTGGCATTCCCCTGGGTTTACTGAGCGCCAAAATTGTGAGCGCGATGATTAATGAAAAAAGCAACTAACATGAGATCGCTGTTTTGGATATGTACCTGCCTTTGTCTTTTCAATTACGGTTGTTCCCAACAAACTTTGGTAAAGACTGATACGCTTCAATATCCCAAAGGTTATCCCGAAACGCCACAAACGGTTATCCAACAATTGAGTTCCTATCCCCTGCCCCGTTATAGTCCTTCGCATAAACTGCAGCACCTGTTCAACTGGATGGATCCTTACTATATGGGTGGACTGGGACAAAAAGGCGCAACCATTAATGTCACGGTACCCAACGCGGTTATAATACAAAAAGAACTGATTAACAACTGGCATTACGGCATTGTATTACCCAATGCAGGAGCCGCTTTCAACGGACCAAAGGTTGATGGTTGTCCTTCATTGATACGGTTGGCCAATCAATACCCTAACGTTCCACTGCATGTTATTACCTTTTGGGGCTCAGTTAATCCAAAACTTATTGGCAAACCTTACACAAGAGGCACTATTGTCAATCAAAAACTGGACAGCTCCTTATACATCAGTTTCGATTTTTATGGAAATCCAAAACGCGAGATCAGCTTTGGCTTTCCCGATTCGTTGGTACAGATTGACGGGCATACTCAAAAGTACAATCTTGAAAAAATAATTAAATGCCTCACAAGGCCCATTAATATGATTAATGAAAATGGCGAGGAACCACCGGGACCTTACCAACTGGACGCCATTCAAAAAGACGAAGCCATGATCGCGTTAAAGAAAAAAATGGGTATTGATTCCTGGGAAGACTTTATGGCTTTGCAAAAGCTACGCTTGCGACAAACTTATGCCTCTTCGTTTATGAAGGAGGTTCCGGAACTAAAAGAAACAAAATTTAATTTTTATGCGGTGGAAGGCGGCCCTGTAAATTGTTTTGAATGGCATACCATGAAAAAGATCCAGTCGCCCAACAATGGCCTGTACTATTCTACTCCCGATTTTTATCCACGCTGGCCTAAGAACTGGAAGGAATGGGATGGCCCATGGCATGGATGGAGCTGGATAGAAGCAGGACGAAAAAAAGAAATAAAAGATGGCGACTATTTATTCAGTCCTTTTGTTGCCGCGGGTTGGTCAAAGGTGCAGGAAGAAGATATTCGTCCGGGCCAGTGGCTCGGCTTATTGAAATGCCTGGGAGTGGTTGGAGCCGAATTTTATTACACAGGTTATTTCAGTTTATCGCCTCCCTTTACCGATCCTGCAAAATGGGCCTGGCAGGCAGCTATGCCGGCCTATGCCCAGGCTATTACCAGCCGTTATGAAGATGAGCTGAGGAATGGAAATGTGCTGTTCGATAAAAATGGGGAACCTTTGATTACATATGGCACTAGCGACAAACACGTGTTGGTAACAGTAAGAAAACATCGCAGCAAAGAAAAATATATTATTTGCGGAACCTATCAACCTTTTACCAATGAAGCAAACGAGCTACCTGAAAAAAAGAACATAGACATTGAAATAGCCGGGCAAAATCTTTCATTTGAAATAAGACGCCAGGGAAGTGTGTACGTTTATGAAAAAACAAACGAAGGAAAGGTCCTGTTTTATCAACTGGATGCCTGGCATGAGAACAAACATCCCGATCACTGGTCGAAAGATTTTTATTTTGAAGCGGAAGTTGCCGATACCAGTCTTTCCAATGCATCACTATTTACCGTTGACCAAAAGGAAAATGATTTTACAAATTACACCACCTATATTTCGTTAGACAAGCACACAACGCCTGTATACAATTTTATACAAAGAGACAGCGCCGTTACTCTTAACTATGTTTGGCTACGCTACAAGGGTGAAGGCAACCTTTCGGCAGTGTTGAGTAAAGATGCAAAACAATGGCAGCAGGAAGAAAAAATGGAAAGAGCAGATCAATGGAAATGGCATAGAATAAAACTAAGCGATGCCACTTTTTCAAAAAACAACAAGCTCCTGCTCAACTGTAAAAAAGGAAGCATTGACCTGGATAAGCTGGTGATATCAGCAAAGGATACAGAACCTAAAATTGATTAAACATAAAAAGATGTTCTCGACTCCCTCGAAGTGACACACTCATACATTAAATCCTGATCCCAACCACACACACATCATCTACCTGCTCCAAGGCACCTTTCCATTCCTCAAAGTGTTTCTCCAATAGCTGCTGTTGCTCATTCATAGGTAAATCGCTCACCCCAATAAGCGTTTCGTTCAGGGCTTTGTATTTAAATTTTTTGCCCTTCGGTCCGCCAAACTGATCGGCAAAGCCATCGGTGTAAAGGTAAAGTGTATCAAAGGAATTGTACTCAAGCCGGTATAAATTAAAAGGCGTTGTTCTTTCGTAACGGCCAACCGGCATCTTATCTTTTTGCAACTCGGTAATCTTTCTGTCCGATACGATGACAGCTGTAGAATTTGCCGCTGAATATGTAATTTCTTTTGTTTCGGTATTTATTCTCAATAAAATCCCATCAAACCCATCGCTTTGCCCATCCTTGCCAACTGTGTCAATCAACCTGTCCCTTACATAGTCGAACACCAGGTTGGGCTCCGAAATGTTTTTTTCATTAATGGCTTCACTTAAAAAACCCATATTCAGCAAGCTGATAAACGCTCCCGGAACGCCATGCCCGGTACTATCGCACACCGCCAGGTAAAAATAATGACCTTTTTTGCTAGCCCAGTAAAAATCGCCGCTGACAATGTCCTTTGGCTTAAACAAAATAAAAGACGAACGTACGTAGGAATCAATGAAATTTTTGTGAGCCAGTAACGAATCCTGGATACGCTTGGCGTAATGAATGCTGTCGGTAATTTCCTTTTGCGTTTCCTCTATGCGTTCTTTTTGAATAACCAGTTGGTTCTTGTACTCATTTAGCTTAACGTATGATTTTTGCTTGGCCCGGTAACGGTTAACCGACAAAATGAGAACGATGAGAAAAAATACAGAGGAGAGAATCAGCACCCATTTGATGGTTTCTTTTGATTTTAAATTTTTTTCGGCCTCCAGTTTTTGTATGGTTAACAGGGCTTCCGAATTTTCACGGTCGAACTGGCTCTTTTGATCGGACAGTTCTGTTTTAAGCTGATTGGTTACCATGGTATCCTGTCCTTCATAATAGCGCCTCATGTAAATATTTGCCTGCTTGTAATCGCCAATGGCCTCATAGTAGCTGCTATAAGTGCCCGATATGCTGTACACATCGGTTTTGGCTCCCATTTCAACCGCCAGGCTCATCGCCAGCTCCAGGTATTTTTTACAATTCCTGTAGTCTTTTTGCTTCAGGTAAGTATCGGCTATGTTCTGGTAAGGAATGATCATGCTGGTGGGTTCGTTAGCCAGTTCAAAATTTTCAATTTCAAGCTTGTACAATTTCACCGCTTCTTCATAACTGCCTCTTTTATCGGCTTCGGTGGCATAAAAATCATAGCAACTGGCAATGCCCGAATAGTTATTTATTTTCTTATAGTTTGCAAAAGCAAGGTCGGTAAAATAGCGTGCCGAGTCGGGCATGTGCATTTTCGAATAGGGAATCGCTATGTTATACTGCGTATTGGCAATTTGTTTTGTTTCCTTCAATTTTTCAAGAAGTACCAGCGCGCTTTTATAAATATCAACGGCTGAGGAATAGTTCCCGGCTAAGTCGTACACACCGGCCATGTTATTAAGGCTGTAAGCAATCAGCACCGAGTCCTTATTCTCTGTTGCCAGCTTAAGCGAACGTTTGTTAATGCTAAACGACGAGTCGAGCATGTTACGGTTTTGATAATAGGTATCAAAAATGGTATTTAAGCTAATGATATCTTTATATGAAAAATCGGCATCCTTATTTTCCAGGGCCATTTTAGCGTAGGAATAAGAAAGGTTCCAGTCGATGAACTCGTATTTGTTTGCCGAGTCCACTAAATTATCAAATTTAGTAGCCGTTTGCCCCTTGAGCAAAAAGGTGCAGAAAACCAAAAAACCGATCGTTAAGCGCCTGAACATATATGTGGGGAGTTTCCACCAAATATAATAGTTTTAGGTTTAAACTGTAAGCTATTTGGCAGAAAAGAATGGCCTGTTTACCTGAATTGTACACATTATTCCCCAGAACAGCAGATTTGAATGGAGGGCAGGATGGTATGGTATTTTCTGCCCAATAAATGGAATAAGCCTTACAGGAAAGGAGGAAACAATGAAAGCAATGAAAATAGTGTGCGCCATGCTTTTGCTAACGGCCACCCGATTACTGGCCCAATTGGATGAAAGGGCCGAACGATCAGTAGATCAATCAAAGAATGCTTCTTCAAGAGAAGCGAAACATAAATTTGTATTTGGAATAAAGGCAGGCGCTAACCGATCGAATGTATACAATAGCGAGGGAATGGACTTTATTGCCTCACCAAAGAACGGTTTTGCAGGTGGCATTTTTGCAGCCATACCCATTGGCGGTTTTATAGGACTACAACCTGAAGTATTGATATCACAAAAAGGATTCAGCGGAAGCGGAACAATGGAAAGCGGAACGTATTACCTTGACCGTACGACTACCTTTTTAGATATCCCGCTTCAATTACAACTTAAACCTTTTCGGTTCCTATCTGTTGTAGGAGGTGTGCAATACTCTTATTTATTAAACCAGGACGACCGTTTTACCTATGCTTCAAGCACGGTAACTCAAAACCAGGATTTTAAGAATGAAAATATCCGAAAGAATATTTTAGGTGTGGTTGGAGGCATTGATGTCAACATCAGGCATCTTGTTCTTTCGGGAAGAACCGGCTGGGACCTGCAAGCCAATAATGGCGATGGCTCATCCTATACACCAAAATATAAAAATGTATGGATCCAGGGAACCATTGGTTTCAGGTTTTATTAAATTCAAAAAGTTATGGAAACAGCAATTCATGTCCCAAAACAACATTCCGGTTTAAAAAACAGCATCGGGTTTATTATTTGTTTGTTGATCCCCTTAGCCATTGGTGGCATTTCGGGTTACATTACTTCATCCGAAATAGATAACTGGTACAGCGCGCTCCGAAAACCATCCTTTAATCCACCCAATGCTGTATTTGGCCCTGTTTGGACATTATTATATGTACTAATGGGAATCTCGTCTTTCCTGGTATGGAAAAGTCCCGAAACCAGTTTGAGAAGAAAAGCGCTGATTGTTTACAGCCTGCAATTATTCCTCAATTTTTGGTGGAGCATTTTATTTTTCAGCTTCCACCTGCTGCTCATCCCGGTGTTGGAGATCTTGCTGCTTTGGTCTTCCATTATTTATATGATCGCGACATTTAAAAAAATAAAACCGGCAAGCGCCTATCTCAACATTCCTTATTTGATATGGGTAAGTTTTGCCAGCCTGTTAAGCATTTCCATTTGGTTGCTGAATTAAACTTAACGCCACTATAGCCTGATCCCTACAACCGACACATCATCCACCTGGTCCAAATCACCTTTCCAGCTTGTAAACAATTTATCGAGCGACGCCAGCTGCTCCTGCATAGGCAAGTGACTTACATTGAGCAAATGATCGCTGAGCGCCCTGAATTTTAACTTCTTTCCCTTTGGTCCTCCAAACTGATCGGCAAAACCATCGGTGTATAAATACACGCAGCTTCCTTTTTCCAGTTCAATGGTATGCGTAGTGAATGGCTTTACATATTCTGTTTTGCCAACCGGTTGCTTATCTGGTTTTATTTCGGTTAGAACAACATCCCCCGTCCTGCGGTCCCCCCCTTCAAAGGGCGAAAGGGAAATATACCACAAGGAGTTGTTAGCGCCGCTCCATTGTACCTTCACTTTTTCGTTTGCGTTGTTTTGCGTTTGTACTTTTATAAGGCTTATATCCATTCCATCCTTAATGTCTTCGCCGCTTTTTTCAAATGTTTCAATCACCAGCTCCCGTGTTTTATCCAGGATCAGCCCCGGATCCGATAATTCAAATTCCTTTAAAGCGCCATTGAGCGCGTTGCTGCACACAATACTTACCATTGCCCCCGGCACACCATGCCCTGTACAATCGGCTACCGCAAAATACGTATGACCGTTTACATGTTGCATCCAGTAAAAATCGCCTGCTACAATATCCTTTGGCTTAAAATAAATAAACGATTCGGGAAAATGCTGCTTCACCATGTCAACGGGTGGAATAATGGCCTGTTGCAGGCGTTTTGTATAAACAATGGAATCGGTGATCTCTTTGTTCTTATGCTCCACCAGTATTTTCTGGCTCTCAATTACCTTATTTTGAGTTTTAGTAATCCTGAAACGCTTGAATAACAAATAGGAGAAAACTAAAACCAGTATAAGCACCGTAATGGTAATGTAAATAACCGTGCGTTGTTTTGCTTTTGCTTTCTCCTCTTTTTGTATGGCCGCATCCGCTTTCGATTTCAGGTCCAGTTCCTGCCTATCCAGTGCAAACTGTGTTTTCAGGCTGTTCAACGATTCGTTTTTTGAAACATTCACAATACTGTCGTTCATGGTTTTTGAAAGCTCATGAAAAAACAGGGCTTTCTTAAAATCGTTTTTTGATTTATAGATCTCATACAAACTTTCCGAGGCGTCCTTTTGTTCCTTTAAATTGCCGGCACTTTTTGAAAGCTGTATCGCTTTTTCGAGATAAAGAACAGCATCTGCCACCTTGTTCAGTTTTTTGTATGCCGAAGCCATGTTGATGTATATGCCCGACATATCTTTTGTATCCGTATTCACATCGCTGTAATCAATCGCTTTAAAAAACATTTCCAGCGCTTTCGCAGGCTCATTCAATCCAAGGTAGTCGGCCCCGATATTGGAAAGTGTTTGCTTCATGCCTTCCTTTTCATCCAGTTCTGAGGCAATGGCTAGGGCCTTGTTATGGTAACCCAGTGCTTTATCAAACTCATGGTTGCGCCGGTATATTTTTCCAAGATTGTTGAGCGAGGCCACCATATCCGATTTATCGCCCATCTCCTCATGCATTTTAAAGCTCTTTTCCTGGTATAACAGCGAGAGGCTGTCTTCATGAAGTTCATTGTAAATTTCGGCAATGTTCCCAATAGCGGCGGCAATCTTATAACTATCGCCAAGCTCTTCCTGTATTTTCAAACACTTCTGTAAATAATCCAGGGCCTTTGGAAAATCGGCCAGGTTATAATACACAATGGCAATGTTGTTATACGATACCGCTATGCCGGCTTTATTGTTCCTTTCCTCGCTGATCTTAAGTGAAATGAAATGGTTCTCCATTCCTTTTTGATAGTCGGATAAAGCGACAAAGGAATTGGCCAGGTGATTGTAAAGCGACGCGAGCTTTTGTATATAGCCGATCTTTTTTGCAAGCTTGATGGAACTCTTAATGTACTCTACCGACATGCGTGCATTTCCCTGCTCAAGGTACTCATTGGCCAGTTTGGCCATCAACTTTACGCGTATGGTATCGTGAATGTCTTTTTTGAGCTCTTTTTTTAAATTGGCAATACTGGCGGCATGCTGCGCGTTTAACGGCAACGCCATGCATATAAAACAGAAAATAATGCCAAGGGTTTTGTACACGCTATTAAAATTAAATTCTTATTCCCAGCACACACACATCGTCAATCTGGTCGAGGCCGCCTTTCCACTCCGCGAAGGTTTGCCTCAGGGTTTCTTCCTGCTCTTTTACCGGCAAGGTATGTATTGTTAGCAGGAGGTCTTCCAGTTGCTTGTATTTGAATTTCTTTCCTTTTGGTCCTCCAAACTGATCGGCAAAACCATCGGTATATAAATAAACCAGGTCGCCTTTTTTAACGTTGAACGAATAAGCCATGAATGGCTCTTTTTTCTCGCCAACGCCAACCGGCATCTTATCCGCTTTCAGCTCCACCAATTGATTATCCGAAATAACTACAGGTGCATTGTTGGCGGCGGCATACTGAATGGTATTACTACCTTCTTCAATACAGATAAGGATACCGTCCATGCCATCCTGCCGTCCGTTTTGCGAAATGGTTTCAATAAGGCGCTGCCGCACATGGTCAAACACCTCATTAGGCTTCGAGACATTTTTTTCCTTGATGGCTTCGTTCAGGTAATTAATATTGAGCAGGCTCATAAAAGCGCCCGGAACGCCATGGCCGGTACTGTCGCATACCGCCAGGTAGAATCTTCTTTTGGTGGCTGAGCCTGTCGAAGCCGCCCAATAAAAATCACCGCTCACAATGTCCTTTGGTTGGAAGAAGACAAAACTATCGGGAATGGTTTGGTTCACAAAATCATGGTTGGCTATTAAGGTCTTTTGGATCTGCAAAGCGTAATTAATAGAATCCACGATCTCTTTTTGCTTTTCTTCCACAATATCTTTCTGATGCTCGATCTCCTGTTTTTGTTCACTCAGCAGAACATTATCCTTTTGTTTTACCCTGTAAGCCCTTAAACTAAACAGCAATAATATCAACACCAAAAAACCCACAATGGTTCCCGCGATCAATAAAGTAGTTTGCCGCTTGTTTTCAATGGATACTTTTTCTTTTTCCTTGTTGGATAAGGCCAGTTCTTTTTCCTTTTTATCCAGCTGGTTAAAGGAGTTCAAAGTAGCTACCCTTGTATCAAAAGCCTCTGTGTTAATGGAGTCTCTTAACTGCACACTTTTTTCGTAATACACCAGGGCTGTTTTATGATCGTTTAATCCCTGGTAAGCCGCTGACATACCCATATACAAGGTAGCCACCTCCGATTTGTTACCGGTTGGGGCCACCACTTTCAGCGCTCTGCCAGCATAGTCCAATGCTTTTTTATAGTCTTTTAAGTATTTGTAACAATCAGAGATAACGCCTAACAGTACCCCGTGTAACTGGATGCTATTTGTTGTATCCACAATAGCCAGTCCTCTTTTGGCTTCCTTCAGGGCCTCATCATACTTCTTGCTGTACATTAAATAATTGGAATGCGTCATGTAATAGCTGGCTGTATATTCCGTTTCATTCAACTGCTTGCTGAGTTGTTCCATCTCCTGCAAAAAGAATTCACAGCTCTTTACATCCTTGTTCTCTCTTGTGGTTGAGGTGAGGTTAAACACCACAATGCTTAGCTGCCTGAGGTTTTTTTCTTCCTTATAGGTATCATAGGCCTGTTTGTAATACTTATAAGCCTCGTTATATAAATGCCGTTTATGATAAATGGTGGCCATGTTGGTATGAAGCTGCGCTTCCTGCAGCCTCTGCGATTCGCCGGTGAGCCGCTTATTAATGATGACGGCTTTTTCCAGCATTTCGAGTGCAAGGTCGTTGAGTTCGGAGTTATTATACACAATACTCATATTGGTAAGGATCAACAACTCATTTTCGTCCTGTTTCCATTTTCGTGCATTTTCCAGGGCTTTATTAAAATAACCCAGGGCATTGGCAAAATCGTTTTTTACCAGGTAAACAGAACCCAGGTTGGTATAAGCACCCGTTAATTTAGGTTCGGGTCCGTATTGTTCGCGCAGTGCTACTACTTCTTTTCCCACCTCTACAGCCTCATCCAGTTTATTACTGATCCTGTATAAAATGCCTTTTACATTTTTAGCGGTAATAATGCCGCTTAAATAATTAATGCGGGTCGAAAGGTCGAGCCCTTGCTTATAATACATTTCGGCACTATCCAGCGAAAAATCGAGGTATTGCCATGCCAGCTCATTTAAGAAGAAGGCACGGGCGGTGTCTTCTTTCGCATGTGTTTTTACCTGTTGTTTGATGCTATCCAATACACTGCGTTGTGCAATGGCAAAATTGCAGGCAAACAGGACAACAAGAATTAAAAACTTCCGCATTGTAAAAATTGGTATTGATGATCGAAAAAAAGGGAACAGGATCGGCCATTTAAATATAACACATATCCCCATGAATTGAAAAACTCTTTCGCTTGTTTATCAGGCTTTTATTCCTTAATTTAAATTGATGAATTCCCGAAGACATTTTTTAAGATCAGCCGGATTGCTTGCCGCTGCCGGCATGTTGGTTCCTGACAAGGCGCTTGCGGAAACTTTAACAGGCACTGACAAAACTACTATTAAACCACCTGCTTTAAAACAGGGTGACACGGTGGCCATTACTTCTCCGGCAGGCGCTGTGTGGGACCCCGCACAAATAGAAACATTCAGCGCTATTTTAAAAGGTTTTGGTTTTAAAGTAGTGTTGGGGAAAACATTGAGCGAAAAGTTTGGCTACTTTGCCGGAACCGATGAATTGCGCGCCCAGGAGTTAAATTCTTTTTTTGCCGACCAAACGATCAAAGGCATTTTTTGTATGAAAGGTGGCTGGGGTTGTGCCAGGTTATTGGACAAACTGGACTATGCACTGATTGAAAAAAAACCAAAAGTATTAATAGGCTTTAGCGATATCACAACATTGTTGATCGCCATCAGCGCTAGAACAGGACTGGTAACCTTTCACGGACCTGTTGGCAATTCGGGATGGAATGCATGGACAAGTGAGGTGTTTAAAAGCGTGACTATGAATCCAAACGCTTTGCCGGTATTTACAAACCCTGCAACCGAAGACGCCATTGTAACCATTAACAGCGGCAAAGCAAGGGGCGAACTGGTTGGTGGAAACTTATCGGTCATCACATCCTTAATGGGAAGTGCATATTTACCCGATTGGAAAAACAAGATCCTGTTCCTGGAAGATGTAAAAGAGGAACCCTACCGCATTGACAGGGCACTGACGCAACTAAAATTATGCGGCGTGCTGGACTCCATCAACGGTTTTGTATTTGGCAAATGCGCGAAGTGCGTGGCCGAAGAGCCGCAAAAAGCATTCACCTTTCACGAGGTTATTTTGCAGCACATAAAACCACTTGGCATCCCTGCGTTTTATGGTGCTATGATAGGTCATATTGAAAATAAACTCACGGTGCCTTTGGGGATAAGAGCAGAACTGGATGCGGATAAGGGGACGATAGAACCTGAAGAGACCGCAGTGTCTTAGTTCATATAAAATCCATAACGAATGGTGCTTTTGCTTTTTGCGAATTTAATAGTGAAATAACATAATTTTCAAACTTTGTAATGGCTTCTTCACTGTCAGTATGCTGCGGCATCCTGTAACTTTCTTCAAAATTTAATAACTTAGAAAAGTTTGCATCATTATTCATAATTCGATCTATATTGACCTGGGTTTCAAAATAAGTTTCGTGAATTTCATGATAAAATACTCTTATAGAAGAAATGTTTTTATGATTCAAAATTTGATTTAAAATTAATTTATCTGAGATGCCACATGAATGACCAAATACTAAAACATCTATTTTTTCGGTAGTTTCTAAATAATCAATTAGTTTATTTTGACTTTTTGTTCTTTTGTAACAATGTTTTTTGATGTTTCGCATATACTCCTTATCTCCCTTATCAATCAAAGTCCTTGATTGATGGTCGTCAGCAGCAAAGCCAAATATTATAGGGTTATTTTCATTTTTTAACTCGCCATGAATATTTATGACCCTTAGATCTGAATTTTCGCAGTATTTAGTTACAGTATTAGTGTAATTAAAGTTAAGTATAAAACTTTTCTGTGCATTTTTTAAATGAGAAAATAGTCTTGTATAACTTGGCTTTAAATGAAATTTAGCCTTTTCTACTTCCAAATAGTTTTCAAGATGTATTTTAATCGCTTCAAATTCTTCATTTAATAGTTTTGGGGACTTATAATAACTTCCTAATAATTCATCATAGTATAACTTCTCAACATCACACCAGTTGTAATGCGATGCATTCATAATCATAGCTTTAAAAAATTTATTTTCCCAAATTACGCCTAGAGGGTGTGGGAGGTCTGACCTCAAAACATTAGTTAAATCTTCATAATTATACTGCCGATTCCCATAACCCAAAAGATTACTAAATAAACCTTTGTTGATTGACTTAGAATCAATAACATGTTTTATAAAGTCTACATAACTGGTTTTTAAGCCGTGAGCCAAATCAAATCCATTTCCTATTATTACTAAATTATTCATCTATCGGGGTTAAAAAAAGCTGTTCAAATTGAACAGCTTTTGAATTTTAAGCATTAACCGGCTCTTCCATATATGCTTCAATTGGCGCACAAGAGCAAACCAGGTTCCGGTCGCCATACGCATTGTCAACACGGGCCACACTTGGCCAGAATTTATTATCGCGCACCCAGGTAAGCGGGTAAGCGGCTTTTTGGCGGCTGTATGATTTTTTCCAATCATCGTTCACCACTAATTTACACGTATGCGGCGCGTTTTTAATCACGTTATCCGCCTTATCAAATTTACCTTCTTCAATCTCTTTAATTTCTTTACGGATAGAGATCATGGCTTCGCAGAAACGATCGAGTTCCGCTTTTGATTCCGACTCTGTAGGTTCAACCATTAAGGTATTAACTACAGGGAAGGCTACTGTTGGCGCATGGAAACCATAATCCATGAGACGTTTTGCAATGTCGGCCACTTCAACACCTGATGCCATTTTAAACTCATTGCAATCCAGGATCATTTCGTGTGCGCAACGGCCGTTCTTACCGGTATATAAAATTTTGTAATGATCTTTCAAAGTATCTTTTATGTAATTAGCATTTAAGATCGCCATTTCAGTGGCTTGTTTTAATCCTTCATTACCAAGCATTTTAATATACCCATAAGAGATCAGTAAGATCAGAGCGCTACCATAAGGCGCTGCCGAAACAGCATGAATGCCTTTACCGCTGGTATTTGTATTGACGATGGCATGAGAAGGCAGGAATGGAACCAGTTTCTCCACCACACCAATTGGTCCCATGCCGGGGCCACCACCACCATGAGGAATGGCGAATGTTTTATGTAAATTCAGGTGGCACACATCGGCACCAATATTTCCGGGTGAAGTTAAACCAACCTGCGCGTTCATGTTAGCGCCATCCATGTATACCAAGCCACCATTATCATGAATTAATTTTGTGATCTCGGTAATGGATTCTTCGTACACACCAAAGGTAGATGGATAAGTCACCATTAAGCAGGACAGGTTATCTTTGTGCTGTTCCGCTTTGGCTTTCAGGTCGGCCATATCAATATTTCCTTTATCGTCGCATTTAGTCACAACAATGTGCATACCTGCCATGGCGGCACTTGCAGGATTAGTACCATGCGCCGATGATGGGATCAAAGCCACATTTCGGTTTGCTTGTCCGTTGGCAATATGGTAAGCGCGTATCACCATTAAGCCGGCGTACTCGCCCTGCGCGCCCGAATTTGGCTGGAAGCTCATGCGTGCAAAACCCGTGATCTCGGAAAGGTCTTTGTTCAATTGTTCAATCAGTTCGGCATAACCCTGCGCCTGCTCCACCGGAACAAAGGGATGGATGCTGGCAAACTCCGGCCAGGTGATTGGCAATAGTTCGGAGGCTGCATTTAGTTTCATGGTGCATGAGCCTAAAGAGATCATGGAATGAACCAACGACAGATCCTTATTCTCAAGGCGTTTGATATAACGCATCATGTCGCTTTCGCTATGATAAGTATTAAAGGTAGGGTGTGTTAAATACTCCGATTTACGTTCGGCAAAGGTTCCTTTTATTAAGTTCTGAACATCACAGCCATTGTCTTTATAAGACTTGCCGGCTACTTCGGCAAATACGGATAAAATATCCGTCACATCGTTTTCTTCAACAGTCTGGTCTAATGAAAGCGCCACATGCTGCTCGTCAACATAACGGAAATTAATTTCTTTTGCTTCAGCCAGAGCACGTACCTTTTTAGCATCGGCTTTTACAACGATGGTTTCAAAGAATAATTTTGTAGTGATCTCATAACCCAGTTTTTTTAATTCGGAAGCTACAAAAGCTGTTGCATTGTGCACGCCTTCGGCAATGGCTTTAATGCCTTCCTGACCGTGGTACACTGCATACATACTGGCCATAATGGCCAACAATGCCTGAGCCGTACAAATGTTAGAAGTTGCTTTATCGCGTTTAATATGCTGTTCGCGTGTTTGCAATGCCATGCGCAAAGCGGTATTACCTTCCGCGTCAATTGATACGCCAATGATCCTTCCCGGGATCAGACGCTTATAATCTTCGCGGCAGGTGAAGAACGCCGCGTGAGGCCCGCCATAACCTAATGGCACACCAAAACGCTGTGAGTTACCAACTACACAGTCGGCACCCCATTCGCCCGGAGGAGTTAACAAGGCTAATGCCAACAGGTCGGTAGCAACCGCCACCTGTATGTCTTTTGCTTTTGCATCGGCTACAAATGCTTTGTAATCACTTACCTCGCCGTTAATATCCGGATACTGGATCAAAACTCCGAAATAAGAATCATCGAGTTTGGCTGTATTGGCATCACCAATCACCAGTTCAATGCCGTAAGGCACCGCACGTGTTTTTACCACATCAATGGTTTGAGGGAAACAGGTACTGCTTACAAAAAATTTGTTCGCATTGTTTTTTACTTTATCCTTGCTTCGGTTGCTGTAAAACATGAACAGGGCTTCGGCCGCAGCTGTGGCTTCATCCAATAACGACGCGTTGGCAATTGGCATGGCGGTTAAATCCATCACCATGGTCTGGAAATTAAGGATCGCTTCCAAACGGCCCTGCGCGATCTCAGCCTGGTAAGGCGTATAAGCCGTGTACCAACCCGGGTTCTCCAGCACATTGCGTTGAATAACCGCTGGTAAAATGTTATTGTAGTACCCTAAGCCAATGTAGGAACGAAATACCTTGTTCTTTTTACCGAGGGCTTTTAAATGTTTTGCATATTGATACTCGCTCATAGCGGGGGCGACACGCAAAGGCTGTTTTAAACGGATACCTGCCGGAACAGTTTGGTTGATGAGCTCATCGACCGATGAGGCACCAATTTTGGCAAGCATTTGTTTAATTTCATGTTCACGTGGACCGTTGTGGCGGGAGACGAATTTATCAGTAGTCATATCTGTTTTTTTAGAGAGCCAAATTTACGAAAAAACAGGGGTTTTTCCACCCTTTTTTTAAACAGGCTGTTCACAAGGTTGAGAGCTGATTTTGGCCCGTTTATCGGCTAAAAAACAGGCTGTTTTATCTTTAAGATTAATGTTCCTGTTTGTTGAAAATAACTCACTGCCTCAAAGGCAATTTTATTGTTTTTATAAAAACTTAAATTATATGGCGGGAATAGTACCAGGTATTGGTATTGGGAAAGTTTATTCATTTCCGGATCAATGCCTTTTGGAATGGAGGTATTAATGGACTCGCCTGTAAAAGAATAGTTGTACTGATCTGTTTGCTGGTAGTAATTGCGAAACACACCATACAACTCGGGGGCAATGCCTACTTTTTTGGCGCCCATATCCTGTAACAAATCAAAGGCTTTTTTGGCATCCCGTTGCTCCGGATAGTCGAAAGTAGAACGCAGGTTAAGACTCATGGCAAAATTGACAATAATGAGCAGGCTTAAACCGTAGAGTACTATTTTTTTTAAAGTTATGTGCTTTACTATTTCATTAAAGAAACAGCTAAGTATAATGGCCATTAGCGGAAAGAACATAAGCGTAGTACGATAGGTAGGATACAGAACGTTAAAGAACTGTTTATTGATGAGTAACAGCAGCAGCATAAGGAGAAATATGCAACTGGCAGAAGAATACAACTGTTGGTGTTTTCTTTTCAAATGATAAACGCCAAATAAGGCAGCACAGATCAGCATTGAGAACAGGACACAGGCAATAATAAATATAACATGTGGTGGCAGCAAAACATTACGGTAAACAAAGCCATCCACAAAACCATAAAAGACCGAATCAACCAGGGATTCGCCCCCATAAGCGCCAATATCATTAGAGCATTTGGTAATAAAGAGCAAGGCGCGCAATACCAGTACCGTGATTACCAAAGAAAATAAAAGATCTATGTAGAAACGCTTCTGCTTTAAAAACGAAAATCCTTTCTTAAAATAAAACTGGTAAAAATAGAACAGGCTAAAGGCCGCAAAAAAATAAAAGAAATTGAAATTGGCAAGAGCCGCCATGCCCGAAAAAAACAAGGCAAAAAATGAATGCCAGGACCTTTTGCCGCTATAAGCCATCATTAAAAAGCAGATCCCTAAGCTTTCGAACATTAACCCGGCAGCATAACCCCTGGCCAGCGACAAATAGTCCAATAAATAGGGATTAAGTAACAGGAAGGAAAACGCAAATACTTTGGCCGGAGTAGATTTGATGGTTTTGAGCCAGTGGTAACCTACACCTAAAAAAACGATAGCGGATAATAGAGTAAACCAACGCAATTGCCATGCTTTTTCGCAACCCAGAAGCACTGCTGTTTTAATTGCCAGGAAATTAAACCAATGTGTATTACCGGTACACAGCGTTTCTACATACCAAAAATGTTTGACGTTGTAAAAGGAATACGCTTCATCATGCGTCATATCCATGCACACCGCACGAACCAAAACATAGAGTACTAATATGCCTGTCAAAACAGAGAATGAAAGGTTGCTTAATATCCTTGTTTTAATGGTTTGCATATCTTAAATGTAAGTTAATTTTCTTTTACTTTTTTCCTTGATGAAAAAAGTAACAAAAAAATCAAGAACGAAAACCTACCGCCATTTTTTTGCGCACAAGCCTGCCCAGGAAACGGAGTGAAAAAATGGCGGTTCGTCCGCCAGCTGGCGGATTCACTACCACGCGCTGCACCTAACAAGTTTTACTGCTCTTTTTAAAAACAAATTATACAAATCTTATTAGTCGGTTTTTATTACTTTAAGTATTACAACTTCCGTTTCCGGAAAATATTTTACAGCTTTAAACTTTACCGGAGAAGGCTTGTAATACTTCAGGTTATAAGGAGGGAATAACAGGATGTGATCGAAATCCTCTAATTTATTTTTGTTAATCCACCGTACCTCATAGCCAAAGGTATTAACGGATTCGGCCTGGAATTGAGTGCCGGTAACATGATAGTATTTTGCATATACGCAATACAGATCCAAAGGAATCCCAACCTTGTGGGCATGAATACTGTCGAGGTATTTAAAATAAGCAGCCGAGCCGGCACAATAGGCATGGTCTATTCCTTTCTTAAGATTAACGCTGAACAGGAAATTGACAAAAAGCACGGCACTCAGAAGGATCGAACAAACAGTTGCAATAACATAACGGCTTAAAAAACACCTCATAAATTCAACAATGACAATGCCTATAAAGGGATAAAACATAAGGGCGGTCCTGTCGGTGGGATACAATACGCCGAAACAATAGTGATTGAATACTGCTAAGCCAAGCATGACAACCAATAAAATACTTGTGTATACATACAAGTGGCTTTGATGCTGCTTAAATTTAAGTATTCCATATCCCGAAGCAAGCAATACAATTCCAAAAAGCAGGTAAGCAAATATGTTTAGTGTTGTTTCACTGGGTGAAAAATTTCCATAACACAACAAATGAATATAACTCTTAAAAACCGATGGCTCCAGCTCTTCACCGCCATAGTCGGCTATGTCATTGGAGCATTCTCTTATAAAGAGCAGGGCCCTCAGCACCACTACCATAATTCCTAAAACATACGCTACTTCAATATAAAACCATTTGTGCTTTAAAAATGAAAAACCATGTTTAAAATATGTTTCATAGAAATGTAAAAGACAAAAGGCAATGAAATAGTAGAAAAAATTAAAGTTGGCAATGGCGCTTAAACCGGCAAATAACAAGGCATAAAAGCCATCCTGTTTTTTCCCGCTTTTAGTTGCTTTTACCAAAAACAACATACTCAGGGCCATAAAGCACAGGCCGCTTGCATAGCCCCTGGCCAGCGACAGGTATTCCAACAAATAAGGATGCAACAAAACCATAGCAAGTGCCAGCAACTTAAGCCCTAAACTTTCAAGTGTTTTGATCCAGTGATACAAAAGCCATAAAAAGCCAATCCCCGAGAGGATACTGAACCAACGGATTTGCCAGGCCTGCTCAAAACCAAATAGCAGCGATATTTTAATAGCCAGGGAATTGAACCAGTGCGTGTTCCCGGTACATAGGGTTTCCACGTACCAAAAATGTTTCATGTTGTAAAAGGACCAGGCTTCATCGTCTGTTATATCAACACAATAGGCACGGGCTATTAAGTACAGGCAAAGCAGGCAAATTATTCCAAGGAATAATTTGTTGTAGTACCGGTTGATGAGCTCTTTTTGCATTACTTAAATGTAGGATTTTTAAAACAATTATACTCTATGCGTCATTGCTTCTCCGCCAGCTGGCGGAGAAGCAATGACGAAAATAATCCTAGGATTGTTTTATACATTTTCGCTTACTTTTTTCCTTGATGAAAAAAGTAACAAAAAAATCAAGAACGAAAACCAACCGCCATTTTTTTGCGCACAAGCCTGCCCAGGAAACGGAGTGAAAAAATGGCGGTT
>JBEHXV010000043.1:0-33349 GCA_048498515.1 Bacteroidota bacterium | reverse complement strand
GGCCAGCAGCCTGCGCTAATTCAACCATTAACTTATCAGCGAGCGGCGCCACCACTTATACCTGGTTGCCTATGGGAACAAACGGTGCTTCTGTAACCGCCACTCCTTCGGTAAGTACAACCTACACAGCCTTAGGCGATAACGGAAGCTGTATTGCCACCGCAACCGTTTTTGTGAATATTACATCTCCGCAAAATGTAACGGCCTCAGTGAGTGGTGATATCACCTGCCTCACACCAAGTGTAAACCTGTTTGGCAACACCACTTCATCGCCTGTGGTTTATTTATGGACGGGACCTAACTCCTACACAAGTACTGCTCAAAACCCAACAGGTATTACGGATGGGGGCGCTTATACATTAGGCGTTGTTGACCTGATATCAGGTTGTGTAACTACAACTATGGTCACAGTTATTACCAATACAACAATTTCTGGTCTGGTTGCCACAACTTCGGGTAGTCTTGGCTGTTTAAGTGTTGTAACATTAAGTGCTGCTTCAACAACAACCAATACACTTACTTATGCATGGTCAGGGCCATCCAGCTTTACATCAGCTGTTCAAAACCCAACCACAAACATTGCCGGTGATTATACGGTTTCGGTAAACGATGCGTTAACCGGCTGCAACGGAACATCTACAATTACTGTTGGAACAACAACCGTTACTCCAACCTTAACAGCAACTGTTTCAGGCAGCTTAAGCTGTATTGGAGATGTGACCTTAACCGCTACTTCATCAAGCACCAATACAACTTATGAATGGTCAGGACCATCAAGTTTTACATCAGCTGTTCAAAACCCAACCATAAACATCGGGGGTGATTATACAGTTTCAGTAACCGATGTATCGACAGGCTGCAGCACCACAACGATGGTAAGTGTGGGCTCCAACACTATTGGTCCTAACCTGACCGCAACTGCATCCGGAAGCTTAGACTGCATTGGTACAGTAACATTAAATGCGACTTCTACAAGCACTAATACGTTAACCTATGCCTGGTCAGGACCATCAAGCTTTACTGCCGCGGTTCAAAACCCTACTGTAAGTGTTGCCGGCGATTATACCATTTCGTTAACCGACGGAACAACAGGCTGTAGCACTACAACAATAGTAAGTGTTGGATCGAACACCGTTGGTCCTAACCTTACGGCAAGTGCATCGAGCAGTTTAGGCTGTGTTGGTACGGTAACATTAAATGCAGCTACTACAAGTACCAATACATTAAGCTATGTATGGTTAGGTCCTGCCAGCTTTACAGCTGCTGTACAAAGTCCAACAACAAGTATTGCCGGCGCTTATACTGTAGCAGCTACCGATGCAGTAACAGGTTGCAGCTCAACCGCAACAGTAACCATTGGTACAAATACCGTTGTTCCTACATTAACGGCTACGGTTTCAAACAGTCTTGGCTGTGCAGGAAGTGTGACATTAACTGCGACTTCAACAAGTACTAATACACTGGCCTATGCATGGTCAGGACCTTCAAGTTTCACATCAGCTGTTCAAAGTCCTACAACAAACATTGCAGGTGACTATACAGTTACTTTGAATGATATGGCTTCAGGTTGCAGCTCAACAGCTACTGTAACAGTTAGCTCCAATACCGTTGCTCCTGACTTAACAGCAAGCGCTTCGGGAAGTGTGGGTTGCACAGGAAGTGTAACACTAACGGCAAGCTCAACCAACACTAATACAACATATGTCTGGTCAGGGCCTTCAAGCTTTACAACTGCCGTACAAAATCCTACGATAAATATTGCAGGAGATTATACTGTTGCTGTTACTGATGCCGCATCAGGCTGTAGTTCTTCAACTGTGGTAAGTGTAGGCTCTGACTCAGTAATACCTGTTGTGGGCATTGCTGTACCGGGACCTGTTTTAGGCTGTAATACCACGGTAACACTTTCGGTTATTACTGCTCCAACTTCTACATTAACGTTCGACTGGTCAGGACCTTCAAGCTTTACATCAACTGCGCAGACACCTACAACCAGTGTAGCAGGCGATTATACAGTAACTGTAACCGACCTGGCAAACGGCTGCCAGAATACAGTAGCTATTACCGTTGGCTTTAGCACAGTTATTCCGGTTTATTCGGTAACCATTACACCGGCAACCTGCACAGGCACACTGTCAAACAATGATGGTACTATCATGATTTCAGGAAACTCATCAACTGACACCTATGACATTTCGCAAGCGGCAACTTATACCGGCACGGCAACTTATGCTACAGCCAATGCGATTGGTTTTGGGATTCTTACAAACACCCTGGTAAATCCTTCTTCAGCTACACCATACACCATAAGGGTATTCAGTAACAATGGTTGCTTTAAGGATACAACGGTGATACTTACTCCTGTAAGTTGTACGGTTGCACCGGTTACTACACTTGGTATGACAAAAGCAGCAAGCACGCCAACATTTGTAAATAACAGTGCCTATAATGTAACTTATACAGTTGTTGCTACAAATGTATCGAGCGGCAACATGACAAACTTCAGCATTATTGATAACCTCAACAATACCTTCCCTTCTCCTGCCACGTTTAGCGTTATCACTCCTCCGGTGGTGACGTCTTTAAATAGTAGTTTAACTATAAACGCTGGCTACGATGGTTCGTTACAAACCGATCTTCTTTCACCACTCACCAGTACACTGGGAGCAGGCAAAAAAGATACGATTGTATTTACCGTTCAGATAAATCCTAACGGTTTCTTCGGGCCATTTAATAATAGCGCTGTGGGCTCAGGAATTGATAGCAATAGCATAGCTGTTGCCGATAGTTCGAACACAGGTTTTGCATGGGATCCGGATAATGATGGAGACCCAACAAATAATGACATTCCAACAACTGTTACTTTAAATGCGAAACCATCTATTGGTGTGGCAAAAAGTGGTTCTGCAACCGTACTGGAAGACAAAACCATAGATGTTACTTATGTTATTACTGTTAAGAATTTAGGAAATGACACTTTAAGGAATGTTCAGGTATTGGATACATTAAGGATTCCTTCCCCGGCTCAGTTTAACATTAAGTCAGGTCCATCTACTTCAAGCGGTCTTGCAGCTAATAGCAACTACAATGGCATAAGCGATATCCGTTTACTGGATGCTAACTTAAGCAAATTAGCGCCTGGACAAACAGAAACCATCACCTTTGTGGTTAACATAACACCAGAAAGCGTGAAATCCATTACAAATACCGCTATTGGCTTGGGCCTGGGCTCTCAGGGCCCTATTGTAAGAGATACATCCAATAACGGCAGCGATCCCGATCCGAACGGAAACCTTGACGCTACCGAAAATGGTGAGAATATTCCTACAATTGTTGAATTACCTGACAGGGATTTGTTTATACCTGAAGTATTTACACCGGATGGCGACGGAAGGAATGATTTCTTCGTCATTAAAGGCATTGAGGGCAGAACGGTGAAACTAACGGTGTTTAACCGATGGGGTAATAAAGTATACAGCAGCGATGCTTACGACAATACCTGGTCGGGAACTCCTAATACAGGCGGATTAACCATTGGCAGTGGTAAATTACCACAGGGTACCTACTACTACATTGTTGAGTTTGAAGATGGAGAGGATGACCCTGTAAATGGTTATGTAGTATTACAATATTAATCTGTATAAAAAAGTATTTAGAAACTCAGAAATTATAAGGCAATGAAAAAATCGATTTTAATACTAATAGCAGGATTGTTCAGTACGCTGTGTGCAAACGCGCAATACGACGCGATGTTCACACAATACATGTTCAATGAGATGTACATCAATCCGGGCTACACCGGAAGCAGGGAAGCCATGGCTGTAACCTTGAGCCACAGGCAGCAATGGGTGAACTTTCCCGGAAGACCTATTACTACTGCTTTTACATTACACGGACCGCTGGCCAATAACAAAATGGGCGTGGGTATTAGCGTGTTGAATGAACAAATTGGTAAACTAAGCCGTAACCTGGTGTATTTAAATTACGCATACCGCATTAAAACAGGCGACAAGGGTCATTTATCTTTTGGCTTAATGGGCGGTATCCATAACCAGGTTAATAAATTATCGGAGTTAAAAGCTACTGAAAGTGGTGATATACAGATTTCTCAAAACACGCCAAGCCTCATTGCACCAAATTTTGGTTTTGGGATCTACTACTACACCAATAAATTTTATGCAGGAATCTCAATCCCGCGAATGATTGATGATAGTTATATGTTCGACCAGTCAGGAAGCTTTGTTAAGAAAACAAGTTTCAATGCGCAAAAATTCCATTACTATTTCACTATTGGAAACGTATTTGAGATAAACGATGACCTGAAAATAAAACCACAAGCCATGGTTAAAATGGTTCAGAATGCACCTTTACAGTACGACCTGAATGTAAATTTCCTGATTAAAAATAAAATTTGGGCAGGCGTTTCATACCGAAGCGGGTCCGATGTATCTGCTTTAATAGGCTTACAGATTAACCCTCAGTTTTTAGTAAACTATTCTTATGATTATGCGTTAACTCAAATTCAGAAATATTCAGGAGGCTCACACGAGATTACCCTTTCTTATTTATTCTCTTACAAACAACGTAAAGTAACAACACCAAGATATTTCTAGTATTATGACCAGATCACTCATCCTACTATCCATTGTAAGTTTATTTGCCCTCAATGCCGGGGCGCAAACTCCTACTGTGAGATCAGCTAATAAGCTTTACGCTTCAAAATTATACGTACAGGCTATTCCAAAATATGAGTCAGCCTTAAAAAAAGACAGTTCAAATGCCGATGTGCTTTCCAATCTTGGAGATTGCTACCGCTTAACCAATAACACCCAGGGACAGCTGATGTGCTATGGTAAGTTGGTAAGAAGTGGTAAAGCGGAAGACATGCATAAACTTTACTATGGCCAGGCATTAATGGAAGCTGGTAAATATGATGATGCTAAAAAATATGTTGAAGAATATAAAGGCGATAAACGCGGTGAAGAGCTTGCAAAATCAATTGCCAATATGCAAAAATTTTCGAAAAATGCCGATGCTTATAAATTAGATACGGTACCTTTCAATTCGAGTAATGATGATTTTTCGGCCATTACGTTTATGGGCGATAAAGTAGTTTTTACTTCTACTAAAACCAAATCGTCATGGATAGCGCGCCGCCATGGATGGACAGGCAATAATTACTGCCATATGTTTATGACGGAAAGAAACACACAGGGTGGATACGAAAAACCAGTGGTGTTTTTAGAGGACTTTGCCACTAAGTACAACGATGGGCCTTTCTGCTCTTCAAAAGATGGGCAAAACATTTTCTTTACCAGGAACTCAACCGCTAAAAGCGAAAAGAGCCTTGATGGCTCTCAAAAATTGCGAATTTTTCAGGCAACAGTTTACAAAGGCGACATACAATCGTTAATGGACCTGAAAGTCAACAGTAATGAATACAATTGTGCTCACCCTGCCATTAGCGCTGATGGGAAAACCTTATACTTCGCATCGGATATGGGCGGTGGCAAAGGCGGCATGGACATTTGGTATTGTAAACTGGATGCCGGCGGAGCCTGGACCCCTCCTACCAATATGGGAGATAAAGTAAATACCCCGGGCAACGAAGTATTTCCAAATGTAACGCCTGAAGGCATTTTATATTTTGCTTCCGATGGGCATGGAGGACTTGGGGGCCTGGATGTGTTTGAAGTTAAAATAAAAGACGACAAAGCCGGAAAGGTGTACAACATGGGTAAGCCAGTAAACAGCGAACATGACGATTTTGCCTACAACTTAAATGAAGATGGCAAAAAAGGTTTCTTAAGTTCTAACCGCAAAACCGGTGGCATGAATGATGACATTTATGCCGTAGAAGTTTTAAGAAAGGTATCAAGAGGTAAGACAGTAAACTTTGTACTTAAAGATAAAGACACACAAGAACCACTTGTAGGCGCAAAAATAAAACTAAACACCGATTCGTTCATGACCAATGAAAAAGGTGAATTTCAATACGTACTGGAGGAAGAAGTAAATTATGGCCTCTCTGTTTCGAAAGAAAAATATTTTGAGATGACGGACTCCATTTCTACAAAATCATCGTCCGAAGAAGATGAGTTCACTAAAACGGTAATGCTTGAGAATGACCCTGGGCTTTATTTACTGGCTGGCATTTACGACGCTAAAACAGGTGTGGGTATTGAGGATGTAAAGGTAACATTTAAAGACCTGGTAGCTACTACCGAAGATTTTGAACTGGTTAAAACAGAAAAGAACGGAGAATATAAAAAACCATTAAAAGGTAAAAAAATAGGCGACAAGCTCTTATACCTTGTTACTATTGAAAAAGAAGGCTTTGTAACTAAAAAAATAAACTTTACTTACGACATTAAAAAACCAGGAGAAATTCAGCTAAACGAATTACTGGCATTAACTATTGGTAAAGTTGAAGTGGGTATGGACTTAGCCAAAATGATTGATATTAAGCCGATTTATTTTGACCTTGGAAAATCAGCAATCAGAAAAGATGCGGCGGTAGAGTTGGATAAAATTGTTGCTGTAATGAACGAATACCCTGCCATGATTATTGAGCTTGGCGCCCACACAGATTGCCGTGGAGTAGCTTCAGCAAATTTAAAATTATCAGGAGCTCGCGCAAAAGCGGCCGCAGCCTATATTGTAAAAAAAGGAATTAAACAAGCGCGCATTTCGGGCAAAGGTTATGGCGAAAGTAAACTATTGAACTCATGCGGCTGCGAAGGCAAAGTTGCTTCAACCTGCACGGAGGAAGAACATGCCAAGAACAGGAGAACGGAGTTTATAATTGTGAAGCTGAAAAATTAAAATCAGAAATGTAGAACAAAAAAGGCGGATCATATGAATCCGCCTTTTTTTGTGTTTATTACCGGCTATTTTACAATTTGTAAAAACTCCTTTAAAGAGCAAGCTACTGCATCAGAAACGAAGTCATAAAACTTGATCTTGTTATTCTCCACCTGTGCTGTTTCCAGAGAACTGTAATAAGATAGCCTGTTTTCCCTGTCGCCACTTATATTGGTAATAGGGTAACCATGTTTCATTAATATAAGATTCATAACCAGCCTTGAAGTTCGGCCGTTACCATCAATAAATGGATGTATGGTAACCAGGCGTTCATGCATTTCGGCGGCAAGTAAAACAGGATGCATTGTTGTTTTATTTATCTCATAAAACAAAAAATAATCCTCCATTAATTTTTCCAGCATAAATGGCTCAGGAGGCCTGTGCCTGCTTCCTGAGACCATCACATTAACAGAGCGGTACTTACCTGCATTGTTTTTATTAATTCCTCTTAGTATAAGGCCATGAAGCTGTTTTAATACATACTCTGTCAGCTCTATTTTATTTTGTACCAGGTCGTGTAACAGTTCAACCGCTTCAGAATGATTAATGGCTTCCAGATGTTCATGAACAGACTTTCCGCTAATGGTAATCCCTTTATCAATCACCAACGCAGTTTCCTGCAACGTTAAGGTATTTCCCTCAATTCTGTTGCTATCATAAGTATACTGTATCCTGAAATATTCTTCAAGGTTCTCAATCTGCTCTTTCGGCAATGGACGCAAAGCATCCAGCTGCCTCTTTAGCTTATCAATCTCTTTTATTATTTTTTCATCCTTATACTTTGGTTTACCATAACTGATGCGATTTTCGGCAACCTGTAATGCCTCCAAAGCAAAATCCTCACCATCAATCTCCTTGTATATTTTTTCAGACAGCCATTCAATCTGGATATCTTTTAATGGCATTTTATAGGCTTTGGCAATTTTCGCCAGTTGTTCTTTAGTCGGTAAGCGGTTCCCGGTTTCAAAACGGTTAAGCTGGGATGTATCAATCTTAATGAGCTTGGAGGCTTCAACACCCGAAAGTTTAAGATTTTCGCGTCTTTGTTTAATCAACATTCCAAATTTTCCCATAATTGTCAAATTTACAACTTATTTTCGATATATTGACAAATATTGTCAATATATCGAAAAATAAAAAACCCCATCTCTACGAAGGGGTTTTAAATTTATAATCTGACGAATTATTCCGCTACAACTTCAAAATTAACAGTTGCGGCAATTTCTTTGAATAAACGAACCTTAGCCGAATAAGTACCTAAAGTTTTGATAGCATCTTCGTTCATTTCAATGTTTTTACGCTCAACATCATAACCTGCTTTTTTCAAAGCTTCAGCTATCTGGATGTTGGTTACAGAACCAAAAATCTTTCCTGACTCGCCTGCTTTAGCGCCCACTTTAACAGTAACTGTTGAAAGTTTCTCTGCATTAGCAGTAGCTTCAGTACGTAATTTTTGTTCTTTGAATGAGCTTTGTTTAATTTCTTCGGCTTGCATTTTTTTGTTACTTTCAGTAGCCAAAACCGCAACACCCTGAGGAATTAAAAAGTTACGACCGTAACCGTTTTTTACTTTAACGATGTCGTTTTTATATCCTAAACCTTTAAGGTCTTTCTTTAATATAATTTCCATGTCTTGTTTCCTCCTTTAATTATTTTAAACCATCAGCTAAGTAGGGCATTAAAGCGATGTGACGTGCACGTTTAACCGCTTGTGATACCTTACGTTGAAATTTCAATGAAGTTCCTGTTAAACGGCGTGGTAATAGTTTACCTTGCTCGTTAACGAACTTTAATAAGAAATCAGCGTCTTTGTAATCAATATATTTAATACCTAACTTTTTAAAGCGACAGTATTTTTTCTTTTTAGCCTCAACTGTAGGAGGGTTTAAAAAGCGTACTTCATTTTTTGCCATTTTGTAATGTCTTTTTTGGGGTTAATAATTAGGCTTCAGCTTTTTTAGTTGCTTTTGCAGCTTTAGCTTCCGACTGTTTTCCACGTCTCTTGTCTGCCCATGCAGCTGCATGTTTGTCCAATGCAATCGTTAAGAAACGTAATACACGTTCGTCACGTTTAAATGCAAGTTCCAAATCTGCAATCTCAGCACCTGTTCCCGAGAATTCGATCAGGTGGTAAAAACCTGTTGATTTCTTCTGAATAGGGTAAGCAAGTTTTTTCAAACCCCAGTTTTCCTTGTGAAGGATTTTTGCTCCTTGATCCGTTAGGATCTTTTCAAACTTTTTTGCGGCCTCCTTTGCCTGATCTTCAGACAAAACGGGAGTTAAAATGAAGACCGTCTCATAGCGTTTTTCCATTGTTATTATATTTTTAAATTAGGGCTGCAAATATAGGCTAATTATTTGATA
This sequence comes from Bacteroidota bacterium, assembly GCA_048498515.1. Lineage (GTDB taxonomy): Bacteria > Bacteroidota > Bacteroidia > B-17B0 > Aurantibacillaceae > UBA4416. The sequence continues at coordinate 24,121 of JBEHXV010000043.1, read as the reverse complement.
CTGAAAAACTTTAAACCCAAAAAGCCTTATTTTAGAGGAAAATAATCAATTATAAATTATATAGTATTGATAGTCAGCTATTTAACGCTAAAATTAAACAAGAGCAAAATTAGTACTTTTTACCCTTATTTTACACCAAAAAAGCCGTTACGACTCATTGTAACAGCTTTTTTGTGTTGTTTAATCCAATACCAAACTACTCAAGAACGATCTTTTTCACCTGGGCATGTTTACCTTGTTCCACTTTCACAAAGTAAACGCCTTTTGCATTTTTGCTGATATCAATCTCCTTATCATAGGTATTTGAAAAATTAGGCAGGCTTTCTTTATAAACCACTTTCCCGTCAATATTTAAAATGGTGATTTCCGTATCCCCTTTTTCAGGCAAAGTAAAACTCAGGTTAAATTTACCGTTGCTTGGGTTTGGGTAAAAATTCATTTTTTCAATGGCCAATTTCCCATCCGACTCACCGGCATTTTTCCCCATTCGCTTCATGTCACTCTCATTTGCATCAGTTACATCAATGCGTTTAACCACGATCATTTTAGTAATGTGTTTCTCTTTTTTGTCGCCCGGTGCCTTATCATCATTTATGATCACAATTTTTTGTGTGCTTTTTGCATCACCGCTAACACCTGCCTCTTTCATGGCTTTTTTAATTTCCTCATCCAGTTTACCACCTTCCAGCACTTCTACATTCATCTTATCGTCATCTCCGGCATTAACAATCACCGTTTTTATCATTTCGCCGTCTTTGCCTCCAATAATATCTATAGTGCCATCCTCTAGTTTAATACTACCCGGCTCATTAGTGGTAAATGTAGTGTCTGTTATTTTTTCCACCCCGTTAATATTCTCAATTTTTTTAATACGAACCGTTGCCGGTTTACTGCTACTTTGAGCTACCAGTACTGAAGCACTTAATAAAATGGCGCTCATAATAATTGTTGTTTTCATGATTTTAAGTTTAAATTGGTTAATGATTATTGATACAGCAAAATTAGCCTGTCAGTAAACCGGCAGTGGTTAAGGTGTGGTTAAACACTGTTAATGAAACGTTAAAGTTTACCGGGATGCGTTAAAGAAGTAATAAATTTGAGCAAATGAACTCACGGTCCTATAAAGTTATATTTGTACTGCTAAGCTTTAGCTTATTGGTAATATTGCTGTTGCAGGGATTCTGGATCAGGAATTTTTATACTCAAAAAGTGGATGAGTTCAACAGAACCATTTACCAGTTGCTTTCCGATGTATCTGCCAAACTCAACGAAAGGGAGAACATTCACTTCATTAAACAATCGGCCGGCTTAAAAACAAAAGTTACCAAAAAAGGCAGTAAAAAAAGCAATAATGTTAAGGTAATGGTCTCATCGTCCGCCTCATCAAATAACATAAGCGCTATTGCCGGTGTTGATGTGTTGCCGGGAATGAAAATGGAGACAACCACCGGTGAAAATAACCAGATCATCATTTCCGACTCCGTAGTGAGCGTCAATAATGGTCATCAAACGGTGATAATTAATAAGCGGGTGAGCAAAAGCATCCCAAAAAAGCAGGACCTGGATAAGTTGATGGATAAAATGATGATGGAGATCCAAACCATTGACGTATCGCCCATAGAAGACATAAAGCCCGATAGCTTAAAAAACATGATCCAAAAAGAACTGGCCTCAAAAGGAATTTCAACACCCTTTGAATTTCAGTTACGAAAACAGGATAAGAACACCGATAAGATCTTTGCACAATCAGAAGGATTTAAAAAAGCAGGAAAAACCTACAAAGCCGACCTGTCAAACAAACGCATCTTTAGCGACCATAATTACCTGTATCTGCAATTTCCGGATGAGGACAACTATTTGTTCTCGTCCATGAAGAATATTTTGCTCCTTTCGGTTTTATTTTCATTGCTCATTATCACTGTTTTTTACCTCACACTTAAAACCATTTTAAAACAAAAACGCATCACTGAGATCAAAAACGATTTCATCAATAACATGACCCACGAGCTCAAAACGCCAATCGCTACCATTTCCTTAGCAATAGATGCTATCAACAATCCGCAGGTAAAAAATAATCAGGAACGGTTCAACCAATATACCGCCATTTTAAAAGAAGAGAATCGGAAACTGAACAGCCACGTTGAGCGCGTGCTTCAAATGGCGCTGATTGATAAAGGCAATTTACAATTACACAAAACACGTATCGATCTATGCGCCATTATTCAGGCATCAATCAATACCTACAAACTACAGGCCGAGCATTGTAACGGACATATTATGGTTGATGGAGCCCAAACGCCCGTGTTTATAACAGGCGACGAATTTCACTTATTGGCTGCTTTCAATAATTTACTGGATAACGCCTTAAAATATTCAAAAGGAAATTGCCTGGTTCAAATTTCGCTTCATAACACCGGAACCCATTTCCTGGTTAAAATAAAGGATAATGGCATTGGTATTGATGCCGATCACCAGAAAAAAGTATTCGACCGGTTTTATCGTGTGCAGGGAGGCAACCTGCACGATGTAAAAGGCTTTGGCCTGGGACTGAGCTATGTGAAATCCATAATCGAGAGCCATAACGGAAGCATAGAATTGCAGAGCGAAAAAGGAAAAGGCAGTACATTCACCATTAAATTACCCGCAAATGAAGCCTAAGATACTATTGGTGGAGGATGAAAAAAACTTTGGCTTATTGCTGAAAGATTATCTCAACATGAATAATTTTTTGGTAACACATTGCGAAGACGGCGAACAGGGTTTAAAGGCCTTTAAAGAAAATGCATTTGACCTTTGCATTGTAGATGTAATGATGCCCAAAAAGGATGGTTTTACGCTTAGTACCGAAATAAAGGCAATCAATAAAAACATTCCACTCATATTTTTAACCGCACGCAGCATGCGCGATGATGTTATTAAAGGCTACACCATTGGCGCCGACGATTACATTGTAAAGCCATTTGACAGTGAAGTACTCCTGCTTAAGATAAAAGCCATTTTAAACAGGCATTCGGCTACTGTAAATGATACCGGTTTCCTGCACGATATAGGTAGCTTTAAGTTCAATGCCAGATTACGGAACCTGAAAAGCCTGGCTGGCAATGAGGTAAAGCTATCGCCAAAAGAAGCAGCCCTGCTCAATTTATTATGTCAGCACAAAAATGATGTGCTACCAAGAGAAAAGGCCCTGAAGCAAATATGGAAAGACGATAATTACTTTACTGCCCGCAGCATGGATGTATACATAGTAAAGCTCCGTAAATACTTTTCGGCCGATCCCGGCATAGAAATAAACAACCTGCACGGCAATGGCTACAGTCTTCTTGTAAAAAGTTAAAATATCCTTATTCGCTTAAAGCGAAAATTCCATAGATAGACTGCTTGCATTTTTTGTCCTCCTTTTTTATCTTTATAAAAAGATATTGTTGAAAAGTTGGCTGATACTATTGAATTGGTTGTGCATTATAGCAGTATCTTTTGGATGTTATAAATTAATGCAGTTATTTACCTCGATAGTATTGACGTTAAAATTAGTAACGTTGCCCCCTGATAGTAATTATGTGGCCCCCGAAGCTTCATTTGACCTAAGGCAGGATGTGATTACCGTGCCTAATTTTAAGACCCAGGAAAAAATGGATTTTGTGTTTAATACCCAGGTTTACCAGCTGGGATGCGACACGATGCCAAATGTAAAATTCTGGCGAAACATTATGAACCTTCATAAGGATTCAGCCCTGTTCAATACACCAACCACCAGGAACATTTTAAGCAAAACCCATGTAAACCAATGGGAAAAACTCGACCAGACACAAAAATCCTGCTATAAGGACAGCCTGCGAAACTGTTATTGCCTTGATGATTCGGCAAGGATTTTACTAACCAATGGTAAAAGTTTTTTTTACGATTTTGAAAAGGCATCTGCCAACTTTAACCGCGGCATTAACGATTTTATTGCCAATGGCGTTGATCCATGGTATGCACAAGCCATTTTAATGATCGAGAGCCCCAACAAGCTTCAAAAATCAAATGCCGGTGCCTACGGTTCTTTTCAGCTCATGAAAGATGTAGCCCGCCTGTTTGGGTTAAAAGTAAACAAGAGCATTGACGAAAGAGCCGATTTCGACCGTTCTGCCTATGCAGCCTCCAGCCTCATCAAAAAGATCTGCATTCCTAAAACACGTCAGATCCTTGATTCTTTAGGTATTACCAATTATAAGGAAAACGATTTGTGGTTCCGCCTGTTGGTAATGCATTCTTACCACGCGGGTGCAGGTAATGTAAAAAAAGCCTTGTTTAGTTTTAGGCCAACTGAAGGAAATATGGACCTGATTTACACACTGTGGCGTACCGAAACCAAGCAATTCCGTTCAGCCTCTCAAAACTATTCCCAGTTGGTATTGGCGGCCATGCTTGAGGTGAATGAGAAATTTGGCCTGGCGCCACACCAGCTCAATACCGAAAAACCAAAACCAGCCATTCTTCGCTAGTTTATTCCCTGTCAGCAAAAACGCTTCAAAAAGTTGAATTTTTTTTGAAATTGATTGTTTTCTCTGTGCTTTCTGCTACATTAGCTAAACAAAAAACCGATCTATGAGAATTTTAATTATTGAAGACGAAAAATCATTACGCGAAGACGTTGTAGACTATTTATCAGAAAATGGGTATAAATGCGACTTTGCTACAACCATAAAAAGTGCCATGCAAAAGTTAACCGATACCGTTTACAGTTGTGCTTTGGTAGATGTTGGCTTGCCTGATGGTTCGGGTATTGAGATCGTTGAACATATTAAAAAACAATTCCCTGAGATGGGCGTTATTATGGTAACTGCTAAAAACGCGCTGGAAGATAAAATTGAAGGTTTAAAAATTGGTGCCGATGATTATTTAACCAAACCCTTTCACCTTTCCGAGTTAAGTGCCCGTTTATACTCTGTGTTAAGAAGAAGGAACTTTGGCGGCAAAAATTCACTGGTATTCGATGGGCTCGAAATTGACCCAACAGAAAAGAAAGTAACTGCCAACGGAACAGTGTTGCAGTTAACAAAAAAAGAATACGACATTTTATTATACCTGGCAAGCAATCCTACACACCTTATTACCAAAGAAGCCCTGGCTGATGCCATTTGGGGCGATAAGGCTGAAATGGCTACCTCGTTTGATTTTGTATACAGCCAGATAAAAAACTTAAAGAAAAAGCTGAATGAAGTAGACCTTAAAAACTACATTAAGGTAGTTTATGGTATGGGCTACAAATTCAAAGACTAGCGCTCTTGAAGCTCCTTACAAAAACAAATATCTATTCTTCCATTACCACCCTTTTGCTGTTTGCACTGGCGGTTTTTATTGTTTACGAAGTAATTCTCGTAAAGCTTGACCACGAAGCGGACAAACAATTATTAACTACCAAAAGCAAGATCATCAAAAGCTTAAAGGATGGGATTTCTCCCAATGAATTTATGTCCAACATCGGGCAAAAAATTTATGTGCGTAAAATAAACAAACAAACAATTTTCACGAATAAATTCATTGAATACAAGGAAAAAAGCTTTGAGGAAGACATCACCGGTAAATCGGTGCAGGATGGTACAGTAACGCAACGCGAGTTGTTGTTCCAAACGCTGGTCAATGGCAAGGCTTATGAGGTTACTGTTTGTATCTCATTATCCGAAGGGCAGGAAATTGGCGAATACATCAGCGCGGTGGTATTGATGTTTTTAGTAATTTCTTTCCTGGTATTGTTTTTATTGAACCGCTATATCTCCGATTTTGTTTGGTCGCCTTTTAACGATACACTCTCTAAAATTAAAACCTGGAATATCAAAAAGAACAAGCAACTCATTTTCAGGGAAACCGACATCGACGAGTTTCACTTGTTGAATGATACCTTAAAAGACCTCACCCAGCAAATTCAGTCGGATTACTACAACCTGAAAGAGTTTACCGAAAATGTGTCGCACGAAGCGCAAACACCCCTCTCTATTATTAGTAGTAAGCTGGAATTACTGATGCAGGAAACCAATTACACCCCAAAGCAAAACGAACTCTTGTCGCAAACCTACCGGGCTACACAACGATTGTATAAACTCAACGAAGCGCTCATCCTTTTAACACGTATTGAGAACAAGCAATTTATTGAAACCGAAGCCATTGAACTAACCGAAGCCATTGACGAAAAACTGGAGGTACTGGAGGATTTTATTGAGGCCAAACAAATTACCATCGATAAGGAATACAATAAAAAAATCAATAAGGAATTGAATCCCGTATTACTTAACATTCTCCTAAATAACCTGTTCATCAACGCTATTAAGTATAACCTTGAAAATGGCGGTAACATAAAAGTTCAGGTAGACGAAAACTCCTTTTGGGTTGAGAACACAAGCCCGGCCGATAAGATCAACCGTCAGTTCATTTTCGAGCGTTTTAATAAAAACTCCGCTTCCGGCTCGCTGGGTGTAGGCTTATCGCTCATCAAAAAAATTGTCGATTTTTATAACTGGCAGGTTACCTACTCCTTTAAAGACGGCATTCATAAATTTAAAATTTATATGTAGCTTCGTTGTTCTATTTTTCAACCATGAACGCATCCATCTGGCACCAGGAGCCAAGCCTTAGCGACATCAATTCATTAAACGCAAATACGCTGGGGCAAAATTTAGGCATCGAATTTACCGAAGTGGGCCCCGATTATTTAGTGGCTACCATGCCGGTTGACCAGCGGACAAAGCAACCTTTTGGCCTGTTGCACGGTGGCGCTAATGTGGCTTTAGCCGAAACCCTGGGAAGCGTGGCCTCCTTATTAGTGGTGAACAGCGAGGTATTTATTGGCGTGGGAGTGGAAATAAATGCCAACCATGTTAAAGCTGTGTTGAGTGGGAAAGTAAAAGGTGTCTGCTCTCCCTTAAACGTATCGGGTAAAAACCATGTGTGGGACATTAAAATATATAACGATCAAAACGAACTGAGCTGCGTATCGCGCTTTACCTGTACCATTGTGCCTAAAAACAGGTTTATTTGATCCCTTTTACAATACATGAAAACTTTCCTGTTCATATTTCTTTTTGTTTTAAGCATTATAGCCAGCGCACAAACAAAACTAAAACCCCAGTTCGATGCCCGGGAGTTTTTAGATGTGCTTCGTCTTGAATGGGCACACCAGGAATATGGCAGCCGTTACGCGCCCGATACCTTGCCACAAGACTGCAAACGCTGTTACCGCTCACCTGAAGTAGGCCTTAATAATAAATTTGACTTTTGGCTGCGCGACGATTCGGTAGGCGTTATTTGCATGCGTTTTACGGTTGGGGGCACCAGTTGGCTCGAGAACTTTTACAGTGGTATGATAAAGGCGCAGGGTTCATTGCAGTTAAATGACAGTACAACATTCAACTATAAATTTGCGGGCGACGAAAAGGCTATGGTGCACCATGGCTGGGCAATTGGTATTGCTTACCTTGCGCCGTATGTTACCACTCTGGTAAATGAATACTATAAAAAAGGAGTGAAAGAATTTATCATTACCGGGCATAGCCAGGGAGCAGCCCTGTCTTTCCTGCTCCGTTCCTACTTGCAATATGCCCCCGATTCGCTGGTACCAAAAGACATTACTTACAAAGTGTATTGTTCGGCAGCCCCAAAACCGGGCAACTTGTTTTACTCCTACGATTTCGACTTCATTACCCGCGGTGGCTGGGCTTACAGAATTGTCAACACCAACGACTGGGTTCCTGAAACGCCTTTCACGGTTGAAACCATTGACGACCTTCACCCTACAAATCCTTTTTCCGATCGGAAAAAGATCATGCGTCGCCGGGTTAAAAATCCTTTAGTGAGACTATACGTGAACCATGCCCTGAATGATATGGAGGGGGCCACACGAAAAACCAACCGTAAATACAACAAGTACCTCACCAAACGCATGGGTAAGTTCATCAAAAGATCATTGAAGGACTATAAAAACCAAAAAGTTGAGAAGAGCAATTTCTATATGCCCGCCGGCATTCCTATTATACTGCAACCCGACAGCAGCTATGACAAAAAATTCATCTACGATGGACGCAATGTTTTCCTGCATCATATGTTTGAGCCTTACATCTACCTTACAGAACGCATTTATTTAAAAAAATAACGCAAATGCGTCAAAATTTGTGTAAAATAAAAAATGATATATTTGTGTGAACTATAAAAATTCCCCTGGATGAAATATTATAAACAGCTGGACTCCCTTCGCTTTTTTTCGGTTCTGTTCATTATGATCGGGCATTGGGCATCATGGGATACAAGTAACGAGTTTGTTAAAACGTTTAATTGGAGTAATGGGGTAATGTTCTTTTTTGTGTTAAGTGGATTTTTAATCACAGAAATCCTTTATAATCAAAAAACAGAAATTGAATCAGGGAATAAAACATTTTTTCAATCCATAAAAACGTTTTATATCAGAAGAACTTTAAGGATTTTCCCAATATATTATTTACTAATCATTTTCCTGTTTTATATTAACTATAAAAACACACGTGAAATTTTTCCCTGGTTAATTACTTACACCAGCAACATTTTAGAGGCTAAAACAAACAATTATGTTGGTGATTTTAACCATTTTTGGTCGTTAGCCGTTGAAGAGCAATTTTATATAATCTGGCCCTTCTTTATTTTATTATTACCTAAAAAGCATCTTTTAAAATTTATCCTGGCAACAATCGTTCTTTCTATTATCTCCCGGATTTGTTATATCCATATAGCACCTGGTAAATGGATGGCAGCAGCCTATTTAACCAACAATGTGATGTTTGCGCTGGGCATAGGCGCGTTACTTGCCTTTTTAAAAAACAACGATAGATACGTTCATGTCTTTAATTGGGTATCCCGTACCGTTTGGTTAGCACCTGCCATCTTTGGTTTTTATTTGCTTGGTTTTTACAAGATTGCACGTGTAACCTCTTTTGGTACGGTTGGCTTTATACTCGACGAAGTTGTGTTTTCTTTTTTAGCAATGGCAATTATTGCCAGGGCTGTTGGAGACGGATATAAATACGCTGGGAAATTTATTTTAGAAAACAAACACTTAACGCACCTTGGCCAAATATCATATGGCTTATACCTTTATCATTTATTTGCCTCAGGTATGTTTTGGGACCGCATTTCGCCGACGATGGGCTTACATGTTACAAAAAAAGAAACCGCATGGCTATTTTACTTTTTGTTTACATGGTTAGCGGCCGAGATAAGTTATTTTGTGATTGAACAACCGATTAATCGCATCAAAAAACATTTCAAATAATTTAATCCTTTTTCTATTTATGAGAGTGGATGTGCAAGTATAATTCTCATAAACCATCGGTATTAAGATTATCGTTTCTTAAGGTCTTTTTATCCCCAAAAATTAGCCGGTCAACCTTCTAAAAGGTCGTTTATCTAAAAACTGGATTTTGTGTGGCATTTTCTGTTAAATTAGTCCGATTTTTAAACTAAACCCACTTTATGAAATAATTATGCAACAAACGCTTTTTTGTTCACATAATTATTCCATAACACAATTAAAAAACATTATAAACTTGTTATGAAAAAGATTGTACTATTACTTATTGCCAGCACATTTTTATTAAAGCCAATTGCCAAAGCCGATGAAGGTATGTGGTTACCTATGCTCCTGGGCGAACAGGTGTATGCCGACATGGTGAAAAAAGGTTTAAAGGTGAGCAAAGAACAGCTTTACAGCATGAACCAGGCCTGCATTAAAGATGCCATTATTATTTTTGGTGGTGGTTGCACAGGCGAGATTGTGAGCAAAGAAGGCCTCATCTTCACTAACCACCACTGCGGGTACTCGGCAATTGCTGCAGCCAGTACGGTTGATCATAACTACTTAAAAGACGGTTTCTGGTCAAAATCAAAAACAGAAGAAATTTATGCGCCGGGTGTACACGCGCAATTCTTAATTAAAATTGTAGATGTAACCGATAAGGTGAACGAAAAAATTAAAGACATTCCTGCCGCCGAATTAACTCAAAAATTACCCGGCATTTTAAATGAGATGGCGACTAAAGAAACAGAAGGCTCTGCTTACGAAGGTCGCATCTCTTCCATGTTCAAAGCTAACCAGTTCCTGTTGTTTGTATACGAGCGCTATAAAGATGTTCGTTTGGTAGGCACACCTCCTGAAAGCATTGGTAAATTTGGCGGTGATACCGATAACTGGGAATGGCCACGCCACACAGGCGATTTCTCTATCTTCCGTGTTTATACGAACAAAGATGGAAAAGCAGCTGATTATGCAGCAGACAATATTCCTTTAAAATCAAAATACTCTTTACCGGTTTCTATTAAAGGCGTTAAGGATGGTGACTATACCATGATTTGGGGTTACCCTGGTGGAACAAACCGTTACGAAACATCGTTTGGTGTAAAACTGAAAACTGATATCGAAAACCCATCATTGGTTGACCTGAGAGATCAGCGTTTAAAATACATGCTGGAAGAAATGAAAAAAGATCCGGCGGTAAAGATCCAATTAGCAGGTAGCTACGCGGGTATTGCCAACTACTGGAAATTCTTCGATGGCGAATCAAAACAATTATTGAAGTTTAAAACCTACGAAGAAAAACAAGCCAACGAAGCGGCTTTTTTAGCCTGGGCAAAAGGAAAACCTGAATACGAGAACCTGTTTAACGAGTACAAAAAAATATACGATGCATGGCGCCCTTATGCCAAGCAACGTGTGTACATGACCGAAGGCATTTTTGGTTCCCCATTAATTGCCTTTGCCTCTTCTCTGCAAAAACTGGATGCTACCTTAAGTAAAAAAGACGCTACCAAAGAAGAAATCACCAAAGTGGTGGATGCCGTGAAAACTGCCCGCACAAACTTTATCAAATCAGAAAATGTTGTTTCCGACAAGAATATTTTAGCCTTTGTAACACAGGCTTTTTACAACGACATTGATGCTTCGCAACACCCTGCTGGCTTTTACTCCATGGTTAATTCTAAATTCGGCGACCTGAAATCAAAAGCTACTTATGAAGCGTTCTCAAACTATGTGTTTTCAAACACCGCTTTTATTGATAATTCAAAATGGGATTCATGGATCGCTAACCCCGATACCGCTTCTTTACACAAAGACCCTGCCTTTATGATGGCAAGTGCCTTCAATACCAATTTCAACAGCAAATACTCTAAACTGTTTGCCGATTTCAATTCGCAAAATTTCGTGCTGGGTAAATCGTACCTGAAAGGTATTTTAGAGATGAACAAAGGCAAAAAAATGTATCCCGATGCTAACTTTACCATGCGTGTAAGTTATGGCAGCGTTGGTTCTTACTCTCCTAAAGATGCGGTTAAATACAGCCACATTTGCACCTTAAGCGGTGTGCTCGAAAAATACAAACCAGGCGATTATGAGTTTGATGCACCAGTCAAGTTAATTGAACTGGCTAAAGCAAAAGATTTCGGGCAGTACATGGATCCGGTGGCTAAAGATGTAGTGGTATCATTCATCAGCTCTAACGATATTACAGGTGGTAACTCAGGTTCACCTGTTATTAATGCCAAAGGCGAATTGATCGGTTTGGCATTTGACGGCAACTACGAGGCATTAAGCCACAAAATTAAATTCGATAAAGACCTGAACCGTACCATTAACCTTGATGTTCGCTACTTGTTATGGGTAGTTGACAAAGTTGGCGGTGCCAAAAACATCATTGATGAATTAGACATCAGAAAAATGTAATTTTTTCTTTTAAACACCAGAAACCCGGTTAGCAAATGTTGACCGGGTTTTTTGTTTTTATACGCGATAGTCCTTTTCCCTTTGAAGAGAGTGTCTGCAGGTCGGGGGATGTATAGCTATTCTCTCAAAAGATAAAATAATTTTAGTATTTTTGATACATCATAACCCGATCATGAACTTCATTGTCAACCTCATTATTTCATCCTTCGCTGTATTGATTACCGCTTATTTTTTAGACGGCGTTACCATTGGCAATAACCAGTTTTACAGTGGCAGCTCACCAGAGCTCAACAAATTTGTAACCGCTGTTTTAGTGGCCATGGTACTGGCTTTTTTAAACACCATTGTTAAACCAATCCTAACGATACTGTCTCTGCCAATCACTTTTTTTACACTGGGCTTGTTTTTGCTGGTTATTAATGCCCTTATTATTTTATTTGCCGATAAGTTAGTGGACGGTTTTAAAGTAGATGGCTTCTGGACAGCGCTTTGGTTCAGCCTTATACTATCCTTAGTAAGCAGCTTTCTTAATTTATTTAATAAGAAAGACGAAAAAGAATAGCCACAGAACTGTGCAATTTGCCTGCTGAACCTGTATTTTTCCCTGTGTATCTAATACTACCGTGGCGCCGTTAAAAAAAGTTAACCATCATTAGGCGCCAGCATTTACTTTATTACATTTGTTATAATGAATAAGCACAATTTAGGGATCATTTCGGTATTGGTTGGCGTTGCTTTGGTTGCATTAATAGCCGTTCAGATCTACTGGATAAAAAGTTCGGTTGCTCTTAAAAAAGAAGAATTTGAACGGTCGGTAAAAGAGGCCCTGAAAAGCACCTCAGGCAAGCTCGAAAAAATTGCCACTGCCAACAAGATTGCCAAAAAAATAAAGCTCCGCAAACAAGGAGTCCGTATTACCAAACCAGGTTTGGTTACCATGGCCAACCCAACCGGTAACGATGTACAGGTAAGGATTTTTGAGGAATTAAGTACCGACTCATCAGGAATTATTACCAGCCGTATGTCGCAAAAGGAGTTTATAGGGGACTCTTCCATTAATAAGAACAACAAGTTCCTGCCCTATGAGTTATTAAATAATCCCCAGGACAATTCAAGCCCCGAAAGCCTGCGCGATGAGTTAATGAAAACCAAAACAGAGATCGTAAACGACCTCTTTGATGAGCTCATCAGCATAAACGTCTATAAAGACTATAAACCCAAGGTTGATTCCTTAATGCTGGATACCATTTTAAGGCAGGAATTGCTGACCGAAGGCATTACCACCAATTATGTCTATTCCGTATCAAGCCAGCTCATAAGTCCGGGCGGAAAAGGCAATTATAAGGAAGCTCAAAAGGACTGCGACTCCTCCGGCTGTTTCTTCAAGATTAACCTGTCGCCCAATAACGTATTTGTAACCCCACAGTATTTAAGCGTTAATTTCCCTAACCAGCGCAATTATTTATTGCAAACCATGTGGGCCATGCTCTCGGTATCGGGTATCGTGATCCTCATCCTCATATTTGCCTTTTATTATACCATTGCCACTATTTCCAAACAAAAAAAGCTGTCGGTCATTAAAAACGACTTTATCAGCAACATGACCCACGAGTTTAAAACCCCCATAAGTACCATATCCCTGGCAGCTGAAATGCTCAACGACGATTCGGTGGCAAAAACCCCCGAAAAGCAGCAACGTTTCGTGAAAATGATCCGAGAAGAGAACAAACGCCTGAGCATCCTGGTAGAGAGTATCCTTCAAACCTCAATTCTCGACAAAGGCGAATTTAAGCTGAAACGAAGCGATAATGATGTGCATGAGATCATTAACCAGGCTATACAAAATACCCAGCTTTTGGTCGATCAGCGTGGTGGCATCATTACCAAACAATTAGAAGCTGCCAATAGCGTTATTAATGCCGATAAGCTTCATTTAACCAATATTATCTTCAATTTGATCGATAATGCCGTAAAATACACAAAAGACAGTCCCAACATCCTAATTACCACAAAAGACACCTTAAATGGCATAGAAATTTGTGTAAAAGACAATGGGATTGGCATCAGTAAAGACAATCTCCGCAAGATTTTTGATAAGTTTTACAGGGTACCAACCGGCAATGTACACAATGTAAAAGGCTTTGGATTAGGGCTAAGTTATGTTCAGGCGGTGGTTGAAAAGCATAATGGCACAATTCATGTAGAGAGTGAACTGGGAAAAGGTAGTACCTTTAAAATCCTTATGCCCTATAAAAACGTAAATTAACGAATAACCGACTAACAATGTTTTATGGAAAATGTAAAGACACAGGTATTATTAGTAGAAGATGACCCTAATTTGGGGACATTATTACAGGAGTATTTAGAAGCAAAAGGATTTGAAACAAAATTGGCTACTGACGGGAAAAAAGGATTTGACGCGTTTTGCAAACAGGAATTCGATTTATTATTGTTAGATGTGATGATGCCGGTGAAAGACGGCTTAACCCTTGCCAAAGAAATTCGTGTAACCGATAAAAACGTGCCCATTATCTTTTTAACTGCCAAAAGCATGAAAGAAGATACCATTGAGGGCTTTAACGCCGGTGCCGATGATTACATTACCAAACCATTCAGTATGGATGAGTTAATGGCCCGTGTTAATGCGGTTTTACGTCGTAGCAATAAGCAAAGGGTGCACAATGCCGAAGATGTGAACTTTAGTATTGGCCGTTATACCTTTAACTCTGAAACCCAGGCATTGATACATGACGGAGCCGAGCAAAAATTAACCACCAAGGAAAGCCAGCTGATGCGTTTGCTATGCGTTCATAAAAACGATGTTTTGGACAGGAATTTTGCCCTAAAAACCATCTGGCACGACGATAATTACTTTAATGGCCGTAGCATGGATGTTTACATTGCCAAACTGCGCAAGTATTTAAAAGATGATCCTAAAGTTGAGATCGTGAACATTCACGGTAAAGGCTTTAAGTTACTTGTGAATTCTTAGTAAAACATTAGGGATTTCACTTAAAAGTGGTTTATTTTGTATAGACAGAATAAACCACTTTTTTTATTGTACAGTCCCAAACAAATAGCAGATATCGTTGGTGCAACGGTGAGCGGTAATACCAACCATAATGTTGATTATTTACTGACCGACAGCCGACAGCTTACCGAACCGGCACACAGCCTGTTCATTGCCCTGGTTACAGGCCGCAACGATGCTCACCAGTATGTTTTTAGCCTGTGCCAAAAAGGAGTAAAAGCATTCCTTGTCACACACATACCTCAAAACTGTATTGGCCTCGAGGATCTCTGTTTTCTTATTGTTCCCGATACCTTAAAGGCATTGCAAAAACTGGCGGCATGGCACAGGGCACAATTCAATATACCGGTTATAGGCATTACAGGCAGTAATGGCAAAACCATTGTCAAAGAGTGGCTATACCAGCTCTTAAAAGCCGATTATAACATTACCAGGAGCCCAAAAAGCTATAATTCCCAAATCGGTGTTCCTTTATCGGTATGGCAGTTAAACCAGGAACATACGTTAGGCATTTTTGAGGCCGGCATTTCCGAAGTAAAAGAAATGGCCCTGCTAAGCACTATTATACAACCTACCATTGGTGTGCTAACCTCTTTGGGTTCGGCACACGATGAAGGGTTTGAAAGTACCACTCAAAAATTACAGGAAAAACTACAGCTTTTCTCTCATAGCCATACCATTATTGTCAATGCCTTATCTTTTATCGACGAGCATTTGGAACTGTTACCGCAGAATATCTTTTTAATTTCCCGGCACCCACATGCCAGTCTTCAGATAACGGATATGGAAAAAGTAAATTCAGGCTCAGTTATAAAAGCTTTATACCAGGGGCAGCTGATCTCTATTTCCATACCATTTACCGATTCGGCCAGTGTGGACAATGCCATTACCTGCTGGGCGGTTTTGCTGCACTTAAACATCACACAGCCCGAAATAGAAAAACGCATGCGCGTATTGCAAAGCGTAGCCATGCGTTTGGAATTAAAACTCGGCAACAACAACTGCGTTCTCATCAACGATTTTTACAACTCCGACATCAATGCCCTGGAAATTGCCCTGCATCACCAAAAACAACAGGAACGTGGCGGCAAAAAAGTAGTCATCCTGTCGGATATTGAGCAAAGCGGAAAACTAAGCTGGGAATTGTATGCACACGTTGCTAAATTAATGGAGCAGTTTCATATTGATTCGTTTATTGGTATCGGTAAAGAAATTTCGTCGCAAAGAAATCTCTTCAAACATGGCTCTCATTTTTTTGAGAACACCAGGGCATTTATTGACGAATGTAAAAGCAATGAAGAACTGCAATTTCATAACGCCATTATTCTCTTAAAAGGTGCCCGAAGTTTTGGTTTCGAAAACATCAGCAAGTACCTTCAACAAAAAAGTCACGATACTGTTTTAGAAATTAACCTGAACCGTTTGGTACATAACATTAATTTTTACCGCTCACAGGTTCATAAGGAAGTAAAACTCATGTGCATGGTAAAAGCCACCGGCTACGGCAGCGGTAGTACCGAAATTGCTTTTACGTTACAGCATCACCATGTAGATTATCTGGCCGTAGCCTACGCCGATGAAGGTGTTGAATTACGAAAAGCAGGAATTCATTTACCAATTATGGTGATGAGCCCCGAGGAATCGTCTTACGACGACATGATTGAATATAACCTGGAACCTGAGATTTATTCCTTTAAGGTTGCCGGAGAATTTTTGCAGGCATTGCAATCAAAAGCTATTTCAACAGCTTATCCTGTTCATATAAAACTGGACACGGGCATGCACCGCCTGGGTTTTGAAGAAGAGCAATTGGAGGAACTCTGCGAGTTCTTAGAGAACGAACCTTTACTTAAAGTAAAAAGTATTTTCTCTCATTTGGTAGCCAGCGACGATAAAGCCTTTGATGAATTTACAAATCAACAAATCGCTTTGTTCGAAAACATGTCCGCTGAACTTGAAAAAGCCATTGGTTATTCTGCCATCAAACACATTTGTAACTCCGGTGCCATCACACGGTTTAAGCAGGCACACTACAATATGGTACGCTTAGGCATTGGCATGTATGGCGTTGGATTTAACGGTACCGAAAAACAAAACCTGGAGAACATCAGCTCACTTAAAACAAAGATCTCTCAGCTAAAGCAGGTGCAGCCCGGAGATACTGTTGGCTACAGCCGCAGGGGCCAGGTCAGCAAAAGCACAACCATTGCCACCATCCCTATTGGTTACGCCGATGGTTTTAGCCGCAAGCTGGGGAACGGGAATTTTTCGGTTTACATCAACAAAAAACCCTGCAAAACAATTGGTAATATTTGCATGGACATGTGCATGGTTGATGTGACCAATGTGTCCTGTGCCGAAGGCGATGAAGTGATTGTATTTGATACGACAGAGCAGCTGGTTGAACTATCCAATGCTATGGAAACCATTCCTTATGAAGTGCTCACCGGTATTTCTTCACGCGTAAAACGGGTATATGTGCAGGAATAGGGCAGTTTCTGGTTTTAAGTTTCGGGTTCCTGGTTTTGACAAAGCGGGGCAATTCGCAATGTATTTTATCATTTCTGCTTCTTTAAATTTATTATTTTCCTGCCAGGAAACATCCAACCAGAAACCAGGAACCAAAAACTCTGCCCCCACCTTCACCGACATCGCTCCCATCATTTACAAAAACTGCACCCCCTGCCACCGCAAAGGCGAAAGCGGCCCGTTTGAATTAATGAACTATGCCGACGTTAAGAAGAATGCCAACAAAATAAAATTCGTTACCCAAACACGTTACATGCCGCCATGGCCAGCCGATGCCAACTATACCCATTTTGTAGGCGAACGCACTTTAAGCGATGAAGAACTTGAACTTATCAAACGTTGGGTAGAGAATGGTGCTCCACAGGGCGATGAAACAAAAATACCAGCTGCCCCTGTTTTTTATACCGGCTCCGCTTTTCGCAAACCCGATACGGTTATTAAATTCAAAGAACCCGTTCCTATTAAAGGAAATGGTACCGATCATTTTTATGTGGTGAAGTTGCCTGTCCAGTTATCTAAGGACACCTTTGTGAGTTATTTTGAGTTTGTTCCGGGACAGCGAAAACTGGCACATCATATCAACGGGCATTTAATTAGTTATGTAGCAGGTAGCAAAAAAGATATTCAAAGCGGAACAAGTTATGCTCTGGATAATTTTTCGGATTACAAAAACCTGTACACTGAAATGAATATCCTTAATGATAATGGCTCCTTTCCTGCCCTCACACCCAATACCGTGTACTATTTACCGGGTTTTACCCCACCTGTTTATCCCAATGGCATTGGTGGTTACCACATAAACAAAACCTCTGCCATCCTGCTCAAAAACATTCATTACGGACCAAGCAACAGCGATGTGCTGGACAGCTCATACATCAACGTATTTTACGGACCAAAACCTCAACGACCTGTTTTTGAAACGCAGCTGGGAACTTTTGGCATTTCTAAAATTGAACCCGAGCTGGTGCTGCACCCAAATAAAGTGGAAACCTTTCACACACAAGCTACTTTAAATGGCGATGCTTCTATCCTGTCGGTTAACCCGCACATGCACCTGCTTGGCAAATCGTTCTGGGCTTTTGCGCTCACACCAAACGGCGATACCATTCCTTTGATCAGGATCAACAAATGGGATTTTAAATGGCAGTATTATTATACCTACCAGCACCCGGTAATCATTAAAGCTGGCACCACCATTCATGTGTATGGTACTTTTGATAACACCGATAAAAATCCAAACAACCCCAACCATCCGCCAAAAATGGTGACACAGGGTGAAGGCGTGAGGAGCATGCAAACTACCGAAGAAATGTTCCAGTTTATTTTTACCTACCTGCCTTATCAAAAGGGTGATGAGAACATGGATTTGGGTAAATGAAATTTAAAGAAAGAAATTAGTAGATTTATTATAATTTAGAACGATAAACAAATTCCTCCTTTGAAGGTGGAAAAGAGAGCCCCAACTACTCATGACACCAAAACTATACATCGTACCAACACCCATTGGAAATTTAGAGGACATTACCTTTCGTGCCTTAACTGTATTGAAGTCGGTTGACCTGATCCTGGCGGAAGATACGCGGAATACCATTCACCTGCTGCGCCATTTTCAGATTGAAAAACCATTGCGTTCGTACCACGCGCATAATGAGCACAGTACGGTGGAACAAATTGTAGAGATGATCTCATCAAACAAGTCGGTGGCTTTGGTTTCGGATGCGGGAACACCAGCCATTTCTGACCCGGGATTTTTGCTGGTGCGTGAGTGCATTAAACATAACGTAGCAGTTGAAACTTTACCTGGCGCTACCGCCTTTGTGCCTGCTTTGGTAAACAGCGGCCTACCCTGCGACAGTTTTGTTTTTTACGGATTCCTTCCTCAAAAAAAAGGGCGTCATACCAAACTGCTTTCTTTAAAGGAGGAAACCCGCACCATGATCTTTTATGAATCGCCTTTCCGTTTGGTAAAACTATTGGAAGAATTTAAAGAATACCTGAGCGGCGACCGGCAGGTTTCCGTGTCGCGCGAACTCTCCAAGTTATATGAAGAGAATGCACGTGGAACGGTGGATGAGTTGATTGCTCATTTTAAATCCAAAACGGTGAAGGGAGAAATTGTTGTTGTATTAGCCGGT
The DNA here is from genome assembly GCA_048498515.1 of Bacteroidota bacterium. Classification (GTDB taxonomy): domain Bacteria; phylum Bacteroidota; class Bacteroidia; order B-17B0; family Aurantibacillaceae; genus UBA4416. Next base: position 4,704 of record JBEHXV010000043.1, on the reverse strand, counting down.
AAGGAAGATTAAAACAAAACATCTCATAATTACTATTGTTGCTGTCTTCTGCTTAAGCAGTTGTGCCGTGCGTTCGGTATTTGTACCTACCAGCCAGAACATTATGCTGTTCGACGAGAACAAGCAGATTCAGGCCAATGCTTATGTGGGAACAAACACAGCTCAACTACAATTGGCACACAACCCTGTAAAACATCTGGTTGTTGGTTTAAGCACTAATTATGGGGCCGGCTTATCCATTTACGAAGGTTATTTGGGCACATACGGTTATTCAAAGAACAATGCCCACTGGCGTTGCGAGTTATTGGGAGGCGCAGGTTACACCAATAACTATTCGCAGGTTGATAATGCCTGGACCTCTGCCTTTAAACCTGGGAATACCAGCTACGAAACGGTATCACTTTACAACAAGTTCTTTGTGCAGCCTGCTTTTGGTTTCTTCTCAAAAATAGACATGTATAAACTGTCTTATTCCTTTTCATTTTCCTGCAAAGGTTCTTACATTGATTTTAAGAAATACATTTACCGTGAGATCGATGCCGATGAAACCAAAAATACCGGCGCTACAGTTTACCTCGTCAATAAAGAATATCATAATAAGGATTTATATTTACTGGAACCCGCCTTTACCAATAAAATTGGCCTGAGGAATGTTTACGCCGTGCTACAGGCCGAGGTGATGATGCCTTACTCCAAAAGCATCGACATTAGAAATACCAAGTTTAGCCCGGTTTTTTTGTTTAGTTTTGGGATACAATATAATTTTATCTTTAAACGACCAAAGAAAGCAACACCATGAGGTTCATCGGCATCCTGATATTCATCCTGTGTTTGCAATCCTGTTTTTTTCTTGGCCCCTCCCCTAAAACACGCTTACGGCAAGCGGAAACCGCTAAGCCCATCGACGTGGTTATTGTCCCCGGCCTGCCACTATACCACGGCAAATGGGATACCTTATTAAAATCACGGCTTATGTGGTCGAGCTATTTATACCACAAAGGCATTGCGTCTCATATTTTGTATTCAGGAAATGCGGTGTACACACCCTGGATGGAAGGGCCGTCGATGGCGCTGTTTGCACAGCAACTGGGTGTAAAAAGCGAGCACATTATTATTGATACCATTGCCGAGCATAGTACGGAGAATTTGTATTACAGCTACCACCAGGCAAAAAAAATGGGCTATAAGAGCATTGGCATCGCCACCGATCCTTTTCAATGTGCCATGTTGCACAAGTATGCCAAAAAGAACTTTAAGGAAACCATCTATTTCCTTCCCATCGTGTACGACAGCATCCGTCCTAAAATGGGCCTGGAGCTGGAAATTGATACGACAGCCACACTTAAAAAGAATTTTATTCCCATTGAGGAGCGCATGGACTACAAGGACCGCTTTAAGGGAACTGCCGGAAAAAATATTAAGAAATAAGATATATTTCCTTTATTGTCACCCTGAGCGGAGTCAAAGGGTGTTCTCATTGGCTTAGACTTCTCTCAGCCTGATATTACTGAAACCAAAAAAGCCACTTGTGAAAGTGGCTTTTTTAGCTATAAAAATATGTGTTACATGGCATTTCACCGTATCCCATCATCGCTTAAGCTTAGATGTCGGCTTGTGGTAGTGTAAAGGTACAACGGGATTTTTTTCGAATGTTACGGGAGTGTAAAGCCAGTATTTAATAATGGGTTGAAAGACCTTTATTTATTAACCGAAAACAAGAGTAGTTAATTACGGGATGATTTGGCTAACTTTATCACTCTTTCTCCGATCTTTAAAAAATAGATTCCCGCTGCTAAATCTTCGAATTTGACCAAATTATCCAGTGAATCGAAATTCCCGGATTTGATGAGCGTACCACAAACACCAAACAACTCCCAACCAACTCCTATCTGACTTGTATTTATAGCAACATAAATATTGTCATGTGTGGGATTTGGACTAACAACAATGTTCTTTTCACCAGGCAATTCATGTACTAAAACATTCGTCATAGTTACGGATACCGTATCCCACTGGCAATTATAGATTGTAGAAACAAGCAGCGAATAGGTCCCGTTTTGGGTTGCGGTGTATGTTTGAGCAGTAGCACCGACTATTAGTGTGTCATTTAGGTACCATTGATTCCCGTTTTGATAATTCGATGTTAAAACGCTGTAATGCTGAGTTATTGTGGGTTGTGGATAGTGTGCTTCATAGGCGTGCTCGGAAATTTGAATAGGATAGACAGCTGTATTTATAAAATACATCCAACCGTATACCGTATCAGTTGGTGATATTAATCTAACGCCTATGGTCACATTATATTGATAATAATAACTATTATTACTATTATTTGCCAGATAGGTATAACAAGGGACAGATAGATTTGCTGCGTAAGTCTCATAAAAATAACAAGGGTCATGTACCCATGTTAATTTAGAATTAATCGTGTCATTCAATGCAAAAACCTTGGGACGAGCCCTTATTGTATTTGGCCCGCCACATGAATACCTTAATGTATCAAAACGTCCAAGTGCAACCTCATTACTCCCAAGAGGTTCAATATATAAGCAATCACCTGAAGAAGAACCTGCCAAATAGTGATACCGATAAAAATTAAAGTCAGGCACACTATCGCCATTCATATCAAAAGATGTTAGCACCGACGGGGTATACGAATAAGTATCAGAGCAATCGTGGTTACGAGCTAAGATACTTTGTGCATTGACAGCTGAAGACGACAAAAGAAAAATTAATAATAGTATACTTTTGTTAAATAATTTCATAAGCATACTAAATTTATAAAATATAACTCTAATAAACAAAAAAACGCCCCGATTGACTTCGGAGCGTTTTTTATAAATTATATTTTTGCTATTCAAGCGGCACTTCGGGAGCCTCAGCGACCGCTTTAGGCAGCAATTACTACATCATTCCACCCATACCGCCCATGCCCGGGTTACCCATTGGCATTGCCGGAGCATCTTCTTTCTTCTCTGCCAGTACGCAGTCGGTAGTTAACAACATAGCGGCTACGGAAGCAGCGTTCTCCAGAGCAATACGGCTTACTTTGGTTGGGTCAATAACACCCGCTTTCAGTAAGTTCTCGTATTTCTCGGTACGTGCGTTGAAACCAAAATCGTCTTTACCTTCTTTTACTTTTTGTACAACGATGGAACCTTCGATGCCTGAGTTGGCACAAATCTGGCGTAAAGGCTCTTCAATAGCGCGTTTTACAATGGCAATCCCGGTGTTCTCATCTTCGTTAATGCCTTTTAACTTCTCTAAAGAAGCAATGGCGCGAATGTACGCTACACCACCGCCCGGTACAATACCTTCTTCAACCGCTGCGCGGGTAGCTGCCAAAGCATCATCCACACGGTCTTTTTTCTCTTTCATTTCCACTTCGGTAGCTGCACCAACATACAATACTGCTACACCACCGGCTAATTTAGCCAAACGCTCCTGCAATTTTTCCCTGTCGTAGTCAGAAGTTGTTGCTTCAATTTGCGCTTTGATCTGGTTCACGCGTGCGGTGATGTCAGCTTTTTTACCAGCGCCACCTACGATAGTCGTGTTGTCTTTATCAACGGTTACTTTTTCGGCTTTACCTAAAAAAGTCAAATCAGCGTTCTCTAATAAGAAACCTCTGTCTTCTGCAATAAACACACCGCCTGTTAAGATCGCCAGATCTTCCAGCATTGCTTTTCTTCTGTCGCCAAAGCCCGGAGCTTTTACCGCGCAGATTTTTAAGTTTGAACGCAAGCGGTTTACTACCAGGGTTTGTAAGGCTTCACCGTCAATGTCCTCAGCAATAATTAAAATTGGTTTACCGGTTTGTACCGCTTTTTCAAGCACCGGTAATAATTCTTTCATCAACGAAATTTTCTTTTCATAGATCAGGATCAATGGATTGTCCAATAGGGCTTCCATTTTATCCACGTCGGTAATAAAGTACGGAGAGATATACCCTCTGTCGAATTCCATACCTTCTACCACCTCAACAGTGGTTTCAGTACCTTTTGCTTCTTCCACAGTAATAACCCCTTCTTTTTTCACTTTAGCCATTGCTTCAGCAATCAGCTTACCAATGGTGCTATCATTGTTAGCGGAGATAGTTGCTACCTGCTCAATTTTTTTATTGTCGTTACCAACGTTTTGCGATTGCGATTTTAAGTTCGCTACCACAGCCTCCACCGCTTTGTCAATACCGCGTTTCAAATCCATTGGGTTAGCGCCTGCAGCTACGTTTTTTAAACCGGCAGTTACAATTGCCTGGCCTAATACAGTTGCAGTAGTAGTCCCGTCACCGGCTGCATCAGCGGTTTTAGAGGCTACTTCTTTTAATAACTGCGCGCCCATGTTCTCAACCGGGTTCGACAATTCAATTTCTTTTGCTACAGTTACACCGTCTTTGGTGATTTGTGGTGAACCGAATTTTTTATCAATGATCACATTACGGCCTTTAGGCCCTAAGGTTACTTTTACTGCGTTTGCCAAAGCGTCAACACCGCGTTTTAACGCGTCGCGTGCTTCTATATCAAAGGTGATTTCTTTTGCCATTGTTATGTTTTATTTTAAAGATTAATATTTATTTGAAGGACTTAAAAGATACAAGGGACTTAAGGGACCCCGGGGATTTGTTCATCTCTTCTGTCCCTTCAGTCTCTTTGGTCTTTTGAGGGTGATCACCAGCAGGTCGATAAATGGCAGATCCTCCGCATG
>JBEHXV010000042.1:0-35270 GCA_048498515.1 Bacteroidota bacterium | reverse complement strand
ATGTCGATGTAGGCTTCCTCACGCAGCTTTTGCAGGTAGGCGCGGAGAGTATTTTTCGACCGACAGTTTTAAGTTAAGCCATTCGTGCCCCGGGGTGTTTACCATGGGTATGGTATCAACCGCAGTAGAACCCGGATTGTAGCTCTCGATGCCTGTTACGTATTTGACCCTTAATTGAAGCCGTGTGCCTTCGGTAGCATATTGTTTCCTGTTAAGCGTATTAATAAGGTAAGCGATCTCGCCATAACCAAAATCAAATATGCTCACATCGCTTGTATCTACGCGCGTAAACTGTTCGGTTTGATAATACCTGTTCTTCCACTCGCTCATGCCACCTGTTAATACCACTTTACCGATGTTGCCAACCGGTGCCCCTACATTTAACTCGCCAAACAAATCTTCCTGCACCAGGTAAGCGGGTTTTTCAAAATCGTAAAACAGGGCGCTGCTTTTATAAAAATCCCAGCGCGAAATGGTAAAAGAAGGCTCGATGTAGAAAGGCAGTTTTGTTGGAAACTCAAACCTTAATTTTGTAAGCGAGCTCGAGTTGAGCTTACCCAGGTAACCATTTGCATAAGCCGTAAAGCCTATTTTACCAATGTGGTTGTATTGTATGCCTACAAAGAAATTACTGATGGGCCTGTTGGAAAGGTTACCGCCCAAGTCGAAAAAAATATGCTTTTCGCGTTTCACATTTAAGTGCAGGGTATATTTACCGGTGGCTGTATCAAGCTTTGTGGTTGGGTAGGCCGATTTGATCTTTTCATCCGCCATCATCCTGAAATACTGTTTTTTTAGGCGTTTTAAGGTGAGGGGCTCATCTTTTCTCACAATACTTTTCTCAACAAAGTAAGAGAGTTTTTTGTCCCTGCTTGAGATCGTTACCGTATCGTACACAATTTTATCTTTCGACGCTTTTTCCCTGAATGTTTTGCGTTTTTGTGCCAGGTTATAACTGTTCTCGTAATTAACAATGCGGCTTTTAATTTGAGGCATGGCACGCATGGTAGCCACATAGCCGCTATCAATGAGCCGTTTCACGCTTTCAAAATTAAAGAGGCCTACATCGGCCCATGGCTGTATAATTACATCGTTATCGCAAATGCCATCGAAATCGCTTTTGCTCATGAGCATGTTACGGAGCTGTAAAAATAAATTCTCGTCGTTTGGCAACTCGGAGTTATTGGTTACGGAGCTCCCAATAATAAAATCGGGATACAACTCATCGTACATCACATTTGAAGGGAAGTTATTATACAAGCCCCCATCAAACAATAAGGCGCTATCAATAGAGATAGGCCTTAGATAAAAAGGATAGCTCATGGAGGCCCTTAAGGCCGAAGGCATGTCACCCTTCCTGAAAACGATGCTTTTCTTTTTTTCGATGTCGGAGGCCACACACCGAAAGGGAACAAAAAGGCTGTCGAAATTATAATTTGAAGAGGCATTGGCACCGGCAAAGGTTTCCATCAAATAAAAATCAATGGGCACCGAGTTGATAAAATTAGTGGGCAAATTGGTTAGGAAAGGATTGTTTAAATTCAATTTAAATTTTACCCATGAGGCATAATCGTCCCTTTTATGAACATAATAGCCAAACTTGGGCGACATTTCCCCTTTTGTAAGGTCGGCAAAGGCCTGTTCTTTCACCATTTCCTCTATTTCGGCCGGCGAGTAACCCGACGAATACAAGCCCCCTATAATGCTGCCAATTGAGGTACCTGTAATACAGTTAATGGGAATATTATTCTCTTCAAGGGCCTTTAAAACACCAATATGGGCAAGTCCGCTGGCGCCACCGCCGCTCATGACAACACCTACTTTTTGCGCCATCAGGGGCTGAAAAACAGCATTCATGCCAAAGCATAAAATAGCAAAAAACAGTGTTTTTATGTAAAGTTTAGCTCTCAATCATACAAATTTACCGTAAAATTTTAATGGAAACGATAATCTTTGATTTTCGCTGAAAATATTTTATATACTGAAATATTTTGTTTACTTAGCAGATTGTTGAACCAGTGAACGGAATTTTGTGATAAAATTTATAACCCGGAAAATATTATATGGCATTCTCGTGCTTTACGGAGTAATTACCGTGATCTTTTTCCTGTTCAACGTTTTACCTGGCGACCCGGCCACCATTATGTTGGGGCAAAGAGCCAACAAAGAAGCCATTGAAGCCATTCATAAAGATTTGGGAACCGACAGGCCCGTACTGGAACAATATGCCATGTACCTCAACGACCTCTCACCTGTTTCCGTTCACAACAATAAAAACACTGAAAGTCACTGGTACCTGAGCCCCGAAAAATATAGCTGGAAACCTTTATTTACACTTGGTGAAAGCAAAAGTGTGGTATTAAAACTGCCTTATTTACGCCGCTCATACATTACCAAACGTCCTGTATCCGACATTATAGAAGAAACCCTTCCCGAAACGGCTGTACTGGCTTTTTCGTCCATTGTTATCGCTTCCATTATCGGAATCTTTTTAGGCATTATCAGCGCTATCAAACAAAACAGCGTGTACGACCGCCTATCGTTTATTTTTGCGGTATTGGGCATGGCCGCTCCTTCCTTTTTTGTGGGCCTTATCATTGCCTGGTTATTTGGTTATGTACTGGCCGAATACACGGGCCTTACCCCTACCGGCAGTTTATACGACATTGATGTGTGGGATGGTGAGAAGTTGAAATTAAAGAACCTTATTCTTCCTTCCATTACCCTGGGTATTCGCCCCTTGGCCATCGTGGTTCAGCTTATGCGAAGTTCTTTGCTGGATGTGATGAGCCAGGATTATATTCGAACTGCTAAAGCAAAAGGGCTTTCCATGTACAGCATTATCATTAAACATGCTTTAAAGAATGCTTTAAATCCTGTAGTAACTGCTATTTCAGGCTGGTTTGCAGGTTTAATGGCCGGGGCCATTTTTGTGGAGAAAATATTTAACTGGAAAGGGATTGGCTATGAAGTGTTTGACGCCTTAACCAAGAACGACCTGCCGGTTGTGATGGGCGCTACGCTTATTTTTGCTACCATATTTGTAGTCATTAATATATTAGTGGATATTGCTTACGGCGTACTGGATCCACGCGTGAGAGTAAAATAATGGAGCGAAAAAAAATAGTTGCGGGGAACTGGAAAATGAACAAGTCTTTACAGGAAGCTCAAACGCTTGTAGAGATGATTACGCCGCAGGTAAATGATTTTGATGAAGTCACCAAGATCATTATCCCCCCTTTTCCTTACCTGTACCCGGTGAATGAATTAATTGCCAACAAAGCCAACTTTTACCTTGGCGCACAAAATTGCCACACCAATGCCAACGGCGCTTTTACCGGCGAGGTAAGCGCTAACATGCTCAACTCAGTAGGTTGCAGTTATGTATTGGTTGGCCACAGCGAAAGGCGCCAGTATTTTAAAGAAAAGGATGCCGATTTTGTGTTAAAGATCCGTGAGGCTTTAAAGAACAACCTGCAACCTATTTTTTGTATTGGCGAAACCATTTACGAGCGCAAGACCGATAACCATTTTAAAGCCGTTACCGAACAACTGACAGCGGTAGTGAAAAAATTTTCGATAGAGGAGTTCTCGAAATTTGTGCTTGCTTATGAACCCGTTTGGGCCATTGGCACCGGCGAAACCGCTACCTCACAACAGGCCCAGGAAATGCACGCTTTTATCCGCAACCTTGTTGCTGATATTTATGATTCGGCTGTTGCAGCAAATGTATCCATATTATATGGGGGAAGTTGCAATCCTCAAAACGCGCAAGAATTATTTGCCTGTAAAGATGTGGATGGTGGGCTCATTGGTGGCGCATCGCTCAATGCGGATGACTTCTGTAAGATTATATTTTCCTTTTAAAAAGACAAAAGATCAAAGACTCAAGATTAAAGATTGGTTAATCTTTAATCTCTGTAATTTATTTACCTTCGTCTTTTAATTTTCTAAATCAAATGGATTACATACAATATACCTTTACCGTTACTCCTCCCGAACCCGGCTCCGATATTTTAATTGCCCTGCTGGCCGATCTTGGCTTTGAAAGCTTTACACAGAACGACAACGGCTTTGAAGCTTACATACAAGGCGCTTTTGACAATGAAGACGCGCTTAAGGAATTGAACTTCCCTGATTTTTCTTTTTCCTACACCCGCACAGAAATTCCAAAAGCAAACTGGAACGAAGAGTGGGAAAAGAATTTCAGCCCGGTGTATGTAGAAGACCTTGTTTGCATCCGTGCGCATTTTCATCCTGCACCTGATACTGTAAAACACGACATTGTCATTACGCCAAAAATGAGCTTTGGCACGGGGCATCACGATACCACCTGGCTCATGAGTAAAACCATGTTCAGCATAGACCTCAACAATAAATCGGTTTTGGATATGGGTTGTGGTACCGGCATACTGGCCATACTTGCCAGGCAACTGGGCGCAACAGCTGTTAGCGGAATTGACATTGATGACTGGAGCATTGAAAACTCCATTGAGAATGCAGAGGTAAATCATGTAAGCGATATTGACTTTAAAAAAGGCGATGCTTCCCTCCTTCCTAAACAGGAAAGTTTTGATGTGATCCTGGCCAACATTAATAAAAATGTACTGAAGCAGGACATGGCTTCTTATTTTACCGCCCTGAAAAAAGAAGGCTTTTTATTGCTGAGTGGTTTCTTCGTTACGGATGTGGAAGAACTGAAAGAACTGGCGGTAAAGACCGGTTTTACCTTTGTTGAGAATTACGGGCGAAACGAATGGGCTGTTATTAAATTGAGGAAATAATCCTCATAATACATCTTTAAATCATTTAATTTTGTTTATATTATTTAAGGATGAATCCCGTATTTACCGAAACACAAAAATTCAATAAATGGTGGCATTACCTGCTGGCTGGGCTTCCTTTATTTATAGCAGTAACTACTTACCTGGGTATTTGCCTTGAATTTATACCTGTGAGAGGTAACGAAAGCCAGGTAACGGTAATCGTTCCCCTGATCTTTACGATACTGTTTGGGGTTCTCTTCATTCTCTGGTTCTTTCTTTTAAAATTAAAAACAACCATCACTAAAGATGGCATTGTTGCAAAATTTGCATTGCTTCCGTTTTGTAAACGAACTATTGCGTGGAGTGAGATCCAATCCGTTTCTGTTGTCACCTACTCACCTTTAAGCGATTATGGTGGCTGGGGCGTTCGTTATAGCTTAGCCGGTAAGGGCTGGTGTTACAACGTTTGGGGTAAAGAAGGGATAAAGATCATTTATAAGAACGGGAAATCATTTCTGATCGGCACGCAACAAAAAGAAGAAGCCGAAAAGGTCATTAACTTTTACAACAACTAAACGAACGTGGAAATCACTTATCAAAAAATTACTCCCGACATTATTGACCAGCTGAATAAACTGGTTATTGGCGATGTGTATACAGACAACGAGAACCTGGAAAAATACGGACAGGATGAAACGGAGGATTTTATTTATAAACCCGAAGTGGTAGTAAAGCCTAAAACCGTTAGCCAGATCTCGGAAATTATGAAGCTGGCAAACAGGCACAAAATTCCGGTAACCGCGCGTGGAGCAGGCACAGGCTTAAGCGGTGGCGCCTTGCCCATTTATGGCGGTATCATTATCAGCATGGAGCGTTTCAATAACATTTTGCAGATAGATGAGCGTAACTTACAGGCTACGGTTGAACCGGGCGTGATTAATTACATTTTCCAGGAAGAAGTGAAAAAGCTGGATTTGTTCTACCCACCCGATCCGGCAAGCTGGGGAAGCTGTTCGTTAGGCGGTAACGTAGCGCATAGCAGCGGAGGGCCAAAAGCGGTAAAGTATGGCACTACCAGGGATTATGTGCTGAATATTGAAATGGTTTTACCCAATGGCGACATCATCTGGACAGGCGCCAACACCCTGAAATATTCTACAGCTTATAACCTCACCCATTTAATGGTGGGTAGCGAAGGTACCCTGGGGATCATTACAAAAATTGTGTTTAAATTGATTCCTCTTCCTAAACATGATTTGCTGATGCTGGTACCTTTTACATCGGCCGAAAAAGCTTGTGAAGCAGTTGGGGCAACATTCAGGGCCGGCATTACACCAAGCGCCATGGAGTTTATGGAACGGGATGCCATTGACTGGAGCATTAAATATGCCGGCGAAGTGAATTTTACGATCAAGCCCGAATGGCAAGCGCTTTTATTGATAGAGGTAGATGGCAATAATATGGATGTATTGTTTAACGATTGTGAAACCATCAGCAACATTATGATGGAGCATGGTTGCGACGAGATTTTAATGGCCGATAGCGCCGAACAAAAAGCATCTTTATGGAAAATACGTCGTAAAGTTGGCGAAGCCGTTAAAAGCAATTCAGTTTATAAGGAAGAAGATACGGTGGTACCAAGGGCCGAACTGCCAACACTTTTAAAAGGTGTGAAAGAAATTGGCGCCAGGTACGGCTTTAAAAGCGTGTGCTACGGTCATGCCGGTGATGGCAACCTGCACGTGAATATTATTAAGGGCGAACTTTCCGATGAAGCCTGGGAAACGGAGCTGCCAAAAGGCATTACCGAGATCTTTGAATTATGCAGGCAATTGGGCGGCACTATTAGCGGAGAGCATGGTATTGGATTAGTACAAAAGGATTACTTGAAAATTGTATTTCCTGAATACCAGTTGGAGCTCATGCGCAATATAAAAAGGCTGTTTGATCCCAACATGATCTTAAACCCGGGAAAAATGGTGTTTTAAGTTCGCATAACGATTGAGCTGGTTATTAAATCCCAGGTTTTTTCCCGATTTCTGAATAAAAACAAGATATAATCACTGAAATGAACAGGTAAGAAATTTCACAAATAAATTTTGTAACCTATTGTTTTATAGATATATTTGGGTAAACAAAAAATTTCACTCACATGAAAAAAACATTACTTTCCTTATCAATACTTTTTAGCGTAGCTGCCAGTGCACAGCTTACACAAGCTAACCACGCAGCAATGGTTGGTAATTCCTTTGGCACTAACCAATGTGATTCTGTTGCACCAGGCGCATCCGGAGCGGGAACTACATGGAATTATTCTACACTGAACATTCACACTGCCAGTTGGGCTGCAAAAAACTATGTCTCAGCGGTTTCATCAAATACGTTGTATCCATCTGCACAGGTTGCAGTTGGTTCTTCTGCAAACAATACATTTTATTACGCGTCAACCGCATCTGACCTTAAATACTACGGTGGGAACATTACAGCAAATGGAGTAACCGCCACTTTAAGTTATTCAAATCCTGCTATTTTTGCTACCTACCCTATGAGCATGGGAACATCTACAACATCAACAACTTCCGGTATGGTGTATGTTACCAATCCTTTCCCTACTTCATTCAGCTTTTCAGGAAATTGCTCAGCAACCATAGATGGAACAGGAACTTTAGTGTTACCGGCAAAAACATTTACCAATGTTGTAAGAGTAATGACCAGTCAAACTATAACCGCGTCGATTAATGTTAACTCTATTAACTACGATTATTATGACATTAGCATATCCAGAAATCCATTATTGACTATTGCCACTTCAACCGTAAGTTCAATTGCCGGAACCAGTACACAAACTGTTGTTACCGTATTAAGCAATTATGATGTGGTGAGTGTGAAAGAAAATACAAAATCAGAGATTGATTTATCCGTATTTCCTAATCCTTCGTCAGGTGTGATTCATTTTGCAACTGAAAGCACGGATGCAGCTAAAGTTATTGCACTTGATGTTACAGGTAAAGTTATTGCAACTGAAATAGTAGAAATGGGCAAAGCGAAAATGAATTTGACGAACCTTTCTTCAGGCGTATATATTTATCAGGTGGTTGATAAAAGCAATCAGGTATTAAAAACCGGAAAGTTTAACGTAACCAAATAATTATGTTATATGGCATTACCAAAGCCTTATTTGCCTGCCGGCAAATAAGGCTTTGGTTTTTTATATTCAGTTGTGCTGTTATCCTGGGCTCATGCTCGGGTAGTGAGAAAGAAATAAAAACCGTTAAGGTAGCAGCTCCGCAGGATCTTGAAAAAGAGGTTGCCAATGAATTGGCTGAATTGATGACCAAAGATTCAGTGATTATTATCGATTCCATTCCCTTAACCTGTTACCGGTATTTCAGTTCAACGTATAATAACAGGCTCAACTGGTTTAAGGGAACTAAATTAAATGCAAAAGGCGATAGCCTTTACAATCAATTGCTGTGGAGTCAGTATTATGGACTAAACCCTTACCAATACCATATCCTGCCAATTAAGGCCAGTTTAGATTCGATCACATCCAATAAAGACCTTATTAATGTTACTGCCCTGGTAAAAGCCGATCTGTTGCTAAGCGACGCTTATTACCTGATGGGCGCGCACCTGAACAAGGGACGTTTTTATGCCGATAGCTTATTGTTACAAACCAATTTCAGTAAACTGGATAAAGGCTGGGACAGTGTTTTAAAAGTGGGTTACCAAACCGGGAATATAAAAGCAGCCTTTGATTCGTTAGAGCCAAAGTTTTACAATTACCGCATGTTGAAAAAGGAACTGGCAACCATTCTTAATGACCCTGCTTTATTTAATCTGGACTCTATTCCTTTTGTGAGCCAAAAAGACTCTGCTATTAAACAGCAATTGATTGTTAAAAGCCTTTTAAAGCAAGGGTTTTATGACACAACCGGCACCGCCAGCGACAGTATTAAACTGGCTAAAGCATTGAATAAGCTTCAAAAAAAATGGTTCATCCAGCCCGATGGGAAGATCGGAAAATATACCACACAGGCCCTTTCCTATAACCGCGAAAAAATCATTAAGCAAATTTGCATGGCCATGGAACGCTGGCGCTGGGAAAGCAAATTTCCTGAACGTTATGCCTTTATCAATATCCCCGCATTCTGGCTCACAGTTTTTGAAAAGGATACAGTAGTTATGCAATCGGCCATTGTATGTGGCAAGCCTGAGAACCAAACACCGATTTTGAAAAGCAAGATCGATCATATGCTCATTTATCCTTACTGGAATGTGCCGGTAAGCATTGCCACCAAGGAGATTTTACCAGCCGTGCAGCGCGACACGACCTATATTCGCCGAAAGAATTTTGAAGTGCTGGGTGCCGGCAATACCGTATTGGATTATACAAAAATTCCATGGCGGCGCTATACCAAAGATTATTTGCCGGTAAGGTTCAGGCAACGCATTGGCGAGGAGAACAGTTTGGGCGTAGTAAAATTCAATTTCAATAATCCTTATGGTGTTTACCTGCACGATACCAATTCCAAACGGTATTTTAAAACCAGTTCACGCGCCCAAAGTCACGGCTGTATACGTTTAGAACAGTTTACGACCTTTGCCGATTTCCTGATCCGTGACGACAGCTTGCATTACACACACGACAGCTTGCAGGTATATTTTGCAAAACAGGAACAACGCAAGATAAAACTAAAAAAGCCTTTGCCTATTTACACACGGTATTACACAGCACACGCTGACAGTACAGGACTGAAATTATACATTGATGTGTACCGAAAGGATGAGGAGATGATGAAATTAATTTATGGAGATATGAATTATAAGAGATGAGTTATGAGTGTGTCATCCATCCAACTCATAACTCATCATTCATATCTCATAACTATTCTGCTACTCTTTCTTTAAAGCCTACGGCGCTCATACAAAACCAGCCAACCACTTTTACCTTATCGCTGGTAGTATTAGTAATATTGCATTTTACATTCTCGGGGCTGGTGGCAAATAAACCGGAGTTTGTGGTTTGTGTTTGTACCTGGGTCAAAAAGTTATAGGTTTCCAGGTTAATGGAATGGATTTCGACCCTGCACACATCGTACTTATTGAATAGTTCTCCCCTTGGAGTAATTCCTTCTGCTACAGGCGTAATAAAGATCAAGCCATCCGATGCAGGACCAAAAGCGGCATTCTCGCAAATATTAATGTCGCCACCCCTATTAAAGAAAGTGCCGTTACGGTACGACTTGATCCAGTAAAAATCAGATACCGGGCCGGTAGGATCAACACCTAAAAACGAAAAACGATAGCCTTCGTCGCTGTTAAACGAATTGGCTTCCTTAAATTCAACCAATAAACTATCGACCCTCGCCGTGCGGTTCATTTTTGAATACGATTTAAACACATTGCCCTGGTGTGTCACCGTCAGTTCATAATCGTGGTCTATTCTTCCCAGCGTATCGGTTGGCGATAAGCTGTATGTATAACTTCCGCTTCCATTCACATCAATAAAACTATAAGTGGTACCGCTGGTCACATCCCTTAATACTACGGTGGCATTGGTTACCGGATCGTTTGCTTTCTGACTGAAATAATTGTCGGTATAGGTTAACCTCACGGTTTGCGTTTGACGCATGTCGTTAATGAAAGCGTCAATCGTCAATAAAGGCGTGCCCTGATCGAGTTTCACCTGGATCACATCTTCGCAGGATGTGAACGAAAGAACTGTTATAAATGCTAAAACTAATTTAAAGATCTTCATATCTGCAATTATTAAAATTTAAAGTTATATGTTAATGCCGGAATAATGGAACCGACTACCGAGTACCTCACTGCCTCTGTATTCACCGGGTAATCAGGATTATTACGGAAATAAATAGAGAAGGCGTTGCGACGATTGTATACATTGTATACACTTAACACCAGGGTGCTTTTCCAGCGCTTGCGCTCGTTGCTCTTAAAGTTATAGGTAATGCCAATATCGGCACGGTGATAAGGCGTGTTGCGGTAATTGTTACGCTTATTATCAGTATTGTAAGGAATGACATAGCCCTGAACCTCAACTTTGGCTGTTGGGAAAGTAGCCGGAGTACCCGTCATAAATACAAAGTTGGCCGAGAAGCTGAAACGTTTGTTAAGGTCATAGATCAGTACCGTATTCACATTATGGGTACGATCGTACTTGGACAGGAACCAATCGCCGTTACTAATGCCGCGTACCTGCCTTTCGGTTTTTGATAAAGTATAACTTACCCAGCCGTTGAATTTACCTTTTGCTTTTTTAATGTATAATTCAAAACCATAAGCGCGTCCTTTGCCTTGCACGAGGTCCGACTCCAGGTATTTATTCAGCAATAAATTCGCGTTATCCACATAATCCAACTGGTTTTGCAAATCTTTGTAGTAAATCTCCGCCGACGTTTCAAACATATTGTCCTTAAAGTTGCGGAAGTAACCCAGGGTAACCTGATCGGCAATTAATGGCTTAATGTTATTGGTTACCGGGGTATAAATATCGAGTGGCGTAGATGCCGCTGTGTTAGATACAATGTGCAAATACTGCGACATGCGGTTGTAACCTAATTTCACAGAACTCTTATCGTTAATGGTGTAATTAATGGCCAAACGTGGTTCGGGATTGTTATAAGATTTAATGACCTGTCCCGATGCTACTTTTTCTTCTTTTTCCAATGGCCTGCTTTCGTTAGGGATGGTATCGCGGTAAGTATACTTTGTTCCTTTTCCCATGTAATTGAATACCGACCATCTTAAGCCATATTGCAAGGTAAAGCGGTTCGATAATTTTTGTTCATTATCAACGTAAGCAGCATACTCAACGCCATATTGCTGATCGAGGCTGATGTTATTGGAAATTCCATCCTGCGACGTAATAACCGCGTTACCTGGTCTGAAAGTAAATAAGATGGCCTGCGCCCCAAACTTAATGGTGTTCTTGCTATTTAAATAATAAATAAAATCAGGTTTTATACTGTAGTTGATAATATTGGAGGTCCACTCAAATTTTTGGCTGCTGCCGTCATCTTTAAAACCAAGTTCATATTTATAGTTACTGTAAAAAGCAGTCATGTTCATAAACAGTTTGCTGTTAAAGATATGGTTCCACCTTACAGTTCCGGTACTATTGCCCCAGTTGAATTTAAAGCCCGCGCCAAACACATCGCGCCCCAGGTAACCACTTGCAAATACGGTGTTCTTATCATTAATGCGCCAGTTGAATTTGGCCGTAAGGTCGTAAAAATAAAACTTGGCGTCTTTTAAGCTTGGCTGACGCTGTGCTAGCAAAGGTTTCGCTAAGATATCGATATAACTCCTGCGTCCTGCTACAATAAAGGAAGCTTTATTTTTAAACAATGGCGCCTCAACCGACAAGCGGCTGAAAATGGTACCAATACCGCCATTTACTTCCAGTTTTTTACTGTTACCTTCTTTCATCCTTATATCTAAGATTGAAGAAACACGTCCGCCGTATTGTGCAGGAATTCCGCCTTTGATGAGCTTTACATCCTTTACCGCATCGGGATTAAATACCGAGAAGAAACCAAACAAGTGAGAGGAGTTGTATACCGGCGCTTCATCCATCAACACCAGGTTCTGGTCAATGTTCCCACCACGTACGTTAAATCCACTTGCCCCTTCGCCTACTGTAGTAACACCCGGCAAGAGCTGAATACTTTTAATGACATCTACTTCACCCAATAGCGCCGGCATTTTCTGAATTTGTTTGATGTCCAGCTTTGCCACACTCATTTCCATGCTCTTAATGTTCTTATCTTCTTTTTCAGAAGATACTACCACCTCTTCCAGCTCTTTTCCTTCTTCGCCAAGCTCAAGGCTAATGGTTTTATTGGCGTTAAGGTCTACAGGAGTAATGATGGTTTTATAACCCACAAACGAAAAAATGACCGTATCCTGGCCTTTAGGCAGAGTTAATGAGTAAAAACCATAGGCATTGGTACTTGTACCTATTTGTGAGTTCTTTTTATAAATGGTTACACCAATAAGGGCTTCACCATTCTTAGCATCTTTAATGTAGCCGCTAATGGTAAATTTTTCCTGGGAAGTTGCGGTGAGTGCAAAACATGCAAGGCAAAATAATAGTAGTTTTTTCATAGTTTCAATTATCGGGTGCAAACTTAGGAAACTTTTTTTGATTTTTAAGTTTCCTAATGGATTTTTTCGCCGCCTGTATAACACCACTTGCCGAAAAATATTGCCCTTAGACTCCTTTTATCTTAAAAGTTTAATGAAACCTTAAAATTTTTCTGAATACAGTTAAGGATGTTTTAGAACTTGATTCAGCATCCCCAGAGACCCTGAATCAAGTTCAGGGTGACGTTAGGTCAGTAAACATTCATATTATTAAACCACCTCAACTTCCTGCTCATGAATGTAGAGAAGAAGTTTTTTTACTGAGGAATACCCCAGTTCTTTCAGGGCGCTTTCGTAATCGCGCATTTGTGCATGGTACCTGGAGGTATTTTTCTTCCCGGTTTTATAATCCATTACAATGGCTTCGTTATTCATAATAACCACCCTGTCGGGACGAAGTATTGCGCCTTCGGCGGTGAGGACCTCTACCTCATTTTTCATGTTCACACCGGCCTCAAAATAAGGCCTAATGCTTGGAATGGAAAGCAGTTGTTTTATTTCTGATCCTATTTTTACCGATTCTTCGGCTGTGATATCGCCTGTAGCAAAAGCATTTGCAATTACACTATCCAAATCGGCCAGTGTTTTTATTTTCGAAAGAATGTAGTGCACCAAAATTCCATAATCGCGGGCCCTGGTCACTTCTTCATTCATATTATAAGATGACGCGCCTTTTATATTAATCAAGCCTTCGTTACGGTTAAACTGCAATTGTTCTATTTTTAAAGGCGGCAAAGCGCTTTTAGCATGTAGCGAATTTTCTTTCCTGGATAACCGGCCAACATTCAGTTGTTGTTTTTCCGGATCGAAACCAGGTTGCGCCGCTGCAAACGACGAAAGCCAGGTATGACAGTTCTTTGAACTATTCCTTTTTAGTTGGGGAGAAATGATGTGCAGCCGGTCTACCGCCCTTGTAAAATCAACATACAATAAATTCAGACTATCAAGTGTTTGCTGTTGTCGTTCTTTTTCGGCCAATGGCTGATAGGGTGTTTTATCGGCCGCTTTACCGGTACTAATCAATGCCACCGGCAGTCCTACCTGTTCGTCTTCTACATCAACCCAAATAGATTGGTTTTTTTCAATATCCCAGGCCAGGAAGGGAGTAATAACTACCGGAAATTCAAGGCCTTTGGAAGCATGGATGGTCATGATATTGACAGCAGCCATACCTTCGGGGATAATCACAGAAGCCTTGTCAATACGTTTTTCCCACCAATCGATAAACAAAGCCGTATTGGAGGTATTGCTTTGAAGGAATAACAACACTTCATCTAAAAAGAAACGCACGTACTGCGAATTGGCTTCATGAAGCTTTAATGACTGGATGATCTCCAAACAACAATCAAACAAATTGGACGAGGTAATTTTTAAAACATCAATGCTTAATTTACATTCCTGTATGACTGAGAACAAACTTTTAGCAGAGGAATGAATTTGCCTTAAATAACGAACATAGTCTTCTTCAGAGCAATGACCTTTTAAATGAAGGTAATTGATGACCGCGGAAGCCGACACAAAATCTTTTTGATTGGCGGTATATTTCAAAAAAGCTGTTATAACCGTCACTTCCTCTGCCCTGCTCAGCAACAACGAATCGGCCGATACTACCGGAATTCCCTTTTCTATGAGCCCGTTGGCTACGGTATTGCCATGTTTGTTTTGTCTTACAATCACGCAAATATCATTGTATTGGTATCCATCAGCCAAAGCTTGCTGAATGTATTGCAATACATAGTTCATGTTGGTGACATCGGTGTCTTCATCTATCAATTCAGGCAGATCAATACTCACAAAACCATTTTCGGTTGATTTGGATTCCTGCGCGTGCTGATCGTAGATCTTTTTCAATTCTTCGTGCAGAACAGTTTCTGATAAATGCTCAAATAAATGGTTATTGAACTTTACGATTGCCGATTCACTTCTGAAATTACGGTTCAATACCTCTTCCTTAAAGTTACGAATGAGCGAATCTTCGCGCTCCGCTAAAATATCATTCTTGTGGGAGCTGTTAATGTTTGGAAGGCTGACAAACTGCGCCACATCAGCATTACGCCATCGGTAAATAGACTGCTTGCCGTCGCCTACAATTAAATTAAGGTTTCCGTTGCCTAACGAATTATCAATTAATGGCAACATGTTTTGCCATTGCATGGCCGATGTGTCCTGGAATTCATCCAGCAAAAAATGTTTGTACCGGTCGCCCAGGCGTTCAAAAATAAAAGGGGTTGGTTCGTTATTCACCACCGCCGAAATGCGCTCATTAAATTCGGAAATGAACAAAATATTCTCATCGGTTTTGTATTCATTCGTGAGTTTAGCCAATTCATTCACCAGGCCCATGGCATAAATGTTCCTGTAAACCAACTGAAACACATTATAGCGCTGTTCGTTTTCGCGTATGTATTTCAGCACTGTCAGTGCAATCTCATTCAATTCGTTTTTTATGGCATCAATGGCTGTCTTTTCATCAGTACTTGCTTTACCACCATACCATTTATCATCATTCAATGTTTTGTTGACATTGGCGCCAAATAATTCTGCCTCTGATGTTTCTTTTAAAGAAGCCAGTTTTACGTAGAGGTTGTAAATTCCGGAACCGCCGCTGGCAAAGGCCGATGCACTTAATTGTTTGGATGCAATGAGCTTCAACGCTTTTTCTCCATTCAGTTTCAGGAACGATTCGTATTCTTTAATAACAGAATTCAGCTGTTTTTTTACCATTTCAAAATCAGAAATGTCATATTCGCCAAGCTGGTTTACAAGCTCATTGGCTCCCTCTTTATTTATTTCTTTAATAAAATCAATCAGCGTTTGCTCAGGATCCCAGTTCTTATTCTCATCTATCTGCGCTTTCGAAAACTCAACCAGGTAATTGGTTACCAAATCATTCTTACCCAAATTACCAATAAGCAGCGATACTACTTTTCTGAATACCGTATCGGCATCGGTTTCAACCTGAAAATTGACCGGCAGTTTCAAATCGAGTGCAAAGGTACGGATAATGCGATGTGTAAAACTATCGATGGTACCAATGGAAAAATCGGAATAGTTATGCAGGATATCCGTCAACACTATTTCCGCACGCGTTTTTAATTCGGCTGAAGGTACTGCCAGTTCAACCGAAACCAAATCGGTAAGCATACTATTGGTTCCGCTGCTGATCTCTTTAAGCGCTTTAATGATGCGCGATTTCATTTCGGAAGCCGCTTTGTTGGTAAAGGTAATAGCTAAAACAGAACGGTAGGCTTTGGTAAGGCTATGCTTATCGGCCAGGGCAAGCTTTAAATATTCTTTCACCAGTGTAAAGGTTTTACCACTACCGGCAGAAGATTTATAAACGATGAAATTGGCCTGTTGCATAGGAATTAAAGATAATTAAAATAAATGAATGTGTCAGTTCGAGCTTGTCACCCTGAGCGAAGTCGAAGGGCGAGAACCAGACTATCATTTCAAGGAACACTTCTCGACTCCGCTCGAACTGACAAAACCGTGGGTATATCTTTCTATGCATTTTAAAAATTAGCAAAACTTGTATCAAATTTGCATTTTCGCATTATAATCTAAAAGCCCTATGAAAAAGTTACTGTTGTACATTATTCCAATCTGTGTTTTCTTCTTTTCATCCTGCAAAGAGTACGAAGAAATTAAAGTAACATCGGTTGAGAATTTTTACATCAACAAAATAACAGTAGAGGGCATTGAAGCGGAAGTGAAACTGAAAATTAAAAATCCCAACAAGGTTGGCTTTTCCATTTACCCTTCGGAATTTGATGTGACCTTTAGCGGCATCAGGCTTGGCAAGGCCAAACTCGATAAGCGCGTCCATATTAATGCCAATGAAGAAAGCGTGTATACCTTTAAATTAAAATCGGCCCTGGGCGAACTGAACTTGTTTGATGCCATGCAGCTTTTAAACTCTGACAAAATGGGCAAAATTGAGATCACGGGCGACCTGAAAGCGGGTAAGTTCCTTATAAAAAAGAGGTATCCGGTGAATTACAACGAAAAAGTATCATTATTGAAATAGCTTTTATCGATAATTTTTTGGGATTAATGGGTGTTTTCTCATTAACTGTATTAAATTTGCAGCAAACTGTAACTTTCTGGTTGTAAAGGAAGTAAAACCTTTCAGCAACCCCGGTTATGTCTGAAGCTGAATTAATAATAGCCTGCGTTAAAAACGATAAAACTGCCAAAAAACAGTTCTTCGAAACCTATTATAGCAAACTCGCCTACATCAGCTTACGTTATTCCAAAAATGCAGCCCAGGCCGAGCAGATTACCTTAAAAGGTTTTGCACATGTATTTTCGCAGCTTTCCACATTCAGGTCGCAAACAAAACAAAACCTTGAAGAGTTTACAACTCAGCAGTTTATTACCTTCATTGTAACCCATATTAAAAGCATCCGTAACGAATATTATGTGGCCAGCACCATAAAAGCGGTTGAAACCAAAGACTATACCTATGATCTGTTTCTGGACTCAGGTTTAATTGATCTTAAATCCTCCAATTCCGAAATTATTTTAAAATCCATACAGGAGCTTGTGCCATCGCAACGCCTGGTGTTTAACCTGCACGTGATTGATAATTATACACTGGCCTCTATTTCGGAACTTTTAGAAACCAGCGAACAAACCATTAAATCGAACCTTGAAAAAGCAAGGTTCAATTTGCAAAAAGCAATTGAAAAGAACTTAAAACTGAGTAACAATGAGCAGCCAGTTTAGCTACGAATTAGATGAACGTCAGATAAAGATCCTGATGCAAAGCGGCGAGGTTGACTATACCGAAACTGCCTGGCAGCGTTTTGACTCGAACGTGAGTAAGGAAGTTATCAGTTCTACTTCCATCTCAGGCTTTTCGCCTAAGCTCAACTTTGGCATTAGCCGTTCTATTGTTGTTCCTATTTTATTTGTGGGTTTAATCGGGGGCTTATCGGTATTGCTATTCAGCTTTGTTGATTTTAAGAAAAAAGAAGAAGTAGCCACCGAAGTGCCTTTAAAAATTACACCTCCTGAAGTCAAAAAACCCGAAGAAAATACAAAGCAAGCTATTGTAACCAAAACTACTCCTGTAAAAACCGTTAAGGATTCGGTTCCGGTTCCTACACCAAGCGTGCAAACCGTCATTAAAGAACCGGTAACCCCTGTTACCGAAACCAAAAAGCCCGAACCTGCTCCGGTGAAAGAAACCATTACTACAGCAAAAGTCGTATCAAATCCAAAACCTGAAGTAAAAGAACCTGTGGTTCCTCATAAAAAGAAAAAACGCAGAAGAATGTCTTCGGAAGAATTACCGAGCATCTCAACCCCGGTTAATTTAAGTAGCGGTTCATCCGAACCCGAATTGGAGCTTAAATAACACTTATTTACTGAGCATTTCCCCAACCCGTTTATCAATAATAAAGGTAAAATCGTTTTCGGAAACTTTATCCAGGTCAATCCATCTCAGCGACTGGGCGCCTTCCTCTTTCTTATTAAAGTCAAATACCTTGTCGGACACCTTAAATTCATGCTTTTTTAAGGCCTTTACTGTGTAATAGATGCTAATGACCTGGCTATTGGTATTGAAGGCCGAATTCACAAAAAAATCGGTGGTATAAAAATGAGAAACCACTTCAATATCAAGGTTCAATTCCTCTTTAAATTCACGGATCACGCATTCGATAGTACCTTCGCCAAACTCAAGGCCACCGCCGGGCAATTTGGTAATATTCATGCCTTTAATGTATTCGTCCGAAACAAGCAGCTTATTTTCATGTATTAAAATGCCATATACCCGGACGTTAAAATTCCTCATAGGGTAAATTTACAGTAAAATTTGCTTGGTATAGGTAAAGCTAATAGGAGTTTATAAACTACTTTTTGGTAAAATAGTTCAAATTGGTTGTAATGCCAATGGTGTGGGCATTACCGGTAAGAGCATATTTGGAATAAGCGTAACTAAAGTGAAATTTATAGATCTTAAACCCAAAGCCGGCAGAAAGGCCATTTGCTACTTTTTTATCAGTTAATGACATTTCTTTCCCATTCCTGAAATTATACGCTACACGCACATTAAAATTCTTGGTAATCAGGATCTCGGTTCCAACAGTAACATGTCTTCCAAACTTATCAAGACCCGCGCTTATTTTATCGTTACGTTTTTGTTTGGCTGTTTTAACAATCGGCTTATTGGTAAACGGATCTATTTCAGAATTTGCATCCTGTGGATTCACATAGGTAAGGTCCCATTTCAACAACTGATCGTACTGAAGAATGATGCGGAATGGCGCTTTGGGTATTTTTTTGGAGATCCCCAAAACCATATCAAAGGGCATGGCTTCCTTGGGCCCATTGCCAGAATAAGATTTCCACTGACGGCCGTAATTTTTAGCTACCAAAGAAATGGCCAACTGCTTTTTATCGTGGTAAGTAAGTCCTACATCAACCGCAGAGCCAAAGGCAGTGTAAATATCGTAATGGGAGTAGAGGGTTTTAAGGGCTACTCCAAGCGACAATGAACTGTCTTTATTAAGGGTTTTGGCAAAGCTTATGTTTAATGAATAATCGGCTGCTTTGAATGTACCGGTCTGCATATCGTATTCATCCCTTCCATCAAACTTACCATAATTAAAATATTGAAGCCCAACTCCCAAGGTGCCATATTTATTAAGCTTATGGGCATAGGCAAAATTACCATAATTAAGATCGGATACATAATTAACGTAATTGAGCGATAACTGTTTTGAACAGCCGGGATGCAACAGGGCCGGGTTACTGTACGATAAATTAATGTCATCGTCCCATATAGCCGCGGTGGCACCGCCTAAGGCAGCCGAGCGCGCCGGCACAGGTGTTTCTAAAAAACGAAACGCTTTAGTACCGCCAATTTGCGCAAACAGGCCGGTAGTAAAAAGCACAAAAATGTATGTGGTAATTTTTTTCAATCTGATTATAAACGCTTAAAAAGAGGCTTTATTGTGTTATTTTTTAACCTGGCGGAATACATTTGTTTCCACCCATCCCTTGCCCCATTCCTCATGTTCCTGGGTGCCCCACAATTCGGGATAAAAAATACGTTTCTGGAAACGCGGTGGCAGGTATTTTTGCCAGTTGGTTCCACCGGTAGCCGGAACATCGCCCTCATTTTGCTGCAGGTAACGCACCGCGCTTTTGTAATGCATTAAAGGCCAGTTAACGTTTACATTAATATCAATCTCTTTTAATGCATTAATGAGCTCCGGGTTTTTCTGGTCTTCGGCAGATAACGCCTTGTACTTGGCCCAGAGGTTCTTGGTTTGATATTCTTTTATTAATGCGATGAATTCGTCGCCATATTTTTTTTCGAACTGCTCCAGTGTCAGTGTTTTTTTACCGGTAGCAAGTTCTGTAGCACCTTTGTTCCAGTAAATGTTTTTAAACATTTCTTCAATAGCCGGCTTTTGATTTTGGTAAGTTGGCCTTACATCCTTATCAACAAGATTAATGAAATCGGTAGCGCAGATCTCTATTTTACGGTACTGCGCACTTTGAAAGCCACTTGCAGGCAACAATGCCATGCGGTAACGCAGGAACTGCTCCTTTTCCATGCCATCTACCATGATCTCAAACGATTTGGTGAGCGATTCAAAATAACGGTTAATGCGCATCACACGTTCAGCAAACAATTTAGGCTCCAGGTTCTCTTTCCAGCCAAGGTTTTGACCGGTTGGTAAAATATTGGGGCCGTTGTGGGCAATTTGTTCCATTTCATGCAAGGCCAGCTTAAAGTACAATTCGGTGATCTGGTGATACATGATAAAGATCTTCTCGTCCGGAAAGTCAGTTCTTGGGTTTTGCAGGGTAAGCAAAGTATCTACCTGAATATAGTCCCAGTAGGTTAAATAATTGGAAAGTAACAACCCATCCAGGTAGCTGTCGAGGCTTTGTCCCATCAGGTTATACTTTTCTTCGAGCTGTTTTACTTTTTCTACTATTTCCGGTCTTAATTCCATAGTTAAGGTCTTTTGGTTTGCTAAGGTATCAAAAATAAAAAAAGGACAGCGATTTTTGCACTGTCCTTTTAATTATTTCGGATAAAATATTATTTAACTTCTGAAGTAGGATTTGCCAGGTTTTTGGCGCTTACAATATCCAACTTTATGGAACCGAAGAGAATTTTGGCCTGAGCCCTTAACGGAATATGGTTTTTATCATCGGTTAACCACACATTAAGGTCATCTTCTTTCTTAAAAATACGGCCTTTTTGAACCAATGGCCTGAATTTTACACATTTAAACGTTCCCATATCACACGTTATGGTTTCGCGGCCGACATAGCGTATTTTCAATGGCCAGATCTCCTTATCCACAATACTGTTAATGGTAAATACATCGCCTTCTTTAGCATTGGTCAGGTCAAGGTTCCGAGCCATGTAAAAAGCCGAGATCATGTCCTGGGTGCCGGCCGGAATATCCACTTTTTCGCCTCCTCCCACATCTACTTTATTGGTGTAATGATTAAAGGTATAATCCTGGTTAATGGTTACACCGCCTTCATAAACGCGCCTTACAAACATCCATGGCAACAAAGCGTCTTTGTCCACATAGGTTTCATAACGGTCGCGCACTTTAAAAAACCAGTCGAAGGTGCCTTTGGAATAACCATTACCCACAATGTGATATACCTTGCGTCCTCCTACATCAATAATGTCGGGTTTTACTTCAATGGTAACCACACCGGCATCCATAACGCCATAGTGTAAACGGTAATTGAGGATTTCACCGGCTTTAAACGCTTCATTTTGTTTAACCGGAAGGTCTTTTTTAGGGGTATCGGTAGTTGTGATGATTTGTTGTAATTTGGTTTCCTGCGAAGTATAATATCCTGCAGAACATAAAGCCAGAGTAGCTGAAACAGCGGAGGCGATAATAGCAATATGTTTAATGTTTTTCATGTGTTTTATTTGGTTTAACAGGTAATTTCAAAACCTGTGCCAATATAAAGATACGGATTTTCCGGCTGTTAAAATATGTAAAATCCCTGTATAATTGCCATTCTACAGTATATTTGTCATACATGAAAGTATTTATTGCATTCCTGCTGCCTGCCCTGGTTTTTGCAAGCTGTAACTATAAAAAAATAGATTCGCCCTCTCCGGTTATAAATACCGTGAAAAGCGGTGAAAAATTCTACATTCCTTTGCCCGAAAATCATACCACGGGTTATATGTGGCAATTATCAAACGAATACGACAGCAAAACATTAGGCTACCTGTCATCGGTATTTCACGGAAACGAAAAAGGCGTGTATTTTAATTTTATGGGAGAAAATCCCGGAAAGACCACCTTAAATTTTACGCTGGTAAAATACCATGATACCACCGAAGTAAGGTCGTATGTAATAGAGGTAAAGTAAACCGGCTTATTTCGTTTTCGGTTTTCCTTTCAACCGGCTCAAATAACGCCTGTACAACTCATTGAGGTTTTCGAACTCTTCCCTGTAAAAAACACCAACACCTTGTGTAAAAGGTCCACCACTGTTAATTACCTGCGTGTTATCGTTACTACGGTTAAATCCTTTCACACGGTACCTCCCCGACTCTGTAAGTTTATACTCCAGCGTTACATCACCAATAAGGTTGCTTGAGTTACTGTTTGAGGTAGTGCTTTTTGCCGAGTTGGTATTATTAGCTACACCAAAGTTACCGTCAATCACGAGGCGGTTATTGAACAATTGTTTATTGAGTGTCAAATCCAATTCATCGTTACTCAACCCTGTGCCGGGCCTGTAATTCACGCCCACATCCACTTCCTTGGTTACGCCATTGAGCCAGTTGCTCAACTTATTACTGAGCATTTCCGATCCGGTATTGGCCACCGCGCCACCAGCTGTAATACCACCACCGCCGGTTGCGGCAATAGGTGTAATAAAGCTGCGAAGCAATAGTAAGGAGAATACCTGCCTGTTCAACTCATTTTCATCCAGCAAAATGCTTTTTATGGCCGAACGTGTGCTCTCGTCCAATGTTGGCAAATCAATACCAAAGGAAATATCGGGCTGGGTTAATTTGTTTCTCATATACAGCTTACATTCCACCGTATAGCGTTTGCCCGAAGAATCGGCAGGATAAATTGGCCTTACCGATGCTCGTTGCCTGTAAATAGCAGCTATATCAATATTGGCATTATACACATCCCCATTAAATTTAATGGTGCTGCCTTTCTGGATCTCAAATTTTTTGGTCACAAAGTTTTCGAGTGTAAACAAATAATCACCTGTGGTTAATTCATAATCACCGTAAATATCAAACTTGCCTTTGGAGTTGATTCGCATGTTCAGGTTGCCGGTGCCACGCGCTTTGATCACATCGCCCGATTTAGCGTCAAAGATCAATTGTATCTCAGCATCGGGTGTAGCCTCTAAATTAAAGTCGAGCGAAAAATTGGAAGGTGTTTTATTGGCAATCTGCTTAATGGTATCTTTAGTAATGAAACGGATAAAATCGTTGCTGCCAATTTCTGAAGGGCCATCCAAAGGAATGTAAAAATACGTTCCGCCGTTCGTCCTCATGTTGATCTCCATCCGGATATCATCCACAAAGCCATAAATACCGGCATTGCCCGACGCATAAGCCGTACCATAATAGGCAGGGTTATTGGCCGCCGTTGTATTCAGCACCATCAACTTGGTTGTATTGATATCGAAGTCAATACGCATATCCTTAAAATTGTTATGGAAAATGTTACCTGATACAATGCCCAGGTTTCCCATCTTATCACGCATCTCCAAATTATCGAAATTGATCTGGTTTGGCATGATATCGATGCTTCCATTAACACTGTACTGCACATTTAAAAAATCGACCATCATGACGCATTTAAAGAATTTAAATTTGGCATTTATCAAAGGTTTATCGGGCGTGCCGGTAATTCTTCCAGACCCATTCAGGTAACCTATCTTAAAGGTGAGGATGTCTTTTAAAAAGGGTTGCAGCAACGATATGTCAAACGGTTCCGCTTTAAAGGTAATATCGAGATTGTCTTCTTTTTTCTTTGGCAGGTAATAGCCGTCGAACTCAATGTTCTTCATTAAGTTGCCATCCAAATCTTTAGCAAAGGCCGAGAAACCATTAATTTTCACCAGGTCATTCTCGGGATCATACACACTCTTAATTTCGCCATTACCTATTAAGCGGTTATTCAATTTTAACTGGTTAAAGCTGACATCACTATTAACAATGGTTTTGCCAAAGGCACCATAAATATTTGTATTACCGGTCACCGCCCCATCTACGTTTATTTTTGAAGCGCTCAGGAAACCATTGAACTGGCTCAGTTTAAAATTCTGTATGAATACATCAATCTTGTCTTCACGCTTATCCGACAGCTTTCCATCCAATGTAATGAGCTGATTTTGGTTGTAAAATGTCAGCGAGTTGATGGAAACAGCGAGGGATGTATCAATGGTGATTGGCGTTACTTTTACCACCTGCCATACGCTATCTACAACCACTACTTTTGCCTTATTGAGTTTAATATCAACTTTTGAGTTTTCGAAAAAAGCCGTTCCGCCTATGCTTCCTGAGTTATTATTTGGCGTTACCTGGTTATCCCAACCAATATCGAACTGGGTGGTTTTATCGTTTACGTTTAATTTTACAGTTGGATTTTTAAACGCGAAACTATCGGTAAGGTTAATGCTGCTGGCGGCATAATCAAAACTAATACCATGCGGCAGTGAATTAATGTTAAGCGAGTTTTTTTTGATCTTCACACCGGCATAATCTATCAGGTCGCAATTGGTTTTTAAGTTCAGGTAACTGATAGCGGCATCAAAAGAGGTTTCGATCCGTGTGTCGGGACTAATCATCAGGTCTTTCACAAACAGTTCTTTAATAATGGTAAAGTCTTTTATCCTGATTTTTATTTCCGCTTCATCGCTGTAAATATAGCGATGATCGTTTTTGACAAATGTTGGAAAATAGGAGTTAATGTATTGCTCAAAAGCATGCGGCAAGGTACTGAGTTTGTACTTGCCTTTCATGCGTGCATTGACTATGGAAGAGGATAATTTTATATTTTTAAGATCGGTGGCCTGATCAAGATCCAGGTTAAAAGTGCTGAGCTTGTATGTTTTTTCGGCTGTTTTGTAAATGGTGTTATCAAAATTTATTTGCCCGCTCAGGTTATCAATGTTATCACCATTCAAATTGATATAAATTTGCGACGATACTTTTCCGTTAAGTTTAGAGTTGGAGAAATGTGTTTTTTCGAGATCGAAATTATTAACGGTTGAAATAAAATCCATCTTAGGCACTTTATTGGTGAAGTTGATGGTTCCATTAAAATCAAAGTTGGCATTGGTATCCTTGCTCACTACGTTTCCTTCAAAAATCTTATTTTTGATAAGCCCGTCTATTTTCACATTATCGTACTTGTACTGGTTAAAAGTGATAGATTGCACCACACCATCAAACTGTGTATCAAGTTCTTTTAGGTTAAGGCCTTTTCCTTTTACCTTGGCAGACAATGAAACAGCCCCAACCTGTTTTATACCAGGAAACAATTTTGAAAGGTTAAAATTGGTAGATGTAATGGAACCTGAGTATTGCACCACTTTTTTGGTATTGTCGAGCTGAAGATCGGTTTTAATATTTCCGACATCGGTTTTAAAAGTACCATAAGTTGCAAAGTTATTGATGAAGCCATCAAATTTTCCTTTATAGGTCATCACACCCAGCTTGCCCACTTCGGCAGGTAGGGATAAATAGCTTGGCTTGTCGAATGGAGGGATGGGAAAACGTTCGAGGTCTTTTTTTGAAGTGGATAATTTTTCCGCGTCAAAGTGGATGTAGGATTTATTGATATCGGGCAAACCGGTAAAACTAATGTCGCCCACAAATTGCGTATTGCTGCCATAACGCACGTCCATATCGCTACCGCTCAGGTCGTTGACATAGCCACGGACTTTTCCTTTCACAAAAAATGTTTCCTTAAAGCCGTTAATATCTTCAGCAAAATAAGCAATGTCCTTCATACTCACGAAAGTGCTGTCTTTTAACCTGCCTTTAATGTAAACCTTATTTATAAAGTCCAGGTAATCTTCCCATTGCGAATAGTTGAACGAAAAACGTCCTTTAACGTAACTGTTTGGTGTGCGCAATGTAATGCTATCGCACCTAAGCTGTACCGGCGATAATTTTACTTTGGTGGTGAGGCTGTTTAAAGTAATGCCACATTGTTCCACCGCATTCAGGTCATGAACCTGTGCAAAAATAGTATCACCTTTAAAATCAATGTCGGAAAACCGGCCGTTGATCTTTGACACATGAATGTTTCGGTAGTTCATGTTATTGACCACCTTGTTTGTATCGCGCATTAAACGGTACAGGAAATCAACGTTTTTGAGAATAAGGTTGCCATAGGTAATTTTCCAGGGCGATGGTGTGGTATCTTTGGGAGTATCGGGCCCCGAATCAAAATAGTCGGCAAGGAACTGGAAATTAAAGTCTTCTTCTCCTTTATATTTTACCAGTTTTATCTTTATATTTTCCAGCTCAGCCGCTTCCAACCGGAGTTTCTTTTTTTCGTAGCTGAAGCCATTCACTGTTACCCTTATGCTTTGACCGCTAACCAGGGTGTCGTTATGCTTATCGCCCACAAACACGTTTTCGAGCGTCACATCTTTTATGAAGGTAATTTTGAGCCGGCCAACATCTACTTTTGTCCCAAGTTCATCGCTCAGGTAAGCGGTAGCTTTATGCGCGGCCCAGGTTTGAAAAGCTTCGGTTTGCACAGCAATATACAGCGCCCCCGTAAGCACAATAAGCAGTATTACCAAAAACAACACTGTTTTTAGTAATATTCTTGTAATTTTGCCAAGCCATTTCACCGCTATAAAAATAATGAATATTACTGAGGATATACTGATATTGGGCATAGAATCAAGCTGTGACGACACCTCCTGCGCGGTGATAAAAAATGGCATTTTGTTATCGAATATTACTGCCAACCAACGTGTGCACGAGCAATATGGTGGCGTCATTCCAGAGTTGGCAAGCAGGGACCATCAAAAGAATATTGTTCCGGTAGTAGATGCAGCCTTGAAAAAAGCGGGCGTTAAAATTTCACAAATTCATGCCATAGCCGTTACCAGGGGGCCTGGCTTAAGCGGGAGCTTGCTGGTAGGCTTATCGTTTGCCAAATCCATAGCTCTTGCATTGAACATTCCTTTAATTGAAGTAAACCATATGCAGGGACATATTCTGGCACATTTCCTGAAGGAAGTTTCAGGTTCAGAGTTGCAGGTTTCAGGTTCACACAACCAGAAACCAGGAACCAGGAATGATGAACCGACCTTTCCCTTCCTGTGTTTAACGGTAAGCGGCGGGCATACGCAAATTGTAAAGATCAGCGATCACTTAAGTTTTGAATTGCTGGCCGAAACCGAAGACGACGCGGTTGGCGAAGCTTTTGATAAAGCCGCAAAAATACTGGGTCTTCCCTACCCCGGCGGGCCTTTGATTGACAAATATGCAAAGCTCGGCGATGCCAAAAAATATAAGTTCCCTACTCCGCATTTAAAAAACAACAATTACAGTTTTAGCGGTGTAAAAACAGCTTTTTTATATTTTATCCAGGAACAAACCACACTTAACCCCAATTTTATTGAAGATAACCTCAAGGATATTTGCGCTTCTTATCAATCGCATTTGATTGGTTATTTATTGAAAAATTTACTGGCTGTAAGTAAGGAAACCGGCATCAAGCAAATAGCCATTGCCGGAGGTGTATCGGCAAACTCGGGCTTAAGAAAAGAACTGGATAGTTTAGGAAAAAAACACCAATGGCAAACCTACATCCCGAAATTTGAATACTGCACCGATAATGCCGCCATGATTGCCATTACGGGTTATTATAAATTTTTGAAGAAAGAGTTTTGTGGTTTGGAAGTGACGCCGTTGGCGAGATACGGGATTTAAGTTTAACAGCAGATTTCGCAGATTATTGCGGAAGTAATTTCGGGCAAGCTTCGTCTAAAAATTTATATGAATTTTTCCATTTTTTATATACCTTTAAATAACTCTTTTTAAAAAAAACACTTATGAAAAAACTATTACTTTTCGCACTTTTAGTTTTATCGATGGTTAAAGGCTATTCGCAAATAACATTAACCCTGCAGCCCAACTCGGCAACCGGAAAAGATGCTTATATTGACAGCCGTCTGCCAGCAAATAACTATGGTACCATGGTCGATTTTATGGCCGCTGCCTGGACCAATTCGTCGCAACCTACAACCGTAAGGAGTTTAATTGATTTTGATTTATCAGGCATTCCTTTAGGCGCTGTTATTAATTCGGCCTATTTATCCCTGTACTCTTATAATTCGCCCAGTAACGGAAGCCATTCTACCTTAAGCGGTGCAAATACAGGTTTATTAAAACGAATTACCTCAACATGGAGTCAGAATTCGGTAACCTGGAATATTCAGCCTTTAACAACTGCTGTAAACCAGGTAACTCTCGCTGCGAGTACAGCCAGCATTCAAAATTATACCAACATCGATGTGACTGCATTAATACAGGATATGAAAGCCAATCCAGGCTCAAGTTTTGGTTTTATGTTTCAGTTGGTTACAGAACAATATTATCGTCGTATGGTATTTGCATCCTCTGATAATTCGGATAATACCTTACATCCAAAATTAGAAATTACTTACTCTGTCCCTTCACAATCCTGTATTACCATGCAACCTGATGGTGCAAACGGAAATGACGCTTCTATTGACAGTAGATTGCCCTCTGCTAATTATGCGAACGCAACTGATTTTATGTCATCCGCATGGACCAATTCATCGCAACCCACAACGTGCAGAAGCTTTATAAATTTTGACCTGTCAGGCATCCCCTCCGGCGCTACTATTACTTCTGCCTCCTTATCGCTATACGCTTATAACTCTCCTGGTAATCAAACCCATTCTACATTAAGTGGTTCCAATGCCTCTCTTTTACAGCGTGTAACGTCTTCATGGACCGAAAATACGGTTAACTGGACTAATCAGCCTTCGGTCACTACTGTTAACCAGGTGACACTTGCAGCCAGTACATCAAGCTTGCAAAACTATGCTAATATCGATGTTGCAAATTTAATTCAGGATATGGTAAACGATCCTTCCAACAGTTTCGGATTAAGGTTAAGCCTGATTACCGAACAATATTACCGCAAAATGGTATTTGGAAGCAGCGATAATGCAGATGCTAATCTACGGCCTAAATTAGAAGTATGTTATGTAAACAATGTTGGCATAAACGAAAAAAACAAAGATAACATGACAGTGAACATTTATCCGAATCCGGCAATTGATAACATTACCATTACGGTGGATAATGTTACTGATACGGACTACTCCATAACTGTTTTTGATCATATTGGCAGAGAGGTATATTTTAGTACTACTAAACCACTTAACCGGCAAATACACCAGGTTGTAAATATCAGCGACCTCGGTTTAGCAAAGGGTATTTATGTTGTAAACATCATCAGTCAAAATACCCATGCATCCAAAAGAATTGTCATTAACTGATCATTCATTTAAAATAAGCGCAAAAGGCTAACATAAGGTTAGCCTTTTGTATTTCGACAAGATTGTTTTCACTGTCGTGGCAACAAAAAATCATTTTGTATTAAACTCATTCATGCATCTTGCCAACCCAATAAAGGCAAAAGCTTTAATAGCATCGGCCGCAATTTTTATCCGCTCGTCAAGGGTCTTTTTTTCTTCATCGCTCCACTTGCCCAACACATAATTTACCTGGTGTCCTTTGCTAAATTCGTTGCTGATGCCAAAACGCAAACGCGGATAACTGGTGGTATTTAAAATTTCCTGTATGTTCTTTAAGCCATTGTGCCCGCCATCGCTCCCCTTTGGTCCAAGACGGATCTTTCCGAAAGGTAAGGCCAGTTCATCCACAATGACAAGACTGTTCTCAACCGAAATTTTTTCGGACTGCAACCAATAATTCATGGCCTTTCCGCTTAAGTTCATGTAAGTGGTTGGTTTTATTAAAATAAGCTGTTTGCCTTTGTATTTTAGTTCGGCAACATCGGCAAGCCTGTCCGCTTTAAATTTCAGGTCATGTTCTTTTGCCAGGTAGTCCAATACATCAAAGCCAATATTATGGCGGGTGTGTGCATACTCATCGCCAATATTCCCGAGGCCTACAATTAAAAACTTACTCATGCCTCAAAGATATTTATTTAACAAATCATTGCTAATAAAAGCCTCAAAATAATTGCTTTTTTATTTTTAGGTATAAAAATAATGCGTATACTTGTGTCATCGTTAAGACGGTTGCATTTTCTTGCAACTAAAAAATCACACAAAACAGTAACAAATAAAAAGTTCAATTTTTAATTATTATTTTCCTCATTAAACATAAACTATGTTTGAAGCATTAGATTTAGGCAGCAGGGCCTTACCCCAGCTAAAAGACATTTGCAAGCAATTTGGTATCGACACAAAAGGATTGGCAAAGCCGGATATGGTTTTAAAGATCATTGACGCTCAGGCTGCAGATAAGGAGCTCGCTGCAAAGCTGGTTAGCCAATTCCCCAAAAAAGAAACGGAAAAAACGGCTGAAGCAAAAGTTAAAAAACCACGCATTGTAAAACCGGCCGAAGGAGACACTAAAACAGAGCGTACGCTTTTTGAAGATACCACAACAGCCGAAACAAAAACAGAAGAAAAGCCTGTAGCTGAAACTATTTCCGAAAAACCCAAATTCGAGAAACGGGAAGATCCTGCCCGTAAAGTGCCTGTTCATAATCATCAAAAACATCAGCACCAAAAACAGGCAACTACTGAAACCTTAGAATCGAAACCTGTTATTAATAACGATCTTGCCATCAATATTGAAGCGGAAGAAAAGCCTCAGACCCCCGATGGCATGGAAGGGCATGATAACAAAGACGCTAAAGAGAACGACAACCGCAACCAGCCTAAACCCGAAAAGGTGTTTTATAATTTTGACGGGATTGCCATTGGCGAAGGTGTATTGGAAATGATGCCGGACGGTTATGGATTTTTACGCAGTTCGGATTACAACTACTTAAGCTCGCCCGATGATATTTATGTATCGCAGGCGCAAATTAAATTATTTGGTTTAAAAACAGGTGATGTGGTTCGTGGCGGTATTCGCCCGCCTAAGGATGGTGAGAAATTCTTCCCGCTGGTAAAAGTGGATGAGATTAACGGACGTGAACCTTCTTATATCCGCGACCGCGTTCCTTTTGATTATTTAACGCCATTATTCCCTACTGAGAAATTAAAACTCACCGGTCACCCGCAACAAAATAACAGCACACGTATTATTGATATGTTTGCTCCTATTGGAAAAGGGCAACGGGGCTTAATTGTAGCGCAACCAAAAACAGGTAAAACTGTTTTACTGAAAGATATTGCAAACGCTATTGCTTATAACCACCCCGAGGTTTATTTGATTATTTTATTAATTGATGAACGTCCTGAAGAGGTAACCGATATGGCACGTAGTGTAAAAGCCGAAGTGGTATCATCAACGTTTGATGAGCCGGCCGAAAAACACGTAAAGATTGCCAATATTGTATTGGAAAAAGCAAAACGTATGGTAGAGTGCGGACATGATGTGGTGATATTACTGGATAGTATTACCCGTATGGCGCGTGCCTATAATACTGTAGCACCTTCAAGCGGAAAAGTATTATCGGGTGGTGTTGAGGCAAACGCCTTGCAAAAACCAAAACGCTTTTTTGGCGCGGCCCGAAAAATAGAGAATGGCGGATCATTAACCATTATTGCTACGGCGCTTACCGAAACGGGTTCTAAAATGGACGAGGTTATTTTTGAAGAGTTCAAAGGAACGGGTAACATGGAGTTACAACTCGATCGTAAAATTGCCAACCGCCGTATCTTCCCTGCCGTTGATTTGATGGCATCTTCTACACGAAGAGATGACCTGTTATTAAGCAAAGAAACGCTTTCGCGCATTTGGGTATTAAGAAAACACCTGGCCGATATGAACCCGGTAGAGGCAATGGAGTTCTTACAAAACCAAATGAGCAAGACCCAAAGCAACGAGGAGTTTTTAATTGGCATGAACCGATAATTGCATTATGACATTCAAATCGTTTTTATTTCCTGTTATTTATAGCGCTGTATGCATCAGCGCTATTTGTTTTACGTTTTATGGCGGACATGTAGACCATATTAATGAAGCGTCTATTGCCGGATGGTTATTGATTGTTCCGTTTTGTGTGGCCGCCATGGTTTATGCAAAAAAGAATTTTTACAACAATAGCATTGGAGGTAAAGAAGCGGTAAAGGAAGGATTCAAGTTCATTATTTTCAGTACCCTGCTCCTGGTCATTTTCCAGGCCATCTTTTTCACTACCGATTTTAAAGACTATAAAATACATTTTATGCAAACGTATGGTGTTGAGCTGGCAAAGGCGCAAATTGCCAACGGACATTTAACCATCACCGAAGCTCAAATTCCCGACCTGATAGCCAAAGAAATTGAGCAGGTAACATTGTTCAGGGAATGTACCGGGATTGTATTTAAGAACCTGTTCCTTGGTACTATTACTGCTATTATTTGCGCAGTGGCCTTAAGAGGCAAAGCCAGAGTTTAATATTAACATCATGCATTAGAATAATGTACATTATTCTACAACTAAACCATACAAGTTTTTTGAAATAATAAAGGCTCACCATGTGGTGAGCCTTTACATTATATAGCATTAGTTGTTTTTTATTTCTGTATCATGAGCTTTTGCTTGGTGATGGTCTCATTAAAACTATTTACCACTTCAACATAGTAAACTCCAAAAGACAAGTCATCTGTGTCTACAGTAGCCCGTGTAACTCCTGGAGAAATATCATGAGGAGTGGCTTTGACAAGCTTGCCGTATATGTCATAAATATTAATGGTGGCAGTACCCGACTGCCTGGCATCGAAAGCTATTGTAAATTGTTTGTTGGCAGGATTAGGAAAAAGTTGCGAAATGTTGAGTGTTTCATTTGCACCAACTCCTAAAGGATAAATATCCGTATACGTAATAACACCACTGTATTCGTTTATTTCAATACGGTAATAGCTAATCATTCCCGCAGGAGCGTCAGCATCGTCATAGGTGTATTTGCTTGGCGAATTATTTGGATGCACATGACCGATAGTCGTAAAATTAATTCCATCCGTTGAGCGCTGAATGGCAAAGTCCTTTAAGTCCGACTCTGTAGCTGTTTCCCAATATAAATGATTGACATGGTCAACACGTTCGCCATAGAAATCGGTAAAACCTATTGGTAATGTTTTGCAAGCCGATCCTGTTTGCCCGCAGGAAGTTGTAAATTTATACGCCGTGTTCGACATTGTCCAGGTATAGGTATGCGCTGCGTTAACATTATGAGCTGTTTGACTAACCGGTGGAACGTATTTGGTACCATTATAGTTCAATAGGCCCAGAACCGCCGAGCCATCATCCCAGCTTGCACAAACAGGTTTATTGGCCACATGGATCTCAATATCGTTGGTTGTTTCAAAGATCTTTATCTGGCTGGTATGTTTCTTTGCATTGCAACCATACATGGCAATGTTGCTGAATGTAATGATACATCTGCGGTTTGGAGCTGTACCAACCGTAGTATAAGTCATTACACTTCCGGCAATAGATGGATCAACATCGTGCCATGGCGCTAAAATCGCGTTACGGGGAATTGACGTGTTGTTAACCGGTGCAGGAAAAGGGATGGTGAAACCTGTTGATACTCCCCCACCGGCAACCAAATCTTCCTGTATGTTTGGGTAACATGGTATGGCATCAAATACGAAAGCCGCATTGGAGGCTACGTAGCCGCCATAATATTTGGCTCCGTCATAACACACCGAAAAACCAAAATTGATAATGGAATTAAATAATACGTCATCGGTAGTAGGTAAGGTTGTTCCCCCTACTGCTTCAAGGCTAAAGGTGGTGCTTGATGCCGTGTAGGCCATATCGCAGGTCGACGTTGTAATGGCGGTATTTGGTGTAGAGATCGTAACGCTATAAGCATTACATGAGCCCCATCCGTCCACTACTAAATAATAGGTTTTTCCTGATGTTACGGTTGTACAAACAGTTCTGGTTCCCGAAGCATAATATTGACTGCTTTCCACACATACCGCTGTTGAAGTAGTTGGGCAGCCGTCATAAAGGGTAAGCCCTGTGTCGTAATAATTACCGGTACCGTGTGTAATGGTAATTTGACCTGTAGCCGAAGGCGTAAAACGATATACTCTTTCTTCCCCCGTATAGTATTCACTAATTCCACAAATATTGGTGGTATTCAAATCGGTAATGTTGTCGCCTGCTCCGCAGGTTGTAACGGCACCCGACGAATAAGGCAATGTTGCCGCTGTACCTATGCTGCCAGTAGTGGTTTGCACAGCCGTACTGGTAGCCGAAGATGCACCACAGGAAACAACACATTTGTAAAATGTGGTTGACGATACAGACGCGGCATATGTTGAACTGGTAGCGCCGGGAATAGTACTGTAAACTCCGCCAGATGTCGCACTTTGTATCCACTGATAGGTTAAGCCGCAGGCATTTGTAACACCTGTTAACGATAAAAGACTGGTGAAACCACTACAGCCAACGGTTGGGCTTGCGGCCGCTGTACCTGCTGTGGGAGCTCCCGAACACTGAATAGGGTCCCAGCGGTAAACCTGGTTATTGGCAGGTTTGGTAGCAATGGTAGTTGTTTCGGTAACTTTTGAAGCGGTAGGTGCGCCCCCTGCATTGTTTAAAGAATAAAAGTCCCCCGACAATGTACCACCAAGGCCAATAGATGCCGAAGCGCTTACAAGAGCGCCACCTCCCTGGGAATATTTAAATTCGATGCGGTTAGTGGTTTCATACAACTTTACCTGGAAATGAATGGCAGGATTATTTGCGCCATTGTAATTCCATCTCATCGATTTCCATTCAACCGTTAAGATGCGGTTTGGAGAGGTACCTGTAAGCTGGTAATTAACCTGGCCATTGTTGGCAGCATTTGATGTCTCTAAATCGTCCCACAGCGGGGCAATTGCCGGCCTGTCAGTACTGGTGGAAAGATTATTAAAGTCGTTTGAGGCGGCGCCTGAAGTACCCAAAAACATCACGCCGTTACAGGTAGCTTCAAAGGTAGTATAAGGCTTGCAGCCATAATAAAAAGTAAACCCAATAGGCAAACTACTCCCAACATCGGTATCGGCATTAACGCCAAATATTTGTGTAGGACTTGCATTGGCCGCATAAGCCACTGTAGCTGTTGAGAGCGTGTAACCAATAAGCTGCGAATAATAAG
>JBEHXV010000041.1:0-38337 GCA_048498515.1 Bacteroidota bacterium | reverse complement strand
GGTACTTACAGGCGCCTTATAAGCCGTAGCCACACCAATACCAATAGCGGCAACTATTTCGGCCGATGCACCCTGCGCGTAGCTCATGTGTTGTTTCCCTATTTTTTCGCCAATGGTTTTTACAATGCGTTTCCAGCCTATCATGGTACCTAATCCCAAACAAATTGAGATCATGATGATAACCCATGATGGGGCAAACTCTACCAGTTTTTTTGCGTTGTCAATTTCTTTTTTCAGCGATTTGGTCTCTGCAATTGAAATGGCGACGTTCTCGCTCTTCAATAGCTTTTCAGCGCTTTTGGTTACTTTCACAATGTCTTTGCGCAACTCAAAACGGTCGGTAGCGGCAATTCCTTCTGAAAATGTTTTACCGATGGTTGCTTCGGCAAAATGTTGCGCGTGTTTTTTAATACTGTAATAGTTTTTAAATTCTTCTTTACCAAATTGTGTGGTATCGGTAGCTGAAATTATTTTTTCAATCACCACCACGTTGGCATTAATGCTTTGCAGGTTAATGTCCTTATCCAGCGAAAAATAAGCCGGCATAATGGCTATTAAGATCATCATGACCAGGCCCACACCTTTTTGTCCGTCGTTTTGCCCGTGAAAGAAACTCACCAAGCCACAGGTGGCCCAAAGCAACATTCTAATCCCTATTGGTGGTATTTTGCCCGGAATAGGTTCTTTATAAAACAGATCGTTTTTTACAAAGCGTTTAAAAATGAACATGGCAACAATGGCTAAAGCAAATCCTGCAAAAGGCGAAATTAATAAAGCCCAGCCGGTATCTTTTGCCTTATCCCAGTTTACGGCACTTCCGCCAACACTGCCCGGTAAAAACCAGAATGCGATCCCAATTCCTAATATCGATCCTATTAAAGTATGTGAGCTTGATGCCGGTAAGCCAAAATACCAGGTACCAAGGTTCCAGATAATGGCT
This sequence comes from Bacteroidota bacterium, assembly GCA_048498515.1. Classification (GTDB taxonomy): domain Bacteria; phylum Bacteroidota; class Bacteroidia; order B-17B0; family Aurantibacillaceae; genus UBA4416. The sequence goes on along the minus strand of JBEHXV010000041.1, from coordinate 37,397 downwards.
GATAATAACAAGGCCAGGATCATGGCAATTCCATGATACACATTACTGTCAACCAGCACTTCCATTGGTAATAAGTTTACAATTCCCATGGCTACGCCTATTCCACCGGTCATAACACCTATAAAGTTTAAAACCCCGCTATATACAACAGCGGTTGTAGGCTTCATGGAGTTGGTGTAAATAACGGTTGCTACTGCATTGGCAGTATCGTGAAAACCGTTTACAAATTCAAAGGTACAGGCCAGTAGTATGCAAATGACCAAAAAGATAATTAAAGATGTTGCCATTATTGTTTTTTTGTAAAAGTAAGTGGTTGAATCTTTAGCAATGTTAAGTTAATGTTAAGTTAAGGCTAAAAACGTGCCTGCATCCTCAGGGTAAACACATTGTCTTTCAGGTCTTTACTGTAACCCATCAGGTTTTTAGTTGTTTCGTTGTTCACCATATTGTAGTAAATCATGAATTTAATATGGTCGTTAAAGTAATTTACATAACCAAAACCAATATCGGTGTAAGCCAAATCTACCGCTCCCAGGCCTGAACCCGTTTTACCAATGGCATTGCCCGAAACTTTAGTATTAGGATCGTATACCGAGTATTTAACGGCCAGCTCATGTTTTGTTTTACCAATACGTTGAACAAAAACAGCGCTATAGGCATTAAAATTACGGATATAGGTATCGGTTTTTGGCTCAAAAGCCGGGCTTGTGGTGGTTGCCGAGGTGCCGGGTTGCTGGCCAAACATATACTCAACCCGCAAGGTGGACGTCCCAATTTTTGATTTGACAGAACATTGGGCATCTGCACCATAATATAGGCGTTTGGCCCCCTTCCCTTTTAAGTTTTGGTTTGTGGTATCGGCAGCTACCCAGGTTTGGGTGCCGTTATCATCTGTTTGTATCTTTGAGTACACAACATTATTGTATTGGCGCACGGCCCCGTTGTAATACGAAACACCGATACCATATTTCAACTTGTCCTCTTTGGTTGCCTTTGCATAATTCAGGCGTCCAATAAAGTCTTTAAACACATCAAAATCATTCACAAAAGGTTTTGTATAATAGTCGCCATTTGTTGGTATTCCTGTTCCATTAAAAAAACCACCCATAAATTTTAAGCCATATAATTTCGATTTTTTTGGCGCCTCCACTATAAAAGCCGCTCCCATATCACGTTCATTAGGCAATAAGGTTTGCGTGTAACGCGACCTTTCGGGCGTTTCCCTGTCGGCCGACGATTGCTGTACCTCAAAACCAAAGGGGCGGTTAAACAAGCCTACCTGCAGCGACATCCATTTGGTCCAGGGGTCGGTTACTTTTGCAAAAAAATCGGTCAGGTTTATCCCACGCTCTGTTAAGTTTACCTGCAATACATATTGCGAGTTTTGGTTCTCGAAGGCAAAACGAATCCTTCCACGACGGATCATAAAGCGCTTATCAACGTTAGGAGCAAAGTTACCTCCATCATAGCTTTGCTGCCCGCTGCTATCGGCAAACTGTAGCTGTGCCTGAACCCAGCCGCTCATTTTTATACGCTTCATCACATCTACCGCCTTTTTTAGCTCCGATAATGATTTTTGAATACTATCGTTCGAAATCTCCTTTGTTTCCTGAGAATGCAAAGCATTTGTAAATAAAATAACAGCCGAAAGAAAAGTAATTGTTTTTTTCATGTAAACTTAATATTAAACGTGTAGCGAAATAATTACTACAAGATTAGGTTTACATCAATCAAATGTTATTAAATTGTTACCAAAACAAAATACCCTGTAAATTATGGTTTACAGGGCATTCTTTATTATGTATCACAGGCTTAACAATCTATTTTCCTGATCCGGTCGGCATGTCGTCCACCTTCAAATTTTTCCGTTAAAAATGCATCCACACACTTTTTAGCCTCTTCAATGCTAATGTAGCGTGCCGGTAAGGTTAAAATATTGGCATCGTTATGCTGGCGCGCCAGTGTTGCAATTTCAGCATTCCAGCATAAAGCCGCCCTGATGCCATTATGTTTGTTGGCCGACATGTTAATGCCATTGCCACTGCCACACATTAAAATACCAAGCTCTGCTTCTTTATTCAATACAGCCATGGCAACAGCGTGCCCAAAATCGGGGTAATCGGCCCGCTCGGCGCTGTAACAACCTTTATCATTTACCTCTACCCCTTTTGTTTTAAGGTATTGGATCAGGATCTCTTTTAGTTCAAAGCCCGCGTGGTCGCTGCCAATTGCAATTTTCATAAGTGTTTGTTATTAAAATAAGTGATGTAAATATAGTTCATGTATTTAAGACTCAAAAACAATTCAATACACAATTTCCACATCACCTCCAACCGGGAAAGCCTGGCAAACCAACACACGACCTTTTGCCACTTCATCGTCTGTCAATACTTCATTGTAAGCCATCCATACCTTGCCTTTGGTGCAGGTAGCCACACAACTCGAACAACGGCCCGCTTCGCAGCTATAGGGCAGAATAATGTGCTGTGCTTTGGCCGCTTTTAAAATGGTTTGTGGATATTGTACATTAATAGTGTGTATTTGTTTATCGATATGTATGCTTACCTTATGCTCATTCACATCGGGCGGTTTTGGAATAACCAGCCGTGGCAGGGTGCTGAAGTTTTCCTTGATGATATTTTTAGCAGGCACATTATTTAATAAAGTAATTGTCACGGTTTGCATGTATTCAAAAGGTCCACAAACATAAAATTTGGTCTTATTTTTATTGCTTATGTATGTATCCAATAACTGCTCAAGCAACCATTGGCTAAGCCTACTGTTATAAATTCCGGAAGCATTACTGAAAAGGAATTTTATAGTAAACCTGTTACTATGCTCTTCCTGGAGTTTCTTTAAATCACTGTAAAACAGCGCATCGCCTTCGGTTTTATTGCTATAGATCAAACTTACTTTATGATTGGTTGTAGCAAGAACGGTTTTGATAAGTGAAAAACCAGGCGTTATGCCACTCCCGGCCGCAATAAAACAATGCTCATTTATTTCAGGATTATTTTTAGGTAACACAAATAAGCCGCTGATACCCGATGTTTTTAATACATCTCCCGGTTTTGTGTGATTCAGGACATACCTCGATATTTCTCCATTATCAAGCTTTTTAACGGTAATGGTCAAAGGTTCATTCAATAAAGGAGCCGATGAAAACGAATAGGATCTTCTCTTTTCACCAAATTCGGTATCAAACAACAAGGTTATAAACTGTCCAGCCTCATACTCTGGTTTCCAGCCATTCATTGGTTCTAATACCAGGCTTTTGGCATTATTAGCTACATTTATAACCGATATAACCTTTAATTCGTTCATCATAACCATTTATACTTCACCATCAAAACAATGTTAATTAATAGTAATCAACGTTAATTAACACTCATAATAAGTTGTATTGATAATGAGTCGTTTATAAAGCACTGCAATTAACAAAATTACCGTGTATAATTAAATTTAGCGTTAATAAGTTTCCGAAATTAATTAGCATTTTGTTAATAGCTAATTTACTTAGTGTAATTTTTTACCCAACAAAATTTACTTTCAATAATTAGTGAGTTGTTTGTACAGTTTTATGCACATAAATCAGAGTCAGTTTATGCTCATACTTATAAACTATACTATTAACTCACTTAATTGTTCATGAGTATGTATTTATTTAAAAACTAAAACCTTAGCCTGTTTTGGCTTGTTTAATATTTGTTAATAGACTGTGTTTTACTACAAATCCTAGTGAACAAAAGCTTACTTTTGCACAGTATTAACAGCCTATATACTATAACTATAATTTTAAATTTTTAAAAGAATACTAATTTATATAATGAATTTGGAAAAAGGTTATCTCGAAAAAAAAATTGATCCGGCGCTTGATTTGTTCAAAGAGATTTCGCATCTTAAGAAAAGCAAGAACGCCATCATCCTTGCTCACTACTATCAAGATGCTGATATTCAGGACATTGCCGACTATATTGGCGACAGTTTAGGTCTTGCCCAACAAGCCGAAAAAACCAATGCCGACATCATTTTATTTGCCGGCGTTCATTTTATGGCTGAAACGGCAAAAATACTGAACCCGAAAACAAAAGTACTCATTCCCGATCTCAAAGCAGGTTGCTCCCTGGCCGATTCCTGTCCTCCAACCGAATTTGCCGCTTTTAAAGCCGCTCACCCCGATCATGTGGTTCTGACCTACATTAACTGCACGGCCGATATTAAGGCGCTCTCCGACGTAATTGTGACCTCTACAAACGCGGTTCAAATTGTTGAGTCGTTCCCCAAGGACCAAAAAATTATTTTTGCACCCGATAAGAACCTTGGGGCATACATCAATAAAGTTACAGGTCGTAACATGGTGCTGTGGAATGGAGCATGCATGGTACACGAGATCTTTAGTCTTGAGAAATTAATCAAGCTGAAGGCACAGCATCCAAAAGCCTTGGTACTGGCGCATCCCGAGTGTGAAGCGCCTATACTGGAACATGCCGATTTTATTGGCAGTACAACCGCTATTTTAAATTACAGTAAAAAATCGGATGCCCGGGAATTTATTGTGCTCACCGAAACTGGTATTATTCATCAAATGCAAAAAGCCAGTCCAACAAAAACCTTTATTCCAGCGCCACCCAACAACAGTTGTGCCTGCAACGATTGTCCTTACATGAAACTGAACACGCTCGAAAAAATATACAACACTTTAAAGTACGAACAGCCTGAGTTATTAATGAGCGAAGAAATGATAGAAAAGGCAAAGAAACCAATTAACCGTATGCTTGAATTATCGGCACAGTTTGGCCTTTAATTTAGTTATGATTATTGAATTATAAGTTATAAATTAGAACTTCCATTTTCTATGCAAAACGCCATTTATAAGTTGATGTATCCTAAGTTCAGATTTTTACTAATTTGTGTTCTTACCATCTATAACCTAACCATTAAGGCTCAAACAGCTAATCCAAACGGGTATAATGTGTTTTATTACGACAATGGCGCTAAATCGTCGGAAGGTACCATGCGCGATGGTAAGGCCGATGGTTATTGGAGAAATTATTACAAGAACGGAAATTTAAAAATTGAAGGGAACCGTAAGAATTTTCAGCTCGATAGTACCTGGAAATTTTATTCGGAAAAAGGAAGGATTACCAAAGCCGTGAATTATGCCGAAGGTAAAAAGAATGGTTATACGTTGAATTATGATACAAACCTGCATGTAACCAGCAAAGAAACCTTTGTAAACGATATAAAACAAGGTAATACATGGAGCTATTACCAATCAGGAAAAACAAAACAAGTAACCCCATACGTCAAGGGAAAACCCGATGGTTGGGCTTATGAATATTCCGAGGATTCCGTTGTTATTTCCATTATGAAATACCAGGGCGGTATTTTAGCCAGTGTGGAGCGCCTGAACCGAAAAGATGAAAATGGAAAGAAACAAGGCATTTGGAAAGAATTTTATGATAATGGAAAATTAAAATCGGAAAAAAAATACAAGGACGACCTGGTGGATGGTTATGTGAAAACCTATGACCAAAAAGGAAATCTGCAGAATACCGAAAAATTTAATAATGGTAAGGAAGTGAAAAATGCACCGGAGCTGGCAAAGCTCGATGTATATAAGGATTATTATGAGGATGGAACCATGAAGTACGAAGGCGGTTACATTAACGGCATGCCTGTAGGTACACATTATCATTACAAACAAAAATATATGTGCGATTCGTTACCGGTAGCCCGCGATGATACCAGTGATGTGATGATAAAAAAATACGTGTGCCGTAACAGGGCCGTACCCGACTCAGCTATTACTTACCTCGAAGGTATAAAAATAGAATATGGCGCGGTTGACAGTATGCGTAACCGTATTGGAATATGGACAGAATACCATAATTCGGGCGAGTTCCGCGGAAAAGGATTGTATGCAAACGATAAGCGTATTGGTGAATGGATTTTTTATTATCCTAACGGGCAGGTTGAACAGCGTGGAAAATATGATAAAAAAGGCCGTGCCCAAAACGAATGGAAATGGTTTTACGAAAACGGCGCTTTAATGCGCGAAGAATTTTACATTGATAATTTGCGCAATGGCATGATGACCGATTATGCCGAAGATGGAAAAATAATTACCAAAGGCGAATACATTGACGATATGCAGGAAGGTTTATGGACTTACGAAACGCCTGAATACAGGGCCATAGGAAAGTATGTGAACGATAAACCCGATAGCTTATGGAAAAGCTATTACATGCCAAAGGAAAAACTAAAATTTGAAGGACGTTTTTTAAATGGCGATGAGGATGGGCAACATACCTGGTATTATGAGAATGGACGAAAAATGGTTCAGGGCAGCTACGTTGGCGGCATGAAACAAAACGACTGGAAATTTTTTGATGAAGCAGGGTTCAATTATCTCACTATTTTTTATGAGAACGATATAGAAGTTAAATTTCAGGGAATAAAAATAGAGCCAACCTTCGAAGAAAGTATCAGGGATTATTCATCCATTTATTCTAAAAAACCCGATAAAACCATTAATTTAGAGAAAGACAAAAAGAAGGATGAAAAGCCAGAGGAAGAATAAAACAACTTCATCTGTACCACTTACCGGGAGTAAACATCCTACAGTAAACGATGAGGCTTTAACCGCGGTCTTGGAAACATTACCGGTTGGAGTTATTATTTTTTCCGAAAAAAACATCCTGTTCGCTAATAAAGCGGCCATACAGGTACTCAAACCTACCAGGGCACAGGAAAAAACGCTTAGGGAGCATTCTATTTTCGATTTCCTGATACCCGATTTTCATAAGCGTGTAAAAGCCAATAATAAAAAATTACTGGCTGGAGAAGTTTTTGTTCCAGCCGAATTAAAGATCCGTAATTACAAAGACGAGATCATTGATGTAGAGGTAAAGTCAAATGCCATTATATTTCAGGGGCAAAAGGTTATTCAAACCGTATTTACCGAGGTTTCCGAAAGGGTAAAGTATACCGAAGAATTAACACACCATAAGGAAAACCTGGAACTTATCACCGAAAATGCGAATGATATCATTTTCTTTTACACTTACCACCCAAAACCAAAATACATTTACATAAGCCCATCCATCAAAAAAGTGCTGGGCTATGCCTCAAAAGATTTTTATAACGATTCGCTACTGGCCTCGAAAATAGTAACCGATAAAAAAGCCTATGCGGAATTTGAGAACGGATTAAGTAAACTTCAAAAAAATAATAAGCTTACACATACCTCCATCTTATTTCAATATAAAACCAAATCAGGTAAGCTTATCTGGCTCGAAGATAATTACTCGCCTATTTATGAGAATGATGGCAGCATTAAGTTTATTTTGGGAATTAGCCGCGATGTAACGCGCGAAAAAACCTACCAGCTGGAACTGGAACATAAATGGAATAATTACCAAAACCTGTTGGACACTTCGCCAATGGGTATCTTTATTCATGATAATGGCATTTGTTTGTATTGCAACCAAACAGCCATGGATATTTTAGAAGAAAAGAGCAAAGCAAAGATACTTGGTAAAAACCTTATCAGGTATATTTTGCCTGCCCAGCGCGACGGTGCCGTTAAAAGGATGAACAGGGCTTTTAATGGCGAAGAATTGAGCGATCTGAGCTATAAAATAAAAACAGCGTCCAAAAAAGTAATTGACGTTGAACTTAAAACAGTACCCTTTACCTTTAACGGAAAAAAATGCGTTCAAACCATTATTTCCAATGTTTCGGCCGAAAAAAAGCTGGCTAAGGAAACCCTGCGGGCCGAAATAGCGGAAGACATGAACAAGCAGCTGCTCGAAGAGATAAGTTACCGTAAAAAAATACAACACGAGCTGGTAACGCAGTCAACCAAATACGAAGCTATTTTTAACGATACCTCGCATTTAATATGGACGATTAATAGGAACCTTGAGGTTACCTCATTCAACAAAAATTACTATCAGTACATTAAATCCGTATTTGATTTTGAGCTAAAGATTGGGAATTCGATCCGAAAAATAGGCCCGGTTACCAATAAAAACCTTAAGCTTAATTTCTGGATTGAAAAATACAACGGGTTCTTTAACAATAAAGAAAAGAATGATGTTGAATTTTTTGAAGTTCAAAACACCTCACCAAAAGGCGATGTGTTTTACCGCGAAATTTTCCTGCATCCCATCCGGAACAATAAAGGCCAGGTTGAGGAAATTGCCGTGATTGGCCATGATGTAACCGAACGTAAAAAATCGGAACAAAAGATTCTTGAACAGTCGGCAAAACTATCGGCTATTTTCAACAGTGGCACACAACTTATTTGGACACTGGATAAAAATTATCACTTCACTTCGTTCAACGAAAACTTTTCCGACTCCATGTATAAGGTGCATGGTGTAAGGCCTGTACTGGATAAGAAAGAAGTGTTTAACCCGCATAAAGGCACCGGCAACGAATACATTCACGACTGGTGGCTCAATAAATACGAACAGGTTTTTAAAACACAAAAAAGCGTTGAGTTCACCATTGAGCAAACCGAGTTTGGTACTCAAAAACATTACCGCCAGGTGTTCATTAACCCTATTTTAAACAAGGGCGAGGTGGTAGAAATTTCCTGTTTATCCTACGATATTACCGAGCTAAAATACCTGCAAAGTGAGTCGTTGCGCCTGGAACAAAAGCTTTCTTCCATCTTCGACAGCAGCACACACCTTATCTGGACAGTTAACCGTAAGAATGATATTTCATCTTACAACAAAAACTTCGCGTCCGTTTTCGAAAAAAAATACAACCAAACACTGGTCATCAATACCAGGCCTGCCGATTTACTGAAAGGAAAAGTAAAGCAGGACTATTGCGATTACTGGTATCCATTGTACGAGAAAGTGTTCCAGGGAAATAAATTAAAATTTGAACGCAAAGAATCAGAAGGCGACCAGGTGTTTTACCGCGAGGTTTACCTGAGCCCTATACGTAACGAGAACGGCGAAATTATTGAAGTAGCTTGCCTGGCGCACGATATTACCGAAAATAAAAACTTCGAATCAAAGATCCTTAACCAGTCGGCAAAACTACAGGCTATTTTCGAAAGTGGTAACCAGCTCATGTGGACTATTAACAAGGATATGCAGCTCACGTCCTTCAATCAAAATTATGCCAATGCTATTTTTGACTTATACCACTTTTATCCGCAGGAGAACAAGAGCATCAGGGAGCTCAGCGCCAATAAAACAAAGCCCTTTGAATCGATATGGGACGAATATTATAATGTAGCCTTCAGCGGCCGCCAGGTGGAGTTTACGTCGGAAAGAATATTAATGAACGGCGAAAAAGTATTTCGCCAGTATTTCCTGTATCCTATCAAAAACCACAATAACGAGGTAGTTGAGGTGTCTGGTCTGGGTTTTGATATTACGGAGAACAAGCTCAATGAGGTAAAGCTCATACAATCGCTCAAAGAAAAAGAGGTACTTTTAAAAGAAGTGCATCACCGGGTTAAGAACAATATGCAGGTAATTTCAAGCATACTAAACCTGCAGTCCTCATACGTAAAAGACGCCTATGCCTTTAACCTTTTAAAAGAGTGCCAGAACCGCGTAAAATCAATGGCCTTTATCCACGAAAGCCTTTACCAGACCAAGAATTTTGAATCGGTAAACTTTTCCGAGTACATTACTACCCTATCCAAAAACTTAATACACACTTATTCTGTCAATTCTCAAAAAATTAAACTAATTTTGACCCTTGATGATTTGTTCTTAAACCTTGATACATCAATTCCTTGTGGATTAATTATCAACGAAATAATTTCAAATTCATTAAAATATGCGTTTCCTGATAATAGGGATGGAATAATCTTTGTAACTTTGAAGGTTAATAAGAATAGGGTAAAGATTGAAGCAGGAGATAATGGTATTGGAATGCCCGAAAACATTGACATTAAGAACACGCAAACACTAGGCTTACAATTAGTTGATACGCTTATAGAACAGATTAACGGCTCGCTGGAACTTGATAGTAAAAAGGGAACTAAATTTAGTATAGACTTTAAGATTTAATTGATTATGGAAAACAACATTAATGTATACATCGTAGAGGACGAAAGCATTGTAGCAAAAGATATACAAAACAGCCTGAAAAAATTAGGTTATAATGTTTTGGGCATTAGCAATAATGGTGCTGACGCTATTAAGAACATTGTTGACCTCGAGCCAAACATTGTATTGATGGACATTATGATCAAAGGCCCGATGACGGGGATTGATGTTGCCGAAACCATTAAAAAAGAATACAACATTCCAGTTATATTCCTTACTGCCTATGCTGATGAGAGCACACTGGCAAAAGCAAAAATTACCGAGCCTTACGGTTATATCTTAAAACCATTCAAAGAGATCGATCTGCATTCGACCATTGAAATGGCCATCTATAAACACAAGAAAGATACAGAGGTTCAAAAAGAACGCGACTTCTTATACTCACTGGTTGAAAATAAAGACGAAGCTGCAAAAGATATTTTGTTCGTAAAGTCAAATAGCCGCCTTGTAAAAGTGAATTTAAAGGACATTTATTATGTAGAGGCCCTGAAAGATTACGTGGTGTTAAACACACAGTATACGCGTTATACGATCCATTCAACCATGAAAGACATAGAGAAGAAACTGGACAACGGCGACTTCATTCGCGTACACCGCTCCTTCATTGCGCGTATCGACAAGATACAAACAATTGAAAATCAAACGGTTGTACTCGAAGAAAACAAAAAGGTCATCCCAATCGGCGGTTCGTACCGCGATGAATTGTTGGCCAAATTAAACATGATCTAATACAGATGAAAGACATAAGATTAAAGATAAAAGACAGAACAGAAATTCAAATCCATCTTTAATCTTGCATCTTTAATCTTTAATCCGTCCTCATTGAATTCACAATACGATATTATAGTAGTTGGTGCCGGCCATGCAGGTTGCGAGGCAGCAGCAGCAGCAGCAAACATGGGTTCTAAAGTTTTACTTTTAACCATGAATATGCAAACCATTGCCCAAATGAGCTGTAACCCGGCTATGGGTGGCATTGCCAAAGGACAAATTGTTCGCGAAATTGATGCCCTTGGTGGCTATAGTGGTATTGTTTCCGACAGATCTGCTATTCAATTCAGAATGTTGAACCGGAGCAAAGGACCCGCTATGTGGAGTCCACGCACGCAAAACGACCGTATGTTGTTTGCCGCCACCTGGCGCGAAATGCTGGAGCAAACTCCCAATGTCGATTTTTGGCAGGACATGTGTCGTGAGCTCATTGTGTCAAAAGACGGTAAACGTGTTGAAGGTGTTGTTACTGGAATGGGCCTGGAGTTTAAAGCCAAAGCCGTTGTGTTAACAAACGGAACCTTTTTAAACGGATTAATTCACCTGGGCGAAAAACAAATTGGCGGCGGGCGTAGTGGCGAATCGGCCTCTTATGGCATTACCGAACAACTGGTAAAACTGGGTTTTGAAAATGGACGAATGAAAACAGGCACCCCGCCACGTATTGATGGTCGCTCCCTGGATTATTCGAAAATGGAAGAACAGGAAGGTGATGTTGCCATTGATAAATTTTCTTACCTGGATAATACATCGCCTTTTATTTCAAAAAATGGAACACCAAAAAAACAGGTCCCTTGCCATATCACCTATACAAACCAGGATGTACACGATATTTTAAAGACAGGCTTCGAAAAGTCACCTATGTACTCCGGACGTATTCAGGGACTTGGTCCACGCTATTGCCCGAGTATTGAGGATAAGATCACACGCTTTTCGGAACGAGACAGGCACCAGTTATTTGTGGAACCCGAAGGTTGGGACACTGTTGAAATTTATGTCAACGGTTTCTCTACTTCCCTTCCGGTTGATGTACAGCAAAAAGCATTAAAATTAATTCCTGGATTTGAGAACGCTAAAATGTTCCGTCCGGGTTATGCTATCGAGTATGATTATTTCCCACCAACACAGTTAAAGCTTACGCTCGAAACCAAGTTGATTGAGGGCTTGTATTTTGCCGGACAAATTAACGGCACCACCGGTTACGAAGAAGCCGCTTGCCAGGGACAAATGGCAGGTATTAATGCGCATTTAAAGATCAACGAGAAAGATCCTTTGATCCTGAAACGACACGAGGCCTATATTGGTGTTTTAATTGATGATTTGGTAACCAAGGGAACGGATGAGCCGTACCGAATGTTTACCTCACGTTCTGAGTATCGTTTATTGTTACGTCAGGATAATGCCGATGTTCGCCTCACTCCCCTATCCCACTCTATTGGTTTGGCCAGTGATGAAAGAATGAATCGTGTTGCAGATAAAGTTAAAAATTACGAAGGGCTGATCAAATACTTTAAGAATACCAGCGCCGAACCTGAGGAAACAAATCCGTATTTAGAAAGCATTAACTCTGCTCCTTTAAATCAAAAGATGCGATACTTTAATGTGCTTTCCCGCCCCGATGTAAACATAGTCGATTTGGCAAAACACGGAAAGAATTTACAGGAAACAATTTCTACCCTGGATGAAGATACCATTATGCAGGCAGAGATTTTGATGAAGTATGAAGGCTATATTGAACGTGAAAAAGAAAATGCAGAAAAGGTTTCAAAGCTGGACAACTATAAAATAAAAGCCGACTTTGATTATAAAACGGTAAACAGTTTATCGCTCGAAGCCAGAGATAAACTAGCCCGGTTACGCCCCGAAACCATAGGACAAGCGAGCCGCATTTCGGGAATTAACCCAGCCGATATTTCAGTTTTATTAGTGCATTTAGGAAGATAACGAATCTGGTGTTTGAGGCATTCGAATTCACCACATAGAAGTTCCACGTGGAACACAGAATAAAGATATATGTTGACAATAGAAAAATGTTTAGTATGTGGCTCAAATTCGTTTGAGCCATTTTTAGTGTGTAAAGACTATACCGTAAGCCAGGAGAACTTTAATATTGTTTCCTGTAAATCCTGTGGCTTTAAATTTACAAACCCCCGCCCCAGCGATTCGGTTATTGGAAATTATTATAAAGCTGAGGAGTACGTTTCTCATACCAATACCAAAAAGGGATTGGTGAACCGCCTTTACCATATTGTACGGAATTATACTTTAGGAAAGAAAATAGACTTAATCTCTTCTTATGTTTCACGTGGAACCATACTGGATTATGGTTGTGGAACTGGAATGTTTTTAGGGGCATGTAAAGATAAGGGCTGGGAAACTTATGGAATGGAGCCAGATGAAGGAGCAAGAAAAATAGCTTCGGAACAAGGAATAAATATATTCTCTGACAAGGAAGTTATGCAAAAGCATATTGAAAATAAATCCTTTTCGGCCATTACTCTATGGCATGTTTTGGAACACGTAACCGATATGCCAGAGACGCTTTCTTTTTTTAAAGAAAGGCTTCATACCGATGGAGTATTAATTATTGCTGTTCCTAATCACGTTTCTTATGACGCTCAGCATTACAAAGAACACTGGGCCGCTTATGATGTACCTCGTCACCTCCACCACTTCGAATTAAAATCAATGAAGACCCTGGTAGAGAATGCGGGCTTTAAATTAGTTGAAACCAAACCCATGAAGTTCGATAGCTTTTATGTAAGTATGCTTAGTGAGAAATATAAAACCGGAGCAGTAAAGCTGGTCAGCGCTTTTATGAATGGATTAAAGTCTAATATGAAAGCTAAGAACAGCAGCTCCTACTCCAGCACCATTTACATTTTCAGACATAACTAAACATAGTTCCACGTGAAACAAAAAGCCCTTGCATAATCCTGCAGGGGCTTTTTATTGTTTCATACATTCGGTGCTGAAATTCTCGAAAAGCTACTATATGTCAAATGTGAAGTATTAGTTCAGGTATTACTCTGAACATTGACTTTGAATTAATTTATACTTTACGAAGAAGTAACTAATTTTATAGGTATCCTTTGGTTCCACGTGAAATAAAAAACCCAACATTATCTTGTCGGGTTTTTATTATGTGACGCATCCGGTACTGAGGTTTTCGAAGGAACTATTAAGGTTGAGCGTATAGTTTAATTACAGGAGTTATAGCTCTTAATATACCTATAATAATTCAGGATTTCAAGAGATCCTTAACAGGTTCAACCTATTCTCTTAGTTCCACGTGAAACAATCTACTCCTTATGCACGTCCTTAAACTTTAACATATCCTTTAGTCTCAGTTCTTTTTCGGTATCAAAGCCGCAGGTTCCTGTAAACTCTTTCGGGTTCTCATAGGTTCCAAACAACATATCCCACCAAACAATATCGCCATAATTATTGGTGTGCTTTTCGTACTCGTGATGAATGCGGTGCATTTCCGGGCGCTGAAAGATGTAACCTACACACTGCGGCGTTTTAACGTTGGTGTGGTAAAAGAATTCGCCCAGGGCGGTGCATAGGGTGTAAATGGCTCCGGCTTCCATATCCAATCCTAGAAAGGTATAAACCAGCAAACTTCCCACAATGGAGTTCACCGTCATTTCTAAGGGATGTTTGTAAAAGGAAGTAATGACTTCCAGTCGTTGCGGACTATGATGGATCTGGTGGAAGTGAATCCAGAGATAATCTATTTTATGACGCCAGCGGTGCCACCAATAAAATACAAAGGTGGCAATAAAATAAGCAATCAATCCACCATAAATAGAGTGGACATGTTTGGACAAATGAAACAGGCTTAGAGCAGAGAACCATTTTTCCCAGGTATAACCAGCCACTGTTACAATGGCCAGCTGAACAAAATTAATAGCAAGAACCCTGATGGTCCAGGTTGGTACCTCTGGCAATTTCCATCCCGGAATAATACGTTCCAGAACAAAGCAAAAAGCAAATACAGCAAAGATGATGATGAGCATAGTATATGAGTTTAATTGGTTAACGATTTGGGTTTATTGATTTGGGAATCGAACTTCAAATAGGTATTTAAATCAATCTTTCGCGTATAAAGTGCGTTCAAAAAAACCAAAGTAGCACCTGCCGAAAAAAGGTGCTTTATGGAATGTCCGCTTATGAGATGATTTGTTGAAAAGATACGATGGTCATTTATCTCAAAAAACTTGGCTAAGGCATACAGTAAAACAATTTGTACAAAACAGGACTTACTATTATTATGATAGAATAGTAAAATAGCTACTGTCAGGATAATAGGGAGGAATTGAATTAAAATATAAAAACGTAAATCCCCTACCCCGTAGCTTTCGGTAATTTTCCAATAAATAAGCGAAAATATGCCCAAGGTAAAAAATGGTACAAAAAGTCTTAGTCCGGCTTTTACAGAAATAAACTCACAAATAACGATTGAAAAGAAAGCTGTAAATGAAATGGTCATTGGTAGCCGGTCCCAAAACAGCGTTTCGTTGCAAGGATTGTAGTGGTAATAGGCTGAACCAATGCCAGTGAGAAAAACGCCACTAAAAAATACGAAAAACACCATAAGTGGTTGATCTTCAACATCTTTCAGTGTTTTAGAAAAAACATATAAAATGCCCCAAATACCAATGATTACAAAGGGAATATTTGAAACAATATTCCAGAAATTTGGGATTGATAAATAGGTGTTTTGATCGGCAAAGGCATGATAGGCGGGATCCTGCTTAACCGGGCCTAGTAAATAAAGTGCAACAGTGCAAGTAACACTGATGAGTATAAGAATGGTGTTTTTAAATAGCAACTGTCTGTTCTTAGTCATATTCCCTTTTGTTTGACCTGGATTTACAGGATCAAAATTAGAGAAGGATCGCAAGACCGTTTTTGACAAATATCAAAAAATGGAGTGAGTGTGCTTTTATTTTTCGGCTCTTATTCGGCTCAGGGTTTCCTGGGTAATGCCCAGGTAGGAGGCAATTTGGCCCAGGCTGGCGCGTTGAAGCAGGTAAGGCTTGGATGAAATTAGGTTTTGGTAACGCTCTTTAGCCGTTTTAAACTGGAGGCTAAGTATGCGTTCTTCCAATTTAATATAATAGTTTTCGGTAATAATACGCCCTATGCGTTCGGTTTCAGGAAAATGCCTGTATAGAGCTTGTAAGCTCGAATAAGACAGTGATAATACCTCGCAATCTTCTAATGCCTCAATAACCTCAAACGACGGCTTACGGGCAATAAAGGCATAAAAACAGGTAGCAAACTCCTGCTCTTTGGCAAACCAATTGGTAATCTCTTTCCCATCGGCAATATAGTAACCACGTATTAAGCCCTTATTGATAAAAAACATGGTGTCACAACGTCCATCCACATTTATAATAACCTGGTCTTTTGAAAATGATGTTGGTTTAGCAATAGAATTGATCTCTGCCTCCAGTGTCTCCGAAATGGATATAAAACCTGATAAATGAGTAATGAGTGACATAATGAACACACGAAATTAATTAAAAACAGCTTAGTTGTTTAGACAACAACATTTTTAGTAAATTCAACCCGTAATTAACTAAAACACTACTATGGATTTTCGTATAGAAACAGACACTATGGGCGAGGTAAAAGTACCGGCTCACGTTTATTGGGGCGCGCAAACCGAGCGTTCGCGAAACAACTTTAAAATTGGTCCTGAGGCCAGCATGCCAAAGGAAATTATATACGCGTTTGGTTACCTGAAAAAAGCAGCGGCTTTGGCCAATTGCGAATTAGGCGTTCTTTCAAAAGAAAAATGCGATTTAATTGCAAAAGCCTGCGATGAGATCCTGGCGCATAAACTGGATGACCAATTTCCTTTGGTGATCTGGCAAACAGGGTCGGGCACCCAAAGCAATATGAATGCAAATGAGGTAATTGCTTACCGTGCACATGTTATGAACGGCGGAAAACTAACGGATGAACCAAAAGTATTGCATCCAAACGATGATGTGAACAAATCGCAATCATCAAACGATACTTACCCAACAGCCATGCATATTGCGGCTTACAAACAAGTGGTAGAAATTACCATTCCGGGTATGGAAAGACTGCGCGATTCGTTAGCCAAAAAGGTAAAAGAATTCGACAGCATTATTAAAACAGGCCGTACACATTTTATGGATGCTACACCATTATCGCTTGGGCAAGAGTTTAGTGGGTATGTACAGCAAATTAACATGAGTATTCGTGCCCTTAAAAATGCCCTGGAAGTTGTTAAAGAACTTGCTTTAGGAGGAACTGCGGTTGGAACAGGATTAAATACGCCAAAAGGTTACGATGTGCTGGTAGCTAAAAAAATAGCCGAATTAACAGGTCTGCCCTTTGTTACTGCTCCTAATAAATTTGAAGCCCTGGCAGCGCACGATGCGATGATTGAATTGAGTGGCGCGCTGAAACGTTCGGCTGTAGCTTTATTTAAAATTGCCAACGATATCCGTATGTTATCGTCGGGTCCGCGTTGCGGAATAGGGGAGATTGTTATTCCGGATAACGAACCAGGCTCATCCATTATGCCTGGTAAAGTAAACCCTACACAGCCTGAGGCATTGACCATGGTTTGCGCACAGGTTATTGGTAACGATGTAGCAGCAAGCGTTGGCGGACTGACCGGCCACTTTGAACTAAACGTGTTTAAACCATTAATAGCGGCTAATGTGCTGCAGTCGGCCCGCTTAATTGGTGATGCCTGCGTGTCCTTTACCGAAAAATGCAGCGATGGTATTACAGCCAACCTGCCGGTTATTAAGCAACATTTAGAAAACTCGTTAATGTTGGTAACGGCATTGAATACGCATATTGGTTACGAGAAAGCCGCTAAAATTGCAAAGACTGCTCACAAAGGAAACAAAACCCTGCGTGAGGCGGCTATTGAGCTTGGTTATGTTACCAACGAACAGTTCGATCAGTGGGTTCGCCCGGAAGACATGATTGGAAGCTTGAAGTAATTTGAAATTCGAACGCATAAAAAAACCCGAAGAACATCTCTTCGGGTTTTTTATTACATCTTTTTGTTTAGGATCCTGAAATAATCTATTTGCCAGTTCAGCACTTTATTAAAGTAACCGTTCACATCGTCTTTAAATTCACGCTTAGGCCTGTCTTTTTTATAGGCCTCCAGTAAACCATATTTTTCCAGGTAATCTTCGAACTTACCTTCTTTAAAAAATTCCAGTTTTCCATCCCATCCTTCAGCATAGTAACGTTTTTGTTGTTCGGCATATTCTGAATAATAGCATAACTTGCCTACCACCAAAACAATATAGGGCGTTTTATCAATCACGCGAATCAAATAGCCATTATATGTAAATATATCCGAAGGCACAGTTCCCTCTTTTGTCACATTGCCATTATCATCAATGAGTTTAACTTTTGATCCTGAAAATAAGGTTGAGCTCATGCTCCCATCCATAAGACGTACACCTTTTATGGGTTTGCTGTCTAAATAATCCTGGTACGACTTATAAAAGCGGCCATGTGTACTTTCGGATGCTGTTGCCGTAGATTCAAGCTCCTTAATGTTTTCCAGTTCGTTGTCTTTAAACGGCACAATAGCCGAATAGCTTTTAGCGGTTTGTTTGGTTTCGGGGTTTATTACATAAAAGATAAGGGAAACATTTCCGGCATTGTCCATATTAAAATTCTGGTCAAAAACCCTTTTTTGTCCATTGTATTTTTGTGCGAACTTCATGGATGAGATCACATTCATTGTTTTGACATCGTAAATGTTCAGTTCAGGATCAATATCATATCCCGGTGATTTATTTTCTTTAAAAACCGCCAGCTTCGACTTATCAGGCGAATAAACCGGCCTGTAACGGATATCGCCAGAACTGAAAGCGGAGTTGAGAGGCGTGGAAAACAGAAGTTTTTTATCGCCAAATTGCCCTGTTTTTGTATTCAGCAACTTAATATAGCACTCTTTGCTGCTGTTTGATTTTTGCCATACATCGTAAATGATTACTATGTTTTCACCAATTAAGTAAAAGCGGGCATCGTTGGCAAAGGCATTATAGGTTTCTTTTTCTTTTTTATCGGGAATATTGGTTTCAGCTTTGAATAATACTTTGTTAGAAGCCTGGTCCTTTTTTGTAATAATAAAGTAATAGTCTCCTTCTACAGTATACACTTCTTTATCTGTTCGGCCTATGGTTGATATTTGAGAAAAGGCATTAGATGCCAGTCCCAAACAAAATAAAAGAAGCGTCCATGTTTTGTTTTTCATAAGAAAGAATTTTAGAGTTATAAGTAAATATATAAAAATAAATGAGATGAAGAAATACCCAAAAAGGGGATGAAATCAGAACGAGGAAGAAGACAATAAAGACATAAGCTCCGATTTTAGGTATAAGCGGTACAATAAGTTTATGTAGTAGTAACGTATAAGGGATCAACAAAGTATCTTTGATCTGAAAAATAAATTCAATTTAAGACCATTATTCATATGATACAACAAACATCCATCATTGCATTAAGCAGCTTGCTACTAATGGCCTCATGTAAAAACAAACCCTCCGAAACCGTGGAAACAACTGAAAAAATTGTATATCCCAAAACTGAAAAAGTAAACCAGGTAGATGACTACTTTGGCACTAAAATAGAAGATCCTTACCGCTGGCTGGAAAACGATACTGCCAGGAATACCAAACACTGGGTAGAAGAGCAACGTGAGGTTACCGAAGGTTATCTTTCTAAAATTCCTTTCAGGCAACAATTGGGCAAACGCATTGAGGAGTTGATTAATTTTCCTAAATACGGTTCGCCCTTCAAGGTAGGAGAGTATACATTCTTTTATAAGAACGATGGTTTGCAAAACCAAAGCACTCTTTATTTCCAGAAAGGAAATGAAGAACCAAAAGTGTTTTTAGATCCAAACACCTTATCCAAAGACGGTACAGCGGCCATGAGTTTAATGGGCTTCTCGAACGATAACAAATATGTTGCTTATGCCATTAACCAGTCGGGAAGCGATTGGGAAACCATGTACGTAATGGAAATTGCCACGCAAAAACAATTAAGCGATAAACTGGATTGGGTTAAATTCAGCGGTGCTTCCTGGAAGGGAAATGGCTTTTATTACAGCCGCTACGACGCGCCGGTTAAGGGAAAAGAATTTTCGAACGTAAACGAATACCATAAAGTTTATTACCATAAACTGGGCGAAGACCAGGCGAAAGACGAATTGGTGTATGAAGATAAAAAACACCCGAAATTATATTTAAACGCGGGTGTAACAGAAGATGAGCGATTTCTGATACTTTATACCAGTGCCGGTACATCAGGCAACGAATTGTTTTATAAAGACCTTACAACAGGGCAAAAAGACTTTGCCTTACTCTTCAAAGGCTTTGATTACGATTATGGTGTAATTGATAATGTGGGCGACAAGCTGTTGGTAAAAACCAACGATGGTGCGCCAAACCAGCAGGTGGTACTTGTTGATCCGAAGAACCCGGCAAAGGAAAACTGGAAACCGGTGATTGCCGAAAAGCCTGAATTAATGGAAAGCGCTTCTACCTGTGGTGGAAAACTATTTGTGAGCTATTTAAAAGATGTAGCCACACATGTTTACCAGCATGACCTGGGCGGTAAGCTGGAGCATGAGATTGTTTTGCCAGGATTAGGCACCGCCGGCGGCTTTAGTGGTAAGGCAAAAGAAAAAGAGTTTTATTACACCTATACTTCGTTTACGTACCCAAGCAGCATTTTTAAATACAACATTGCCACTGGCAAATCGGAATTGTTCCACAAAACAGAGGTGAAGTTTAATGTGGATGAATACGAATCAAAACAAGTGTTCTATACGTCGAAGGATGGCACTAAAGTACCAATGTTCATCGTGTCGAAAAAGGGATTAAAACTGGATGGAACAAACCCAACCTTGCTGTATGCTTACGGCGGATTTAATGCATCGATGAATCCCAGCTTTAGCGCCTCACGCATTGCTTTCCTTGAACAGGGAGGTGTTTTTGTAGTGGCCAACATTCGCGGTGGTGGCGAATATGGTGAGGCCTGGCACAAAGCCGGGATGCTTGAAAAAAAACAAAATGTGTTTGATGATTTTATTGCCGCCGCGGAATATTTAATTAAAGAAAAATACACTTCTTCCGAAAAGCTTGCCATTCAGGGGGGTTCAAACGGTGGCTTGCTCATTGGCGCCTGCATGACCCAGCGGCCGGATTTGTTTAAAGTATGCCTGCCACAGGTTGGTGTATTGGACATGCTGCGTTACCACAAATTTACCGTAGGGTGGGGCTGGGCAGTTGAGTATGGCTCGAGCGACAGCAGCAGCCAGTTTAATTACCTGGTAAAGTATTCGCCCTTGCATAATGTAAAAAATGTGAGTTATCCTGCTACCATGGTTACCACGGCAGATCACGACGACCGTGTAGTGCCGGCACACTCCTTTAAGTTTGCAGCTACTTTGCAGGAGAAAAACGCAGGAAATAATCCTATGCTTATACGCATTGACAGTAAAGCGGGACATGGTGCCGG
This sequence comes from Bacteroidota bacterium, assembly GCA_048498515.1. Classification (GTDB taxonomy): domain Bacteria; phylum Bacteroidota; class Bacteroidia; order B-17B0; family Aurantibacillaceae; genus UBA4416. The sequence goes on along the minus strand of JBEHXV010000041.1, from coordinate 15,990 downwards.
AAAACCAACCGCTAAAGTTATTGAAGAGCAGGCTGATATTTATCTTTTATTTTTTACAATATGGGAATAGAGCCTAAGTTTAACGGGATTAAACCCCAACTTTAAGCTACACCTGTCAGGTCTTTAGCAAATCGCTTATAAAACCTGTCAGGTGTTTTGAGTTTAGATCATTTCTTTCCCTGTTTTATATCCAATCTGTGTTCTTGGCTCTGTATTTTCTGGTTTATTCATCAATTCATCCAGGTATTGAAATACCACTTCAATATTTTTAGTATTATTATCGGTTTTCTTTTTCAATTCTTCAATAATAAGTCGCAGTTCGGTATTATCGGTTAAGGCTTGTTTAATGAGGGTAAAGATGCGCATGATCTGAATATTGACCTGTATGGCTTTTGGGCTGCTTAAAACGCTGGAGAGCATTAGCACACCATGTTCGGTAAATGCCATAGGTAAATACCGTGAGCCTCCCCAACTTGAGGTGCCAATTTGGCACCTCAAGTTTTCAAATTCCTGTTCTGTTAATTCAAACATAAAATCTTCAGGAAAGCGCTCCAGGTTTCTGTTAACCTGGCGTTTCAACTGCTTTGTTTCCACGCCGTATAATTCAGCAAGGGCGCTATCCAGCATTACTTTTTGTCCTCGAATAATATAAATTTTATTCATCACCACCTCATCGGGCAGTATCGTTAATCCGGCTTTCTGCATAAAAAATAAGTTCTCTGAAATTCAAAAGTAACCCATTTTATTATTGAAGTTTGCTATGAATTGTAGCATTCAACCAACTGGCACCATATTTTAACTGAAAATAAACTATCTTTGCGGCCTTAACATGTGGTGGAACGGTAAGTATTGGAGCGAGCTACAACAAAAGCAGGTAAACCTTAATACAAATGTATTTTTTTCGGGTTTGCGCGGGTCGGCTTTTGCCTTTTTGGTAAACGACCTCTTTCAAAACACCTCTTCCAATTTTTTTATTGTTTGCAACGATAAAGAAAAAGCAGCGTATTTGCTCAACGACCTGCAGGCGCTTCTTCCCGAAAAACACATCCATTATTTCCCGGAGAGTTATAAGGTTCCGTACAAGGAAGAAAAAACCAGCAATGCCTCGGTGCAGGAAAGGGCCGAAACCCTGAGCCAGCTGAGCAAGGAAAATTACTCAGGCATTGTAGTAACCTACGCTTCGGCTCTTGCCGAAAAAGTGGCATCTAAAACAAGTTTAAGCAAAAACACCCTGGTGATAAAAAAAGGCGATAAGCTGAGCATTGATTTTATACAGGAGTTTTTAATGAGCTACGATTTCGAATTGTGCGATTTTGTGGCAGAGCCCGGACAATACGCCATTCGTGGGGGCATTGTGGATATTTATTCCTTTGCACACGAGTTGCCTTACCGCATTGAGCTGTTTGGAAACGATGTGGATGCCATAAAAACATTTGATCCCGCTTCACAACTCTCAAATCACAACTACGATTTTGTAACCATTATTCCCGATATTCAGTCGAGCCAGGTGATTGAGCGGCGCCAACCGGTGTTTGATTATTTAACGGAAGGTACAACCCTGTGCTTTGATGATGTGCTGTTTTCGAAAGATACGATTGATAAGATCTTTGAAAAAACAGAAAAAGCGTTTGCTTCCTTAACCGGCACTATTGAGCAGTTACCACCACAAGAACTATACATCAAAGGGGAGGAGTTCCTGTCGTACATGAAGCCATTTAATATTATTGAGTATGGCATTACAAAACATCTTGCAAGCCAGGAAATAAGCTTTAACCAGAGTGGGCAGCCACAGTTTCACAAGAACTTCGAGATGCTCATTAACGACCTGAAAGCCAATAAAGCCAAAGGGTACAAAAACTACCTCACTACCGATAATAACAAGCAGGCCGAGCGATTGAATACCATCTTCAACGACCTGCTGGCAAAAGAACACCGCAGCGCCGAAAGCCTCATCGAGCATATCCCCATTAATATTCACGAAGGATTTATTGACCATGAGCTTAAAGTGGCCTGCTATACCGATCACCAGGTGTTTGAGCGCTATCACAGGTTCCATTTAAAGGAAACGCGATATAAAACAGCCGAGTCGCTTACGCTTAAAGAAATTTTATCATTAAATCCGGGTGATTTCGTTACACACATCGATCATGGCATTGGCCGTTTTGGCGGTCTGGTAAAATTAAATGTGAACGGAAAAGAGCAGGAAGCGGTAAAGCTGGTGTACAAGGACAATGATTTTTTATATGTGAGCATTCACAGCTTACACCGCATCAGCAAATATACGGGCAAGGAAGGTAATGTGCCGCGCATTGACAAGATAGGCTCTACAACCTGGGCTACGCTTAAGCAAAAAACAAAGCGCAATGTAAAAGAAGTTGCGTATGACCTCATTAAGCTTTATGCCAAACGTAAAGCGCAACCTGGACATCGTTTTCCGGTTGACAATTATTTACAGCATGAGCTCGAGGCTTCGTTTATATACGAAGATACGCCCGACCAGATAAAAGTAACCGCCGATGTGAAACGCGACATGGAAAAGGCGCATCCTATGGACCGCCTGGTGTGCGGCGATGTTGGCTTTGGAAAAACCGAAATTGCCATACGTGCCGCCTTTAAAGCGGTATGCGATAGCAAGCAGGTGGCGATACTGGTTCCTACAACCATATTGGCCTACCAACATTACAAAACATTTAAGGAGCGGTTGAAAGACCTGCCATGCACGGTTAATTACATCAACCGTTTCAGAACAGCAAAGGAAACCAAAGAGATCATTACAAACACAACCGAAGGTAAAATTGATATTTTAATAGGCACGCATAAAATTGTGGGCAAGGAAGTAAAGTTTAAAGACCTTGGTTTGCTTATTATTGACGAAGAACAAAAATTTGGTGTAGGCATAAAGGACAAATTAAAAACCTTTAAAACCACGGTTGATACGCTTACACTAACGGCCACGCCGATTCCGCGCACTCTTCAGTTTAGTTTAATGGGCGCACGCGATTTGTCGGTTATCTCAACACCGCCGGCAAACCGCTATCCCGTACAAACCGAATTAATTTCGTTTAGCGAAGAAGCCATCAGGGATGCCATTGCCTATGAGTTAAACCGTGGTGGGCAGGTGTATTTTGTGCACAACAAAGTGCAGAGCATACAGGAAGTTGCCGGCATTATTCAACGCCTGGTACCAGAGGCCCGTGTGGCTGTTGGCCACGGACAAATGGAAGGCGATAAGCTGGAGGATGTGATGCTGAGCTTTATTGAAGGGGAATATGATATACTGGTTGCTACCACGATTATAGAATCGGGCCTGGACATTAGCAACGCCAATACCATTATTATTAACGATTCTCAAAATTTTGGACTGAGCGACCTGCACCAGATGCGGGGCAGGGTAGGGCGGAGCAATAAAAAAGCTTTTTGTTATTTATTAACGCCTTCGTTTGTAAGCCTTACTACCGAGGCCAGGAAGCGCTTAAAAGCCATCGTAGAGTTCAGCGACCTGGGCAGTGGTTTCCAGATTGCCATGCGCGACCTTGATATTCGTGGTGCCGGAAACCTTTTAGGAGGCGAACAAAGCGGCTTTATTAACGACATGGGTTTTGACACCTATATGAAAATTTTGAATGAAGCCATTGAGGAATTAAAACAGGAAGACTGGTACAAACAAACCATTGAGGTGGATGAATCGGCAAACGTCGATAAATCTGTTTTTTCACGACAGTTCGTCAAAGAAACAGTGGTTGATACCGACCTGGCTTTACTGATCCCTGATAGCTATGTGAGCAATTTAACAGAGCGTTTATTATTGTACCGCGAGTTGGATAACATTGCCAAAGCCGATGAACTGGCCCTGTTTGAATCGAAATTAAGGGACCGCTTTGGCCCCTTGCCTGTTGAGGCTAAAGAGCTGATAAATGTAGTGCGTATGCGCTGGGCTGCCATGCAGCTGGGTTTCGAAAAAATTACTTTAAAGAATAATAAAATGCTGGCTTATTTTTTAAGCAAGCAGGATAGCGATTATTATAACTCGCCTATGTTTAAGGGGGTATTGTTATATGCCCAAAAAACACCAAAGCAAGCCTTTTTAAAAGAGCAAAATAACAAGCTGTGGCTAACCATTGAAAACATTAAAAGTGTTGACGAAGCCATTACGGTATTCGAAAAAATAGCCAGCCTTATTGTTATGCCAGTTGAAGCAGAATAAATCATTTCATCCAATCAGATTTGTCAGGCTGAGCTGTCACTTCGAGCGGTTCCGATAACTATCGGGACGAGAAGCGAAGCCAATAAAAAACCCGTCACAATTACTCGTGACGGGTTTTTCATATTTATGAAATGCAGATTATTCTACGATCATTTTTTTAGTAGTTACATTACCATCTACATTTAAAGAGTAGTAATATACACCAGCTGCATAAGAACCTAATTTAACAGAGTGAGAACCTGTAGAAGTACCAACTTTTTCAGTAGATACGATTCTGCCAGTTACATCAGTTACTGTAAATAGAGCTGAAGATACATCTTTAGTCAGGTAGTAATTAACCACTGATTCTTTGGTGTAAGGATTAGGCATGTTTTGGCTTAACTCAAATGAGTTTTGAGCCGCTGCGTTATTAATTCCAGTTGTTAAATCATCCGTTAAGTGGAATGAAATTAAGTGATGCTCAAAACCGTATGGAGGAGTGTAAGCCATTGCAGGAATAAAACGGCCATTGTAACCACTTGCATTTACATTATATCTTACGTCTTGAGGCACAATGAATGAAGAGCTGTAATCGCAGGCAGTTGATCCAAAGTTGCAGTCGAAGAATGTAAACACGGTGCCTGCACCTTGCTCTTCTAATGAAGTAAAGAAGAACGCGTTTTTAGTATAATCAATATGGTCGCCCATTGCGTAAGAATAACCAGGGATGAACTGTACGTCAGCAGCAACTAATTTGTTACCTACTCCACTGTAAGGGATTGGTAATTTAAAATCTTTATCTCTGTAAGACGTAGCAGCTGTATCGGCATCAGTTAATAAGATTTTAAATTTGTATTGTCCTGTAGGAACAACCGCTGTATTAGTGTTATTAGCCACTAAATTGGTGTTTTTGTTGTAACCTAAACGCTTGGTAGAAAGCGTATCGGCACCACCCGGGTAACCGTTTGAGTTTAAATAACCGCCTGTTCCCATATTGGATGCAGTACCGTTATCGTAAACTGTAACAATTAATGTATCAACAATGTTTGATGCAGTAGTTCTGGTGTAAGCATAGAAAATAGACATTGAATCTATTTTAAATTGCGTAGAGCTTGTAACCCAGCTGGTAGTTGCATCGTTGCTATAAGCAACTGATCTGAAATCAGCAACTTCAGCTAAATGGTGAACCCAGCATCCTTCAAAGTTTCCGGCACCAAACTCACCGTAACCCATTGAATCAGGGAATAAGTAGTTTGAATTTAAATCGCTGGTTACGCCTAATAAGGCTTCAATAGAAGTACCATAGTTGAACCAGCCTGCATTGCCAACAGCCGAAGTTCTTGCAACAGCAGCATTGGCTTTGCTCTTGTTAACTTTAAGAGCAGAGCGGTCAAATACTCTGGTTTTTGTAACAAGTTTGTCTGGGAAGGTTAATGTACCAGCAGCTTTGTTGGCACCAACCTGCGCAAACGATACAGATGTGATCATCACAGCTGTAATGAGAGAGTAGATTTTTTTCATGTGAATAGTTTTTATATTTAGTTTATTAAAGCAAATTTAATGATAAATACATACAAAAACAAAAAAACCGCCCTGTTTAACAAGGCGGTTTTTTTAAGTAAAATCAGATATTCTTATTCCACAATCATTTTTTTAGTAGATAATTTACCATCTACGTTTAATGAATAATAGTAGATACCAGCAGCATAAGAGCCTAATTTAATAGAGTGAGCTCCTTTTGAAGTGTCTACTTTTTCAGAAGAAATAACTTTGCCCATCACGTCAGTTACAGTAAATACAGCTGAGTTAACATCGTTAGCCAACTGGTAGTTTACAACTGATCCGTTTGAGAATGGATTAGGAACGTTTTGTCCTAAAGCAATTTCATTATTTTTTTCAGATTCTTTAATGCCGGTAATTAAAACCGTCATTTTGTAACCAATATCATGGTTTTCGTATGCAAACGGAGTCGTGTAAGCATAAGTTGGAATGAAATAACCATTCCAGCCGTTTGCATTTTGGTTATACCTGATATCGGTTGGGATAATGTATGACATGTTCATGTCAGAAGTGTAATCGCCGGTTGTTCCGTAGTAAACAGGATCGGTATTAGCACCACCTTGTTCTGCAGACCAAATAAAGAATGTATTTGTTCTGTGGCTGTCCAATAATGTATCGGTTAAGGTATAGCTGTATCCTGGTTTGAAAGAAACAATCGCTCCGATTTTTTTAGAGTTTGTTTGTGGCGCAATTCCCGCAGTTGCAACTTTTATTTGGTTGTAAAAGCTTGTACTGTCAGCTGTGGTTAAGGCATACGAAATTCTTTTTAAGATAGTCACACCGTTTAAACCTGTTCCAGCTTTAACGTCGTTAGCCGGTTGGTTGTAAACAATATCCTGGTATGAGAAAGCACCGCTACCGATGTCCCAATCCAAAGAATGGTTTTCAGCAATGATCTGGATTACCAATGAATCGGTAATAGAGTTTGCAGAAGCCCTGATGTAAGAATAACCAACGGCTAATGAATCTAAGGTATAAGTAGCCAATTTGTCATCCATTAACGTTTGTTGAGCCATGAAAGAAGGATCCATGTAAGTTCCCGCTTTGTGAATCCAGGCATAAACAGCTTGGTTAGACTGGTCGAAACCTAAGATAATGTTTGAATCTGGGAACAAGTGCATCGCATTTAATTCCTGAAGGCCCGGAGAGAGCATTTCATTAAAATCCAATACATTAAACCAGGCAGAACCACCTGTGTTTGCTGTTTTAGAAGCAGCGTTTGCAGGATGCACCGCGGCATAGTTTGTTTTTGGTAAATGAGAAAGTTGTTTTCCCGGATTTACGCTGATGCTAGATTTTTGGTTTTGAGCGAAGGCTAAAACCGAAAAAAACATCATTGAAGAAAGTAAAATTTTTTTCATGTGATTTTTGATTTAAAATTAGTACAAACAAATATAGACAAACTTTATGATCTTTTCAAATCATTTTATATTTAAAAGCTTTAAATGTTAATTTCTGTTATGTTTCTTAGTCGTATATTTGAAAAATATGTTAGTTAACAAAGTAGAATTCCCGATAAAATTTAGCGAGGTTGACTCGTTGCGCGTGGTATGGCACGGGTATTATGTGCGTTATTTTGAAGACGGACGCGAAGCCTTTGGCAAACAATATGGGCTTGGTTACCTGGATGTGTATGCCCATGGACTGGCTGTGCCGATGGTTGATTTGCAGGTGAATTTTAAACGAATTTTGGAATATGGTGATAGTGCCGTTGTTGAAACCACCTTTATCAATTCGCCGGCGGCCAAGCTTATTTTCGAATATAAAGTGAGTAGCGCCAAACATGGCTACCTGGCCTGCACAGGCCGTAGTACACAGGTATTTATGAACCCGGCTACAAAAGAACTGCACATTACCATGCCCCCATTTATGGAAAAATGGAAACAAGAGCAGGGTTTGAAATAGCTTAGTGTTTCTTAACATATTGCCCAAGTGCATTCACACTAAAAAGATTTAATTTTGATACATGAAAAAACTGTTTTTATTTTTTTTACTGGTTCCTTTTTTTGGTTTTTCTCAAAACTTTAAGGCTGTAAAGGATACCACCGCGCTTAAAGCAAAAATAGAGAGCATGAGCAAGGCTACCAGCTCCATTCAGTCGGATTTTGTGCAGGAAAAAAACCTGAGCCTCCTGTCGGAAAAAGTAGTAAGCAAAGGCCACCTGGTATTTAAAAAAGATAATTTGTTGCGTTGGGAATACACCTCGCCATCAAAATACCTCATCGTTATTAATAAAGAAAAAATAACCATTAAGGATGAGAAGAAAACCACCAAGTATGATATGAACAGCAATAAAGTATTCAAGGAAATCAATGATATTATGCTGTCATGTGTGCAGGGAACCATTTTCAGGTCCAATAAATTTAAAACAGCCTATTTTGAGAATGATAAGTTTTACAAGCTGGAATTGATCCCCCTGGATAAAAACATGAAAGATACCTTTAAAAAAATCAATTTGTTTTTTGATAAAAGCGTAACTTCGGTGGCTAAAATGGAAATGGTGGAATCAAACGAAGACCTCACTTCCATTGATTTTTCAAATAAAAAACTGAATGAGCCTGTTGCCGAAAGCATATTTATTATTAAGTAGTGTTTTAATCCTGGTTCTTGGTTCCTGCCGCATCTCAAAGTACAAACATTTAAAACAATGCACTACGGTTGTTTTAAACCCTACCCATGTACTGCCTGTTTTAAAAGACAATAATTCGGTAAAGTATAAAGCTACGATTGACGTTTTAAAGAATCATTTTAGCGGACTTGTTATTGTAAAGCAAACCGATAGTACCACCCAACATATTGTATTTATTACAGAGCTTGGCCTCAAAATGTTTGATTTTGAGGTAAAGGGCCCCGACATTAACAGCGTTTATGTGTTTGAGCCCATGAATAAACCAAACCTCATTGGGGCATTGAAACGAAATTTTAAAAATATGCTCTTGCTGGATAGCTATGGCCGCAATAGCCAGGCCTGCACCAATAAAAAGAACCAAAACATTTATGGCCTGGGCCGTGATAAAGAGAGCCGATATTTTACTACTTTTGAGGGCGGTAAATTGCAAAAACAGGAAACGTTTTCCAAACAAAAAAAAGAATCCCTTATTAATTACGTGTACGATGCTAAAACAAACAGCTATTCGCAAATAACCTGTAAACAATTTGGGCTCATAAAACTTCATTTTGAATTAAACTTTATACCTCCGGCCAATGACTGATACTTTTTTACTGAATGATTTTTATAACATAGCCTCTGTTACAAAACCAGATGCGGCAAAGCTAAATGCTGAGGTTGTTTTAAATGCCGACCATGCTATTTTTAAAGGGCACTTCGAGCAAATGCCCATTGTGCCCGGTGTATGCCAAACACAACTAATAAAGGAACTGTTGCAGGAAGAGCTGAACTTAAACCTGACGATGGTGAAAGGCAGTAACATTAAATTCATGGGTATGATCATTCCGCAACAGCATCCAAAAATTAGCGTGGAACTTGAATATACACAGGCTGATAATTTATATACAGTCGAAGCAAAACTATTTTACGACAGCACCATTTTCACAAAATTTAAAGGCGACTTTGCAGTCATTCAATAACATGGAAACTCAGGCATTACTCAACAAACAAAACGACAAAACGGTTTTTAAGATCGTATTAGGTGTAAGCATACTGGTATGCCTTATTGTTGTTATCCTTAATCAAAAAATTATTCCGGTACCCGATCACTTTCCTGCTTTTATTTACAAGTTGCCCCTTGTAAATGCCATCATTAATGGTACCTGCAGCGTGCTACTCGTGTTTTCGTTACTGGCTATTAAAAAAAGAAATATTGAACTGCACAAAAAACTGAACCTTACAGCGTTTGTATTATCAGCCTTGTTTATCATTAGTTATGTAACCGCGCATTACTTTATTCCCGACACTATTTTTGGCGATGCGGATCATAACCATGTGCTGGATGATACTGAAAGGGCTGCTGTTTCGGGGATCAGAACACCTTACCTGATTTTGTTGTTAAGCCATATTTTGTTAGCGGTTGTGGTGTTGCCTTTGGTATTATTATCATTTTACTATGGTTTAAAAGACGACCGAGTAAAACACCGCAAATTAACCCGCTTCAGTTATCCCATCTGGTTATATGTAACGGTTACCGGGGTAGTAGTGTATTGGCTTATTTCGCCTTACTATAATTATTAATTTCACTCAGCGCATCTAATTAACAGAGCCCCGAGAATATTCGGGGCTCTTTTGTATATTTGCACCAAACTTATGGCCCTAAAGCAAACGCAACATTTAAAACTGCTTCAAAAGCTGTCGCCGCAACAAATTCAGTTAATGAAATTGTTGCAGCTGCCTACTGTTGCTTTGGAACAACGCATAAAAGAAGAACTTGAACTAAACCCTGCGCTTGAAGAGGATAACAATGAACCCGAGTTGGAGAGCAATGAGAGTGAGTTTGATGAGGTTGACCGGTCGGATGATACAGAGGCGAATGATTTTGAAGAAAAAGAAGTGGATAAGATCGACGATGGTTACGAGATGGAAGATTACATGGATGTATCGGAACTCGACTCTTACAAATATGAGATCTCTAACCGCAGCGCTGATGATGAATTGTTTCAGTCGGTTGTGGTTGAAGGGCCCGACTTTCATTCGCAGCTCGAAGAACAGCTGGGCCTGAGGGATTTGAGCGAAAAACAATTTGCCATAGGCTTGTATTTGATTGGCTGCATTGATGAAGACGGGTACATTCGCCGGGAGCTTGACCTGATTGCCGACGATTTGGCCTTTACACAAAACACACACACCACGCCAAAAGAACTTGAAGAGATCTTAAAAATTATACAGGAGTTTGATCCCGCGGGAGTGGGCGCCAGGAGCCTGCAGGAATGCTTGCTGATACAGCTCGACCGCAAACCCATTAAAGCAAAAGAAACGTTGCTTGCCATTGAGGTGGTGAAAACCATGATGGATGAGTTTTCTAAAAAGCATTATGATAAGATCATCCGGAAGTTGAACATTGAGGAGGAAGACCTGAAAGATATTATTGCCGAAATAACGCACCTGAACCCAAGGCCCGGAAATTCGGAAGGAGATAACAAAGGGCAGATGTCGGAAGTGGTGCCCGATTTTAACATCAGCGTTAATGATGGAATTCCTGAGCTAAGCATTAACCAAAGAAATTTACCGGAGCTTAAAATAAGCGACGAGTACATTGAGATGCTGAAAGAGTATTCGCGGGTAAAGGAGCGATCGGCAAAGGAAGCAACTACTTTTGTAAAAGGAAAAATAGAATCGGCTCAATGGTTTATTGAAGCATTGCAGCAACGTTACCAAACCATGCTGGTGTCCATGCATGCCATTATGCACTACCAGCAGGAATATTTTGCCAGCGGCGACGAATCGAAACTGAAGCCAATGATCCTGAAAGACATTGCCGATAAGGTTGGTCTCGATATTTCTACGGTATCGCGCGTGGCCAACAGCAAATATGTGCAAACACCTTACGGAACGTTTTTATTAAAAACATTTTTTTCCGAATCGCTCAGCACCGATAGCGGCGAAGAGGTAAGCACACGCGAAGTGAAAAAAATACTGCAGGAATGCATTGCTTCCGAAAACAAAAAGAAACCATTGACGGATGATGCGCTTTGCGAAATCCTGAAAGAAAAAGGATATAATATTGCCCGCCGTACGGTTGCCAAATACCGGGAACAATTGGATGTTCCGGTAGCCAGAATGCGAAAAGAGATTTGAGCGTTTTACCGATTCACCTACACTTTACAGAAAGAGTACAAAATCACACGACATTGTTTGAGTGAACCGCCATTATCATTTAGTCAAAAACTACCCGTAATTTGCTAATTATCATATTTTTGTATAAATACTTGATGTTATGAGGGCAATAAAATTTTCAATCTGTTTGTTTTTAATCTCGGTGGTTTCTTACGGACAGTTAAGCATTACGCAAAATGCTGTGGCAACGCAATTGGCCCAGGTCATTGCAGGCTTTGGGATCACGGTTTCAAACGCGTCTTTAAGCTGTGGAACAAATGGCTCGGCAACATTTACTTATACGGGAACTCACCTTGGATTAACCAACGGGGTTTTACTAACTACCGGTGCTGCAAGCCAGGTAGCACAGCCCTATAGCGGTTTTGCCAGCGTGGATAATGGAAATAATATTGCCGATCCTCAATTGACGGCTACCGGTTTTGAACCATCTGCAAGTCACAACCTTTGTAAGTTGGAGTTTGACTTTGTACCGATTTGTCCGAACTTAAGTATCAAATTCGTGTTTGGTTCAGAGGAGTACCCAGAATTCGTTAATGCCTCATACAACGATGCCTTTGGGATCTTTTTAAGTGGGCCAAAGCCTTCCGGCGGAAGCTACAACAATCAAAACATTGCCACCTTACCTAACGGAACGCCGGTGTCCATTGATAATGTCAATAGCTCATCCAACAGCCCTTCATTTGTGGCTAACCAGGATGCAACCCATTACAACGATATTGTGTATGATGGTTATACTGTTCCTATCACATCTACAGCTTCCATTGCCCCCTGTCAAAGCTATCACATTAAGTTTGCCATTGCCGACGCTTCCGATGGAATCTATGACTCCGGCGTATTTATTCAATTCGACGGTTTATCCTGTACCAATACACCTACTGTAACAGCCAACTCGGCGCCAAGCTCCTGTACCGCCAATACCGGCTCGGCTTCGGTCAATGTAACAGGGATAACACCTTCGGGTTATTCCTGGTCGCCCGGCGGGCAAACAACTTCCTCTATTACAGGTCAGGGCCCCGGGACCTATACCTGCGTCATAAGCTTTACCTCTGCCTGTACCTCATTTACACAGGCCCAGGTAGTAACCATTACGAGTCCAGGCACTACACCAACGGTATCGGTTGCCAGTAACACGCCTTGCGTGGGCACCAATCTGTCTTTAACCTCTACGTCCAATGGTACCGGCTATGCCTGGACGGGGCCTAACAGTTTCTCATCATCTGCGCAAAACCCTACCATAGGAGCGGCTACAGCCGCTGCTGCCGGTATTTATACTTTGGTAGTTACCAATGCCGCCGGTTGCAGCAAAACAACTACCATGAGCGTTGCACTGGCTCCGTCGCCTACGGTTACGGCTACATCTGGCACCATGTGTGTGGGCGCCTCAGCGGCTCTTACATCGGCCGGCGCCACAACCTATACCTGGAATTCGGCAGCGACGCTTAATACGCCTAATGGAAACGCGGTTACGGCTACTCCCGCCGCTACAACGGTATACACCATCACCGGTACCAATGCCGGAGGATGTACAGGTACAACAACGGCTACAGTAACCGTAAACCCAAAACCATCCGCCACATTAAGTTTTACAAATCCTACCTGCGGTAATAACAATGGAATTGTTACCATTAACAATACGTCGCCGGCATCTCCGCCGCAAACCATTTCAAGTTATGCCAGCAGCCTTGGAGCTGTTTCGGGTCAAACTGTTACAGGGCTAGGGGCAGGCACGCCGGTGATTACACTCACCAATAACTTTGGTTGTACGTTTACGGTATCAACCACATTGGCAAACTCTCCCGGCCCAACAGGTATTACCATTACGCCAACCAACGCTACCTGCGGTAATAATAACGGAAGCTTTACCTTTGGTTCTCCTGTGGGAGGAACACCAAGCTACAGTTATGCGATAAATGCCGGTGCATTTTCAGCGGTTTCGCCAACAACTGGTCTGGCTCCGGGAACATACTCGGTAACCGTAAAAGATGCCAATGGTTGTGTCTTTACAAAAACCACCTCTATTGTTAACGTAGGAGGCCCAACGGCAATTTCAGGAACTTCAAGCCCTGCGAGCTGTGCAGGCCCTACAGGTTCTTATACGGTAACAGGAGTTACCGGAGGCGCTGCAACCTACAGTTATTCTATTGACGGAGGTGCTTTTGCAACAACATCTGTCATTACAGGTTTAGCTGCGGGAACTCACTCTATTTCGGTGAAAGATGCCAACGGTTGCATATTCCCTACAACATTTACGGTAGGAACATTAGCGGGCATTACCTCTGCTACTGTAAATGCTTCTACGGCAACCTGCGGTTCATCCAATGCTACTGCTACTGTGACAGGAGTTACAGGTGGTGTGTCACCATATACTTATTCTTACGATGGTGGAGCCTTTTCGGCAAGCACCACCACCCTTGGTTTAGCGGCCGGCTCGCATACACTAATTGTGAAGGATGTGAATACCTGCACACTGACCGTGCCGTATACGGTATTGAGTTTAGGAAGCCCTACAACATCCATCACGAGCTTTTCAAATGTAACCTGTTTTGGTTTGGCAAATGGCTCTTGTACGGTTGCGGCTCCTACAGGAGGTGCAGGCGCGCCATTCACTTATTCATTAACAGCGCCATTACAGGTTAACGGTACCGGACAGTTTTCGGGGCTTGGTGCAGGATCATACAATATTTCGGTAAGAGATGCCGCGGGTTGTATTGCTACTACAACAGTAACTATTACACAACCGGCTGCGTTAACGCTTACCACCTCATCGCTCCCGGCAAAATGTTTCGGCACTGCAACGGGAACCATTAATATTGTTGGAGCCGGAGGTACACCAACTTATAGCTACAATTTAAATGCTGGGGCATACCAAACAAGCTCAACGTTTGCAAACGTTAATTCCAATATTTACACCATGGGCATAAAAGATGCCAATGGCTGTACGGCGACAGCATCGGTACAGGTAAATCAGCCAACCGCTTTAAACATAACCACATCAAGCCAACCGGCAAATTGTACGTCCGCTAACGGTATAGGGTCGGCTACTGTAACCGGCGGTGCAGGCAGTTATACCTATACCTGGACACCAACAGGTGGTAATGCGGCTACAAGCACAGGACTTGTGGGTGGTGGCTATACCATTGCGTCTACCGATGCAAACGGATGTACCATCAGCAGCCCGGTAACCATTACCATCACACCAGGTGGCTCGGCAGCAATAACGGCTTCTACCAACATTACCTGCAACGGCCTGAATAATGGCAGCATGACGGCAGCAATGATAAGCGGAGGAGCACCGAACTTTACTTATTTATGGAACTCTACTCCAACACAAACAAACTCTACAGCAACAAACCTGGCGCCTGGTACTTATACCTGCGAGATCACCGACTTTTACGGCTGTAAAGCTTATGCCAGTGGTACACTCACCCAACCATCGGTATTAGGAGCCATTATGAACTCCAACAACGTTAAATGCTTTGGTACCGCTACAGGAACCATATCGGCAGCCGGAACAGGCGGCGCAGGCGGATATACTTATTTATGGCCTGCCTTATCCAGCACGCTTTCTACAGTAAACAATGTACCGGTGGGTTCGGGATCGTATAGCTGTGTTATTACCGATGCTAATGGTTGCAGCATTACACAAACCATCAGCATTACAGAGCCACCAGCTATTACATTAACATCGACAGTAACCGCAGCTACCTGTAACCAACCTAACGGTTCGGCAACAGTAACCGCGCTGGGAGGAACAACACCATATACTTATACCTGGACCACAAGTCCTGCACCAACAACCAATTCAATTGTTATAAACCAGCTTGCGGGTACATACAGCATTACAGTAAAAGATGCCAATGGTTGTTTGGCAAATTTAGCGGCAACCATACCAAACTTATCAGGACCTACCATTACCATTACGGCCCACACAGATGTAAATTGTTTTGGCGGTAATGATGGGTCTGCAACAGCAGCGGCATCAGGTGGTGTAGGTACTTATACGTTTACCTGGAGTAATGGAGCAAACCTGCCAACTGCTTCTAACCTTGTGGCAAACCTGTACACGGTATCTGTTACCGATGCTTCAGGTTGTATAGCTTCAACCAGTGTAAATATTGCAGAACCAACTGCATTAACCGTAACCGTAACACCAACCGATCCTAAGTGTTTCGGCGCTTCGAATGGTGGAGGTTTGGCGGCAGCACAGGGAGGGACACCTAACTATACTTATTCCTGGACCGGAATTGCAGGCAATAACGCGCAAACCAATCCCATACCTGCCGGATCATATGTAGTAACAGCAGTAGATGGCCACAGCTGTATAGCAACAGCCACATTAACCCTTGTGGATCCACCGTTAATGACTGTTTCTATAACGAGCACTAATGTAAGTTGTTTCAATGCGTGCAATGGTACAGCTGTTGCGACGGCAAGTAATGCAGTAGGGATCGTAAGTTAT
>JBEHXV010000040.1:0-40791 GCA_048498515.1 Bacteroidota bacterium | reverse complement strand
ATATATTCACCATCGTCATTATTGCCTATGGTACCTTTACTACATTGGCCACCATTGGTTTCGGCAAATTAAAACGGGCCAATGAGCTCTCGTTGGATAAGCCATCGCCCGAACTCATTTCAATTGTTATTTCGGCCCGTAACGAAGCGCAGCATATTGAAGCCTGCCTTTACCAGATCATGAGACAGGAGTATCTTCCGGAAAATTTTGAGTTGATCCTCATCGATGATTGTTCAACCGATAACACTTACCAACTGGCCGAAGCTGTTTTAAAAGCCAGCCCGCTGAATTACCAGCTGATACGACAACCCGAACACAAAGGTAAAAAGCACAACCTGCACATGGCTATTGCACAGGCAAAAGGCCGCATTATTGTCACAACCGATGCCGATGTGATTTATCGCAACACTCATTGGCTATTGACCATTTCCTGCTATTTCAGGAAATATGAACCCCATATGCTCATCATGCCAATTGATTTTGAAACCCGCGAAGGCGTTTTGCCTGCTTTTCAGGTTCTCGAAAATTTTGCCTTAACAGCTATTACGGCCGGTTATGCCGGCATACAAAAACCATTTATGTGCAACGGTGCAAACCTCAGCTTTACAAAACAGGCTTATCAGGCTGTTAACGGCTACCAATCGCACCTGCACATTTCATCGGGCGAGGATGTATTTTTACTGGAAGATCTTAAAAAACTTAAAAGTTCCTCTATCCATTATTTTTTATCGCGCAGCCTTATTGTTAAAACCACCACCCAAACCCGTTTAACCGATTTTTTTGCGCAACGCGTTCGCTGGGCCTATAAAGCCAAATATAATTCCAATCTTTTAAACATCGTTGCGGGGCTTATTATTATGCTCGCCAATCTTTTATTCCTGGCTTTGATCGTTTCAATCATTAAAAAATCAGTTCTTGTACCTTATTTGTCGATTTTTGTCGTAGCAAAGGTGGTATTTGATTTTTTGTTGTTATTTTTAGCTGCAGATTTTTTAGGACGGATCAAATATATCCGGTGGCTTATTCCATTTGAGTGTGTATATTGGGTATACGCACTTTTTGTTGGCACAGGCTCCCTGTTTGTTAAGCCTTACTGGAAAGGAAAAAAAATTAATTAATTGTTGTTTAGAAAAAAACATAGGGATTACACTTCCGAATCGTTGTCGAGGCAAACCTGGGTTCGCTTTAAACGCAACCGTTTATCCATGTTCGGTCTTTTTTTAATTGGCTTTGCTACCCTCATCTCCATCCTGGGTTTTTTAATTACGCCCGATTCATCGCCTTATGCCAATGATCAAAAACCCGAACTGCATATTAAAAAACCGGGCTTTGATGTGCAGATGCTCCTGGTTAAAAAAAATGAAACAGCACATAGCAAAAACATTTTCAATAAAATGATCTTTGGTCAGATCAGCGATTTTACCAACATTCCAATGTACAGCTACACGTTCTCTGGCTTCGACGTGATTGTTGAAGAATACACCGGCAACACACCCAACAACGGACCAAAAACAGCCTATAACCTGGCCGATGTGGTATATGATGTAAACAATAACTCGCCTATAAAAAACGACAGCGCCACTAATAAAATAGAGTTCTACCAGCTAAGTACCGGCGAAAAATTAAAACTCGACGTATCGGCCCTGCAACAACAGGTTAAAGACGAACACATCATCACCAAAAATTTCATACTGGGTACCGACCTGGCCGGACGCGACCTGCTGAGCCGTTTAATGATAGGTACAAGGATCTCTTTATCGGTTGGCTTTATTTCGGTTATCATTTCCATTGTCATAGGTATTTTGCTTGGCGCTGTTGCAGGCTATTTCAGGGGTTGGCTCGACGACCTGATTATGTGGCTCATTAATGTGGTATGGTCTATCCCCACCTTATTACTGGTAATTGCCATTACCCTGGTTTTGGGCAAAGGTATTTTACAGGTGTTTATTGCGGTTGGCTTAACCATGTGGGTAGATGTGGCCAGGCTCATTCGCGGACAAATTTTAAGTATTCGTGAAAAGGAGTTTGTAGAAGCCGGAAGGGCCTTAGGTTACAAGAACATGCGCATTATCATGCGCCATATTTTACCAAATGTAATGGGCCCTGTCATTGTGATTGCCGCTTCTAATTTCGCATCCGCTATTTTAACGGAGGCCGGTCTTAGTTTCCTGGGAATAGGCGCCCAACCTCCTACCCCATCGTGGGGCGAAATGATTAACGCGCACAGGGGCTACGTTTTAGTAGATGCCGCTTACCTTGCTTTTGTACCCGGTGTTGCCATTATGGTGCTTGTACTGGCCTTTATGTTGGTTGGTAATGGATTGAGGGATGCTCTCGATTCCAAATCCATCGACACAAAACCTCTTATGGGGAATTAGGGAGTTCATTTTCTATAAAATAGCTCATAATTAGGGATTAATCATTCGCTTTCATCGACTAAGTTGGCTGGCATTTGTTTTTGAGCAAATTCCTTAGTATTTTTACAAAAATCGAAAGAATCTTACATGAAAAAATTCGTCGCTTGCCTTTTTTTAATTTTTACCACGTATTTAGGTACCGCGCAAATTAAAAAATACATCCGAAAAGCATCGAAAGCTACCGAAAAAAGCGATTTGATACTGGCAAGGGAATATTATTTAAAAGCCTATAATTTAGATAAAACCAATTATTACTCAAATCTTGGCCTTGGCGTCATTCTTTCCGAATTTATGGACCGCCATGAAGAAGCCATTCCTTACCTGGAAGCCGCTTACGCCAAATCCATTCCCGATACGTCGATGGACATGATTTATGCGCTGGCTAAAAGTTACCACCATGTGGGCGAGTACCAAAAAGCCATTGACATGTACAACAGGCTTGGTAATAGCTTTGCCGTAGAGGACGACGAGAAACTGTATCAAATGGATGTGAAAAAGCGGAAGGAAGATTGCGCCTACGGACTTGAAAAGGAAAACAGCTACCCAAACAAGGCCTGGTACATTGTAAACGCGGGATCAAAGATCAATACCGATATGGCGGAATACGTGCCCGTTATTAATCCTAAAAATGAACTGATCTTTACATCGCGCAGAAAAGATACACCTGATGAAAAACCAAGTAAACTGGACGGTAAATATTACGAGAGCATGTACCTGAGCCCTTTGGTTGACGGAAAACCACAAACAGCAAGACGTTATACCCTACCCGATCTTTTACTGAAATCAAAATTCAGAAAACACCACGAATCCATTATATCAGTATCGCCCGATAATAAAACCCTGTATGTATACCGCGACAACCAGATCTTTGAGATCAGCGTTGACTCTGTGTTTAGGAACGAACCTTTAAAAATGCCTAAGACAGTAAATTTTGATTATTACCAAAACCACGCGTATTTAACCAAAGACGGCAAAACCCTTTTATTTACAAGCGACGCCGACAATGGCTTAGGTGGTATTGATATTTATAAATCGGTAAAAGGCAGTGATGGCACATGGGGAAAGCCCGAAAATTTAGGCTCTAACATTAATACAGCTTATGATGAGGATTCGCCGTACTTAACCGAGGATGAACAAACCTTATACTTTGCCTCTAAGGGACATCCGGGATATGGCAATTATGATATTTACAAGAGTGTACTGGTAAACGGACAGTGGTCGAAACCGGAAAATTTAAAAATGCCTATCAATTCTCCGGCACAGGATATTTTCCTGGTTCACAACGAAAAGGAATCGGGTTACATGGCCTCTTCGCGCAAAGGCGGCTTTGGCGATATGGATATTTACCGCATTCAAAATATTACCAAAGCCAACAAGGAATGTAAAGATTCTATAAGTTCGTTACTAACTGTTACATCCAACACCATTGATGCCACCAAAGGTTTGGTAAGCTTTTCGGTAAGCGCCCCTACTTACTTTATGCCTTTGGAATACCAATGGTATTACAATAACAACACTCTTAATTCAGATTCTTCCATTGTGCTAAGTGCTATTAACAAAGATGCCGTCAACTCTATTTTATCGAAGGTGGTATTATACTGCGATACGTGTTTTGACCCTTTAATTGCCTGCAAGCTTATAAAAATAGGGCCGCCAGTTGTAAAAACAGATACGCTTAAGTACTATGACATTGCCGGCGTAAATCCATACGACAAAAATTTACCTTACACCTATTTATCAAAAGAAAAAATTGCAAGGCTGGGCCTTAACCTGACACCTGTTCGCTTTGACTTTAATAAATCAAACATTCGCTCAGATGCCAGCGAGATCTTACATAAAAATATTGAGATCCTTAAAGAGCATCCCGAAATCTCTGTATTGATCTATGGTTTTACCGATGCACGGGGAACGGAAAAATACAACATTACCCTCTCTAAAAATAGGGCAAACCATGTGATGGATTACATGAAGTCAAGAGGTTTAAAATCGAAACAACTGGTGCGGGCTATTGGTAAAGGCGAAGAGTTCCCTATCAATAAATGTGTTGATAATGTTGAGTGTTCTAACGAGGAACATGAGCAAAACCGCCGTGTGGAGTTTATTTTAATGGAGAATAAATAATTTGCGCGTTGATTTCGAGAACCCCAGTCAACGGTGGTTGATCCCGACCTGTCGGGACTCGAAACCACCTCATAGAGTATCACTATTTACTTAAACCCTTCAAAAGCGCCCAGCCCAAACAAAGAAAAATCGTATTTCACCGGGTCTTTTGCATCAAAGGTTTTTAGTACGGCTGTAATTTCTTCAACCGCCTGCCAGTCGTTTTGCGTACGGTTTAATAAACCCAATTTCCTGCTCACATTTCCGGTATGCACATCCAGTGGCAGGCAAAGCTGGTGTGTACTGATGCTTTTCCAGATGCCGAAATCAACCCCGTGTTTATCGTTACGCACCATCCAGCGCAAAAACATGCACAAGCGTTTGGCGCTCGATTTGGCTGAAGGATTAGAGATGTGTTTTTCGGAACGGGCTTCGTGTGTTGTTTTCAGAAATAACTCTCTAAAACCCGTGATCGCGTTTTTTACATCGGGCTCATTCTTTTTTAAGTTCCTGCTAAATGCATTTTCCAAACCTTCATGCCTGGTATAAATGGCCTTTAATGAATTTAAAAAGAAAACACAATCGGTTGCATTGAACGTGCGGTGCACAAAATCATTAAAGCGCGCCGCGTCTTTTTTCGAAAAGTTTAAAATAAAATCATGCGGCTCATCATTCATCAGGCGCATTAATTTATTCCCGTTATTAATAATGGAAACCCTTTGCCCCCAGGCAATGGTTGCAACCAGGAGCGAAGCAATTTCTATATCCTCTTTTTTAGAGAAACGGTGAGGTATGGAAATAGGATCGGTTTCAATAAAGGCAGTCGTGTTGAACTGGAAATATTTTTCGTCCAATAATTCTTTTACATCTTTTAAGTGCGATGGCATTATTCCAGTTTTTTAAGGTCGAGCTCTTTTAATTTTGGATTGAGCTGATTGATCCCCAGTACAACAGCAATGGTCATAACACCTCCAAATATAATGGATGGTACCAGGCCAATTAATTTTGCGGCTGCACCCGATTCAAAAGCGCCTATTTCGTTACTGGAACCAACAAAAATGCTGTTCACGGCCGACACCCTGCCACGCATGTTATCGGGTGTCATTAACTGTAAAATAGTATGCCGCACCACTACACTTACATTGTCAAAGGCCCCTGTTAAAAACAACATGGCAAAGGCCAGCCAGTAATTTGTACAAAGCGCGAATAAAATAGTGCAAACACCAAAAGCGGCTACCGTCCACAACAAATCGAAACCTGCCCGCTTACCGGGTTGCTTAAATGCAAGAATAAAAGAAGTAACAACGGCTCCAATAGCAGGCGCTGTTCTTAAAAGCCCATATGCCTCAGGGCCAAGACCGAGTATTTTGTCGGTATACGCGGGTATGATAGCAACAGCTCCTCCAAACAAAACAGCAAACATGTCTAAAGACAAGGCGCTAAAGATCATGTTATTCTTAAACACAAATTTCAAGCCCGATGTAAGGCTTTGCATCAAAGTTTCATCTTTGGTTTTTTCGGGAATTGGTTTTGCACTGATTAAAACATAAAATACAACACCTCCAAAAAACAACAGGCAATTAATCGCGTAAGCCCAATCGGCATTCTTGTTATCGTTATAGCCGTATATTAAACCCGCTAAAACAGGACCTAAAATAGCTGCCGTGTGCCATACGGTGGTATTCCATGTTGTTGCCATGGTGTACTGGCTCCTTTCTACCAATTGGCTCATAAAAGGCTGTGTAGCCGATGCCAGGAAAGACCTGATAATTCCAAAGATAAAAACAACAGAAAACAAGGCAGTAGAACCTAACACATTAAGCATGGAAAAATAATGACTGCTAAATGCCCATAAAAATACCGAGCCAAGGAGTAAAGCCGAGCAGCCAACGATCAGTATTTTTCTCCGGCTTATAATATCCGCAATGTGTCCCGAAAAAAAAGAAACGGCAATAAACGGAATGACCTCCGTTAAAGCGATGAGACCCAAGGCAAATTCGGAGTGGTCGGAATATTCATAATAGATCTGCAAAGAGATAATGCTCATTTGCATTTGAATAGCCAGTGTGATTAAGAACCTGGCATAAATGAACCACCTGAATTCGTTATGTTTTAATATTTGAAGAGAAGAAGAGAAAGACATGTGTACCGTTGCACAAAATTAGCATTTAAAACCTTATAAATGCTGTATTTGCCAGTCGGCTTCGAGACTCACTACCGAATCGGCCGAAATGCCTCTTTCTTTCGCTACTTTACGGATGCCTTCCATCCATTTTGGATCGCCTTTAATGTACTTGGTCCACCTCTTTTTTAATACATCATAAGGAGGCAATGCAGGCTTGTTGGGCGCACCTTTAAAATCCCTTTCGGCGTTCTCAAGGAAACCCCAACCGAATTTTTTAAGGTTAGCTTCTGTTATCATCAGCATGACAACATCATGTTTCAAAATTTCATCGCGGGTATTTAAACCATCCGTCACTAAATTCTTTCCTTCATCAGGGAAAACCGTTTTATTGTAATACCAGAAATGATGCTCTTTGAAACAATTTGCAAATTCAGTGCTGTAAATTCCCCAAAAAAAGCTGTCGGATATAATGAGGATGCTTGGCTTTTGCTTATCGGTGTTCGACACATATAAGAGAGGGCTGCTCAACTCAAGCCTTGGAAAATCAATGAATAAATTCATGCCTTCGGCAATGTCGTACTCCTTATCTCCGGCTTCAGCCATTCGTGAAGCGTCATAGGTAAAATCAGGCATGTCAATAGCCGTTATGGCCTCTACTTTCTTAATAATGGAATCAGCCGAGCGCACCGCTCCGTAAGGAGTCCAGTGAATGCCATATTTAATGAACCATGGGTTTTTGCCTTTATGTTTATTCTCCAGGAACCAGGCATTAAAATCGATCAGGTTGAGCCCTTCGGCTTTTATTCCCGAAAGCAAAGCCGTGTAGTTCCTGGTGCCGCCCATATCCTTGAGGTACTTATCGGGTATGTACTCGGGGAAATAGTTGGATTTACCCGGCGTTAAAACAATAAGCAAGTGCTTGTTGTTTTGCTTTAATACCTCGTTTAAGTATTTAAGCCTGGCCAAAATATGGTTAATGCTGTCCTGCCCAACAAAATCCTTGCCTGTATACGCGTCAATATACCCTATTTCAAACAGGCAATCTTCTTTTCCTATAATAACGCCGTTGGCCTTGGCATAATTAAAGAACTGATACGCAATTTGGTTGTTAATGCGAATGCAGGTGCTCCTGAAACCAAACATTTGGGTTAAATAGTTCTCCTGTTCCTCCTGGTATTTGGCCGTCATCCAGTCTTCCGGCTTAAATTCCACTTTGGCCGGTAAGGTAATATCGCCCTGGAGCGGTTTCAGGGTAAACAGCCCAAAATTGCTTTGAATGAGGGGCAAGAACAAAACCGTCATCAAAAAAACAAGCAAGGAGTATCTGAGTATTTTTGAAAAGCGGTTCATTAAAATCTAAAATAAATAAAGGGATTAAAGCCCGATGAAGTAATGGAACTGACTGATAGTATAAAAAGCAGTAAGGCGATGGGAACAAATAACAGGTGTCTTGAATTGCTATACTCGTCAAAATAAACCTTGTTCTGAATTTTTTGAGTGACTGTTGATACTGCAAAAAATGAAAAGAAAACCGCGATGAACAAATACGTTAAAAATTCATGATTAAAACTAACCGCCGGATTAAACTTAAATGAAAACATACGTTTGATATATACAAACGCATCGCTTATTTTTTCGACCCTGAAAAAAACCCAGGCAAAATTGGCTATTAAAAATGTGATGATAATAGCCGGCACCTTGCCTATTTTTTCCAGTACTTTACCAAACCCGGCACGCTCAATCACTAAAAAGAAGCCGTGGAACGCCCCCCAAAAAATAAAACTCCAGCTTGCGCCATGCCAAAGCCCCGACGCCAGAAACACGATCCATAAATTAAAATACAACCTGGCCGGACCAACTTTATTACCACCCAAAGGAATGTATAAATAGTTTTTCATCCAGGCGCCCAAGGTCATGTGCCATCGGCGCCAAAACTCGGTAATGCTTTGCGATATGTACGGATTATTAAAATTTTCGGGAAATTTAAAGCCCATCATTTTAGCCAGGCCTATGGCCATATCACTGTACCCGCTAAAATCGAAATAAATTTGAAAGGTGTAGGCCAAACTTCCAACCCAAGCCGTCATGGTATCCAGTTCCAGGTAATTTCTTCCAAAAATATCGTCGGCCACTATGCCAATTTGATTGGCGATCAATACTTTTTTTCCCAGGCCCAGGGCAAAGCGGTAAAAGCCTGTTAGTTTATCGTCAACCACATTTCTGCGATCTACGATCTGGTCGGCAAGGTCGTGGTAGCGGATAATGGGGCCCGCAATTAATTTTGGGAACAGGATAATGTAAAGCTGGTAATCCCAAAAATTCGTTAAGGGTTTATGAGTTCGCCTGTAAACATCCACAACATAGGTAATGGTTTCAAATGTGTAAAATGAGATGCCTATTGGCAATATGAGTTTGGTCCAATGTATTTGCTTGCTGCCAAAAACCGAAAGCAGGGCATTGACGTTTTCAATAAAAAAATTCGAATATTTGAAATAAAACAACAAGCCCAGGTTTACAGTTAAGGAAAGCAGTAACATTAACTTTCGCCTGTTATCATTTGTGCTTCTGTCCATCCACTTTACCAGGTAAAAATCTAATAAAGTAGTACCCAGTATCACAAAAATAAACTTAGGGGCGCCCCAGGCATAAAAGAAAATACTCCCCAAAAGGATAACGATGTTCTTTATTTTCTGTGGCGACAGAAAATAAACCAACATGAAAATCGGGAGAAAATACAGAAGAAATAATATACTACTAAATACCATATAGCAGGCCAAATATATTCATATTTTTTCATAAAAATCCATTTATTTCAGCGCAGGAAGCTGTGTTTTTGTTTTCAAAAAAATTTTTATGCTCTCATAAAAAGACTTACTTTTAAAACACCATTGGAAGAAACTTTACATAAGCATGCACCTATTAAATCGTGGGCCGAGGATGACCGGCCGCGTGAAAAATTAGTGGTAAAAGGCAGGCAGGCCCTTTCGGATGCCGAGCTGCTGGCAATTCTTTTATCGTCGGGAAACAGGGATGAAACCGCGGTACAATTGGCACAGCGCATACTAAGAGAACATAAGAATTCCATTAACGAATTGGCCAAGCTGCACCTCAACGACCTTAAACGGTATAAAGGTGTGGGCGAAGCGAAAGCCGTTACCATTGCTGCCGCTCTTGAAATGGGAAGAAGAAGGACGGATGAGTCGCTTGAACAAAAAACAAAGATCACGTCTTCCAAAACAGCTTACGATGTGATAAAATCAAAATTAAGCGATTTACCGCATGAAGAATTCTGGGTGATCTTTATGAACAGGAGAAACAGCATTATTAAAACCGAATGCATTAGCAAAGGCGGGGTGAGTGGAACTGTGGTAGATGTAAGACTGATCCTGAGATCGGCCCTTGAAAATTTAACCAGCAGTATTATTCTTTGCCACAATCACCCATCGGGCAACCTGAGGCCGAGCCAGGAAGATCTTAGCCTGACAAAAAAAGTAAAGGAAGCTGCAAAGCTCATGGACATGACATTACAGGACCATTTAATTATTGGCGAACATGCTTACTACAGCTTTGCCGATGAAGGAATTTTATAAAGACGCAGCACATACATTATGATTAAAATAGTTACCATTATTGGTGCAAGACCTCAAATTATTAAAGCCGCGGCACTAAGCAGGGCCATAAAAAATAAATTTTCCAACGCCATTACCGAGATCATTGTTCATACCGGGCAACATTATGATGAAAACATGAGCCAGGTATTTTTTGACGAACTTGGCATTCCGGCGCCAAACTATAATTTAAATGTGGGCAGCGGAAGCCATGGAAAACAAACAGCTACCATGATAGCGGGCATTGAAGAAATTTTAATGCAGGAAAAACCAAACGCCATTGTTTTGTATGGCGATACAAACTCCACCCTTGCGGGAGCTGTTGCTGCCAGCAAAATTCATGTTCCGGTTATTCACATCGAAGCCGGTTTACGCTCCTTTAACAAAGCAATGCCCGAAGAAATAAACCGCATTATGTGCGATCACGTTTCAACCCTATTGTTCTCCCCCACAAAAACCGGTTACCAGAATTTGCTGAACGAAGGATTTAAAGAGAACAACAAACCTTATACAGCCAATAACCCCAAAATATATCACAGCGGCGATGTGATGTACGATAACAGCTTGCATTTTAGCGAGGTTGCCGAACAAAGAACAAACATCATCGCAAAAAACAACTTACAGAAAGATACATTTATTTTAGCAACCATACACCGCAATAACAATACCGATGAACCGCTAAGGTTAAATGCCCTGTTTAGCGCATTATACAAAATAAGCGAACAAAATCAGCTGGATGTTTTATTGCCACTTCACCCAAGAACCAACAAATTATTGGAAACCAACCTTAGCCCCGACCTGTACCAAAAAGTAAAAGCAGGCAAGCATTTTAAAATTATTCCACCGGTATCTTTCCTTGAAATGATTGCCCTGGAAAAGAACTGCCGCATTGTGATGACTGATAGCGGCGGCGTGCAAAAGGAAGCGTTTTATTTTGAAAAGCCCTGCGTGATCCTGCGCCCCGAAACCGAATGGGTTGAACTGGTAGAATGCGGAACAGCCATTATAACCGATGCCGATGAGAAAAAAATACTGGAAGCGTTTGAAACATTAACTTCTAAAACCGGCATGAAATTTCCTAAACTATATGGAGATGGAAAAGCCGCGGAATTTATTTGCTCGGAAATGATTGGTTTGTTAAGCTAAACTACATTCGGAAAAGACCGTATTTTAAAATGCAGTAAATGGCCCTGAATCCGTCTTTCCAACCAATTTTTTTACCATCTTCGTAGGTTCGGCCGTAATATGAAATACCAACTTCGTAAATCCTGATGTTTGGGATCCTGGCAATTTTTGCGGTTACTTCGGGTTCAAAACCAAATCGTTTTTCTTTAAGCTTAATTCCTTTAATAATATCGGCCCTGAATAATTTATAACAGGTTTCCATATCCGTTAAATTAAGATTGGAGAACATATTGGACAGCGTGGTTAAAACCTTATTGCCAATGGAATGCCAGAAGAAAAGGATCCGGTGGGGTTTACCTCCTATGAACCTGCTGCCATAAACCACATCGGCGCTTCCGTTTAGTACTGGCTTTAGCAGTATATTGTACTCTTCAGGATCGTATTCAAGATCGGCATCCTGTATGATGATGTAATCGCCTGTTGCCTTTTCAATACCTGTATGCAAAGCAGCGCCTTTGCCCTTGTTAACCGAATGCTTAAAATACTGGATGGTGAGATCGCTGTTCCTGTTTCTGTAATCGGCCACCGCCTGCTCAGTATTATCAGCTGAAAAGTCGTCAATGATAATGATCTCCTTCAGTATCCCTGCCGGTAACACAACTTCTTTGATCTTATTAAGGATCAAATGGATGGTTTTGGCTTCGTTATATGCCGGAATAACAATGGAAAGTAACATGATTCAAACCTAAAGATAAATTATTTGAATAACAAACTTGTTTTAAGACCATCGCACAGAGCCGGTATTACTCATCCCTCAAGCCTCTTCGCCTGGCCTCATAATCGGGCGATTTAAAAAGGGTCGTCAAATAGTCGATCTCTTCCTTTGTATACTTTTTCTTAAAGAAAGTATACAGGTAGGCTTTCTTATTCATGCCGTCGTAGTGAATGAGTTGATGCTTGTATAAATTAGATTGCAACAGGTTTAAAGCGCAGCAAAACAGCGCAACACATACTAAAGCAGATGCCATGATCTTTTTTACACCGGCGTGTTTATACAGGGAAACTGCCCATTCCATAAAGCAGGCAAAGGGGATAACAAGGATGGCGAAGCAGTGAATGAAGGCTCTCATACCAAAAGATCCGCCATAGGACCAATCCCACCACGAGCAAATGAAATAAGCATTCAACACAAAATATAACAGAACAGGGTAAAAAAGTAGTTTATGTTTTTTATAAAGCATTATAAAACCCAGCATGCTAAATACCATAAGGGGTGTATAGATAAAAAAGCCCTTCCGGAAACTAAAAAACACATTGATGATCTGTGGGTCGTTCCAAAAAAAACCTTCGGAACTGCCATAAGAAAAAAACAAATAATGGCCCGACTGCATTTTCCAGTAAAGCAATTGTGGTATTAAAGGCGCCAAGAAAAGAAATACGGCACACAACAAAGTCCATTTCAACATCATGATATTTTTGAACCTGAGCCTTGCTTCAGCCGACGATGTTACTCCTGCAAGTAATGGAAAAAACAGGATGAGTACCTCTGTGGGCCTTATTAAACAAACAAAGCCGGCAGCCATGCAAAATAAAAGCACATGCTTCTTATTACCCGTAAGCTGCCATTTAAAAACATGATACAAAAAAAATGAAATTAAAAAAAACAGGATGCCGTGTACCGATTCACTCTCTGCCAAGGTGTAATAAAACAGGTTGGTGCCAAAGAATAACAGCAGCAGTGTTACCGAAGTTACCACTTCATTAAACCAAAGCAGCAGTGTTTTCCTGGTAAACCATAAACCGCTTAGGGTATATAAGATACAACCAAAGTGCACCATCCAGGCATAAACAGGTTCGTAGCCGGTTGACCCGCCTCCTGAGAATAATTTAGCCAACAGGTAAAACGGCGCGTAAAAAAGAGCCATGCCGTAGGTTACTTTGGGCACAAAGCGGTGAATGGGAGTTTCAATAAGCCAATACGCGTTGGGGTTGTTTTTAAACGACAGGTCGCCTTCTATAAATAAGGCATTTAAATAAGAGTAATATTGGTTTACATCGTTTACAAAAGGGTGATGCGCATTGCCCCAATGGATGAAAAAGAAAGTAAAAAGGAATGAAACAACCAGTAAAAACAATACTACCAAGGCGGACAAGGATATTTTGCTATTGGAAAAAAAATTCATCAAAGTATGTTTATATCCTGTTTTTATACATCTGTTTTAAATTGCCTAATGTAAAACTAATGGTTCTTCAAAAAAAAAGCATTATTGTTTTTGTACAATAATGCTTTAAACTGTTGCTTGTTTGGTTATGATTAGTCAACCAGCTTTTTTTCAACTTTATAAACAGACATCTCCGCATCATCAACATCCATATACGATGTTCCTTCAGGATTAAATGAGAACATTTTTATGATAAGCCCTGCTTTATTAACTGCAGTTCCCGGAATGGTAACGCTATCGTTGATATTGATCCATTTGTTGGTTTCGTTAATGTATTTTTGGGTACGGATCTCTGACCAGTTTAGCATTTCGCCGGTAGGAGCTTGTACTGCAAATGAGAACTGATTTTTTGGGTTAGCATCTCCTTGTTTTACCCACATGTTTACTTTAATTCTGATGTCTTTTTGAATTAAGCTATCAGGTACATTGTAAACAACCCCGTTGCCATATTGTAATCCTTTATCGGTATGCGAAAAGTATTTTCCTCCGTGAGCATCGCCCGTAAATCTTGGGTAACCATTGGTTGAATCTTCGTTGCTCATTGTTAATTTGCTGATCAACGTCGCTTGTTCCACTTCTTCAGGGGTAGAGCATGAAATAAATGTAACTGCCATAAACGCAGCAGCTGCAAATAAGCCAAGTTTGAATGTTTTGATTTTCATAGTGTTATGGTATTCTTATAAATTTACGGCAAAAATAATTATTTTTTTAAGATTATAGGGTTTATGGCCAAATATTTGTTTTTTGATACAAAAAGCATTCTTTGGCAATATTAACGAGCTTTGAGCGTTAATTCTCAAAAAATTAGTAATTTAAACCCCTTGATTACCTGGTATTTTAGTAGTTAACCTGTAAAAATTTGCAACTTTATAATGCTTACCTCTTCACTTAAAAAAAACTCTTTTTTTGGTTTTTCATGGGGTTTATTTAAAGTTCCAAAAAACTACATTTTAGTAGTATTTGCCATTATATATGCTCTTATATCACTTGGCAATCATTACAATTACAGGACTTACGCGTTTGATTTGGGCATTTACAACAATTGCCTTTATCAATACGGGCATTTTCACAAAAATCACTACCCCTACCTGCATTACATGTTCAGTAACTTTTTATCTGATCATTTTTCGCTATATACCATCATCTTCTCCCCGCTTTATTACATTTTTGGCTCCATTACCCTTTTATTAATTCAAATAGCATTCATGCTTTTTGGAGCGTTAGGCATTTATAAAATTGTGAAACAGGCATCGGCCATACGGTTTATGCCCGAAATTGCCATGATCCATTTTTTATCGTTTTTTGGCCTTTATTCCGCGCTATCGTTCGATTATCACGACAATGTGGTTTCTGCCATGTTAATGCCCTGGTTCTTTTATTATTTTAAAAATAACCGGTTTGGACTTACCTGGCTTTTTGCCCTGCTCATCGTGATTGGTAAAGAAAACATGCCTTTATGGCTCATCTTTGTTTGCATTGGCTTAACGTTACTTTATTTTAAAGATAAGCCAAAGCGTAACATGGCCCTGCTTTTGACATTATTTTCGGTGGTATACGCCGTTGCTGTACTAAAATTTATCATGCCCAATATTGATCCAAGTGCGCCCGGCAATGGTTACAACCAGGTAAATTACACAGTGCTTGGAACAAGCATGAGCGAGCTGATATTTAACCTCACCCATGATCCAATGAAAATATTCAGCGCACTTGTTTGCAACCATTTGCCCGACCAAAGCCTTAATGGCATAAAAGTGGAGCTGTATGTATGCTTGCTGCTCTCTGGCGCCTGGGCCATGTTATGGCGACCTCAATACCTGATTATGCTGATCCCGATTGTTGCGCAAAAAGTGTTTTCCGATAGTTTTGTTCGCTGGGGCATGAACTACCATTACTGCATTGAGTTTGCACCCATTGTTATTATTGCATTTTACGACCTTATTGTAAACATTAAAAATTCAAGGCTGGCATTTATCCTGGCAGCTGTAGTATGTTTTGTAACCATATACACCTCCGAAACAAAAGCCCATTCGCGTACCGCGCTGTATCATGCCAAAGAAAACATTTGCTTTTACATAAAAGAACATTACCAATGCGAGCTTGATAAAAAAGAAGTGAAACGGGTGATGAAATTAATTCCTAAAGACGCGAACCTCTCTGCTATGAATTTTTTTGCGCCTCATCTCTCTTTCAGGAAAAACATTTACCAGTATCCTGATGTGAATGATGCCACTTACATTATGTTGGCAAGATCATCTTACGCCTACCCTGTAAGAGGCACCGAACTGGATGCCGCCATTGAGGAATTAAACAATTCAAAAGACTGGGAAACCTTGTCGGCAGATAAAGGCATTTACTTGTTCAGGAAGAGAAACAGCCAGTAAACCATTTACCGGCAGTTAAAACCAGCATTGGTGATGGCAAGGTGTTTATGTTTTATTTCTTACCCAATACCCGGTAATATACGCAGTGCTTGTAATAAAGAACAGGCTGTAGCACATAAGCCTGATTAACCTCGTAATCCCTTGCCTCTTTTTCGGTAAGAACATAACTGCCCACAGTAAATGGCTTCTCATAAGCTGTTACCACATCGCTGTAATATCCGTCCACACAATCTTTTTTAGAATAGAAATGAATGGTAAAGTTCGGATCGGAATTAATAATGTGGATACTGTCCTTTTCATGCCCGCTATGCCTTATTTGCTGAAGAAAATCCCTAAGAGGTGTCCCTTCAAAATCCTGGTTGGCGATCATTATTTTATAATACGGCCAACTAAAAATGCAAATAAAGAGTAAAGCAAATTTATTTCCTTTATGCTTAAACAACATGCAAAAAGAAATGCCTATGATGGCCGCCATGAGCGAATAAAGCGGCGCATCATACCACTCGAGCTTGGTGCGCGACAGACCCAACAGTATGGAAATGCCTACAAAAATAAAGATGAAAAACAGCGCAGTATGTTTTAAGCGATCGGCAGGCCTTGTAAGAATATATATGATACTCAAAGGCAGAACGAATATCCACCCAAAGAACCGGTCCTGCGTTATCATGTAATCAAAATAAAAATAAAATGGCAGGGTTTTTTGGTTTAAGAACTCCTGGCGGCCCAGTCGTCCGCCGATCTCAAACTCCCAAACCGCGTCGAAATAGCCTGGTGTTAGCTTGTTTCGCAACCAGTAATAACCTATTACCAAAACAATAAAGGACAACAGGCCAATATAAAATTCTTTCTTTTGAAATGTTTCCTTGAACTTGCGCGTATAAATTAACCATGCCATCATGCCCGGCAATGCCGTTAACCCTGCAATACCTTTGGTTAAGCAGCCAAAAGAAAAGGCCAGCCCTGCCAACAATAAATACCTGTTCGCTTTTTTAGGCAAATCGGTAGTGGTGTACCCAAATAGTAAAACACATTGCAACAGGATCCAAAAAGCCAGGGCCGAATCGGTGTCGGCTGTACGCGCAATATGCCAGCCTACATAGCCATAACTGCTCAGTAGCACTAAAGGTAAGGTTAAAGCGGTCCAGTAATTTCTCATTACTTTTATGCCGACGATCCAAAGTATGAGTGCGCTTAAAAGGCCAAAGATGGCCGAAGCCATGCGAACCCCCAACTCGTTAAACCCAAGAGCCTTAATGCACAAAGCCATGCACCATATGGCAAAAGGTGGTTTTGAATTATACAGGTCGGGTTTTCCTAAAAGGTATACTTCAATAGGGTTTCCCCTTTCAACCATTTCCTGTGCATTTAATGAATAACTGGATTCATCCCACATATACATGGGGCGATGATCTAACTGATGAAAAAGTGAGAAATAAGCAAGTATGCAAAAAACCAGGAGTGACCCGTAAATATGGAGTTTATTTGAACGCAGCATACATTTATTTTCAAATGTAACTAAAAAACACAAGTTGCCACAAACTTAGTATAAAATAGGGTGATTTTTAGAAAACACGGATCAAAAAATTAAAGCTATTGCAAAAAATCCGGAATTGAGTTCACAATTTATTTAGTATTTTCGTTGTTATTTACAACTAACGAATGGACCATCCCCACATCATAGAATTTCCCAAATTAGGTTCCCCCGATATTGGATATATATCAGTGGCCGAAAATCAAAAAAACGTCCCTTTTGATATCAAACGTGTATTCTGGAGCTACCATACCCCCGATAATGTTGTAAGGGGAAGACATGCGCATCATCAAACAGAGATGATCCTGATTGCTACCCTTGGCCGTATTGTTGTAAATACCGAAATGCCAAATGGCGAGATGAATGTGTTTTCGCTCGAATCGCCAAACCAGGGACTCTATTTGCCTAAATACTGCTGGCATACCATGCAGTACAGCCATATAGCCGTGCAGCTGGTGCTCGCATCTGAATTGTACGATGAAAAGGATTACATCAGGAATTATGATGATTTTAAAAAATTAAAAAGCGCCCGGTAATGAATTATTTTAAACATCATTTATCCCAGGTTGATTCGGAATTAATAGGCAAAGACACCAAGATCTGGCAGTTTTCGGTTGTTTTAAAAGGCGCCGAGATAGGAGAAAACTGCAACATTTGCTCACATTGCTTTATTGAAAACGAGGTGAAAATAGGCAATAACGTTACTGTAAAGGCGGGTGCTTATTTGTGGAACGGTATTGAGATAGAAGACGATGCATTCATTGGACCCAATGTGGTGTTTACCAACGACATTTATCCACGCAGCAAGCAATTTAAAGAACCCGCTAAAACCATTATTCAAAAAGGGGTATCCCTGGGCGCCAATTCAACCATCCTGGCCGGAACCGTATTAGGTAAATACTGCATGACGGGCATAGGAAGTGTTGTTACCAAAAACCTTAAATCGCACGGTTTGTATTATGGCAATCCGGCAAAGCAAAATGGGTGGGTTGATGAATATGGCGAAAAACTAACGTATTTGGATAACAGGAAGGCCTGGGTAAATAAAGATAACGTTATGTATATTGAAGGGCCTGATGGCTTATCCAGGATCAAATAAACTATATTTGCAACCACTAACTTATGCCAAAACTATCCATCATTATCCCCTGTTATTTTAATGGCGAAAATATTCCCGTTACCAAAACGCGTTTAATTGCCAATGAAGCGCTTTTTGAAAACGATGTTACATTTGAATATGTGATGGTGGATGACGGAAGTAAAGACAATACCGTTGAAGAACTGATTAAATTCAGGGACGAGCAGCCGGGAAAAGTAAAGATCATAAAACTGGCAGGCAATGTTGGTTCCTACAACGCTATTTTAGCGGGCATGAATTACGCTACCGGCGATTGTTGCGTGGTGATTGCCGCCGACCTGCAGGACCCACCGGAACTTATGGTTAAAATGTACAGCCATTGGAAAAACGGCATTAAACTGGTGGTAGGTAACAGGGCCGACAGGGAAGAATCTTTTTTTCAAAAAGCATTTTCAAATACCTATCACAAGCTCATACAAAAATTTGCTCTTAAAAATATTCCGGATGGGGGCTTTGATTATGTGTTTTTTGACAAGCAGCTCAAGGATGAAGTGGTGAAGATCAACGAAAAGAACACCAATACCCTTTACCTACTGGCATGGCTCAACTACGACATGGTATGCATACCATATACCCGAACAAAACGGGAGATTGGGAAATCGCGCTGGACCCTGCAAAAGAAAATAAAATTATTCATCGACTCTTTTATTTCGTTTTCGTATGCCCCGTTAAAATTCATATCCATTACGGGCATTACACTGGGTTTTATAGCATTTATATACAGCCTGGTGATTATTGTATTGAAACTCGTTGGCACTTCCGAACCTACCGGTTGGTCGAGCATGATGGTGGTCATACTTTTTGTTTCTTCTTTCCAGATGATTGGTCTTGGAATTATAGGGGAATATGTTTGGCGCAACCTTGAAGCAAGCAGGCAAAGGCCTGTATACGTAGTGGATAAAGTGTACGAATAGAATTTTAGTTGCAGTAATAACACATGGACTTTTTCCCTTTTATTAATAAGCATAAATTTAAGATCGCGTTTGGTGTATTTGTTGCCTACCTGTGCATGAGCTTGTATAAGATAGGAGATCAGGGCTTATGGGGCGATGAGTGCTTTAGCATTGACCTGGGAAGCCGTACCATAAGATACATTATTGATTATAGTTTATATAAAGATACCAACCCGCCGCTTTACTTAATTATAGTACATTACTGGTGCGGGCTTTTTGGCGATTCGGAAGTTGCCATAAGGTCGCTTTCGGCTGTTGCCACCAGTGCCGGATGTGCCGCATTTTTTTTGTTTGCCTTACGTTTTTTTAACTGGCAAACAGCCATCTTCGGTGTCCTGTTTTTCTTTTGTTCCAATGAATTGTATTACTACAGCGAAGAAGGCCGAACCTATGGCCTCATTGTTTTGTTCTGTATCTTGTCGAATTATGTCTTCATGAGCTTAGTCCAAAAACCCAATTGGACAAGCGCCGTGTTATTAGGCATATTTAATATTTCCATCTTTTATTTGCACACCCTGGCCAGCTTTAGCATTTTAGGACAGGTTCTTCTTGTTCCTTTTTTGGCCTACAAAGGCAGGCAAAAAAGTGAAGGCGCCGAAAAATTATTTTTAGGCTACGATCGTAAATTCGTTTTCACTTACATGACCTCGTGGCTGGTATTTTTAATTCTTTTTTTACCATGGCAAAAACGTTTTTTTGGCGTTTTAAAAGATGATGCGAAAGGCTTTTGGTTGCAAAAACCTACCATTGTTGAGTATAAACAGGTTTTATACGATTTTTGCAATGCCGATTATTTATTTTATACCTACCTGGGCTTAACCCTGGTGATTTTACTTGTAGTAGCATTTTCAAAAAAATACAGGGAAGCCACGTTCAGGTATAAATTACTTTTAGTACCCATCATCCTTGGTCCTTTTTTGTTTCACCTCAATTTTTTCGCGGCAAGCATCACCCCTATATTTTTAAAACGTTATATTTTATTCAGCCTGTTGGGTTTTATTTTAATGTTTGCTTATGTTCTTTCGGCTATTAAGATCGACTTTAAACTAAAAATTGCTGCTGTAGCTGTGTTATGCATCCTTTCTTTTTACAATATGCAGTTGCCAAGACCCGGTACCTGGGATTATAAAAACGGCGTGGCTATGTTAATGGCCAAACGAACCCCTACCACCGTTATATTTACCGATATTAACATGCTTTTTTCTTATTATTCCGACAGGGATGGCGCGTTTAAAGTGTACGATGATGAGCGGTCGGCTGAGCTGGCAAAACAAAATGTATTTATGAGAGGCGGAACCGATTGGCCTAAAGAAGTAGACCTGTCGGCTTATACCGACATTTATTACACACGCTCATTTGAAGGTTATTACGACCCGGGGAAATTAATTGAAAAAGCATTGAAACAGCGGTTTACATGGATCGAGGATATGAATTATCCGGGTATGAACATAGCGCATTACAAAACATTTAAGGTTAGCAACACCGCACTGGATAGCATAAAACAAGTAATTATTAACGATAAAGGCTGGTACGGCCAGGTTACAGCAAAAGCCAAAGAAAGAAATATCTCAATCGATTCGATGGTGACAATAGATGCCATTTGGGCCATAAACAAACAGGCCAGTCAAAAAAAATAAATCAATCGGGGTTGGTATGTATCTTACTTTCAAGTATTGCCATTTTCTGCGTTAAATTCTTAATATCGTTTTGCTGCTTGCTGATGATCTTACTAAGGTGCAGGCAATAACAAATTAACGCGGCAAACAAAAAAATAAATAATAACGAGGGCGCGTAATATACTCCTAAAAGAGAGGCCAGGTAATCGATGCCGTTTTTCCAAAACGCAAATACATTAAGTACAATGGCGCATAAGATCCATATAATGCTAAACTCTTCCCTTAATTGTTTTTTTAAAACCAATCGAAAAACAATGATCAAAAAAATGATTGAGAAGAAAACGCTGACAATTTGTATGATTTCCATGTTAATTGATTTTTAAGAGGTTATTTAGTTTTAAAAAAAGCAAGGCTAAGCTAACTTTTACCATGTAGTAGCCTGAATTAAATCCGGCTATGGATGATTTTCCACCCTGCCGTTCCTTCATTACAACTGGCGTTTCGCTAATGTGTAATCCATTCATGAGCCCGTATACAATCGATT
This sequence comes from Bacteroidota bacterium, assembly GCA_048498515.1. Classification (GTDB taxonomy): domain Bacteria; phylum Bacteroidota; class Bacteroidia; order B-17B0; family Aurantibacillaceae; genus UBA4416. The sequence goes on along the minus strand of JBEHXV010000040.1, from coordinate 19,031 downwards.
CGGGTTCAGGATAAGTATCGGGATAATAATCGCTGAACAGGTTGATGGCTTTTTTATTGAATATCCTAAAGCCCGAGGTTGAATCGTGAATGGTTTTTCCGGTAACACGTTTTATAAGAAAATTAATGATGCCAATCCCCATTCGGCGTGGTAATGTAGACTGAAAACCTTGTTGTTCAATATACCTTGAACCTATGCAAATATCGCAGGCTGTTGCTTCAATCCCCGCAACCAGTTTTTCAATCTCATCTACCGGGTGCTGTCCATCCCCATCAACCTGTATGGCAAAATCAAAATTGTGTTTTTTTGCGAATTTGAGCCCTGCCTGCACAGCCCCTCCAATTCCAAGGTTATTGGCAAGGTTTAAATATAACGGCGCGCTTTTCCTGATCTCGGCAATGGTATTATCTGTAGAAAAATCATTAACAGGCAAGCAGGTTATCTCATATCCTGGTAGTTTCAGGTTTGCAGCTACCGACAACAAACCGGCAATGTTTTCTTCCTCATTGTAACACGGAAATATTAACAGGATTGTTTTATCTGTTTCTGTTCTTTCCATCTAACCAATCTTGATAATTTGGCATTTTTATACTTTCCCAATATTGCTGGCTTTCTTTTCCTTCTATAAAAAACTTTCCAAAGGTGGTCCAGTAAGCTTTCTTGGTCATTCCGCAATGGTGAATAAGCCCATTTAGCAACTGGTAGGTTTGGCCAAGGTTTAAACACAAAAAAAAGAACATTAACCCAAGCGCACCGGTTTTTAGAGCCAGTAAATATTTATTAAATGTAGTTGAAAAGATGCGTTGAACAAAAACAGCCAGGGGAAAAGCCAACACCGATATATATGGTACAAACGACCTTCCGGCAAATCCTCCGCCAAAGCCCCAATCCCACCAGCAACTGTAAATGTAAACAACGAGCGATAAAATAATAATAACACTATATTTACTTTTAAATTCCTGTTTCTTCGCAAAAAAGAACCCGGCAATGGCCATGGTTATCATTGGCGAGTAAAGCAACCAACCTTTGCGGTAACTTAAAAGGATGTTTTTTATTTGCGGATCGGCCCAGAAGAATCGTTCGCCGACATACGAAAAATAAATGTATTGTCCGGTTGTGTGTTTCCAGAACAAACATTGTGGCACCCATATTAAAACCACAATGGCGGCGGTAATGAGCGACCGGTAGTTTGTAAAGTAAAAACGTAACCGTTCTTTCAATTCTTTTAAACTGGTAACATCCCAAAGAAAAAATACGAATGAAAAGATGATATCAACAGGACGGATGAGAGAAATAAAGCCCAGCAAAATGCCCACTAAAATAAATTTAAATGTAGATGGTTTTTTGTAAAACGAATTGCTTAACCAAAGCAAGGCGCTAAACAGCATGAACAAATGCGCATGCGACATCTCGCTATAACTCATGGAATAGGCAAACAGGTTGGTGCCAAAGAATATTAAAACCATCACAGTGGCTACAATGTATTCTTTAAAATAGTGTATTAAGAATTGGCGTAAAAAAAACAAGCCCAGTATGGCGTAAAAGATGCAGCCCCAATGAATGCAAATTGAATAAGGTGCACTGAAACCATCACGCAGTATCTGTTGATTAGTGGTAATTTTATGTGCAAGCAGAAAAAAGGGACTGTATAAAACCGACATGCCATAGGTCATTTTAGCGGTATATTCGCCCGATGGTGTACGGTTCAAATACCGCTCTACACCATTGTGAAAATCCATGGAACCCTTATTATAAGCATAAGCGGGTAAATAGGAGTAGTACTGCGCAACATCTTCTTTAAACACAGTTCCGCCCGCATGCCACTGCCGAAAAAGATCCATAAAAGCCAGCACAAAACACACAGTAAAGATGAGCACTAAAATGCTGGGCTTTTTCAATAAACTCATTTACTATACATTTAAAAAATGGTTTTATATAACCATTTCAGGAATTTCTCCTTCAATAACCAGTTTACCCTGGGTTGCGTTCTTTATTTGCTCAACCGATACGCCCGGCGCCCTCTCCAATAATCTGAAACCACCTTGTGGCAATACATCCAGCACCGCTAATTCGGTAACGATCTTCTTAACGCATTTTATCCCTGTTAGAGGCAACTCGCATTTTGGTAGCAGTTTGGATTCGCCGGCTTTATTGACGTGCTGCATGGCTACAATAATGTTTTTAGCGCTTGCTACCAGGTCCATGGCACCACCCATTCCTTTTACCATTTTACCCGGAATTTTCCAATTTGCAATATCACCATTCTCACTTACTTCCATGGCGCCTAAAATTGTAAGGTTTACTTTTTGGGAGCGGATCATGCCAAAGCTCATGGCACTATCAAAAATGGATGAACCATTGAGCAAGGTTACTGTTTGTTTACCTGCGTTAATCAAATCGGCATCTTCCTCTCCTTCAAAAGGGAAAGGCCCCATGCCTAAAATTCCGTTCTCGGATTGAAGTACCACGTTGACACCTTCGGGAATGTAATTGGCAACCAATGTTGGGATACCAATTCCCAGGTTAACATACATTCCGTCTTTTACTTCCCTGGCTATTCTTTTAGCAATTCCGTTTTTATCTAACATACGTTTATTTCCACTAATTGTTTATGACACTATGCTTTTTTTCTCACTGTAACCTGCTCTATTCTTTTCTCATATGTTTCGCCCTGGAAAATACGGTGCACATAAATACCCGGCGTATGAATTTGATCAGGATCGAGCCCTCCTACCTCAACCAGTTCTTCTACCTCGGCAATGGTAATTTTTCCGGCCATAGCCATCATAGGATTAAAATTACGTGCTGTGGAACGAAAAATCAAGTTACCGGCTGTGTCGCCTTTCCATGCTTTTACAATGGCAAAGTCGGCCTCAAAGGCTTTTTCTTCAAGGTATTCTTTTGTTTCGCCGTTATAGGTAAATGTTCTTACCTGTTTGCCGTTGGCAACTTCGGTTCCTACGCCGGCGGGTGTGTATATAACAGGCATACCGTACCCGGCGGCAAGACAGCGTGTAGCCAGTGTGCCCTGCGGTATGAGCTCCACTTCCAGTTCGCCGCTCAGCATTTGCCTTTCAAATTCAGCATTTTCGCCAACGTATGAAGAAATCATTTTCTTGATTTGCTTGGTTTGAAGCAACAAGCCCAGGCCAAAATCATCAACACCGGCATTATTGCTAATGCATGTCAGGCCCTTCACGTTCTTTTTTACCAAAGCGGAAATACAATTTTCAGGAATACCGCACAATCCGAAACCACCAACCAATAAGGTCATATTATCTGTAATGTCTTTTACAGCTTCTTGCGCATTTTTTACAACTCTGTTTATCATTTTATATTTTCTATTAACTATTTATAAAATTGCAAGCCAAATATATCCTTAATTTTTTCGAATACAATTATTTAAATTTAAAAATCTGTTGTAATATGAGAAACAACACTGGCTTAACGCGGTGGTAATAAAAGTAAATGAGGAAGAAATGGTAAAACCCAATTATTTATTTAGTAATCAGAGCCAAAATCATCCGTAGCGTTTTCTTTCATTTCTGCATCGTAAGCCTTACAATCCAGCTCTATGTTGCTCATATTAGCCGGGCGTGGAAACCCATTTTTGCTTACTTTTAAAGTGGGATCGGCATATACTTTCTGAAAGAATTTACCCCAGATAGGTAATGCCATGGTTGCTCCCTGACCATCAACGGTAGAGTTGAAGTGAATACTTCTGTCCTCTCCACCGGTCCAGCAGCCGGCCACTAAATCGGGCGTTAATCCCATAAACCAGCCATCGGCATTGTTTTGCGTGGTGCCTGTTTTACCGGCTATTTCATTAAACAGTTTATGCCTGCTTCTTAAGCGTCCGCCCGTACCACCATCTACCACACCGCGCATCAACTGTATCATCACATAAGCTTTTTCTTCACTAAATACTTCGTCGGTTGTAGGGAAAAATTCTTCCAGCACTTTCCCGTTCTTATCTTCTATACGGGTGATAAAAGTTGGTTGAATGTAAGTTCCTTTATTGGCAAAGGTGGCATTGGCCGCTACCATTTCAAATACCGAAATGTCGGGCGTTCCCAAACAAATGGATGGAACAGGATCAATAGGAGCAGTAATTCCCATTCTTCTTACCAGGCTAATGACTGACTCTGGACCAAATCGCTGCATCACCCAGGCTGTAACATAATTTACCGAATTAGCCAATGCTTTCTTCAGCGTAATCATTTCTCCTGTTCCTTTGCTTCCGTCTGCATTATCGGGGCACCATGGCGCCTGGCCCGGAATAGTAATGCAGGTGCGTACATTTGGCACCTGGTAGCAAGGGCTGTATCCTTCCTGTATGGCCATGGCATACACAAAAGGCTTAAAGGTAGAGCCAACCTGCCTGCCATGCCCAATCTTTACGTGGTCATATTTAAAATGCCGGTGGTTAACGCCTCCAACCCATGCTTTTACGTAGCCTGTGGATGGTTCGATGGAAATAAAGCCGGTGTGTAAAAAGCTTTTGTAATAGCGGATGCTGTCCCAGGGTGACATGATGGTGTCAATATCGCCCCGCAGGCTGTAAACTGACATGCTCACCGGTTTTTTAAATTCTGCCAGGATCTGCTCGTACGATAAGCCGCTGTTCTTTAATGACCTGTACCTGTCGCTGCCTTTTACGGCGTGGATCATAATGCTCTCAATTTGTTTCTGGTTCACGTTCCAGGCAAAAGGCGCATTCTTTTTGGTTTTGCACTCTTTGGTAAACTGCTTTTGAAGCTCCGTCATATGCTCGGTAACCGCTTCCTCGGCATAGGTTTGCATCCGCGAATCGATGGTTGTAAATATCCTTAAACCATCCTTGTAAATATTATAAGGCTTGTTGGTTTCGGGATTGATGTGCTTTTCGCACCAGTTCTTTAAAAAATCTGTTCTCAAGTATTCCCTGAAATAAGGTGCCAAACCATCGTTATGGTCTTCGGGGTGAAAAATAATTCCCAGTGGTAATTTTTTAAGGCTATCGTATTTTTCTTTTGTTAAATAACCGTTCGCTACCATTTGCATCATCACCACATTCCTGCGGTGAAGCGTAGTATCGGCCTTTTTAACGGGGTTGAACAGCGAAGGGTTTTTTGCCATACCAATGAGCATGGCCGCCTGCTGAACCTCAAGACTGTCCTGGTTACGGTTAAAATAAATTTGCGCGGCCGACTTAACGCCCACAGCCTGGTTCAGGAAATCAAACTTGTTAAGGTATAAGGCCAGGATCTCATCTTTTGTATAGTTTTTTTCAAGCCTCGCAGCTATAACCCATTCTTTTAATTTTCTGATAACCGTTTCAAATTTGCTGAGCTTTTCCCTGGGGAACATCATCTTAGCTAATTGCTGCGATAGTGTACTACCGCCGCCGCTGCTCGAGCTGCCGGTCAGTGCTCCAAAAACAGCCCTACCCAGGGCCCTTAAATCCACTCCGCTATGATCCCGGAAACGGGCATCTTCAGTAGCTATGAGCGCATTTACCAAATCCCCGTCGAGTTCGTAATACTTAACACTTACCCTGTTTTCGGCATAATATTTCCCCAGCGTTTTCATATCACTGCTGTAAATAACCGTCGCTAAATTGCTCTTAGGATTTTGAAGCTCCTCTACACTTGGAAGATCAACAAAAACTTCGAGGGAAATGAACAAAATAAGAAAGAAAATCAATAAAAAAGGTGCCCAAATGACAAGCCATGTAAAACGGATGTATTTGGAAAGTTTGTTAGCTGCCATGTGAAAATTGAGTATACAAAGTTAACTAAAACCTTTAGACTGAAAAATTTATACTGAAATTTTAGAAATCCCATAAAGAGTGAATTTTATGACCAAAACAGCAAAAACTGGCGTCGTTAAAAAAAACTAATAGTTAAAAAAAAATCTTAACTTTGCAATAATAATCAGATAATACCAATTAAATGAAACATACCTTACTTTTCGGCCTTCTGTTTTTAGTTACAACAGGATCGTTTGCCCAAACACAAAACAAGCAGCTAAAACCCCACGATAAGCAAAGTAGTACACAACAAAAAGTCACCCTTAACCCAGGTAATACGCCAAAGCACGACGGCATTAAGCCTGTTATAGAGATAGGCGGTAAACTATATGATATAGCCAAAGCCGAAGGCAGGCTCGCTCATTACGAACTGATTCAAAAGGAAGGTAAGATCGTTTCGATCACAAAAACCGACTTTACAAAACTAAGTCCTCAAACCTCAACATTAACACCATGCGACATTGTTCCTCCGGGAACCATACCAGCCTTTGGTTCGCCTGTGGATGACGACACCTCGCCATTAATTAACCTGCCATTTAACTTTTGTTTTTATGGCAACAACTATACGCAGGTGCGTATGTCAACAAACGGTAACATCCAGTTCCCGCCAACCAACAACACTGCCTTCAGTTCAGTTGGTTTCCCGGCTCCAAACGACCTGATGATCGCGCCTTTTTGGTCGGATGTGGACATTCGCGGTACTGGTACCTGTACCTATGATGTATTTGCTACTTATGCCGTGTTCAGCTGGATGAATGTGGGCTATTACAATACGCATTCCGACCTTATCAATGATTTCCAGATGGTGATTACTGATGGTTTAGACCCAATCCTGCCTCCGGGAAAAAACGTTGGTTTTTACTACGGTACCATGCAATGGACAACAGGTGACGCTTCTTCGGGTGTTAACGGGTTTCCAAATCCGGCTAACCCTCCTGCCATTCCTGCAACAGTTGGTGCCAACGCGGGTAACGGCATCGATTACTTCCTGATTGGTCGTTTTGGCCAGTCGGGCAACTCATATGACGGGCCTTTAGGCGCTGATGACGGTGTGAGCTGGCTGGATGGAAAACGTTTCTTTTTTAACGCCTGTCCTCCGATTGGAGCAAACCAGGAGCCTCTTAACTTAACCGGTGGCTATTGCGATACCTTAAAAGTTTGTGGTAACGATACATTATATAAAAAATACACCTTTTCGGCTCCTGAAGTTACACAATCAGTTAGTATAACTGCTTCTGCACCAACTTTAGGTGGCGCTTTCACTTATTCTGTTCTTCCAAACACAAACAGTACCGATGTATTTATGATAATTGATGGAAGCCTTGCTTCAGGTGGCTATCATACCGTTACCATGACAGCTACCGATAACGGTTCACCTGTGTTAAGTTCGGTTCAAACGTTTGTAGTATATGTGAACCAGGCAGCTCTTAGTAATTTAAGCGGTTCAATTGTTCTTACCCCAACCTTAGGTGCTTGCCCGGGCGGTAGTGTTACTGCCAGTGTTTCCTTAACAGGCGGCATTCCCGACAGCTACTTATGGAGTAACAACGAAACAACAGCATCAACAAGTTACACAACCGTTGTTCCTGCCGATTCGCTTATATTCGTGACCTTAACATCAGGCCAATGCCAAAAAAGTATCATCGGCAACATTGCCATTAACCCTGTTCCGGTAGCAAATATTTCAGGAACTACCTCTTTCTGCTCGGGTAATGCTTCAAGCACCGTGTTAACTGCTACCAATACGTTAAACCCTTCCACACAAGGGCCCCACACCTACAACTGGACAGGAACAGGAACCATTGGATCGGCTAATTCGGCCTCTACAAGCTTAACAGCGGGAACTTATACGGTAGTTGTTACAAACCAATTTGGCTGTTACAGTTCGGCTACAACAACCGTAGTGTTAAACGAAAGCCCGACATTCTCTGTGGCCAGTGCCAATGCCATTTCAAGTGGCAGCATTTATTGCATTAGCCAGGACACGGCCCGTTACGGAATAAACTTTGCAACGTCATCAGCTCCGGCCTGTGGCTTTGCGTTAACCAATTGCATCACTTCCAACCAAATCCAAATAGGTAGTGGTACTTCGTCGAGCTCAGGAACATCGTATCCTTGTCCTTATGGTCACTGGTTTAGAAATACCCGTCAACAGTACCTGGTTACTGCTGCCGAGCTTTTAGGACAAGGTATGGTTGCTGGGAAGATCTCAAGCCTTTCATTTATTGTAAATAGTATTCCTTCAGGTTATATAGGTACTCTGCCAAATTACAAAATCAGCTTAAAATGTACTTCTGATGCTAACTTAACCAGCACGTTTGACAATAACGGTTTATTCCAGGTGTTTAATGCTAATTATACTCCTATAGTAGGGGTCAACACCCATAACTTTACCCAAAGCTACGTCTGGGATGGTACAAGTAACATATTGGTAGATGTTTGCTATGATCTGGTTTCAACTGTACCTTATTCAAACAATCCTGCCGTTCAGTTCTCAACCGTTGGATTTGCAGCTACCAATAATTACTACAGCGATACCCAGGTTGCCTGCGGAACTACCGTTGCCGGCGCAACAACAGGCGACAGGCCTGACATGATCTTTGGCAACTGCTTATCGCAGCAAGTGGGTACCCAGTTTGATGTAACGGTGACTCCAACAGTAGGTGTTGTTGTTCCTGCAGCGCACGATTCCATTATGTTTGGCTTGCCAAGCACTCCCGGAACAACTTGCTACACCATTACATTAACAAACCCGCTTGGAGGTTGCTTTAAAGATACCGTGATCTGCATCAGTGCAACTCAGGGTGTAACCCAGGCTACTTTAAACGCGAGTTCAGCAGTAGTTTGTCCTTCTGAAACAATTACCTTAAGCCCTACCGGTGCTATCGATTCTTATACCATTACTTATACAGATGTGTCGGGAGCCCAGGTTTCTGTGAATGCTCCGGTAACATTTACCCCATCAAACACACCGGGCATATTTGTTTACACCTTATCGGCAACTGCTCCTTGTGGTGGTCCTTTAACTGATTTTACCACCACTGTGAATGTTGCACAAGGTGTAACGCAGGGAACTTTAACCGCTTCTTCGGCATCGGTTTGTCCTGGAAGTACGGTAACATTGAGCACCCTGGGAACATTGGATACGTATACGATTACGTATGTTGACGATAGTGGAACTCCTCAATCGGCAGTTAATACTAACCCAACGTTCACTGTTTCGTCGTTAGCAAGCCCTCAGTTTGGCATTCATACCTATACATTGCAAGCTTACGGGCCTTGCGGTGGGCCACTTGATACATTCTATGTTGATGTGTTTGTTCAGCAAGGTGTAACCCAAGGTACTTTAACAACTACAAGCGCGTCGGTTTGCCCGGGCAGCCCGGTTACCTTAGGTACTATGGGCGCGTTGGATACGTATACCATTCAGTACAGCGATGATTCGGGTTTACATACTTCTGTAAACTCAACTGTAACCGTAATTCCAACAGGCACTACAACTCCGGTGTTTGGTATTCATACGTATTCGTTAATTGCACAGGGTCCTTGCAGCGGACCAATAGATACTTTCTTTGTAGATGTAATGGTTATACAAGGTGTAACCCAGGGTACACTGGCAACGTCATCCGCTTCGGTTTGTCCTGGAAGTCCGGTGACATTAAGCGCTATTGGAACACTGGCTACTTATACTATTGCCTATACCGATGACAGTGGTACCCAAACGGTAGCAAACGCTCCGGTAACATTTACACCAACAGGCCTGTCGAGCCCTGCATTTGGCGTGCATACTTATACTTTATTTGCCGAAGGACCATGTAATGGCCCACTAACAGCCTTTACCGGAACGGTTGAAGTAATACAGGGGGTTACACAAGGAACTCTGTCGGCTTCAACATCAAGTGTTTGTCCTGGAAGTCCTGTAACCTTATCGGCAATTGGTGCATTGGATTCATATACCATTACGTATGTTGATAACACAGGAACTCATACTTCGGTAAACAACCCGGTAACCTTTAACCCATCAACTACAACTACTCCTAATTTTGGCATTCACACTTACAGCTTAAGCGCTGTTGGCCCATGCAGTGGTCCATTAACAGTGTTTACCAATACTGTAGAGATCGTTCAGGGTACGTCACAGGCAACCTTAACAGCTACTCCAAACGCGGTATGTATTGGTAGCCCAATAACCTTAAGTGTAACCGGTTCATTAGCTACTTATACCATTGTATACAATAACGGACTAAGCATGTCGGCAAACAGCCCTGTGACTTATAACAGCAACATGGCTGGCGTAAATACCTACACGGTATTGGCCCAGGGATTCTGTAGCGCTCCTGTTACTCCGTTTGTAACAACCGCCAGCGTAACCGCTCTTGCAACCTTAACCATTGCGCCTATGCCTGATATGGTGAAATGTTTAAGCGGAAGCAGTGTATTAACAGCAAATGTAGGTTCATCTACACCTGGAAATCCTGGAACGCCTTATACTTATTTCTGGACAGCTAACGGATCTGCAGCTCCGGGAACCAATAATGCACAATCTTATACAAGCAACGCCGCTATTACCACTACCTATGTGGTAACTGTTAATGGGGCTTGCGCTACACAAGCTACTTCGAGTGTAGTAGTAAGCAATTTTGTAAACGACATCAGTGTTTCCATTATTGATTCGGCTGCTGTTTGTGCCAATACCGAACTTATGTTACACGCTACAGCAACAGGCGGTGTTCCTGCCTATGACTTTAACTGGGTATTATTGCCTGGTACAGGCTCATTAGGTACGGGGACTCAATTAAACACAACTGCTCCGGGATCGGAAGGTACTTATACCATTGCGGTGGTTGTAACCGACAGCTGTGGTTATAATGACATGGATATGCAATTGGTAACGGTTTTACCTCCATGCGACATTGTGATCCCTAACATTATTACACCAAATGGTGACGGTGTGAACGAAGCCTTCAAGATCAAAAACCTTGAATACCATCCAAATACAAGCTTAAGCATTTTTGACAGATGGGGCCACAAGGTTTATGACAGTTCAAACTACAATAATGACTGGAAAGGCGATGGCCTGAATGACGGAACATTCTTCTACATACTGGATGTGCCGGATGACAAAAAATACAGTGGTTACCTTACCATTTTTAAAGGTAACTAGCTTTAAAAAAAGCGTTTAGGTAATCTAAACGCTTTTTTTTATCTTTACAGTAAACTTTAAGGAAATTATGTCAGGGGGATTTATTTTCAGAAATAATACAAGATTTCTCGTTTCCTTATTGTGTTATGTTATTGTTAGCGCAACATCAGCTCAACATAATATTACCTTAGATAAAACACCAGCATCTAAAAAAAATTTAGATGCCTTCGTCAATAACAGCAGCGAAACAATTATCTATTTATCTCCAAGCCAGCCAATGAGCATTGGTTGCCCTAACGCGGGCTTTGAGCAATACGATTTTTCCAACTGGTCGGGCAGTACGGGCACAACAAGTCCGGGATCAACATTACCCAACTACACTACCACAGGATTTTCCATTGTGAACACAGCAGGCAGCAATACATCTGTCCTTAACACGGTGAACTACCATACCATCATGTCGGTGCCCCCATCCAATCCTGTTTATCCCAATTGCGTTGGCTACGATTCCCTGGCTTGTAGAACCATAGGCACGCAAACTGTTTCGCAAATCCCTTTTAAAAGCCCTTACAGCTTCGATCCGGTATCGGTGCGGATGAATGGAGCTGTTGCAAACAAAAGAGCGTCAAAATTAAAATTCATTACTTCAGTAGGCCCTTCCAGCAAACGCTTGTCCTACAGTTATGCACTGGTATTCCAGGATCCCGGTGCAGGCGCTGTACACGATCTTGCAGGCGAAGCGCCTTATTTTAAAGTTACGGTACGCAATGAAACCACCAATACCGATATGCCAGGCTGTGTTTCATTTTCCTATAACGCGGCTAATACATTGCCTTCCGATTCTATAAACCGTTCCATTACCGCAGCAGGCGATTCCATCCTGTACAGAAAATGGTACCATTATTCTGTCGATCTTTCGTCACTGCCACCTGGCACCAATGTATCCATTAATTTTGAAGTAGGCGGCTGCTCTAACGGCAACCATTTTGGATACGCCTATGTAGATGCCGAATGTGGAGGAACAGGAACCGCTTACGCGAGTATGTGTTCAGGATCAAGCATGGCAACACTTGTTGCCCCTGCCGGTTTTACTTCATACCAATGGCTTAATTCTTCGGGCATTATTCCCGGAGCAACCAATGATACCTTAATGGTTAACCCCGCTACAGTAGGATCGGTATATACGGTAAATATTACTTCGCCGGGAGGTTGTGTTATCACTCAAACTGTTCAGGTAAGTTTAACCACTGTCGGCCTCATTAATTTAAATTCAACCAGTTCATGCGCAGGCGGTAACTCAGGAACGGCCTTTGTTCAGGCAAGCGGGAGTTCGGGAAGTTATTCCTATACCTGGACAAGCACCTCGGGGCCTACCAATGGCACTAACGTCAGTTATTCGCAAATAGCCACAGGTTTGCCACCGGGCACTTACAGTGTGGTAGTGGCATCAGCTAACTGCGGGCAGGCATCTGCCAATTTATCCGTTGGTTTTTCTCCTCCGTTTTATAATTCGATGATTAAACAGTTTTGTGGTAACGCGCTGTATTTAACGGAACCGGGTGGATCGAATTATACCTGGTACCATGGCAATGTGCCCATTCCGTCACCTCTCGGGAACAAGGATACGCTTTTTATTACTAACGCGGTGAGTGGCGATTATTACACGCTGGTATACAAGAATAGTTTTGGCTGCCGCGACTCTCTAAAATATCAATTGCAAAAGATAGAAGGTGGAAGCGCTTATTTTTCGAACCTGAACAACGTTTGTCCTTCGGGTAATACTGGTTCGGTAGTATTGAACGTAAACTCACCAAACCCCGGACCATTCAATTATTACATAAGCGGACCAAACGCAGGGAATAGCATTATCACCACTACCACCTCTGTGAGAACATTGACGGTTTCTTTTTTATCAGCAGGAACTTATACGGCCATTGTTAAGGACGGACCATGTGTATATAACAATACCGTTATTGTAAATACAATACAAACAAATTTTACGGTAACGCCTACTCATACGGTATTTTGTTTTCCAACTGAAAAGGTGACACTCAATTTAAATATTGACCAGGTTAATCCAACGGCTTGTTCGCTTTATCCTTCGGTTTGTACCGGGAACACACCCATTGCATTATTCAGCTCCGGAACCTTTACACAAAATACAGCTTCGCAATATCCCAGTGTTTATGGTAACGCTTTAAAATGTGGAAGAACACAATTCCTGGTTAAAAAATCGGAATTGAACTCGGCGGGAATTAACGCAGGCAAGATCTCAAGCCTGGCATTTAATATCCTGAACCTTAACAGCAGTGTTAGCACCTATACAAATTTCTCCATACAAATGGGTTGCACGGCATTGAATACATTACCCGATGCATCAACCACACCACAAGCCTTTGTTACCGGACTCCAAACAGTATATGCCAATTCGAGCCAAACACTTACAACCGGCTGGATGACACACGACTTTAATCAATCCTATATATGGGACGGCTCATCAAACCTGATTATTGAAATTTGCTATGGGACTCCTGCCCAATCAAACGTTACCGAAAATGTTTCAGTAGAGTTAAAACAAATGGGATACATAGCCACTATGTACCATGCCGAAAACGCTTCCATTGTTTGTGGAGGCAACCAGCTGGCCGATAATGCCGGTGGTGCAGCGCTACTAAACGCTAAAAATATGTTACCGAATATGAAATTTGGTTATTGCCCTTATGCCACGCTTGCAACCGATCAGGCTGTATCTGTTTCTTCAAACGGTACCATTACTAACAATTACAATAACGATTCTATTGTCGTAGTTCCAACCTTTGCAACACCACCTGTACCAAACGCGCCAACTGTTTACACCATTACGCTTACTAACCCTGAAGGCTCATGTACCACAAGCCACACGGTTGCTATCTTATACCCTTCCATCAACGTAAGCATCACAGCTACGCCCATTAAAGATTCGTTGTGCGAAGGAGCAAGTACAAGTTTCAGTGTTTCGGGAGCTACCAGTTACAACTGGTCATACAATCAGTCGGGAACACTTGTCCCATTTTCAACAGCCACCGCAGTAACCGTTACGCCACCGGTTAGTGGCACCAATACCTATGTTGTTACCGGTTCCAACCCATGTCCTAATAGCACGGCCGATACAAAAACCGTAACGGTTAAAGTAACGCCTAAAGCCAGTCTTGTTATTACGCCTTTGCAGGATGCCAGCAAGTGCATGGGCAAGCAGGTGGTGTTTAACACCAACGTTAGCTCAACAACTTCGGGCAATAACGGAATGCCATATACATATGCCTGGACAACGCTACCGGGAAATGTTCCGGCATCGGGAAATAATACCGCTTCATCGTATACCGCAACAACTAATTCAACTACCACATTGGTGGTTACCGTTAACGGGGCCTGTGCTTATACCGCGGCCGACACGGTAATTTTAGAGAACCTGGTGGATGATCTTTCTGTATCAATCATTGATACATCTACTACCTGCGGTGGTAAACCTTTTACGCTTAATGTGCTTGCTGCCGGCGGTCACCCGGGATATAGTTACTACTGGTTCATTTATCCCAACACATCTGTTATTTCCAGTACATCAAGTGTCACCTACAATAGTCCTGATGTTGAGGGAACCTATACCGTATCGGTATATGTTGCCGATAGCTGCGGTTACAGCAGAGACGATTTTGAATTGATAAAAGTGCTTCCGACCTGTAATGTCATTATACCAAATGTAATAACGCCTAACGGCGATGATGCGAACGAGTATTTTAAGATCAAGAACATTGAACACCATCCTAATACAAGCCTTATTATTTTTGACCGTTGGGGAAATAAAATTTATGAAAGCACCGATTATAAAAACGATTGGAAAGCGGAGGGTGTTGGTGATGGAACGTATTTTTACATCGTTGATGTGCCCGAAGACAAAAAGTATTCAGGGTTTATAACCGTGTTTAAACAGAACTAAGCAATTCCCATAATTAAAAAAGCCCTCAGGTATTATCCTTGAGGGCTTTTTTAATTTATAAAACCGATAACTATTTAATAGTTTCTTTGGAACGGTTGATCCTGATAACCTCGGCCAGGGATTTTACCGCGCGGTCGTGTTTTTTTACAAACGGGTTATTGGTATCCCACACATAACCCGCCAACACAGAGCAAATTTGTTTCTTAAATTCTTCATTGATCTCTTTCGCAAAAAAGATATCGTGCAAAGTACCGTCATACCAACCCATTACATAGGTCCTGAAAACATCAACACCTGTCATGGTAGGTTTTACAAACTCTTCGTTCCAGTCAATTTTTTCTCCGCCCTGCAATTGCCTTATCACCAAATGAGCTGCCCTTTGGCTCGATGCCGTAGCAAGCGTAACACCACTTGAGAACATTGGATCTAAAAATTCAGTTACATTTCCTGTCAGCACAAAACCATCTCCGAAAAACTGTTCGGTAGTAACACTCCATCCTTCAAGTGTTCTTGGTTCAAACATAAACTGTTCGTTACCAAAACGCTCTTTCAAATGCGGCTCCGAATTAATTAAGAAACGCAATTGCTCCTCGGGTGTTTTATCTTTATGTTCGGCAAAAAAAGAGGGATCGCCAACAAAGCCTACAGATGTTACTCCGGTTGAAAAAGGAATAACCCAAATCCAGGTCTTTGGCTGGTGAACGACAATCATAATACGGTTAGGCTCCGAATATTTTTCACGGTTAGGGTCTTTAATATGCGCGAACATGGATTTACGCGGCGGCAGGTTGCTTGGCTTATCAAGGTTAAACAAACGGGGAATCACACGTCCGTAGCCGCTGCTGTCAACAATAAATTTTGCTTTGATCTGAGATTTATTTCCTTCTTTATCCACAACCGTTGTGGTTGAATCCGAGCCTTCAAATTTGATATCGATCACTGTTGTTTCAAAATCAATAGGCACTCCTTTTCTCTGAACCTCTTCAGCCAGTGTATTGTCAAAATCGCCACGGGGTACCTGCCAGGTCCATCTATATCCTTCGGAGAACTGTTCCTCGAAATTAAAATCACAAAGGTCGTTTCCTCTTACAAACTTGGCTCCGAATTTTTGCTGGAAACCTTTTGCTTTTACAGCATCCAGCAACTCGGCTTCTTCCAAGGCCTCCATGCAACGAGGCAAAAGGCTTTCACCGATAACAAAACGGGGAAATTTTTCTTTTTCCACCATTTGGACTTTTAATCCTGATTTATGTATAATACTGGCGGCTACCGTTCCTGCAGGACCGGCACCAATGACAAGAACATCAACTTCTTTAGTTTGCATACGAATTGGGGTCAATTAAACGAAAAGTAAAGTTACACTGATTTTAGCTTTAAAACAACACGTTACGACGATTTTTTGCCAGTCTTAAAAGCCAATAAAACAAAAGAATTGTGGCAGGTTGTTTAATGATTAAGCTGGTACATTTTACCCGGCAACGATTTTACAACATTTGAAAATTCGAGTTGTAAAAGATAGGACGATGCTTTGCTGATGGGTAAACTGGTGGCATAACAGATCTCATCCACATGCAATTGGTCTTTTTTGCCAAAGGCATCAACAATCAATTGCTCATCGCTGCTAAGGTTTAACATTAGTGGAACCTGTGCCACCGGTTTCTTTTTAGCCTCCTCTCTCCAGTTCATGATGTACAACAGATCGGCCGAACTTTCAATAAGATTGGCTTTATTGGTTTTTATAAGTCCGTTGCAACCCTCGCTCAACAGCTCACCTGCTCTTCCGGGAAATGCAAATACATCTTTATTATAAGCATTGGCAATGGTAGCTGTAATTAAGCTTCCACCACCTCTCTTTGATTCAACAACTACCAGTGCATCACACATTCCTGCTACAATACGGTTTCGCTTGGGAAAATTTTCCCTGTCGGGATTGGTTTCACTCACATGTTCTGTCAGCAGGCCCCCTTCGTTTATCATTCTTTCGGCATACTGCGTGTGCGCAGCCGGGTAAATCCGGTCGAGGCCGTGCGCCAAAACACCAATGGTATTTAGGCCCTGATCGAGCGATGCTTTATGCGCTGTAATATCAATCCCGTATGCCATGCCGCTTACAATTAAACAGCCGCTATCTTTTAGTTCTTCTATCAATTTTTCGGTCATTTGTTTGCCGTAAGCAGATGGCGTACGGGTGCCAACAACCGAAACAATTTTCGCGACGTTCAAATCAGCCAATCCATTATAGTAAAGCATTGCAGGGCTATCATAGCAATTCCTCAGGCGTTGCGGATAATCCTTGTCTGTAAAAAATAAAGGCTTAACAGCGTTGTTCTCTATAAAATGCATTTCCTGTTCGGCACGAATAAGCGCTTGCCTGGCACTTTTATAAATAGCGTTTGCGCCAATAGAACCAATGCCCGGAATTTTTTCGAGTTGCGTTTTGCCTGTTTTAAAAACCTGCTCAGCACTCCCACAATACGCCACCAGGTTTTTCGACAACACATCGCCAACACCTTCCAATAAGGTCAATCCTATTTGATAGTGCAATTCGGCAGACTGCATTTGTTAATTAATACTAAATTATTATATTGTCTTCCGTAAATTTAAACAGATAATGATAAAATCAGCTAAATATCTATTAACAGGCGTATTTTTTTATTCATGTCAGCTTTATGCACAAACCATGGGTGTAGTGAGGGGGGTGGTGAAAGATAAATCAAATAATGAAGGGTTGCCGGGAGCCATTGTTTTATTGGACAAAGCAAAAGGCACGGCGGCAGATTTAAATGGCAGTTTTTTAATTAACACCACCGAAGGCGAGCATACATTGGGATGCGAAATGGTTGGGTATGCTAAATTTTTTCAAACCATTACGGTAAAACCAAACGATACCCTTGATGTAACTATTGTGCTAGCCGATGGCAATCAATTATTGGATGAAGTAGTTGTTTCGGCAGGGAAATTTGAACAGAAACTCTCGGATGTGACGGTGAGTATGGAGGTGATAAAACCTACCCTGATTGAAAATAAAGCATCGCAAACTCTTGATATTATTATGAACCAGGTGCCCGGCGTGGTGGTATCCGACGGGCAGGCCAGCATACGCGGCGGAAGTGGCTATAGCTACGGGGCGGGAACCAGGGTATTGATGCTGGTAGATGAAATGCCAATGATTAGCGCCGACGCGGCGGATATTAAGTGGAACTATTTACCGCTCGAGAACCTGGAACAGGTGGAGGTGATAAAAGGCGCTTCTTCGGCGCTGTTTGGTTCTTCGGCCATGAATGGCGTTATTAACATGCGAACAGCTTATGCAAAGGATAAACCGCAAACCACCGTCACCTTGTTTGGCGCCACCTATGATGCGCCGCGAAGGGGCGTATTGAAATGGTGGAAAGGCACGAGCCAAACACAAAGCGGGGTTAACTTTTCGCATTCCGAAAAACTGGGGCAGCTCGACCTGGTACTTGGTGGGCATTTGTTTAACGACGAAGGCTACCGCTACCTGGAAACGGAAAGAAGGGGCCGCTTTAATGTGAACCTGCGTTATAATTTCAAAAAAGTACAAGGCCTTTCAATTGGACTAAACACCAATATGATGGAAACACGCGGTGGCCTGTTCTTCCTGTGGCAGGATGCCGATTCGGCTTATATTCCCCAGGGACGTACCATACAGGTATACTCCAATCAACGCTGCAATGTAGATCCCTTTATTACTTACTTTACTAAAAAAGGCGGCAAATACAGCCTCAGGTCGCGCTACTACCTCACCAATAATACCAACGATAAGAACCAGGGTTCAAGGGCCGAGTTGTATTACAATGAATTCCAATACCAGAAACGCTTTAAAAATAACTTTACCATGACCTACGGCGCCGTGTATATGGAACAGCAGGTCATTGCCGATTCACTATACGGCAGGCACACCGGACGGAATTATGCAGGTTACGCGCAATTTGATTATAAATACAAAAAACTCACAGCCTCGGTTGGCTTAAGGGGCGAGTACAATAAAATTGATACTTCCTATACCCGTGGCCGACTCACCAAAAACATTAACAACCTGCCCTTTCAGCCGGTGTTCATGGATCCGGCGCAATGTATGCCCAGTCTGCAGCGTTAGCTTT
>JBEHXV010000039.1:0-44663 GCA_048498515.1 Bacteroidota bacterium | reverse complement strand
CGCTCCGGCGACGACGGCGGGAGCTAGTTCCAGGCAGGCGACGAGGATGAATACAGGGAACTGGATAAATAGGAATCGTATTTATTGTTGAAGCTGAAAATAGGAAAAATGAGCATGAGTGTAACGACCAGGTAAAAACTCAGTCCTTTGAATAAAATGGAAATATCGTAAAAGCGTTCCTGTTTTACATTGGCAAACAGCAAAAGGTTCAGTATAATCATCACAATGTTCCAGGGCCATACCACATAATTGAACGAGTTACCGGTTGGCCCCAGCATGAGCAAAATAAACAGATGCATGCCAACCACCATTGGCAATACAATGTACCTGGCAGGTTTTATGAGCAAGCCAATGCCAATAAACAGTTCAATGTAAGGTACCGCTTTTCCAAGTTTGTAAAAAAGGTTCATTTGTCTTTCCGAAAAAATAGTTTCCAGCGGGCTGATAAGCCATTTAAACGTGTCCTCCACAAAAAAGGAATTAAATTTTTGCAATCCACTGAAAATATAAATGAGGGCCATTAATAATTGAAGGCTGATAAATACAGTGGTAAAATTATTTGGCTCGTCCACACGATTTCTGAAAAACAATAATACGGTAAGGATAAGTGTATAATTATAAAACCAGGGTTGTAAGCGGTTTTGGTCATCAAAACATAAATAAAGGTTAAACAGAATGAGTAACACGATTGGGATCCTGGACTGGGAAACAAAACAAATGAGCAGTAAAATAACCAATACCGCCAGGTTAGCGTAATCATAAGGAGCAACCAGGCCGGTAAACTCATCAAGTAACGGAACCTTAGGGAACCAGCGTTGGCCTGCCCATAAATTAAGACTTAGCAGTACGGAAGAAAGGATCCCGACAAGGGTAACTAATTTTATGAATTGTAAACGGTGGGTAATGCGCATGCTAAGGGTGGTTTTCTTTTTTTAGTTCATAAACAACCGCCGGGTGTTCATGCAGGTCAATTTCATCGCACCAGGACATCCCAATTTTTTCGAGCACACGGATGGAAGCTGTATTTTCTTTCATAGCCCTGCCGATAATGCGGTCTAACTTTAAAACAGTAAAGCCATAGTCCAGGCAGGCTTTGGATGCTTCGGTAGCATAGCCTTTGCCCCAGTATTTTTGCATAAAGCGGTAACCCAGATCGGTTTCTCCACTCTCAGGATGGTACTTTAAGCCACACCAGCCCACTGGCGAAGCGCTTTCTTTTTCAATTACCATCCAGCGGCCATAACCATTGGTATTGTACTGACCGATCACATAACGCACAATGGCTTCTGAGGCTTCAAGGTTTTTAAAACCCATGTCGCCTGTATATTTAATGACCAGGGGATCGGAATTCAATTCAAAAAAGAAAGGCGCGTCTTCCACTACTTTTTTGCGAAGGAGCAGGCGTGGGGTTTCTAATATGAACTCGTGGTTTGGCATTTGTTTTTAATTTTTACTTTCCTGATATGTCACCCTGAGCTTGTTTCAGGGTCTCAATTGATGAATGAGATGCTGAATCAAGTTCAGCATGACCTTAAAGCATAGCTGAATCATTATCACTTCTTAAAAATAAAAAAAGAGATATCGCTATCTCTTTTTAAAATTTATACTTATGCACAGTTACTTTTTAGTATCGGGGGCCGGAGGTGTTTTTCCATCCTTATCCTTACCAATGTTCTTAGATACTTCTTCCAGTAATTTTAATCCAAGTAAGCCGCTGATGGGGCCGTTAGCGCCATCTCCGCCACCGCCGGCAATCAACACATCAGGTATTACCTTAATTTTGTCTTTACCAATAGCTTCGGTTACTTTTAAGCGGCTAAAGTTATCTCCACCCATAGCCTCAACCGCCAGGCGGTACGATTCGGCATTGGATTTACCAATGGCTAAAATACTTTGCGCTTCGGCATTACCCGTTACCGATATTTTTTCGGCATCAGCATTAGCCAGCATTTTTACTTTCTCGGCTTCCGCGTTGGCCAGTAATTTTGTTTTCTCAGCATCAGCTGCCGCTATTACTTTTAATCTGTCAGCTTCGGCATTCGACGATATCTTTACACCCTGTGCTTCGCCGGTTGCTTTCTTCACAGCCGCATCGGCAATACGTTCCGAGATCAATACACCCTGGTCGGCTTTCACGATCTCTTTTTGCATATCGGCTACCGCGGTTTCCTTTTCCAATGCCTGGCGTGTTACCTCGGCGCGTTTTTGAGTTTCGAAAGTCGTATTTTGTTCTTCCGCGATTTTACGATCGGTGAGTGTTTTCATTAAGCTTTCCGGCGGAACAATGTCGCCAATAAGCGTATCCACGCCATTTACATTGTACTGGTCCAATACCTGGCTGATCTTAGCTTTAGCGGCATCCTGGCGTTCTTTACGGGTGCTTAAGAAAGCAATCACATCACTGTCCTGCGCCGAGTTACGGAAATAGTTGCCAATGGTTGGTTCAAGTACCTGGCCAACTAAATTCACCATGTTACCAAAGCGGGCAATTACTTTTGGCGCTTCGTTGGTTGGGATATGGATAATTTGTGATACGTCCAGGTTGAAAGGGAAACCATCTTTTGAACGTACGGTAATGGTTGATAAATGTTTATCCAGCTGATGCGCCTCGGAGCGGGCGTTAGCCCAGTTTAACACCAGGTTGGTGGTTGGCACCAGTTCTACCCGCATAATGAAAGAGTTAACCGGATATTTACCCGGACCCAAAGGCTCGGCCCAAACACCTTTTTCGCCTTTGCTTACAATATTGCCATGTTTAAATTCTGCCCCGCTCAGGTCTTTTCCTTCGGTACCAACATAAGAAATAACAACACCAACATAGCCGATCGGGATTTCGGTCATTTTAATTTGTTCCACCTGTATGAACCATGGGTTTAAATAATAAGAACCTGCCAGGATCACCTCAGGCTGCAACCCTTTATTTCCATCGGCTGCTAAAAAGGCGTCGCAGTCCTGGAAATTATTGTGTCCCTGAACCGGCTTACCGGCAATGTTCCCTTCTTCAATCGGTTTACCATCAAGCGTTGTCACCACACCCACCATGTTCTCATTCACCAGGGTCATGTCATAGGTCATGATATCGAACAGGAAGGTGTTGATACGGTAGGTACCGGCTGTAATAATAGCCGATTGACGACCTTTACGTCCGCCATTGCGTAAAAAAGCTTCCGCGTTCTGAAACGAATCGCACTCAACCTTACGGGCAAGAATGTGACCTGTTTCCAACTCCTTACCATCTTTGGCAACCACCAAACCGATCTTCCCTTCGGGAATAACGGTGAATGATTGCTGGGTAATCTCATATTGCCAGATCCATTTCCAGAAATAAATTCCCGGCGCTAAAGGTTGTGCCTGGAAACCGGCTTCGCCATCAACGGCAATAATGCGGCCGGCAGGTAATTCCTTGTTAGCCCCCAGGAGCACAAATTTTTTGGTCACCAAACCAATCTTGTCTTCCGGGATAATGATAATACCGAATAAACGGAAGATCAGTTTATAGCAAATTAAAAGGATGATGGGAATAATGACCCACCAGTAAGCTAAAATATAGTTCATAATTTTTGGGTTTAAGAGTAAGTAAATGTATAAAGGAAACAGTGATGCCTACAGGCAATTTATTAACCGATAGAGGCGGTTTTAAACATTTGAGATTGTTAGTAAATTAATTTTCTCTTACTTTTTTCCTTGATGAAAAAGTAAGCAAAAAAATCAAGAACGAAAACCAGCCGCCATTTTTTGCGCACAGGTCGGCCCAGGAAACGGAGTGAAAAAATGACGGTTCGCACTTTTCGTTCACTCCTGCGCGCTGCATTTTTAAACTTTACACTAAAATAAGTGGGATGATTTTTTCGAATAAAATTTATCACATTTCTGTAATAGAATTTTACAATTTATTTGCCGGCGCCGGGGCAGGAGTGGTTTTATTTTCTTCTTCGGCAATAAAATATTTCCCTTTAGGATCTACGCTCACTCTGGGCAACCAATGGTTGGTTTCAAAATAATCATACACCGGTTTCAAGGTTCTCCAGAAAGTAAGCTTGCTTTTTGGATAATTTTTTTCGAGCATGGCGATGTTCTCGTCGGTAAATTTTACAGGATAAATGTCAATATAAATGGGATTGTTACGGTTTCTTGCCTCAAGGCATAATACATACAATTCCTTTATCTTATCATCTGTCATAGGTAAGCAGCCAATGGTTACGCAATTGCCATGCATCATAATAGCGCCACCCGGAGCTGTACCTTCCCTTAAGATAAGGTCGCTTGAATTTGGATAATTGATGCGCATGCTCAGGTAATAATCGCTTTTAGGGTTAAAGAGGTCAATTTTGTAAAAACCTTCGGGTACCTGTCCGTCGCCTTCAGTGCGTTTTGGTCCCAAAGAACCGCTGCTGGCGCAAATATCATAGGTTCTGAATAGCTTGTACCTTGGTTCTCCTTTATTTTTTAGCCATACCTCTACAATGCGTTCGTGTTTAAAAGCGCGCATGTAAATGTCAAACTCATCGGGGTTGATCTTGAGGGCCTTCATGTCTTTTTGCAAAGGTTCCCACTTGGTATCGTACGCATTTTTTACCCGCTCGTTCTTTAGCTGGCTGGCTTTAAATGCCAATGTTTTTACCTGGGCCGATGCCATAACGCAGCTCAGTAAAATTAACAGGCAGGTATGCATAACATTTTTGAAAAGCATCTTAAAACACGGTAAAAAGGGGTTAAATTTGGACTATAAAAATAGTACTTTTTCTGAATGAAAATCATTAAATTATTAAAAAACAAGTATTTACTGTCAATTGTAGCCTTGGTAGTATGGCTGGCGTATTTTGATAAGAATGATGTTTTCACCCAGTTTGACCTGATCCAAAAATGCAATAAATTGAACGCGGAAAAGGAATACTATAAAACAGAGATCGCGAAAAACAAAACAGAGATTTTTGAGCTGCAAAACAATATGAAAAGCCTTGAAACCTTTGCCCGCGAAAAATACCTGATGCATAAGGATAACGAGGACGTATTTGTTTTTGTAGAGAAATAATCAGTTTAGTTCCCTGATATACTCTTCAAATTTCTTTTTACCAAGTTTTGGCGCCATGGTGTCGTGTTGCATCACTTCCAGGAAGAACGCAAACTTATCATAGGCATTTTTGTTCATCAACTTAAGTAATGGTAAGCCCATTTTAACCAATCCCATCGGCATCGACCTTAGTTTTTTACCTGGTTTCACTTTGTGTTGTATGATCTCATTTAAGCGTGCCCGGCTGTATGTATAAGCGCCACCGGCCTCAATAGTAGCGTTGTTTTCTTTGATGGAGTTGACACACACTTCGGCCAGGTCGCCTTCAAAAATAGGATTGGTTATATGTTCGCCCTTGCCTATGTTTAGGAGTTGCCCTTTTTTTGCCATTTCCATCACGTCCACAAACGCGCTGAAAATAGCGGCCGGTTTAACAATGGAATAATTGATGCCTGATTGTTTTAGTTTTTCGGAAAACTCATGATGAACTTTAAAATATTCAAGGTGTAAGTACTTTTCGGAATGCAGGGCTGAGACGTATACAAACTTTTTTACTCCCGCTTGTTTTGCTTCGGCCAGGATCGCTGAGTTCGCATTCAGGTCAATGTCCCTGAAAGAAGGTTTGCTTTTATCATTTAATGAAACACTTTTTCCCAAAGCTGAGATCACAATCTCAAAATCGGTACAAATACCAGATAAAGCACCGGCATTGGTAATATCGGCAATGATTGCCTGTGAGGTAATGCCTGATAACTCAGCTGCTTTGGCTTTGTTTCTTACAACAACCGTAAGGTCGTAGCCTTGTGTTATCGCTTCTTTAGCAATTTCTTTCCCTAAATGGCCCGTAGCTCCAAACAATAATACCTTTGTCATAAGATTATATTTTAAGTTACCTGATTATATAAAAGTGTTTAGTTAAAGGGATTTGAATCCTTCGGATTCCTTAACTAAAAAATCTCTAAACGATTTTTATGCTTAATAAGCATAATCACTTAAATAGTCAAAAGCCGGCATCAGTTTCCCTTCTTTACAAATACTGGCGCGTTCAATCACTTTATCCGAATCCTCATTAAACAGGAAAGGAATTACCCGTTCCATCAGGTCCTTGCCAAAATCATCGCTGGCATCGCGTGGCAATTCGCATGGCAAATTATCAACTGCCATAATACAAATGGTCTCTTTATTAAAAGGCACATCTTCCTTATCTGTTTTGGGATTGTAACCATAAAACGGATTATCAATGGTGCTGGCCCTGATGGTTGTTGGTACGCTGCCATCAATATCGCAGGTAATGTCGGCGATGACGCTCATGTGAAAATCGTTGGCCTTCATGTCCTCCTTTGTGAACATTTTTGGTGAACGTGGGTCCCAGAAGTGAGCCGAGATGAAAATATCAGTGGCTTTGGTGAAAGGTGAAAACCTGGAAACAAAATGTTCGGGATGCGAAAAGAAATCGTTCAGGTCAAAATTGTGATCATCGGGTCTCTCCACATAATCCCTTGGGTTTAACTGGCAATACACCGGTTCGCGGAATGAAGCCATTAAAAATTCCTCAGGAGTTACTTTTCGGATGCGTAAAGCCGATAAGGTTTCAATGGCGCCATTAGCTACACGGCCTCCGCCGGTTAAGGCAATTTTAATGTTCGGCAGCTTTACCCGTTTCAGTTCTTCTTCCATTTCGGCACGGTCGCGGCATTGGTTTGCCGGAATAAGCCTGAACAGGTCGTACTTGCGGCCATAACCCAAAATACCGTTGTAAGCGCCTACAATACCCGCATAACGCCCAAAACCAATGATACGGTTATGATTCTTATCGGTCAAAGTTTCATAATCGATCATCTGGATCTTTTTCTCAATCAGCGTCTTCATCAGCTTTTGGTTATGCGGCTGTTTTTTAATGGTGTGGGAAAAGAAAAAATATTTTTTGCCCGGCAGTAAATTTTCCTTAGGCACTTCTTTCACACCCATCAGTACATCACAATCGCTCAGGTCTTCCTGTAGCGTTAAACCAAAGGCCTTGTATTCATCATCGCTGTAGCAGCGTATTTTACTGGGCTGGATCACAATTTCCATGTTAGGGTAGGACCTTAACAGTTCAGTACAAATAAGTGGAGTTAAAGGAACCCGTTTATCGGGCGGCGATTTTTCTTCACGCAGAACGCCAATTTTAAATTTTGCCATAGTCTTATTTCTTTAAAATGTCTTTTTTATAAACTGGTAATAACGCCAGGAACTCATCAACGGTGTGTTGCAGGTTAGCTGTATTTCCGCGACCGCCGGCCGCATTTATATGTCCTCCGCCATTAAAATGCTTGCGGGCAAACTGGTTCACATCAAATTTGCCTTTGCTGCGGAATGAGATCTTTATTTTTCCTTCAGCTTCGGTAAAAAAAGCGCAAAAGGTAATGCCTTTGATGGAAAAGGGGTAATTCACAATGCCTTCTGTATCGCCTTTCTGGTTATTGAAGCGTTGTAGTTCTTTTTCCGATAAGGCCATGTAGGCTGTTTGCATTTCGGGAATCACCACCATTTTTTCGGTAAGGCAATAACCCAGTAATTTCACCCGGCTTTCGCTGTAAGTATCGTAAATGGCCGAATGAATATCGCTTGGCACAATGCCGGTTTCCAGCAAATGGGCCAATATGTGATGGGTTGCTGGCGTTACGCTGTCGAAACGAAAAGAACCTGTATCGGTCATAATACCTGTATACAAGCAGGAAGCAATGGCTTTATCAATTAATTTTTTACCGCCAAGCCCCACAATAAATTCGTAAACCAGCTCGCAGGTAGAGCAGGCTTTCACATCGTGATAATACAGTGTGGCATAGTTATCGGGTTGCTGGTGGTGATCGATGATCACTTTTTTGGCAGTAGAGTTTTTTAAAAGTTCGCCAAGGCCTTCGAGCCTCGAGTAGTTATTAAAATCAAGGGTAAAGATCAGGTCGCTTTTAGCAATTAAAGCCGCGCATTTTTTTTGGTTTTTGTGAAATTCCACCACCTTTTTATTGCCCGGCAACCATTGTAAAAAGTTTGGGTAATCGTTTGGGGTGATTACCGTAACGTTTTTATCTGTTTTAATTAAGTAATTGTACAATGCCAAAGAAGACCCCATCGCGTCACCATCGGGATTGTAATGGGTAACAATGACAATGTTCGCTGATTTTTTTAACAAGGCCTTAAACTTCGGAAATGGGTCTTTTTGCATGGTTGTAATTTGTGGGGGCAAATTTACGCTTTTTATCGGGTTTTTACGGCTATAAATAAAGACCTGCCAGGTTTTTTAGCAGGCCTGTATGTTAAACCTGACAGGTCTTTGCCGGGTAAAAACAGACTTTTTGTTATAACCATAAAAAGTGTATCTTTGCAGCCTAAAAAATAATTATGGCAGGAAATATCACATTTACAATGATTAAACCCGATGCAGTTGAGGCTAACAACATCGGACCTATTTTGGCGAAAATAAACCAGGCTGGTTTTACAATCGTAGCAATGAAATACATGAAGTTAAGCAAAGAAACTGCTGGTAAATTTTATGAAGTTCATAAAGAGCGCCCTTTTTATGGTGAATTAGTGGATTACATGAGCAGCGGGCCAATTGTAGCGGCTGTTTTATCTAAAAATAACGCGGTAGCCGAATACAGGACTTTAATTGGAGCAACCGATCCTACTAAAGCCGATGAAGGGACTATCCGTAAACTATTCGCGAAATCAATCGCTGCTAATGCCGTTCACGGTTCCGATAGCGATGAGAACGCGCAGATTGAAGCTAATTTCTTCTTCTCTCAAACAGAACGTTTCTAATTTTTTGAAATAGCATATAATAAAAAAGGATCCGCTGAACAGCGGATCCTTTTTTTATGTGATACATTAATGTACTATTTCAGGGTACAGTTCACGTCTTCGGTTCTTGTTTCATTATAACCGTTATCGTTGTTGGTGCTTTTACTTGAATAACTGTAACATTCATTATCCATGCGGAAATATTTTTTGGTTTGTTTTTCGGCGGTTACGGTCGATGAGCTGCTGTAAGTATCAAATGTACTTTGGCCGTTTGGATAAGTGTCAACAACAGTTGTGCTGGTTGTGCAGGTGCAGGTGCGTTTTTTCTTGCAGGAGATTGTTAATGCAAGAAAAAAGATGGTGGGAACTATGAATATCGTTTTCATGTGAGATAGCCTGGGTTAAATTATTTTAAAGTGCAGTTATCTGCATCGGTTTGTGTTGGGTTATTTGAACTTGAATAAGAAGAGGTACGGTTCTGGCACAAGGTTTTTGCCTCCGATTTTTTGATCTTTTTAAAAGTAATGGTAGATGTGGACAGGCTGCCGCTTGAGCTGGTGGATGTACATTCGCACACCCGGTCTTTTTTGCAGGATGCAAGGCCAATAATGACTGATGCAAATAGAATGATTTTTTTCATGAGGTTAGTTTCTGGAATAAGTACAGTTAATTTACTGCTTAACGCAGTGTGTTAAGAATTAGTATAAGGGGTAAAAAAAATAGTTGTGCTTTTACGCTTCCTTAAACGCTTTGTTCAAACGTTTCAATAACGACATCATTACTAAAAATGCCAGCATCAGCAAACCAAAGTTGAGCCAGAAGAAATTAGCTTTATTGTCAAACAGGTCCCAGTTTTTTGCCAGCACGCCGCTCATTTTATTCCCTATGGATGTGGCCAGGCTCCAGCCTCCCATCATTAATGCTGTGAAACGCAAAGGCGATAGTTTTGATACCATGGATAATCCCATAGGGCTCAAACACAATTCGCCGATGGTGATAACGCCGTAGCTGCCCACCAGCCACCAGGCGCTGGCTTTGCTCACACCATTATGCGTAAAATAAACGGCGGCAACCATTACCAGTGTTGAAAGCCCGCTGATGAGTAGGCCATAGGCTATTTTTGTAGCGGTGGTTGGCTCCTTGTTACGTCTTCTTAAAAAGCCAAAGAAGAGAACGATGAGCGGAGTTAAAGCAATAACAAAGAAGGGGTTGATGGATTGGAATAATTCGGTTGGAATTAAATTAAGTTTCTCACCTGGTTCAGGATACTTCTCAGGAGCCAGGTTTTTAAAATAAGAAGGATAATCAACGCACTTCACCGGGTTGCCGTTGGCATCTTTAATCCTCCTGAATTGTTCATCCAGTTGCAATACCGAATCGTTTTTGGCCACTATTGAATTGTCGCACTGGTATAAGTATTTTGCAGGCGCTACGAGCGCTGATGGCATTTCCCTGTCGGTATAATCCTTTGCATAGGTGGTTAAGGCCGTACCGTTTAATTTAAAGATGGCCCAGAAAATAATAACAATGCCAAAAATGGTATACATGGTACCAACCGGTTTTTTTTCTTCTTCCGTGCAGCTTTTATAAATGCTGGCATAAAAATAGATCACAGGAATACAAGCGCACAAAAACGCGTCGGTGCTATCGCTTCCAAAAATAGTATCGGGAATAAACCAGCCTAAGGCTCCAAAACCTACGGCTATTCCCAGTACTTTTAAAAAGCGCATGATAATGGGTTTATCCTCTGGTTTGGGTTCTTTTCTCACATCCACGTGTTTGTAGTGTTTCATCCCTATCCAAAACGTAATTACGCCTAAGAACATGCCAATGCCTGCTGTAATAAAAGCAAAGCTCCAGCCATATTTTATGCGCATAAAGGCGGCAATAAAGTTGCAGAGAAAAGCGCCGATATTGATACTCATGTAAAACAGGTTGTAGCCGGTGTCTTTATTTGCTTTGTATTTTGGGTCGTTATATAAATTCCCTAGTATGGTGGTGATATTAGGTTTAAAAAAACCATTTCCAACAATCATGATGCACAAGGCCGTATAAAAGGCCCATTCTTCATGAATGGATAACAGGCAGTAACCAATACCCATCAGTACGCCTCCAATTGTAATGGCAACACGGTAGCCCAGCTTCATATCGGCCAGTAAACCTCCTATAAATGGTGTTAAGTACACACAGGCAATAAAGGTCCCAAACACATCCGATGCTTTTCCGCTTTCCCAGCCAAAGCCCCCGGTGTCGGTATCGGTCATGTATAAAAAAAAGATCCCGATCATTAAGTAATAACCGAAGCGCTCCCAGAACTCGGTGAACGCTAAAAAAAGTAAACCTTTTGGATGCTTTGATGTTGAACTCATAATTTTTTGTTTTTATAAATATAAAGGAAAGGTTTTACTTAACAATGAATTTATTAAGCAAGATGCGGCTTTGGGTTTGTGTATTGATAAACTCTACCGTAATGGTTTTTGATGGGGAGCAATTACCTTCGAGCAAGGTAACAAATGTTGTATCGGGTTTGGAGTGAGAATACTTCATGCCCGGAACAGGCCTGAGCTGATAGATGGAATCGGAATCCGTTTTAATGAACTGACCATTGCTGAGAAATACACTCATGTTATTCTTCAAACTATCGGGCAGGTGCATCACAAACTTGTCGGACTTGTTTTTAATAATGGTATCGGTTTTAGCTCCTGCCTGGAAGAAGAGGAAACGGTTGTCTTCTTTTTTTATTTTAACAGAGAACTGGGCGTGTGAGTGAAATGAAAAGAGCAGAAATATGTAAACGATTGATCTCATGTTATAGGAAGTAGACACCTGTCAGGTTTATAAACCGGCAGCTTGTAAAACCTGATAGGTGTGTCGCATAACTATTTCAAAGCCTCAATTAACTTCTCAGCCAGCTCAACGCCAATGCGTTCCTGTGCTTCGTTGGTTGCAGCGCCAATGTGTGGGGTTAAGGAGATTTTTGAATGTTTTAATAATGCCTCGTTTGGTGTTGGTTCATTTTCAAATACATCCAAACAGGCGTGAGCTATTTTACCTGAATCCAAACCATTCATCAGAGCTGTTTCATCAATTACGCCGCCACGTGAGGCATTAATTAATATAACCCCTTGTTTCATTTGTGCGATCTCTTTTTCGGTGATCATTTTTCCACCGGGCACATGCATCGAGATCATGTCTGAGTTTGAGATCAATTCTTCAAGGCTTACCGTTGTAATGTTTACATCAAGTCCATTGGTGCCATGGATATCCAAATGCAAGTTGGCTTCTTTCACAAAGGGATCGTAAGCCAATACTTTCATGCCGCAGCCCAGGGCAATTTTTGCAGTGTACTGTCCTATGCGGCCAAAGCCAATAATACCAATGGTTTTATCTCTTAATTCAATTCCTTTTGAGTAATTTTTTTTCAGTTCCTCAAATTTTGTACTCCCGTTATGTGGCATGTTTCGGTTACTATCGTATACAAAACGTACCGCGTTAAATAAATGAGCAAATACCAGTTCGGCTACCGAGTTGCTGGATGCGGCCGGCGTGTTAATTACCTGGATGCCTTTTGAGCGGGCGTAGTCTACGTCGATGTTGTCCATTCCCACACCGCCACGGCCAATTACTTTAAGGTTAGGGCAGGCATCAATAACTTCTTTTCTTACCTTAGTGGCACTGCGTACCGTTAATGCCGCATAGCCTTTATCATTTATTTCCTTCGCTAAATTTTCCTGCGCTACTTTATCGGTTACAACAGTGAAACCTGCTTTTTCCAATAAGCTTTTTCCTACAGCGTCAATGCCATCGTTGGCTAAGATTAGTTTACTCATAAACAGTTTAATGTTTCTGGTTTAATATTTAAAGTTTGTGGTTTATGTCAATATCTTTTCAATCTCTTCTGTCCCTTCAATCTCTTTAGTCTTTTAAGTCCCTTACTTCAATTGCTCTATGATCGCTTCAATGCTCATTCCGTCGGCTTCGGCTTTGTAGTTGCGAATAATGCGGTGTCTTAAAATAGAATTGGCTACGGCTTTCACATCTTCAATATCGGGGCTGTATTTGCCATTAATAGCGGCATGGCATTTAGCGCCTAGTATCAGGAATTGTGAGGCTCTTGGACCGGCTCCCCAGGCTAAATATTTTTTGGTAACGTCGGCGCTGAATTCTGAATTCATGCGGGTTTTGTTTACCAGGCGTACGGCATATTCCAGCACATTGTCGGCTACAGGAATTTGGCGGATAATATGTTGAAAATAAACGATCTCCTCGGCAGAGATGATCTTTTTAAGTTCTACTTTGTTATCGGTAGTGGTTTGTTTTACTACCTGCAGTTCTTCCTGAAAGCTCGGGTAATCCAACCACACGTTAAACATAAAACGGTCGAGCTGGGCTTCGGGCAGGGGATAGGTACCTTCCTGCTCAATAGGGTTTTGTGTTGCAAGAACAAAGAAAGGAGTTCCGAGCTCATATTTTTTTCCGGCTGCTGTTACCGTACGTTCCTGCATGGCTTCCAGCAAGGCGGCTTGTGTTTTTGGCGGGGTACGGTTTATTTCATCGGCCAAAACAATATTGGCAAATAAAGGCCCTTTAATAAACTTAAAATTACGCTGTTCGTCCAATATTTCCGAACCAATAATGTCGCTTGGCATCAGGTCGGGAGTAAACTGGATGCGGTTAAAAGACAAGCCCAATACATCGGCAATGGTATTTACTAATAAGGTTTTTGCAAGGCCTGGTACACCAACCAGCAGGCAATGCCCTTTGCAGAAAATAGAGATCAGTACGTTTTTTATGGTATCGTTTTGACCCACAATTACCTTTCCGATCTCAGCATTTAAGGCCTTGTACTTTACAACAAAAGCATCAATAGCTTCTACGTCGTTTTTATAATTCATATTAGTTTACTAATTTTTTGTTATGTATTGTCACGTTGAGCGGAGTCGAAACGTGTATTTTATTTTTGCCCTTCTCCCGATAGCTATTGGGACCGCTCAGGGTGACAACATAGGTTTTGTATTACGGATTTATGGTCCAGTTGTATTCCAATTTACAACCACTGAACTCTTCATCAAGTTTTATGTAAGTTGTTTTTGATTTTTTAGCGATCCATTCTTTAATGGCCTTTTTTTGTTTTTCGAAAGTAGCCATATTCAGCAGCTTCGTGTAATCATCTTTCATGTTGGCTTTGTGCGGGTCGGTACGCGATTTCAGCTGAATAATTCTCCAGCCCTGTTTGGCATCCGGCGAAACGTATTGCATTACGGGTGTCACTTCATCTACCTGCATTTTATCGAGGATAAAAACAATTTGCTGGTCGGTTTGTCCCAACTCTTCAATTTCCCATTTGGTACTTCCGGCGGCAGGGTTTACAATAAGACCGCTGTTTTGTTTGGTATCCTTATCGTCGCTATATTTAAGGGCCGCATCCTTAAAGGTAATTACACCATCGATAATGAGTTTCTGGATGCTGTCGAGCCTTTCCCGGGCTTTCATAATATCCAGTTGCGAGATCTTCGGCGACATTAAAATATGCCTTGCCTGAACCATTTCTCCCTTGCGGGCAATAAGCTGAATGAAATGCATGCCGTATGGCGAACTGAATATTTCCGATACCTCGCCCGGTTTTAAACGGAAGGCAACGGCCTCAAATTCAGGTACCATTTGCCCACGGCCAAATTCATAGTATCCGCCGGTTTTAGATGATGCCACATCTTCGGTATATAAGGCGGCCAATACACTCATACTTTCACCTTCCAGTACGCGTTTTCTTAATCCTTCAAGTTGTTCTCTTGCCGCGGCTTTGGCTTCATCCGACACAGGAGGCATTTTTACGATATGGGCAATTTCAAGCTCCGAATTAATAATGGGTAAGCTGTCAGTAGGGATGGTATTAAAGAAAGCTCTTACCTCGCTTGGTGTTAATTTTGAATCACCGGTAATTTTTTGCTGCATTTTCTGAGCCATTAACTGGTCGCGCACATCGTCGCGCAGCTCATCCTTAAACACGCTAATGCGTTTTCCGTAAAAAGCTTCAAATTTTTCTTCGCTACCCAACATACCTACGTAGTATTGAATACGCCTGTTCAACTCATTGTCAACTTCCCCGTCGGCTACCACTATACTATCCCTGTCGGCCTGCGATAACAGTAGTTTTTGAAACAAAAGGTCTTCAAATACCCTGCACCTGGCATTTTCTTTTAATTCAACCCTTTCTTTCTGCTGTAAAAGATTTGTTTCTATTTCGGATAATAATAAAGGGTTTTTTCCAACCACCGCCGCTACTTTATCCAGCAATTGAGGTTGGGCCTGCAGGATAGCTGCAAGAAAAATAAATAGGAAAGAGAGCTTAAGGTTCATTACACTAAATTAATTATAAATTTCTAATTCTTTGTTTGTTTTTGCCTTATCAAAAAAGTCTTTTTTAATACTGCTGATAAGGGTTTGCTTACGTTGGTTAATCAACATGTTTTTGATATTACCGGCTTCAAAGTTTAAGGGTGATAAGGTGTTCTTTGATTTAAGGTCAATGATCTTTAAAAAATAAAAACTGGTTGCATCTGTAAATTCAAAGATCTTGCCTTTTTGAATGGAATAATCAGGCACTTCTTTTAATTGTGTCATTTCCTTTTTAAGGTCATCAAACATCAGCCAGGTGTTATCGTTCATAAAATAATTATTGGCATACTGTATGCAAAGACTTTTTAATTGTTCGGCATCCTTAGGGCTATTGGAATAGCAGAGCTTTTTTAGCTTTTCAAGATTAGGGATGGATGCCGGCGTTTTAACATACAATACTTTTACAATGTTGTTTTTAAGTAAAAAGAACTGGGAATTGTTGTTATAATAGTCTTCAATTTGCGCGGGTGTCACCAGGGTATCCAATTTATCATCAATGAGTTTTTTTTGAAACCTGTAGGCAATCAGGTCTTTTTTATAGCTTTCCAGTTCTTTTTCAATGTTCAGTTCATCTTCGCCCAGGTAGTTTAGTGCCTGCTGATAAAATACCTCGTTGCTTGCCCACTTGTTAATGTAGGCCTGGGCAAAAGCGGCGCTATCCTGTTTGGAAAGTTGGTTGGGTACTACCTCTTCCAAATCGGCAAGGTAGAGGTTGCCTGTATTGATTTTTGCTACCAGTTTCCCTGTTTCTTCCACCTTTTTTTGGGCTTTACTACACGAAAAAAACAGCATCCCGCAAAGTAGTGGCATTATTAATTTGGGTATGTGGTTTTTTGTATTCAAGGGTATTGGTTAAAAACAAAAGGCTGTACCAGCAAAGCTACAGCCTTTTGTTAAATTCTCTAAGGGCATTAAATTTATTTAACTGTATTTAAAACCTCGTCGTTTACTTTTACAGTGTATTTATTTTTAAGGTATGCCAGCCATTCTTTTTCCAGGTAATTTTGGTAATCAGCAGTAATGGTACCTTTTGCTTCGGCAATTGTTTTAGGTGTTTTGGCCAGTAATTTGTGTACAACCAAGACTATTTCCTTACCGTCTTTTTTAATGTTATTGGCAACAACGCCTTCTTTCCAGTTTGCATCCACATCTTTATTCTCGCCTTTTAAGTAGGTGATTGATTCGGCTGAAACATTTAACTGAGAGGTTTTGTTAACCGTTTCAAGAATTTCCTTTTCGGCTTTGTTTTTCTTTAACAACGCGCGCACTTCTTTTGCTATTTTGTCGTTAGCGCAGCTGTATAATGTTACTTCGGCACGTTCGTCCCACAGGTAATTATTCTTGTTTTTTTCGTAAAACGCTTTCAGGCCTGCGGTATCTTTTACCGCTTTGCTCCATACTTTTTGGTCGGTAAGGTCAAATAATAAGATTCCGTCGCGGTATTCTTTCAGTAAATTGCGGAACTCAGGGTATTTACTTTCCAGTTTCGAATCTTCATAGTTAATGGCTGTTTCATTCACAAAATCCCTGTAAGATTGTTGCAGGAACATGTTATTATCCATCGACGGTCTTGCCGTTTGGTGCGACTCCACATATTTTGCAAAATCGTTTTGTGTGTATTTATTGGTGCCTAATGAGAATAATTCTTTGTTACCCAATTTTTCCGCTTTTTTAGCTTCCCATCTTCCCTGGTAAAGGGTAGAGTCGAGCACCTTTAAAAATTCTTTTTTGGCAGCTGCATTTTCTTTAAGGGTGTATTCTTTTTTAATTTTTTCGATGAGTGAAGCCCTGCCGGCTTGTGTGCGGCTATCTTTTCCAATGCGTTGTTTCAGCTCGCCTTTCATTTCATCAAATGTAGGAAGGCCTTTCCTGTCTAAACGTTTTACTATGTGGTAACCGTATTGTGTAGTAATAGGCTCGCTGTAGTCACCATTGTTTTTTAATGCATAGGCGGCTTTTTGGTAATCGGCCGGAATAGGGCTGGTACCGCTGAACCATTGTAACTGACCGCCTTTTTCGGCGCTCGGCTTATCGTCGGAGAACTGACGGGCAAGGTCTTCAAATTTTTCGCCGGCTTTTAGTTTGGCATAAATCTCGTCAATTTTTATTTTAGCATTGGCTTTATCTTTTTCGTTCGCATCCTTCGGGAACCTAACCATGATGTGCGCGGTTAAAATTTCTCCCTGGCTCGGGCGTTTGTCGGTTACTTTCAGGATATGGTAGCCAAAACGGGTGCGCACCGGCATTGAAATATCGCCTACATTGGTTTTATACATAACATTCTCATATGGATAAACCACTTGAAGTGAAGAGTAATAGCCAATATTACCACCGCTTTCCGATGCGCCAGGCTCTTCCGATGTTTTTTTGGCAGCAGCAGCAAATTTATCGGCACCCGAATTAACATAAGCCGCAATATTTTTTACCGCGTCCAGTTTTGCTTTGTAAGCCACGCTATCCTGCTTGGTTGAGTTTTTGGTTAATGCCGAAGAACTTTTCTTTAAAATAGCCTCATATTCGGCAATTTTAGCCGCCGATGGGTTTTTACCCATAATGGCATCACGAATAATCATTAAACGTGTATAGGCTTCAATGGTATCTTTAGGTAAAGCATCTTCTGAAATCCTTAAGAGAACGTGTGATGTACTGATCTCGGTTTTCATACGCTCGTATGCTTCCTGTAATAAGGCATCGTTTACGTTTTTGTCTGTTAAATAAGGAGCGGCCAATTGTTTGCGGTAGCCGGACAGTTCTGTTTTAAAGGCTGAGTTCGTATCAAGGCCGTTTTCTTCGGCTTCAAACACCTTCATTTTAAAGGTTGAGAAGAGATCAACATACTCTTTTACCGATTTCTGTTCTTTGTTTACTTCTTTTCCACTGTTTTTTTTGTAAACGTTCTCAAACTCACTTTTATAAACCGGTTTTCCGTTAATGGTCATAATCACCGGTTCGTTTGTTTGCGCAATGGCAGATAAGCTGAGGGCAGTTAAAGTTAAAAATCCTAAAGTCTGTTTCTTCATATAATTCGGTTTTTTTAAAAGGAGAGCAAATTTAATTATAGTTTTGAGTTTTTAATGTTTAATAAACAATAATTTTTGGAGATCATTGGGTGTTTTGGAGGATAAAAACCAGCAGCTTAAACGAACAACTATTTAAGTATTTCTTCGAGTTTGGCATCCAGTTCAGGACCTCTTAAGTTTTTGGCAAGGATCTTACCTTCCTTATCCAGTAAAAGATTTTGAGGAATGCTGCTGATGCCGAAAATTTTACCGGCTTCATTTCCCCAGCCTTTAAGGTCGCTCACCTGTGTCCAGGCCAGGCGGTCGTTGGCAATAGCTTGCACCCATTTATCCTTTACCTGGTCAAACGATACGCCTAATATGGTAAAACCTTTGTCTTTATATTTGTTATAAGCATTTACAACATTGGGGTTTTCGGCTCTGCATGGTCCGCACCAGCTGGCCCAAAAATCAACCAACACATATTTGCCTTTAAAATCGCTTAAACTTACCATTTTGCCATCCACATTGGCTTGCGAAAAGTTAGTAGCAGGATATCCAATGGTGGTACCACGCATTTGGTTTAGTTTTTCCTGTGCCAGTTTACCATATTTGGTATTCAGTGAATTCTTATCCAGGAGCCCTACCACACGCTCCAGCTCTTCTATTGGTACAGTTGCATTCTGGTAATTAAAATAAATGGCATAACCGCTAACGGCCGATTTTGGGTGCACTTTAATGAAGTTTTCCATCGCTACCTTTCTTTCGGCTTCCAGGGCCTGGTATTCGGCTACTTTCGCGTTCATGGTAGCGCCGTCGCCTTTGGCCTTCGCTTCGTTATAAGCGTTTACAATGGTTTGCTGTTTAGCGCCAACCCCACCCATAAGCTGGTTGTATTCCATGTAATCTTTTTGGGTTTGCCCCCCGCTTACTTTTGCCATTGGCAGGCTATCGGCATGGCCGGTAATGGTTGTTTTGCCACCATCCACAAAAAATATCAGGTTTGGCTGCTCGTTCATGTCCCTGGATTTAGTGATCCAGAACATGTTAGGCTCTGTACCTTTACTGTTAAAAGCAAATTTTCCTCCTTTTATCTTCACACTGTCGGTAAAGTTCTTATTGTCCCATTTATGGTGAATATAGGTATAGGAGTTATCCGCAAGGCCTTTTAGGGTTCCGTTAACCGAAAAGTTATACGAAGGTTGGGCCGCTGCTGAGAAAGAAAGGGCTACCAGGCTGAATTTGAAGTATTTCATTATTTAAAGGTGTTAAACAAGCAAATGTAGTTTTTATTGTGGGAGAAAGGAAGGCCTATTCGTTAAAAAATGAAAATTTATGAAGCAATTTCCACAAGATTATTCGGCTATTTAAGGCCCTTGAACACGTTTAAGTAATTGTTAAATGTTTCTTACCGAATTATCATTTTTATTCACAATTGTTTGTGGAGAGTTCAAATTGTCTTATTTTTGTATCGCTAAATGAAGTGACCACCCTATAAGAGGAGAGCTTGTCTGCAAACCGCCTTAAACCGCTTTTTAGCCTGAGAATAAAATAAAAACATTTAAACCCAAAAACATGAAAAAAACTTTACTTAGTTTATCATTAATTGCCCTGGCTTTGGTTGGTAAAGCTCAAAACTGTTCGGAGTTATTTATCTCTGAATACGTTGAAGGGTCAGGAAACAGCAAGGCAATGGAAATTTACAATCCAACGGCTAATGCTATCAGTTTATCTAACTACCGTTTGGTTCGTTATTCAAACGGATCATCAACAGGTACCGACAGTACCGATTTTACAGCATCTTTATCTGTAGCATCTTACTCTACATTTGTTATTGCCAATGGCGTAGGGGTTACATCGCAAACCACTGCTACATCTCCGGCCTGTGCCCCGGCTTTACAAGCTATGGCTCAGCAATTGGATGGCGCTTACCCGGCTCCTACATTTATGAATGGAGATGATGCCATGGTATTGGTAAGAAAATCACCTTATGCCCGAATCGATATCTTTGGTAAAATTGGAGAGCAACCGGGTACAGCATGGAGCGATGTGGCTCCTTATGATGGAACTGCCGGAAAATGGTGGACAAAAGACCACTCTATGCAAAGAAAAGCCTCTGTAAAAGTTGGTGTTATGACAAACCCATCTGCTTTTAATGTAAAATTAGAGTGGGATTCGTTACCTAAAGACAACTGGACTAAAATAGGCATGCACGACTGCGATTGCAAACCGGTTGGCATTAAAGAGAACTCGAAACTGGTTAGCTTAAAAGTGTTCCCTAACCCGTCAAACGGAACTGAAATCGCTTTTGTAAGCAACGCTGATATTAAAGAGATCAACGTGGTTAATGCTATTGGCCAGGTAGTATATTCCCATACCGCTGCAGGTTCAGAAAATACAGTAGTATTAAGGAACATGGATCTTCCAAAGGGAATTTATTACGCTATAGTGAGAAATAAGGTAGGAACCAAAACAGAAAAATTAATCATTCAATAATTTTCTGATAACAATTCAAACGTTTTATAAGGGCTGATTCTTTTTCAGCCCTTTATATTTAAAAATATTATGCTTAGAAATAGCTTTTTGATTTTATTGATGTTTTGTGCCCTGGTATTTAAGGCGCAACAGGATAGTTCATTGGTAACGCTTTCGGGATCCATCAAGGATTCGGAAACGGGAGAAGGAATGATTGGCGCCGCCGTTTTTGTAAAAGTAGGGGTAGGGGCTATTGCCGACCTGGAAGGTAACTTCTCGGTTAAAGTTCCAAAAGGTGAATATAAACTGGAAGTTTCCATGATGGGTTACGGAAAATACAGTCAAAAAATTAAATTGTATTCTAATAAAAAAGTAGAGGTTAAACTTGAGAGCACCGTGCTCGACGAGGTTGAAGTTGTTGCCGATGTGGCGCAGGTAAGGGAAACACCGGTAGCATTCAGCTCCATATCGGCCACCAAAATACAGGAAGAGCTGGGAGGAAGGGATATAAGCATGATAGCCAACACAACCCCCGGCGCTTACGCGTCGGCTAGCGGTGGTGGTGCCGGCGATTCGAGGGTAACCATCCGTGGTTTCGATCAAACCAACATTGGTGTGCTGGTTGACGGGATTCCGGTGAATGATATGGAGAATGGCCAGGTGTACTGGAGCAATTGGGAAGGTTTAAAAGATATTACAAGAACAACGCAAATTCAGAGGGGCTTGGGCGCTTCCAAATTAGCGATCTCCTCGGTTGGTGGTACC
Source organism: Bacteroidota bacterium (assembly GCA_048498515.1). Taxonomy (GTDB): domain Bacteria; phylum Bacteroidota; class Bacteroidia; order B-17B0; family Aurantibacillaceae; genus UBA4416. The sequence continues at coordinate 23,237 of JBEHXV010000039.1, read as the reverse complement.
ATGAATTTTATTACCAATGGTATTGAGCAAAAACAACAGATCAGTGTAAAAAAAGAGTGGGGTAATAACAACAGGAATTTAATGAGCCTGGCTTACAATTCGGGCCTTATCAATAACAAATGGGGTATTACACTGGCGGGTACCTACCAGTCGAGCGACGGCTGGGTTGAACGTACCTGGAACAACGCCTATTCTTATTATGTTAAAGTGCAATATATGCCAAATCCAAAGCATATTATCAGCCTGGGTGTAAACGGCGCCCCTCAATCGCACGGGCAGCGTACCACAAAAGTGCCTATTGCGGTATACGATAAAGCCTATGCCGATAAACTAGGGATAAATACCGACTCGGTGTTAAGAAGCATAGGAACCGGTGGAACAAAATACACAACCATTACCCAGGGCGACAGGGGCATGAAGTGGAACCCTGACCAGGGCTTACTGAATGGAAGTACTATTAACGACAAGGTGAACTACTTTAATAAGCCATTGTTCAATTTAAGCCACTTTTGGAAAATGGGCGAAAGAACAACCTTATCAACGGTTGTATACGCGTCGTTTGGAAAAGGGGGCGGAACAAGTTATTCGCCAACACTTACCAACAGGGATTCGGTTACGGGCTATTACCTGGTGCAGGCAAAATACGATGCCAACTCAAGCTTTATTGATGCGGGTTATAGCGAAACAGAAACAAAATCAACTACCATTTTAAGATCATCCAATAACAACCACCAGTGGTATGGGTTATTGTCAACCGCTACTACAAAATTAAACAAGCTGTTTACTTTAACTTATGGTATCGACCTGAGGTATTACCACGGATATCATAACCAAACGGTATACGATCTTTTGGGCGGCGATTATTATGTAGAAGGCGGAACCAACAAGAACCCAAACCTTGATCCTTTGGTGAAAAGTAATTTTGTGAAGAAGGAAGGGGATATTTTTGGCTCTAACTACGATGGTTTGGTGAAATGGGGTGGACTATTTGGCCAGGCCGAATTTAAAAAAGACAAATGGACGGCATTCGTTACCGCTTCAGGTTCTTATTCGGGTTACAACAGGATAGATTATTACAAGAAAAAAGACCTTGTACTCTCTGATACAACTTATCATAATTATGTTGGTTACAATACAGTAGTAGTTCATAATGGTGAAACCTATGATTTTAATTCGGCAGAGGTTCATACGGCTACTACAGGTTGGAAATGGCAGTTGGGTTATACCTTAAAAGGTGGTGCAAACTATAACATTAATGACCATCATAATGCGTTTTTAAATGTGGGCGTCATGCAAATTCCTCAAAAATTTGCCAATGTATTCACCTTTAGCAACGAGGTGGCAAAAGATTTTAAACCGCAATACATCAAATCATTTGAGTTGGGTTATGGCGCAAAGTATGGAAAATTCTTTGCCAATGTAAACGCATATTATACCACATGGGATAATCAGCCACAGGCCACCATTACCGGTTTGGATGGAGAAACATACAACATTAACGGGGTTAACTTAGTGTATAAAGGAATTGAGTTTGAAGGAAGCTACAAGCCTATTAAACAAATTGAAATTGAAGGAATCCTGTCCTTAGGCGACTGGAGGTATAACTCAGGCGGTACGGTTTACGCTTACGATCAAAACGGGGTGATACAAAACACGCTGGAGTACCATGCCGTGGGTGTGCACGTGGGTAACGCCGCGCAAACACAGGTTAGTGGCGCTGTAAGGTTTATGCCTTTTAAAGGGTTTTATTTTAAACCAAGGTATACTTATTTTGATAAGTACTATGCCCAGTTTAAACCAACCGATCTGGATGCAAGCCATGCCAACCAGGAAAGCTGGAAAATGCCGGGTTATGGGTTGTACGACCTGAGCACCGGTTACGAAATACCTTTTGGGAAATTTAAAATAAACCTTTATGCTACTATTAATAACGTTTTAAACACTGTATATATTAACGATGGACAAAATAATGGCATAGGAGGGAACTTTGACGCCACATCGGCCACCGTATTCTTTGGAGTAGGGCGTACCTGGGTATTTGGAACAAAACTAAGCTTTTAAAAAAAACGATAACTAAAATAAGTAACATGAAAAAAATAAAACTATTTGCTTTACTGTGTGGCATGCACATTCTCAATGCAAATGCACAAACTCCATTGCCAACAGGCGAGTCTTTCGAGAATTTTACTACGCCTACAAGCTTTACAGCCAATGCGTTATATCCAGGCAGCTGGACCTCAAATATAGGTGGAACCTTTACCTATGGTTCGGGCCAGGCAGGTTTATCGGCAAAGCTGGATAATACGGCGCCTACATCGGGTACTATTGAATACGTTCAGGTAAATACCAATGACGTGATGGGTGTGGTAAGTTATTACTTAAAAGGTTTCAATACCGGCGGCGCATGGCAGGGAACATTTAAGTTACAGGAATCTGCCAATGGCAGTTCGTGGTCAGACCTGACTGTGTTTACAAACAACCTTAACCCAAGCAGTTTTGTAAACTACACGGTTACGCCAGGTTCAGCGTCACGTTACTTAAGATGGTATTTTTCGGGAAAAGTATCAGGGCATAATGTGGCTTTGGACGAAATTAATATTGCCCCGGCGCCTATTACCTCACAGGAAATTAATGTGAAACAGGGAAGTAATACCATCTTATCAGGTGGAAATTCGTCCTTGTTCAATTCCCCGGTAGGAACCGCTACAAACGTTAACTTTACCATTGAGAATTTAGGAAGCGCCACTCCTTTAAATATTACGTCGTTTGCCTTAACTGGTGCCGCAGCTGCCGATTATTCGGTAACAGCGCCGGTAGCACCTGCATCTGTTGGCGCAGCATCAAGCATTGCTTTAACCATTTCTTTTAATCCATCGGCTGCCGGTACACGCTCGGCTGTGTTGACAATTAATAATGATGACGCGAATGAAGGCGCTTATGTTATTAACTTAAATGGTATTGGTGGCAATTTATCTTCGGAGCCTGCAACACAAGGAAGCGGCTTAAACTTTTCCAATATTAAATCGTACCGTGCGTCGGCAATGTTTACAGCATCTACCGACTCACCAAACGGTTACCTGATCCTGAAAAAACAAACCTCATCTGTTATTACCGATGTTCCGGTAGATGGCGTATCGTATAAAATTGGTGACGCCATAGGCGGATGCAAGGTTATTTATGCGGGCCCGTCAACCAGTTTTGGTTTAAGCAATGTATACGCCGGATTAGCTTACCAGGTCGCTATTTTTGCTTACAATGGCTCGGGTTCATTTATCAATTATAAAACGGGAAGTCCTTTAACCGGAGGTTTCACCGCTTTATCAACCATGCAGTCGGCTACTGAATACAGCAGCCTAAGTGTTACTAACTCTAATTTCTTAACGTCTTTATCGGCACAAATCTATCCTCATCAATCCATATTTTATGGAAACTATGATGAGACCATGATTAAATTATTTACGGCGCGCGATACAACTAATGGCGACAAAGTGATTACCTGCGTGTATAGTGGCCAGCAATATGTATATACCGAACCTTTGATCTGGGGAACTTATAGCCGCGAACACAGCTATGCACACCAATGGATGCCAACTAATCCTGCTGATGGTTCGGCTGCGGCGCCAAATAATGTAGAGAGAAAAGAATACGACGATCAGCATCATTTGTTCCCTACCAACCAGGATGATGTGAATGCCGTACGCAGTAACTACCCATTAGGCGAAGTAGTTACCGTGCAAAGTTCTTTCCTTTTATCGCGTCGTGGGCAGGATGCTGCGGGACACACCGTATTTGAACCGCGCGATCAACATAAAGGCGATTTTGCAAGGGCCATCATGTACATGGCAACGGCTTATAACGGACAGACAGATGCTTTTGGCACACCGCAAAACTGGAAATTAAAAAACCCGATCAGCGGTACCATTACTTACGGACAGGATCAGGCCATCCTTAAAAAATGGCATTTCCAGGATTTACCGGATGCATATGAGATCTCACGTAATGATTTTATTGATTCGATACAAGGAAACCGTAACCCCTTCATTGACAGTGTTCGTTATGCCTGTTATATCGATTTTTCGAACATGACTTATATTGCTAATCCAACCGCGGCACAATGTCCTATGGCTGTAGGTATTAAGGAAAATGCAGCCACACATTTCGAATATGTCCTGGCTCCAAACCCTGCCTCAGGCGATTTCTATTTAATGATAGATGCTAAGGTTGCTGAAAAATTCAATTTAGACATTATGGATATAGCCGGAAGAACTATTTATGAGCGCACAGTAGATGTGAACAATGGATTTAATACGGTAACCATAAACGACCTCAAACTGCAAAGCGGGGTTTATTTTGTAAACCTTCATTATAAAAATGAGAAGATCACGCGTAAGCTTATCATACAGTAACTTGTATTTGAAATAGTAACTATAAAATCCCTGCATACCTGCGGGGATTTTTTGTTTTAGGATTAATTCATTACTTTAGTTATGAAGTAAGATCCCCGAATGTTTTACCTAAACGCTACTGTATTGAAACCCCGCCGCTTTATATCACTCCTGTTTTATGCTGCCTTGTTGCTTCTTGTTGGTTCCTGCAAGAGATACTCAGAAGATGGAAAGCTGAGTGTGGAAAGCCCCGAAAAGCGCATAAGGGCATTTTGGCTATTAAAAGAATGTGTGGTGGATGGGGTAGATGTTGTAGACCAGGAAATGATATATGTTTATAATCTGTCGGGGGTAACCGATACGATTAAGTATAGTTTGCGTGATGCCAGTTTGGAATTTAAATATTACAAAACCAAAAAGGGAGGCGATGTTGCAAAACATTACGTAAGTTATTTAACCATCAATACGAGTAATTATCCAATTTCTGTTGTTTCCGATTATAATTTTTTCGATCATCATAATAAATTAAAGTTTTCATCCAATTACTCTTCGTATGCCGGTAATGCCGTTCAGCCCTTATTATATAATCAGTCGACTGTTTTATGGGATATAGAAAAATTAACCGATAAAGAGTTGAGGCTGGAATTAACGAATGATAAGGGACAAAGCGTAAAATTGAAATTTGTGGAACGCTTATCTTAATGTATAAATACTGCGTATTAGAATAAGGTTGGATTATTTTATACATTTTTCCTTGATGAGGGCAATTGTGTAGTACACAATTGCGTTGTCCTAATAATATTTCTTTTGAGCAATTTATTGTTAGTTTATATCCTATATTGATACATAAACCTTTACAAAGCAGCGCGCAGGCCTGTCAAAACGCGGCGCCGTCGAGATGTGAATTTTAATTTTTTTAGTTGAGCCTGAAAAACCTTTAGTGTTTTTCAGTTGCGAAACTAAAAAATTAAAAGAGCGGGCTGTGATCTCCCGATAGCTATCGGGATTGACTTGTCTTTTTTGTTTCTTTTTTGACTAAGAAAAAAGAAATAAAAAATATTAATTTAATCCGATCTTATTCTCATACACAATGATGTACAAATAAAAAAGCTCCTTAATGAATCATTAAGGAGCTTTTAATTTTTATAAAATGCTGTGATTACTCTTTCAATAATTCACGGGCAATCACCACTTTTTGAATTTCGCTGGTTCCTTCGCCAATAGTACATAATTTACTGTCGCGGTAATATTTTTCGGCAGGGAAATCTTTTGTAAAACCATAACCGCCAAAAATTTGTACAGCCTCTGTACTGTTTTTAACCGCAATTTCAGAAGCGTAGTATTTTGCAAAAGCACCTTCTTTGGTCATTTTCTCACCGCGGTTTTTAAGGTCGGCAGCTTTGAACGTTAATAATTCAGCAGCTTCCAACTCAGTAGCCATATCGGCTAATTTAAAGGCAATGCCCTGGAAATGAGAAATTGGTTTACCAAACTGTTCACGCTCTTTTGAATATTTTAAAGCACACTCATAAGCACCACGTGCAATACCGCAGCTTAAAGCGGCAATAGAGATACGGCCACCATCCAACACTTTCATTGCCTGGATAAAGCCGTCGCCTTCTTTGCCCATCATCTGGTCTTTATGGATTCTGCAGTTCTCAAAAATGAGTTCAGCTGTTTCGCTGGCACGCATGCCCAATTTATTTTCTTTTTTACCCGATTTAAAACCCGGTGTTCCTTTTTCGATAATGAAAGCGCTCATGCCATGGCTGTCGCCTTTATTTCCGGTACGGGCAATAACAACCGCTACATTGCCGGTAATGGCATGGGTGATAAAGTTTTTAGAACCATTCAATACATAATAGTCGCCATCTTTTACGGCGGTTGTAGCCATTCCACCAGCGTCCGATCCGGTACCTGTTTCGGTTAAGCCCCAGGCGCCAATCCATTCGGCAGTGGCTAATTTTGGAAGGTATTTGGCTTTTTGCTCTTCGTTACCAAAGGCTAAAATATGACCGGTGCATAACGAGTTATGAGCGGCCATAGACAGGCCAATGGAACCGCAGATCTTGCTTAATTCAATAATAGCAGTGACGTATTCGGTATACGATAAGCCCGATCCACCGTACTGTTCAGGAACCAATACACCCATTAAGCCCAGTTCTCCTAATTTTTTGAAAACATCAACCGGGAAGGTCTGTGCTTCATCCCATTCCATCATTTTAGGATAGATGCTTTCTTTACCAAATTTGCGGATCATATCCGCAATGGCGTTTTGATTTTCATTGGTTTGGAAGTTCATTCCTACATTTGGTTCTAATACTGTGCTAGACATGTGATATTGTTTGAGTGTATATTTAATTTTTGTTTACCGTTTAAAAATCCAAGTTCAACTACAAAGGTAAAGCCACATACATTGGCACCCTGTTGTTTAATGAGTTGAGCTGCCGCTTCGGCTGTGCCACCCGTTGCAAGTAAATCGTCGTGTACCAATACATTCCAGCCTTTTTGAAGGCTGTCGATGTGCATTTCCATTTTTGCCGACCCATATTCCAAAGCATATTCATAGCTATGGGTTTTGTAAGGCAGTTTGCCTGCTTTACGAATAAGGATAAAAGGAATGTTAAGTTTGTTGGCCAATAAAAATCCAAATAAAAATCCCCTGCTTTCAATGCCTACAATAGCATCGGGTTTTGTGCCAATCACCCTAATAAAACCATCCACAATCTCATTGCAAAGCGTTTGGTTATGGAAAATAGGAGTAATGTCCTTAAACATAATACCAGGCTTCGGGAAATCGGGAACATCCCTGATAACGGCTTTTATATTGGATTCTAACGACATTTTACTTAGGATTACAAACTTAATGAAATTTTGTATAATTCAATATAATTATCAAATTTTAACAGGCTGGTTTTCAGTGATTTCTCATCACAGAGACACGGAAGGCACGGAGGAGATTTTAGAGGCAGGTTTAAGAGGAATGTTTGTCAAATTCAAAAAGGAAACTACAAAAAAACATATCTGTTTCTCTGTGTCTCCGTGGTGAGTTTTTAAACAATTTCCTTAGCTTTTGCGGTTAAAAATTCAAGGGCGGCTTCGCGCTCATTTGGGATAATCCCGTCGAGAATAGCATCTTTTAAAGCGTTCTTTAAATCGCCTACTTTTTTACTGGGTGGTAAATTAAAAATGCTCATAATTTCCTCACCGCTTACAGGTGGTTGCCAGTTGCGAAGTTTGTCTTTTTCTTCGAGTTCCTTTAACTTTTCGCGAACCAGCTCAAAGTTCTGTAAATAACGTTTTACCTTGTTGGGATTTTTAGTCGTGATATCGGCTTCGCATAAAGCCATCAGGTCATCAATATCATCGCCGGCCTCAAACAACACACGGCGAACCGCACTGTCGGTGATCTCGGTTTTTGCCAGCACAATAGGACGTAAATGCAGCATGACCAGTTTTTGTACGTACTTCATTTTTTCGTTCAGGGGCAAGCGCAAGTGCTCAAAAATTTTTGGTACCATGCGGGCGCCTTTGTCCTCGTGACCGTGAAAGGTCCAGCCATGGTCGGGTTCAAAGCGTTTGGTAGCGGGCTTTGCTATATCATGTAAAATAGCGGCCCAGCGCAACCAGAGGTTGGTACTTTTTTTCGCCACATTATCCAGTACTTCAAGTGTGTGGTAAAAATTGTCCTTGTGCGATTTGCCATTAATGGTTTCCACGCCATGTAGTTTCATCATCTCCGGGAAGATCAATTGAAGCAAACCGGTATCTGACAACAGTTTAAAACCAACCGATGGAACAGGGGAGAGGATGATCTTGTTGAGCTCATCGGTAATACGTTCTTTTGAAACGATTGCCATACGGTCCTTGTTTCTTGAAATGGCTTCCAGCGATTCTTTTTCGATAATGAAATTGAGCTGTGAGGCAAAACGAATGGCGCGCATCATGCGCAGCGGGTCATCGCTGTAAGTAATTTCCGGTTCTAAAGGCGTGCGGATAATTTTATGGTCGATGTCGTTCACACCATTGAAAGGGTCGAGTAATTTTCCGAAATTGTTTTTGTTCAACCCAATGGCTAAGGCATTAATGGTAAAGTCCCTTCGGTTCTGATCGTCTTCCAATGTGCCATCTTCCACCATGGGTTTGCGCGAATCGCGGTTATAGGATTCTCTTCTGGCACCAACAAACTCAATTTCCAGGTCGTTGAATTTTACCTGCGCGGTACCAAAATTTTTAAAAACAGATAAATACGCTTCTTCGCCCAGTTTTTGGTGTAACAATTCTGCCAGTTCAATGCCCTTGCCAATGGTTACCACATCAATGTCCTTACTTTCCCTACCCAGGTAAATATCGCGTACAAAACCACCAATCACATAAGCATCCACGCCCAGCTCATCGGCACAGGTAGCAATGGTTTTAAATATGGGATTGGTAAGGTGTTGTTGCACCGCGCAAAATTAAGGCATTTTTTCAGATTATACCTAATTGATAGGCGATGTTGTTTATATTTGAAAACTTGGTCCCGGTTTTAAAATATTTGCCTAAGCTACTCTTGTACGGTTTTTTCTTTTTCTTCTTTAGCGTGGCTGCACAGGATCCTCATCCCGCCTTCAGGCAGTACGATGTGGAACACGGCTTGTCCAGCTCCAGGGTTTACCAGGTAAAACAGGATTCGAAAGGCTATATGTGGTTTGCTACCGACAATGGCGTGAACCGTTTTAACGGCTATGAGTTTGAGCAGTTTCCTGTAAGCGGAGGGTTGACCGATAATACAGTATTTGAAATTTTTGAAGATACAAAAGGAAGAATCTGGTTTCTGACACTCACCAATAAATTATTTTATTTTGAGCGGGATCGTATGCATTTGTATAAATACAATCATGTGATAGACCAGATACCGGGAAGCCATGTGAAAACCTCTTTTTGTGTGGCTGAAAACGGTTCGGTATTTTTAGGGTTAAGCGGTTACGGCATTATTGAGGTAACTGCAAAGGGAGAATTAAAAAAACATGCTCAAGTGGATCCATCAAAGCCTGGCATCACCGTTATGGAGCCTGTTCCCGATTGCCTGGTCTATCTCTATAACAACATAAGCTCCGATACAAATACCGTGAAATTCGACACCCGGTTTTTAAAAGGGACACAGAGGACTTTTACAGGCGCTTTTAACCTGCATCCATCCACAAGATTTGTACGCTTAAAAAATAAAAAGATCCTATTCCCCCGCGATAGTGTTCTCTATATTATCACAGATACTGTGAGTGTCAGCAAGACAGAACACTTCAACGGAAGGATCAACTGGATATATGAGGATAAAGACAATGACCTGTGGATAGGCACCTACATGGGAGGTGTGTACCATATTGAAAACGGTGATTTTAAGCATAAAAAAAACTACCTGAAAGACCTGTTCATAACAGGTGTGGCAGAGGACAGCCAGGGCGGCTTCTGGTTTACCACCGAAGGGAATTCCGTGTATTATACCCCGTCCAAAAAAATATTGACCTACGACGAGGCATCGGGATTAAAGGATGCACGGATCACTTGCCTGACCTCGGATTCTGAAGGGATTTACATGGGATTGCAACGCCCCATCATTCAAAAGATCCTGCGTTCGGGAAAGATCGAATCTTATGACTGCAGGTTTGGGTATAAGGCAATAACCAGCCTTTACTATGACTATGAAAAACAGGAATTGTGGTTCTCCTGGAATATAGCCTCAGGCTTTATGAATAAACATAAAGAGATCAAAGTCTTCAAAAATGCTTTCATAAAAATGGTCAAAGAAAAATCCGGCTCCTACTGGTTTGTCAATTCGGAAGGCATTTATAGCTTTTTAAATGAAAAGAAAATAAATAAATTTTTCCCGGAAATAAAACGCCTTAATGCGATCCTTACAAAGGATAAGGAAACGCTGTTGCTGGGAACCATTAACGGACTATGGGAATACAGGATCGCTGACAGCGCTTACAGGCATTTGTACCCCGACAATCTATTGTTACACAACCGGATCCTGGATATGATGTACGGAAAGGATGGCACCTTATTTATAGGTACTAAAAGCGCGGGTTTATTGATACTTAATAAGAATGGCAGCGTTCGGCAGATCAATCATATGAATGGCCTTTCCAGTGATAATGTAGCCAAGGTACTGGTGGATGGGGCTACAGTATGGCTGGCAACCGATAAAGGGTTGAACCGGTTGGTGAAGAATAAAGATGATTCCTGGAAAATTAAAGTGTACACAACCCGCGATGGATTGATCTCCAATGAAGTCTATGATCTTCATCAGTTTGATCATAAGATCTGGGTGGCGACTGATAAAGGCTTGTCCTTTTTTGATCCGGCAATGCCGGTGTGCGATCCGCAGAAATTGTCCTTATCTATCAAACAGGTAACTGTGAATGACAGCGGCAGGCTCATCAATAATCAGTATCACCTCGCTTATTTCGAGAACAATATCAAGATCCGTTTTATTGCTTTATCCTATAAAGATCCCGGAAAGCTAAAGTACCGTTACAAAATGGAAGGCTTAAATTCTCAATGGAATTATACGCGTGACCGTGAGATCCAGTACACCACGCTTCCGCCTGGCAATTATACCTTTATCGTTTCGGTGCTTAATGATAATGGTGAATGGAATGGGGAAACATCTCTGAAATTTACCATCGCTACCCCTTTCTGGAAAACCTGGTGGTTTTTAATAGCTTCTGTTATCCTGTTGATAGCTGTTTTGTATTGGGGAATAAACTACTGGATCACCTATAAACACAGGGAGAAAAATAAAAATGAAGAGATTAACCGCCTGTTGCTCAGCTTAAAGCTAAAGGCCTTGAGGGCCCAAATGAACCCGCATTTTATATTCAACGTCATGAATTCCATTCAGCATTTTGTGCTCTATAAAAACAATGAAGCGGCGCACCGCTATTTATCCAAATTCTCGAGGCTCATCAGGACGATCTTAAATAATTCCGATCAGAATATGATCTTGCTATCGGAAGAGATCAAGGCCCTGGAATTGTACCTCGATCTGGAAGCCATGCGTTTTGAAAAACGTTTTGATTATGAGATCAGGGTAGATGGAAACCTGGATCCGGATAAAACGGAAATTCCTTCCATGCTGATCCAGCCTTATGTGGAAAATGCCATCAAACATGGCATCCTCTCTTCATCAAGAAAGGGAATGATAAAAATAGAGATCAGCAGGGAGCATTTGTTTTTGAAATGCATTGTGGAAGATAATGGCATTGGGAGACAAAAATCGGCAAAAACAGATGCATTGGAAGAATATCGTTCTTTTGGAACGTCCATCACCAAAGAACGCCTTTCTGTGATTAATGAGCTCTACGGCAATGCCATATTTGAACAAGTAACCGATCTTTACGATGAAAATAGGGAGCCCGCCGGCACACGGATAGAGATCTACATTCCGTATCATCATAAAACGGACTGACATGGTATGCCGTATCTGTTCTGACTGATAGTCATTCAGAACTGGCAATACAGCACTCATAAATAAGTTGCTATAATATGAGTGTTGGGATAGTATCTGTTTGAGCGGAGTCGAAGTTTTATATCAAACACTTATGGTTTAAAACCAATCAGTTATAAACTCAGATTCAGCACTTATACAATTGATAGGTACAAGGCCATTTTTTGCTTAACTTCAGTATAACATAAAAAGCGTATGATGAGAATTTTTAACCCTTTGGTATTTCTTTTTGTAAATAGTTATTTGTATTTCACAAGTGCCTTTTGAAACAAATGTTAATTACATTGTTCAAACAATTGCTATAAAAACTATATTCGAGAAAAAATGTAAAAAGCTTAAGTATCACTACATCTCCACTACCGCGTACTATGAAAGCTATTATTATTGATGATGAACAAAAAGCAAGAGAAAGTCTTCAGAAACTGATCGGGGAATTTTGCAGCCAGGTAGAGATCGTTGCCATGGCATCGAGCGCTGCCGAGGGCTATGAGCTTATTACAGAGCATAAGCCCCATCTTATTTTCCTGGATATAGAAATGCCCAATGGGAGCGGGTTTTCGCTGCTGGAGAAATTTCAGTCATCGGATTTCAAGATCATTATTACCACCGCTTTTGATGAATACGCCTTAAAGGCTATCAAACATCATGCGTTTGATTATTTACTGAAGCCCATCGATATTGATGAGCTGGTACTTGCAGTAGATTCAGTTAAAAAAGCCCTGGGAAACCCGCCATCCGGGAATGACGGACCGGATCTTGATGTTCCTCAGAAGTTAAGCATGGCCAACCGCCTGGCAATACCCATAAAGGACGGGATCTTTTACCTGAATGTATCAGAGATCATGAGAATAGAATCGGATGGAGGCTATTCCATATTTTTTGCAACCGACGGAAAGAAATACGTGGTGGCAAAAAACCTGAAAATGTATGAAGAGGTGTTGCCCGAAAAAGAATTTTTCAGGATCCATAAATCCCACCTGATCAATATAAAAATGGTAAAAAAGTATATCCGTACCGATGGCAATTTTATTGAAATGGCAGACGGATCGGTGGTGGAGGTCTCCCGGCGAAAAAAAGACGAATTCCTTCAACTGATGAGCGCAGCGAGCTGAGCCTGCCTCCATTGTGTCATTTGAGAAAACATTAGCGTTGACCGTTAATGTTTTTTTTTGTGCCTTTCAGGAACAAATTCCTGCCGAAAATGGGTTCAGGCTGATAACCATTATAATCTGTGGCATTTTTGTGCAAGCGGAATCCGAAAAGCTTTAAGAGAGTAGGAAGTTTCTAATATTATATTCATATGATAAAAAAAATGTGTGTTGCGGCCTTGGTAGGTTTAGCAACCTGTCTGCCCATCGAAGGGTTTTCCCAGTGGCTTTACAATTATACCAGTCTTCCCGGTGGATATTCATACACCAATACAGGTGTAGCTGTTTCCGCCGATAAAGTAAATTTTAGTAATGCAACAGGTAATGCATTCCGAAGGATCTGGTATCCTATTGATTATCCTTCCTATACCTCTTTAACGAATAGGTTCAGGATGGATTTCGACTTTTTATATACTCCCAATGGTTCGGGAAATGGGATGGCGCATTGGCTGGCAGCGGCAACGTCCAGTACAATGGATCCGACCTGCATCATCATTAGCCCACCCACTACCAGCTCTGTTGATGTCATAGGCGTAAAGTTTGAATCACCAAGTGATGTAAGCCCTGCCAATGCCGCAGTGAGTATTGGAACCAAGCATGGTACTGTTTCCACAAACAGTAGTGGCATTCTTTTAAATGCCAATTATCCATATTACATAACCCTGGAAAGGCTTTCGGCAGGTACTATCAAATTATCCGTTTTCCTGGATGCAGGTCGTACGGCTCATGCACCAGGTTCTCCTATTTGTTACTCCGGTTTTGATCCCGCTACAGGAACAGGCGCAGCATCTTTAAAATACCTTCAGCATGGCGTGGTGGCATGGGCCGGAGTACAACGAACGCTCAGCGGGTATATTGACAGATTAAGGTTGGATACCATTCCACCTTCACCAGTTTTAACCGCATCGCCCAGTCAAACCTTATGTGTTCCGGGAGCCATTCCTGATCCTTTTACAGCTTATTTTAACCCGACCCCGGGATTTGTGGCCTCTTATCAATGGCAGCAATTCACAGTTGCTTTTCCCTCCAGTGGATGGCATAACATTTCGGGTGCAACCCAACAAACATATACACCCACCGGTGTTGGGCTCTACCAATGCATTTGCACAGTTGGCTGCACCACCACCTATACCTCTAATGTTGTTACCATTTCCCTCAACTCGTTTAACCCGCATATCGATTGTGATGTTATTGATATTTATTCAACAGGCAGCCCTGTGTGGACGCAGACAGGCACCGATGTGTCGATCAATACATTAATGGGTTACTGTTCATTTAAAGCAACAGCCGATGCACCAAACCCTCACCGTGTTACGCGCAATATCGGGTTTTTGCCAAATGATAAATGGCGCGCCGATTTTGATTTCGCGTACAATGGCTTAGGTTCTACAAATCCGCACCACTACATCGCTGCTTTCACCAATAACAATGCCCAGCCTATGGTAACTTCCCAGGATGTGATCTATGCGCAGGTGGCCACAACATCTACCGGTGCTGTGCAAATTTGGGGCGGTTCCAGGGATGGGGCAGGAAGTTCTATAGTCTATTCTTCCGCAACCGGCATTGCCATCAGCACCGGCACTTTTTACGTTAGTGTTGAACGCTTATGCAGTACTAAGGGACGCATTTCTGTATTTACAGATGCAGGAAGAACAACCCATGCCGCAGGTTCCCCCCAATACTTCGACATTGATGCTACTGTGACGTCCCTCACCTATCTTCAGCACAGTAATGACGTCAACTATTTGCCGGGATCAAGGTTAACAGCCGACATCGATAACCTGTGCATTGATAATAACTACCAGTTCGGAGGGCACCGTATGGCCAATTCAACAGGTGATGAGGAAAGCACAGAAACTCTTGCAAAGAGCAATTTCAGTGTCTACCCAAACCCGAGTGCCGATATTTTCACCGTTACGCTTGATAAAATGACAAACGGCCTGATAGAGGTATACAATATCTCCGGAAAAAAAGTGAAGTCAATGGAACTGAACCAGGGAAGTATGGATTATAAACTGGACCTGTCTGACCACAGTAAAGGGATTTATATGATAAACATTATCTCAAACGATAAGATCCAATCAAAGAAGATCATTCTTGAATAATTAATTTAAGCTACCAAAAAAAGCGTCGCATGATATCATGCGACGCTTTTTTGTTCTTATCTGTTTTTAAAATAAGTGGCTGTCTGCTCTTAGTTGTTCTATGAATATTTCACCAGCTTGTCTTCAAAAAACAGGTCTTTATTGCCGGCATGTAGTTTCATATTGATGAGCAATTCTTCGCAACCGTTGCTTAAGGTCGTAGTTCTTATCTTATCAACCAGCTCAAAAATTTCTTTGTAGGTACCTTCAACCACTGTTTCAAAAGGACAAACAATGTGTTTAAGTCCTGAAGCTTTTATGCAGGCAATGGCTTTGTCAATCAATTCTATTTTATCGGCACTTGCTTTTGTTGGCAGCAGTTGAATAGCGACATTTATTTTAAAGTTTTCCATGGTAATATAATCAAATATGATTTTTAAGAATTGGTCACCCTGAACTTGTTTCAGGGTCTTTTATTATTTTGAGATGCTGAATTATCACAACGTGTTGTGGCAGCATGACGATAAAGAACGGGTTAAACTTTGAGAGCAGCCAGCTTGGTTGCCATAGTATTTACCAGGTCGCTCAACGGTTTTTCGGCCATGGTTTTAATAAAGGGGTTCATGTCGCCTTCGAGCTCAACGTTTGTTTTTTGATCTGCTAACAAATGAATATGCAGGGTAAACACAAATTTGGCAATGCCTGTAGTTTCAAAGGTAATGCGCGATGCCGGAATGCGTTCTTTTATTTTTATGGTCAAAGGCATTAAGCCTTTAATGCCAAAGGAACACTGTTCGGAAGTACATTCGAAGTTCTGGATCTTATCTTCGGGCAATAAGTGCTTAAAGTTGTTGAAGTCGCCCATAAAATCAAACAAACTATCGGTTGTTGATTGTGTGGGATGTGTATTGCTCAGTATGCTGAAATGTGCCAAAACCGTCAATTATTGTTTCCAGGTAGAGGGGCTTTGTCTCCATTCCTTTAACGACTCCAGGTCATTTTCGGAAATGTATTTATGCTTTAAGGCAACCTCTATAAGCGTATTATAGTCACACAAGGTAGTGGTAGGGCAATTGGCTTTTTTCATGTTCTCAACCGCTTCGTCGAAACCATAAGTAAAAATAGCTACCATGCCTTTTACCTTGCAGCCTTGTTCTCGTAATGCCTCAATGGCTTTAATGCTGCTTCCGCCGGTTGAAATTAAATCTTCGATCACCACAACGCTTTGGTCCTTTTCAACCACACCTTCTACCATGTTGGTCAAACCATGTTTTTTGGCTTCGCTGCGCACATATACAAAAGGCAGGCCCATGTCCTGTGCAATTAAAGCGCCTTGCGCAATACCACCGGTAGCAACGCCTGCTATAACATCGGGTTTTGCAAATTGTTCGTTTATCACATTAACGTATTGCTGACGGATGAAAGTGCGGATTTGCGGATAGGATAACGTTTTACGGTTATCGCAGTAAATAGGCGATTTCCAGCCCGATGCCCAGGTAAAAGGCTGGTCGGGTTGAAGCCTGATGGCTTTGATTTGTAATAAAAATTCGGCAACTTTATGCGCCGCATCATCAAATGGTGTCATGGTCATAGGGCCACAAAAATAAAAGGATTAACGCTACTAAACACATCAAATTATGAACATCACGATCTATTATTTGACAAAGAAAATTATCATTCTGCAAAAAAATCAAAACACAGAAAATCAGTCAATTATAGATCTGGATTTGTTAAAAAACAACGATGTCTACAAGCATTTCGAATTATTTATAAACCAATCGACGAAGGATGAATTGGTATTTAAAACTTCATCTTTGGAAGAAGGACTCGAAAAATTCAGGCAATCCTTTAAATATATTTTTGCTGCCGGTGGCCTCATTGAAAAGAACGGAAAGCACCTGTTCATTTTTAGGTTAAAAACATGGGACCTGCCCAAAGGAAAAATTGACAAGGGCGAGAGCCCCGAGGAAGCAGCCATACGCGAATGTGAAGAAGAATGCGGGATTGACCGGCTAACCATTACCAAAACATTAGAGCCCAGTTACCATATTTATCCTTACAAAGGGGCCTTTGCCTTAAAAAAAACCTATTGGTATGCCATGCAAACGGGGCATACAGGTACCCTGGTTCCACAGACCGAAGAAAATATTGAGCGGGTAGAATGGTTTGATATACAGGAAATAAAAGAACAGGTGGTAGGTAATACTTATCCGGCTATCCTGGATGTGATAAGGGAGTTGGTTTAAGCGTTTTAGAATAGCTTCTTTTTTGTCAGGCTGAGCGGAGTCGAAGCCTCATTCACCCTTCGACTCCGCTCAGGGTGACACTAACTTTCGAAAAAAAACGCATTTTCCCTAAAATATTTAGCAAAAAAATCTAAACTTGTTTAGAATTTGTTATATTTGTTAATATAACCGGTTAATCGAAAATGAGCGTCAAAAAAACATTACTCGAAGACATTGCCAAAGAACTGAATGTTTCAAAAACATTAGTATCGATGGTTATTAATGGTAAAGGCGATGCTTATGGCATTAGCAAAAAAACACAGGAAAAGGTATTGGCAAAGGCCGGCGAAATGGAATATACGCCAAACGTGTTTGCACGTGCCCTGCGAACCGGTAAAAGCAATTTAATTGGTTTATTGGTGCCGGATATTTCCAACTCGTTTTACTCCAACATTGCCAAGCATGTGGAAAAAGCCCTGGCCGAAAAAGGGTATAACCTCATGATCTGCAGCACAGATGAAAACCTTGACCGTGAAGAAAAGCTCATTCAGCTGTTTGCCGAACAACATATTATTGACGGGTTAATTATTGCCACCACAAGTACTACCGGCGATTTCTTTAAAAAGGAACGCCTGCGTAATTTTCCAATTGTTTTTATTGATCGTTTTTTACCAAATATCGAATCCAATTATGTGGTAGCCGATAATTACCAGGGTTCTTTTGAATTGACCGACCTGTTGATCCATAAAGGCTGCAAGAATATTTTAGCCATTAACATTACGCCTTCCCACATCAGTTCATTAACCGATAGGGTGAGGGGCTACAAGGACGCGCTGACCAAATATAACATTGCGTTTAAACCGCAAAACCTTCTTGAAATTTCCTTCAACAACATCCAGGCCGATATGAGGGAGAAATTAATCCCGATCCTGAAACATTCCAATAAAATTGACGCCATTTACACGCTTAACAACAACCTGGCAACCGCTTGCTTAAACGTATTTAACGAGCTGGCTTTTGACGCGAAGAAGGAAAATGTGTACATGGCCTCGTTCGATGACATCAGCCTGTTTGATTTTGTGAAACCAAACATTATCTCCGTATCACAGCCATTGGAACAAATAGGCATTGAAGCCGCTAACTTAACCATGGAGCTGATTGACGAGAAAGGAAGTCTTGCCCTTCAGCATAAAAAAGTGGTATTGCCAACCTCCATTATTTCAAGGAACTAATAGTAGTTTATGCGGTTAAAGCATATTTTAATCCTATCCGGCATAGTAGCTCTTACATTTATCGCGTTTTTTTTTTTTCAAAAAAAACATCAACCGGTAGATGATTTTGAGTCTTTTTCTTTTCCGGCCATTAAAAAAATCAGTTATCATAAAAATGACATCGATAGTTTATCGGGAGATAGCGCTGTTATTTCTTTTATCTTAAAAAACTCCGTTGTAAAGAAGTTTTCCTTTTTCGATACTTCAAATTGTGAGTATAAGAGCAGTCCCTGGATCAAAGCCGATTTTAATAACGACGGCTATACCGATTTGCTTGTAACAGGCGATACAGAGTACGGAGATTATGTGTTTGCCATCGAAGATTCAATGGGCTGCAAATACAAAACCCAATTTATTCAACAGGTTTTTACCAATTGCGTGATCTCTAAAGTGCATACGATTGACCGATACAATGCGGTTTTTGTTAACTATTTTTCGCCCGGAGATAATGATACGGTACAGTATTTTTGGCATACTAACATATATGTACATGAATTTGACGGTTTTATAGAATACAATCCGACTCCTACAAATTATAGCATACAAAAAGTAGAGTTTTCTACAACGCCTTGTTATGGGGACTGCCCTGTTTTTGACATGACCATGGATGAACATGGCAACCTTGATTGCCAATACAAGAAGTTTGAATACAAAGGAAACTGGCCCGATTTGAAGAATTTCAAGCTAGTGACAAAACATTTGGATATTTCACAAGAAGAATACCTGTACCTCTCCAGGTTATTGAATTACACCGATTTTACAATATATAAAAGCGGCTCTTTTGATGAGCTTTCACGTGGAGATTTTCCTGTTCACACCTTAAAAATAACCTATGACAAAAACCGAGTCAAAACCCTGGTTTTTGTGCCAAATTTTGATTTGCCACAGGGATTTCTAAAAATCAGGAATTTGTTTTTGGAAAAATATTACGGGATCCGGAAGCAGGATTAATGCTTTTGCTTAAATAAAAAACTGTTATATTAGCAGCACTAAAAAACACACTATGAACTACGATGTTATTGTTATAGGAAGCGGTCCGGGCGGTTATGTAGCTGCAATCCGCGCTTCGCAATTGGGGTTAAAAACAGCCATTATTGAAAAAGAGAACCTTGGAGGCATTTGCCTTAACTGGGGTTGCATACCAACCAAAGCTTTATTGAAAAGCGCGCAGGTGTTTGAATACCTGAACCATGCCAAAGATTACGGCATTAGCGCCGATAACATTAAAGCTGACTTTAGTGCTGTGGTAAAACGCAGCCGCGATGTGGCCGATGGCATGAGCAAAGGCATTCAGTTCTTAATGAAAAAGAACAAGATCGATGTGATTATGGGAACGGCAACCGTTAAAGCCGGCAAAAAAGTAGAAGTAAAAGCTGCCGATGGGAAAGTAAGTACCGTTGAAGCAAAACACATTATCATAGCTACAGGCGCCCGTTCGCGCCAGTTGCCAAACTTACCACAGGACGGTAAAAAAATTATTGGTTACCGCGAGGCCATGAATTTGCCAAAACAGCCCAAATCAATGGTAGTGGTTGGCTCGGGAGCCATAGGCGTTGAGTTTGCGTATTTTTATGCCACCATGGGAACCAAGGTAACCATTGTAGAGTTCCTGCCAAATATTGTTCCGGTAGAAGATGAAGAAGTATCAAAACAACTGGAAAAATCGTTGAAAAAAATCGGTATCGAAGTGATGACAGAAGCGTCTGTTGAAAGCGTTGATACAAAAGGTGATATTTCGAAAGCAACTGTTAAGACTAAAACAGGAAACGTAGTGCTGGAAGCAGAGATCGTTTTGTCGGCTGTAGGCATCCAGGCTAATATTGAGAACTTAGGCCTGGAAGCGTTAGGCATTAAAACCGATAAAGGAAAAATTGTAACAGATAAATACTATGCTACCAATGTTGCCGGCTATTACGCTATTGGCGACTGTGTTGGCGGACAGGCATTGGCTCACGTAGCATCTGCCGAAGGCATTACCTGTGTTGAGAAAATTGCGGGTGTACATACCGAAGCCATTGATTATAACAACATTCCGGGTTGCACGTATTGCCAGCCTGAAGTTGCGAGCGTGGGCATGACTGAGAAACAAGCCAAGGAAAAAGGCTATACCTTAAAAGTTGGTAAATTTCCTTTCTCGGCATCGGGTAAAGCAAGCGCATCGGGAGCTAAAGACGGGTTCATTAAATTGATCTTCGATGCTAAATACGGAGAGTTATTAGGTGCTCATATGATTGGTGCTAATGTAACGGAAATGATCGCTGAAATTGTCGCTATCCGTAAACTGGAAACTACCGGACACGAATTGATTAAAACCGTTCACCCGCATCCAACCATGAGCGAAGCCATTATGGAAGCCGCCGCAGCAGCGTATGGAGAGGTAATACATTTATAAGATAATTCATTACTAAGAAAAGACGCAATACACATTGCGTCTTTTTTATTACACTAAACTTTAGTAAAAATGCATCCTTCCATAAAAATTATTTTAAGACTTGCCTGGGTCGTATTTTTGCTATACTGGTTGGCAAGTTCGTTCAAAGTGAAACAAACAGCATACCGTGAGCCGCTTTTTAAACGCTTCCTGTTTTACTGGTTTCCTTTACTCATTGGTATTGTGCTTTTAGGTCCCGGCGAATGGTACGGACATTCCCTGCTGCGTGAACAGTTTGTGCCGCACTCGAACCTGGTGGGTATTATTGGCGATGTATTATGTGTAGCGGGCGTTTTCCTGGCTTGCTGGTCGCGCTATTTGCTTGGTAAAAACTGGAGTGTATCGGTTCAGTTAAAACAGGAACATGAATTAATTGAAAAAGGGCCTTATGCTTATATCCGTCATCCTATTTACACCGGCTTGTTGTTATTGTATAGTGGCAATGCCCTTATTGTGGGCGATTGGCGTGGCATACTGGCTGTAGCCATCGTATTCGTTTCTTTCTGGCGCAAGCTTAAGCTGGAAGAAGAATGGCTGGGCGGGCATTTTGGTGAGGCATACGTGCAATATAAGAGCAAGACAAAAGCCTTAATTCCTTTCATTTTGTAGCTGCACGGTGCTTTAAAAAAACATTTTGTATTAGGAGTGTAGGTTTAAATTAATATATTTTCTATTTCTTTTTTCTTAGTCAAAAAAGAAACAAAAAGACAAGTCAAAACGATCGCAGCCCGCTCTTTTAATTTTTAAGTTTCGCAACTGAAAAACACTAAAGGTTTTTCAGGCTCAACTAAAAAAATTAAAATTCACCCCTCACCGGCGCCGCGTTTTGACAGGCCTGCGCGCTACTTTGTAAAGACTTATATATTAATGTAGGGTATCTACAACATAACCTTAAAAAATAAATAAAAAACTGTGATTTTTTCATGCATTTTGCGAATAATTAAGAAAACACCATTCTTAATTAAAACTTAACATCATGAAAAGAACATTCGTTTTAACCAGCACTTTTGTTGCCTTGGCAATTTTAACGTCGGGTTGTGCCCTTACACTGACAAAAAACTACTACAACACCGCGGATGATCCCGCTAAAGAGATCACTAAAACCAAAAAAATTGAAACAGTAGGCAACGACATTAACAAATAAGTGAGGGATTGTTAATGATATAGAAACATAATTCAGGGGCTCCGGCATTTTGAAACCATCAATAAAATTTTATCTTTGTTATAGTCTCTGTTTTTTCAATAACCTTAACACGTAACTTATGCTGGATCCCAATATTAAATCTCCGGGTGTGTACATTAACGAATTAAGTGCTTTCCCCAATTCAGTAACACCTGTTGCCACGGCTGTACCTGCTTTTGTAGGTTATACGCCTGAGGCTTATTACCAGGGAAAATCGTATTTAAATGTTCCTGTAAAAATTACCTCCTTTGCCGAGTTTCAGGCCATTTTTTGTTTTCCCGATCCGGCCCCTCCGGCAAGTCCAGCCAAACAATATGCCCCGCAATATTATTTGGTTCAGCAAAACGGCCAGCCGCAAAAGGGAGATTACATGGTTATTAACGGAACTTATTATTCCATTCTTCCCGATCCCAATACCATTTACTATTTGTATAACAGTGTGAGGTTGTTTTATGAGAATGGAGGAGGTCCCGCCTACATTGTATCGGTTGGTTCTTACGGGCCGGCATCTAAAAAAACCGGTAATCCCGGTGACCAGGTTATTAATCCAAACGTGCAATTAAACGATTTGTTGAAAGGCCTTGCTTTATTATTGAATGAGCAGGAGCCAACCTTTTATATCTGCCCCGAAGCAACCCTGCTTTCGCCCGATAACAATGCTACTTTAATGCAGGCCATGTTGCAGCAATGTACTCAAATGCAAACCGCCATGAGCATTTTTGATATTATTGGCGGTAAAGACCCTGATCCGATTTTATATACCAACGATATTGCCAATTTCAGGAACAGTACAGGAAACAACGGTTTAAATTATGGCGCCGCTTATTATCCGTTTGTAGGCACCACCATTATGCAGAATACAGACCTGGATTATACCAATTTGTTTGGTGGAGATGTGAGCCAGCTGTCGCCACTTGTAAATCCGGCAGATAACCCAAACCCTGCTGTTGCAGCCATCCTGGCAAACATCACCAATCCTTCATCGGGGTTAAGCATTGCACAAAATAATAGTGCTTTA